>NZ_JBKESZ010000020.1:0-678 GCF_056355775.1 Bifidobacterium sp. LH_743 | reverse complement strand
GCTCTTGGTCCTGTCGGCGGTGGCCTTGCGGTCCTTGGCCGGATCCCACGTGGTCCTGCCGCTGGCGTCGACCTTGATCAGGCGGAACGCCATGGCATGACCCTTGTCGACCTGGACGGTGCCGGTGTACATGTTGCCGCTCTTGGCGAGCCTGACGCCGGAGCCGCGCTTCCACGCGTCGGCCTGGCCCCAGTCGCCCACCGCGTACAGGGTCTCGCCGGACTTCAGGTCCGCGGCCGCGTTGATGGTGACGTCCACGGTCTTGTCGACGGTGTTGTCCCACTTGAGGCCGACGGTCTTGGACCGGTCGGCGGTCGCCTTGACGTCGCCGATCTTGTCCCACGTGGTCCTGCCGCTGGCGTCGACCTTGACCAGGCGGGCGGTGACCGCATGGCCCTTCCTCACCTGGACGGTGCCGGTGTAGGCGCCGCCGCTCTTGGCGAGCCTGACGCCGGAGCCGCGCTTCCACGCGTTGGCCTGGCCCCAGTCGCCCACGGCGTACAGGGTCTCGCCGGCCTTCAGGGACACGTCGGACGCCTTGAAGGTGATGTCCACGGTCTCGTCCGGGACGGTGACGGACACCCGCACGGACGCGCTCCTGCCGCCCGCCGAGGCGGTGACCGTGGCGGTGCCGGCCTTCCGGCCCGCGGTCACCACGCCCGTGCCCATCACGTTCGC
>NZ_JBKESZ010000019.1:0-1479 GCF_056355775.1 Bifidobacterium sp. LH_743 | reverse complement strand
TGAACCGCACCCCGATTGTTGGACTGAAGAAATTCAGATTCAATGATCGGAGGTGCGGTTCTTTCGTATGCGCGAGGATCGAAGGAAACACTACGACGACGGGTTCCGGCGCGAGGCACTGGAACTCATCAAGGCAGGAGCCGGCAAGGACACGCTCGCCAGACGGCTTGCCATGCCCCGGCAGACCGCGGAAAAATGGATCATACTATACAGGTCCGGCGGCGAGGAGGCGGTCATGGGAGGCAGCGGCAGCAGACGCTACGACTGGGAGACGAAGGTCGCCGCGGCGCGCGACCACGTCGAGAACGGCATGACCAAGACGGAGGTCATGGCCAGGCACGGGATCGCGAGCATCGCGTCCCTGGAACGCTGGTGCCGCGAATACCGGGCCGGAGGGCCGGAGGCGCTCAGGCCGAGGCCCAAGGGCAGGCCGAAGGGCGCGAGATCCAGACCGAGACCCAAACCGACGCGCGAGCAGGAGCTCGCCGAGGAGGTCGCCTACCTGAAGGCGAAGGTCGCGTACCTGGAAAAACTCCGGGCCCTGCGGGCGCAGAAGTCACGAGGCGCGAGCGGAGCGCCGTCGTCCGACTGCTCGCGGGGCGGGGACACCGGCTCGACCAGCTCCTGAGGATCGCGGGGCTGGCCAGATCCACGTACTTCTACCACCTGTCGCACCCGGAGCGTGTGACGCGGCCCGATCTCGAGCCGTTGGTGCGCGAGATCTGGGGACGCACGCCGAACGGGTGCGGCCACCGGCAGGTGCGCATGTGCCTGGTCCACGAGTTCGGACGGAGGGTGTCGGCCAAGAGCGTGCTCGTGGTCATGCGGCGCATGGGACTGAGATGCGCCATCCGCTCCAGGAACCCGTGGAAGCGCTACAACTCGTACAGGGGCGATACGGGAGGCCGCGTGCGCAACCTTCTCAAACGCGACTTCGACGCGGACCGTCCGTTCGTCAAGCTCGGGACCGACGTCACCGAGTTCAAGGTCGCGGGCGGCAAGGCGTACCTCGCGCCCGTGTACGACATGGCCAGCAAGGAGATCGTGGCCTGGGACGTGAGCAGGCATCCCGACATGGACCAGCAGAAGCGCCTGCTCGCCATGCTCGCGGAACGCCTGCCGGCCGGCGCGGAGCCGATCCTGCACAGCGACATGGGATGGCAGTACCAGCACCGGTGGTGGAGGGACGAGCTCGAACGCCTCGGCATCCGCCAGTCCATGAGCCGCAAGGGCAACTGCCTGGACAACGCCGCGACCGAGCAGGTGTTCGGACACCTGAAGGACGAGTTCTACCGCGGCCGCGAGTTCGGCTCGTACGAGCAGTTCAAGCGCGAGCTGGACGCGTACATCGTGCACTGGAACACCAGACGACGCCAGATACGACTCGAGGGACGCACCCCGGAGGAGTTCCGGGGCATGTCCCTCGCGGTCTAGGGCTGTATCCTAATTAACAGCGTCCAACAATCGGGGCGCAGTTCA
>NZ_JBKESZ010000018.1:0-4726 GCF_056355775.1 Bifidobacterium sp. LH_743 | reverse complement strand
GGTGAGTGTACCTTTCGAATAAGCACCGGCTAACTACGTGCCAGCAGCCGCGGTAATACGTAGGGTGCAAGCGTTATCCGGAATTATTGGGCGTAAAGGGCTCGTAGGCGGTTCGTCGCGTCCGGTGTGAAAGTCCATCGCTTAACGGTGGATCCGCGCCGGGTACGGGCGGGCTTGAGTGCGGTAGGGGAGACTGGAATTCCCGGTGTAACGGTGGAATGTGTAGATATCGGGAAGAACACCAATGGCGAAGGCAGGTCTCTGGGCCGTCACTGACGCTGAGGAGCGAAAGCGTGGGGAGCGAACAGGATTAGATACCCTGGTAGTCCACGCCGTAAACGGTGGATGCTGGATGTGGGGACCATTCCACGGTCTCCGTGTCGGAGCCAACGCGTTAAGCATCCCGCCTGGGGAGTACGGCCGCAAGGCTAAAACTCAAAGAAATTGACGGGGGCCCGCACAAGCGGCGGAGCATGCGGATTAATTCGATGCAACGCGAAGAACCTTACCTGGGCTTGACATGTTCCCGACAGCCGCAGAGATACGGTCTCCCTTCGGGGCGGGTTCACAGGTGGTGCATGGTCGTCGTCAGCTCGTGTCGTGAGATGTTGGGTTAAGTCCCGCAACGAGCGCAACCCTCGCCCTGTGTTGCCAGCGCGTAATGGCGGGAACTCACGGGGGACCGCCGGGGTCAACTCGGAGGAAGGTGGGGATGACGTCAGATCATCATGCCCCTTACGTCCAGGGCTTCACGCATGCTACAATGGCCGGTACAACGGGATGCGACCTCGTGAGGGGGAGCGGATCCCTTAAAACCGGTCTCAGTTCGGATTGGAGTCTGCAACCCGACTCCATGAAGGCGGAGTCGCTAGTAATCGCGGATCAGCAACGCCGCGGTGAATGCGTTCCCGGGCCTTGTACACACCGCCCGTCAAGTCATGAAAGTGGGTAGCACCCGAAGCCGGTGGCCCAACCAGTTCTGCTGGGGGGAGCCGTCTAAGGTGAGACTCGTGATTGGGACTAAGTCGTAACAAGGTAGCCGTACCGGAAGGTGCGGCTGGATCACCTCCTTTCTACGGAGAATTTCAGGCTTCTGTTTGGAAGCCGGTGTGTGCCCCGAGCGTGTGGAATGGTTCCACGGTTTGCTTGGGGATGCTGGTGTGGAAGAGATTGTTGTCTTGCCGTTCCCTCGAGGGATGGCGGAAGTGGTGTGGATATGCTTTTGGGCTCCCGGACCGCCACCCCACAATGTTTGGTTGTGGTGCGGTTCGTTGCCCATGCGGAGTAGCCGACGCCTTGAAGGTTGTTGGTGGAACGTGTGGCGCGTGGTGGTTTGAGAACTGGATAGTGGACGCGAGCAAAGAAAACAGATTGTTGTTTTCTTTTGCTTATCGCGATTTCGCCAGACTCCGTTTGGAGTTTGGTTTCGAGATCGATCGTTTTGTGATCATTTTTAGTGTGATGATTTGTCGTCTGGCGATCTTGCTATCAGGAAACCTGCGGGTGGAACGACAGTGTTGTTTTGCTGTTGTGCCGCTTGCAAGGGCGTATGGTGGATGCCTTGGCAGACAGTACCGATGAAGGACGTTTGAGGATGCGATAATCCTAGGGGAGCCTCCAACATGGCTTTGATCCTAGGGTCTCCGAATGGGGGAACCCGCCGGCCGTCATGGGCCGGCACCGCANGCATGTGTCCCGGTTCCGACGGACCGGGCGGGAGTGATAAAACGGTGTTCCAGGGGAACAGGCTTGAAGGCCTGGCCGTAGAGGGTGCGAGCCCCGTACCTGGACGGATGCCGTCTTCCGATCGTGTTTCCCAAGTAGCGCGGGCCTCGTGGAATCCCGCGTGAATCAGCCCAGACCGTTGGGTAAGTCTAAGCATACCTGTCTGACCGATAGCGTACCAGTACCGTGAGGGAAAGGTGAAAAGCACCCCGGGAGGGGAGTGAAACAGTTCCTGAAACCGTGCGCCTACAATCCGTCGGAGCCTCCNTTGTGGGGTGACGGCGTGCCTATCGAAAAATGAGTCTGCGAGTCAGTGGTACGTGGCGAGCGTAAGCCGTGTGGCGAACGCGTAGCGAAGGCGAGTCTTAAAAGGCGTTGAGTCGCGTGTCCTGGACCCGAAGCGGGATGATCTAGCCCTGGGCAGGTTGAAGCGTGGGTAAGACCGCGTGGAGGACCGAACCCACCTGGGTTGAAAACCGGGGGGATGACCTGGGGCTAGGGGTGAAAGGCCAATCAAATTCCGTGATAGCTGGTTCTCTCCGAAATGCATTTAGGTGCAGCGTCGGTTGATTGCGTCGCGGGGGTAGAGCTACCGGATGCTTGCGGGCCCTTGTTGGGTACCAACAGCAGCCGAACTCCGAATACCGTTGACGTGTATTCCGGCAGTGAGTCGGCGGGGGATAAGCTCCGTCGTCGAGAGGGAGACAGCCCAGACCGTCGTTTAAGGTCCCTAAGCGTGTGCTAAGTGGGAAAGGATGTGGAGTCGCATAGACAGCCAGGAGGTTGGCTCAGAAGCAGCCATCCTTGAAAGAGTGCGTAACAGCTCACTGGTCTAGTGGTTCCGCGCCGACAATGTAGCGGGGCTCAAGCACACCACCGAAGACGCGGCAGCATGATTCGTTCATGCTGGGTAGGAGAGCGTCCCCTGAGGGGCGAAGCGGCCGGGTAACCGTGTCGTGGACTTCAGGGGAGTGAGAATGCAGACATGAGTAGCGAGAGACGGGTGAGGATCCCGTCCGCTGGATGACCAAGGGTTCCGGGGCCACGTTCGTCGTCCCCGGGTGAGTCGGGTCCTAAGGCGAGGCCGACAGGCGTAGTCGAATGGATGAACGGGTGGATATTCCCGTACCGGCAGCGAACCGACAGGACCGAATCCGTGAGTACTAACCTCCGGATTCCGGGCCGTGTCCCTTCGGGGATTTCGGTCTGGTTTTCGTTGGGACCGTAATGGTAGTAGGTCAGCGCAGGGGTGACACGGAATGGGAGCCGGCCGCGGAGGTGGTTTTCCGTGGTCAAGCACGCAGCCGGTCATGCAGGCAAATCCGCATGACGTATACGGCGAGGTGCGATGATGGGGACCGTATGGTCCGATATCCGGTGGTCCAGGCCGTCGAGAAAAGCCTCGGCGCGAGGGGCGTTGCCGCCCGTACCCCAAACCGACACTGGTGGTCAGGTAGAGAATACCAAGGCGATCGAGCGAATCCTGGTCAAGGAACTCGGCAAATCACTCCCGTGCCTTCGGTATAAGGGAGACCCCTGACGGTGAAGGATCTTGCATCCGGAGCTGTCGGGGGTGGCACAGACCAGGGGGTAGCGACTGTTTACCAAAAACACAGGTGCATGCGAAGGCGAAAGCCGCTGTATATGCACTGACGCCTGCCCGGTGCCGGAAGGTTAAGAGGATCCGTCAACTCCTTTTGGGGTGAAGCGGTGAATTCAAGCCCCGGTAAACGGCGGTGGTAACTATAACCATCCTAAGGTAGCGAAATTCCTTGTCGGGTAAGTTCCGACCTGCACGAATGGCGTAACGACTTCCCCACTGTCTCGACCAGGAGCTCGGCGAAATTGCAGTACGAGTAAAGATGCTCGTTAAGCGCAGAAGGACGAAAAGACCCCGGGACCTTTACTATACCTTGGTATTGGCGTTAGGCGCGGATTGTGTAGCATAGGCGGGAGGCTTCGAAGCGGGTGCGCCAGCATCCGTGGAGCCGCAAGGTGAAATACCGCTCTGTTCTCGTTTGACGTCTAACCTCGANTCAGGGACAGTGCCTGGCGGGTAGTTCAACTGGGGCGGTTGCCTCCCAAAGAGTAACGGAGGCGCTCAAAGGTCCGCTCAGCCCGGTTGGCAATCGGGTGTCGAGTGTAATCGCACAAGCGGGCTTGACTGCGAGGACGACGGTCCGAGCAGGGACGAAAGTCGGAGATAGTGATCCGGTGCCGGCGCACGGGCGCGGCATCGCTCAACGGATAAAAGGTACCCCGGGGATAACAGGCTGATCATTCCCAAGAGTCCATATCGACGGGATGGTTTGGCACCTCGATGTCGGCTCGTCGCATCCTGGGGCTGGAGCAGGTCCCAAGGGTTCGGCTGTTCGCCGATTAAAGCGGCACGCGAGCTGGGTTCAGAACGTCGTGAGACAGTTTGGTCTCTATCCTCTGCGCTCGTTGGAATCCTGAGGAGGCCTGCCCATAGTACGAGAGGACCTGGGTGGACGAACCTCTGGTATGCCGGTTGTCACGCCAGTGGCACGGCCGGTTGGCTACGTTCGGGAGGGATAACCGCTGAAAGCATCTAAGCGGGAAGCCTGCTCCAAGATTAGGATTCCTTACAGTCTTGAACTGTTGAAGCCCGCATGTTGAACACGTGTTTGATAGGCCGGGGGTGGAAGTCCCGTGAGGGATGGAGCCGACCGGTACTAACGGGCGATGGCGACATAACATTCCAATCCTTTGTTGGGTTGGTTCCGCGTCTTTCCTGTGCTGGATCGTTCCGACGGCAATATGCGCTGGAATGGTCACTGAACGATACAATCGATAAGCTTCGCGTCCGCTGTCCGGTTCCCAGACCGCCACCGATAACATGCCGGCTTGGATTCCTTGTGGTTTCCTTGCCGTTGACCATGGTTTTGCGGTGGTCATAGCCCTGGTGAGACGCCCGGTCCCATTCCGAACCCGGTAGCTAAGGCCAGGCGCGGCGATGGTACTGCACTCGAGAGGGTGT
>NZ_JBKESZ010000017.1:0-11120 GCF_056355775.1 Bifidobacterium sp. LH_743 | reverse complement strand
ATGCCATGGCGTTCCGCCTGATCAAGGTCGACGCCAGCGGCAGGACCACGTGGGATCCGGCCAAGGACCGCAAGGCCACCGCCGACAGGACCAAGAGCCTCGGTGTGGCATGGAACACCAGCAAGGTCAACGAGGACGGTACCATCCCTGACGATTCGGAAATCTCCATTTCCGGTAAGGGCGTGGTGAACGGTAAGCTGACCATGCAGGCACATCACCTCAATGAACTCTATCTCGTTGGCGCCAACACCTCCGACAAGGCCACTTGGTGGTCTGACAGCGCTGCTATTGCAGTTTCCGGAGCCGGCGTGGTGTACGCCGTGCAGGCAGGCACCGCCAAGGTGAGTGCCAAGGTTGGCTCCAAGGTCGCTTCGGTGGACGTTACCGTGGAAGACAATTCCACTGTTAAGGTCAGCTCCGTGACCATCTCCGGCGACAGCGTCTCCAATGGCAAGCTCAGCATCATTGCAGGCAAAAGCGTCCAGCTGAGTGCCGCCGTGCTGCCGGAAAATGCCACCAACAAGACGGTGTCCTGGACTTCCTCCAACTCCTCGGTAGCCAATGTGATGGGCACTGGTCTGTTGACCGCAGGTAAGGCTGGTACTGCCACCATCACCGCAACCGCAGATGGCGTGAGTTCCAAAATCACCGTCACCGTCACTTCCGCGCCTCAGCCCTCGGGTGATATCGTCATCGCCGGCGCTGAAAGCGGCAAAGTGGTTGGTAACGAAGAGTTCCAGCTCACCGCCCGTGAAAAGGATGGCAGCAGCTTCGAGAATGTGGAATGGAGCATTCCGAATACCGATCTCTTGAAGTTCATCAACGGTGGTTTTTCCAAGACCTCCACGGGACGCACGGTGAATCTCAAGGCAGAGTTCAGCTTCATGCGAGATGACTATGCCGACACCGTTGTCTCGGTCAAGGCAACCCGCGCCGATGGCACTGTGCTGACCGCACAGAAGAAGCTCTCCGTTGGAGGCTATGACTCGTGGAGCAATTCCGATCCGGTTGATTCGATCACTCCAAGCGCCGATGGTTTGGTGAAGACGGGCGACAATGAGTACACACTCACCATGTCGGCCGGCTCATCGAAGCATGTGGACCTCAAGGTTTTGCCCAGCAATGCCCGCCAGCTGCCTCTTTGGAGCAAGCTCGGCGGTGACGACTCTGTAGTCACCGTTGACGGCGACGGTACCATCTATGCCCACACGGCAGGTACCTTCCAAACCGGCGCGACCATCTACAACCGTTACTTCAATCTCACTGTTGTAGTGGAATAATCACACACCAATAAGTGAAGGCTCGGTCCGCACGCCAGCGGAACCGAGCCTTCACTTATTTCATGCCGAAGAAAAATGTCAGGACTGCTATTGGATTAGAAATCCAATCATCTCATTCGACATCAGTTTTCTTGATACGCAACGCTTTTCTTCAGATAAGCAATCGAATGATCGCGCATGCTTTGCAAAGCCACGTCAGCACCTGCCGAATAATCAATCGCAATTCCACTCTTCACTTCATCAGACGAAATCTGCGTGAAGTCGGTGACAATGCGATCCGTCAATCCCAATTCCTGTAATACCTGCCCGCGACGAGTACCCAACTCATGCTCTTTCGTACCTTCGGTGTAAACCCAGAAAGTCTTGTGGAAGTTGATGGAAAACAGCGTTCCATGGTAGGAATCGGTAAGCACCGCCTGAGCATGACGCATCAGAGAGAGGAATTCCTCAGGACCGGCTTCCAGCACATTAATCAGTTCCGCACAGTTCGGTGCGTTGCCCGCCATCGGCGTCAATACGGCGACGCGCATGCCAATACGCTTGGATAGTTCCTTCAGCTGATTAAAAACGCCCATTGCACGCTTAGGACGAAGCAACGAATAGAACAGCAAGTACGGCTCATCCCCTACCACCGTCTTCCGGCATGCCGGAACGTGTTTCACCCACTCATCCGCCGTCAGCAACAACGTTGGATCGCATACATGCTCAACATGCTGGCCACTCACTCGTTCCAAACGCGCGCATGCTGACCGTTCGCGAGCCGACAGCGCATCGAATCGGGCAAGCGCCGGACCGATATGGTCAAGCTCCTCATCGGTCATGGTGGCCGGCGAAGAAGCGTAGGAGATTTTTCTGCAGCGCGCCCACTTCAATAGGTATGGATCCATGTATTCCCAATCCACACGTGCCAATTCGTTGGAATGCTTGTTGATGATTTGGTCGCTACCGCTCACCGCAACATCGAATGTTTCGGCCAGCTCGTTAAGCTCTTCAGGAGCGCGATATTGCTTCACACTCAACTGTAGATTCGTGTGAATGAACTGTTCGAAACGCTTCATTCTGAGTTTGCGCTTACCGGCTACTGGCAGCATGGTCAAATCGGCAAGTGTCGATTTCAGTCCCTGTCCACGAAAATACAGACGTTCATAGTATCGTTTGCCTTCTTCGGAGCGGTAGTCGACCATGGTGACGTTGTGTCCCATGTCCGCAAGCTTTGTCTGCGTTGCGTACGCTTGTAGCACCGAACCATAGTTGTAGGCCGCATGGTAGGTGATGATTCCGATATTGAGCGGATGACCGGCCATGTTATGTTCCTTTCGTTCAAGCTCATTCGTTTGTTGGTTTTATTGTTCAGTCGCCGAATTGCCTGTGTCGCGCCCACGCTATCGCAGCGCTAATGTCATACAGATGCCATTTCATGGAAAGTAGAGCCACTCGTCTGGTTATCGGAAATCTGCCTCCACGATATCGCAGCAACGGCTCTTGGAATACCGGTAGATTCAAGGTTTGCCGATATCGGGTTTTCCGTTCCTTGCGGCCCCAAGGTGCCTGTGGATTAAACAGGTAGTTGATCATGATGATGGTCAAGTGGAACAGCGCGTAATCATCAAGACACTGCATGTAGGCTTCCCGCGTATCGGCAGGTTCCATCTGCCGTACGGTGTCCTGTAACGCTTCGACACCTTTCACCGTGCGCCGTACATAGTCGGTCCGGAACGTCCGTACCGCGGATTGCGCGTTCCTTCGATACTCATATGCCATTGCGTCCACATAGCCAATACGCCGCGCCACAACACACGCACGAAATGCGAATTCCGCATCTTCCCCCAAGCTCAAAGATTCGTTGAATCCTTGGATGCTTCGCAGCACGGACATACGGTACAGTTTGCCCCACGCCAAGGCGATGCCCCGTTGCGGACGAAGCATGTCCTCGCAAAACTTGTCACATTCCGAACCTTCGAAAACCTTGTTTTCGTTCAGATAATGATGCGTTTCGGCATCCGCACCCAGTACGCTGCGATATGCCCCCATCACAATATCGCACTGCCGCTGCAGGGCGAATTTCAGCAGATTTTCAACGGCGTTTTCAGCGAGCGCATCGTCCGCATCCACAAACATAGCCCATTGTCCGCTCGCTGAGCGTAGACCAGCATTGCGAGCCGCCGATACGCCTGCATGCTCGATTGTTTCGGCGTGGACGTTCATGGATGCTGTGGCCCATGTCAGGATGGAAGTCGTATCGAATGCCGGTTTCCCGTCGAAAACGATGACGGCTTCCACACGAAAGTCGTCCCCTCGCTGCTGCTGCAGGCTTTTCACACAGTCATGCAGGGTCTGAATCGGGGTTTGATATACCGGAATGATGATACTGACAAGTTCGCTCATGGTCAGTTCAGTTCCCGTGTAATGAATTCCGGCTGATACCGGAAGGATACTGGCGATTCGATGGATTCCGGGAAATTGCCGATGGCTACGAATGCGATGAGTACTTCATAATCGGGCACTCCCAACAGCTTGCGTATCTCTTGTTCCTGATTCGCACGCATCATGGTGTTCAGCGGGCACGCTGCGAGCGATTCGTGTTCGAGGGCCGTGAGGAACGACATGGCGAATAATCCGCCGTCGATATATGGCTCGTTACGTTCCTCGACACTGACAAAGCTGCGGACGTCCACGCTGATGAGCGCCAGTACGGGCGGCATGCTGTATCCACGCCATCCACCTTGCGAAGTCAGCGCTCGTTCGATGAATTTCGGATTGTGGATGAACAGTATGCGGTATGCCTGACGATTGCATACGGATGGCGTTTTCATGGCGATTGCGACCGCATTGTGAAGCTTTTCTCTGTCAACGGCCGTTTCCTCATATTCGCGGACGCTGGTACGTCCGGCGAACAGTGTCGCGTAGTCCAGTGACGCATTGTTGCGTTTGTCGGCGGCACGAACGGTTTTCGTTCCGGCTTCGGCGACGCTATCGCATGACTTGTCCGCTGAAGCAACTTCAGTGGGGAACCACTCGCTGACAAATTGGGGAACTGGTTTTCCAATTGCATGATGTTTACGCACGTATGCTCGGATGACGTTCTGTGCGGCTTGGTATGTCACATCGTCCACCGGATAGCTATGCTTGCGCCATTGTTCCATCACGGCCTTGAGCTCGCTGAACGCGGATTTGCCGAAACCGTCACGGAAATGCTGGTGCGACAGTCCTTTTTCGATACGGTGGATGTAGTACACCATCGTTCCACGAAGCCGTTCGGACTGTTCGCTGTTCCATGGTCCGGCGCAATTGTTCAGGAATCGCTTGCGTTGCCGGCTGTAATATGATTTCAATTTCATATTCGCCTTGGCACGCTGCAATGTTCGCCACGCATGGTTTGGCACCATTTTCTTAATCTGCTGCTTTGCACCCATTGTCATTGCCTTCCTGTAGTTCCGGCATAATCGACTGCATTTCTTCCATGATTTTTTTGGTGTAATGCCCTTCACGTAATTGAGTGCCCAAGTCATCCGCTCGACGCGCCATCGTGAAGTATTCTTTTTCATCAATGTCATGTTCCGCTTGTATGGCTTCGCGGATGGTGTTCACGGCGATTCCAACGCCATGTTCCGTCACGAATGGCGCAAGCGCCGCTTCCTTCCAGATGATCACTGGTTTGCCGGAAGCTAGGTAGAGTGAAAGTTTGTGGGGGTTGTTGACGGTCAGATATTTGCCGTAGAACCCTGTACATGTTTCGGTGCTGTCGCCGTCCCAAATGAGACCGAATCGTCCTTGGAGCTTGTTCGGCAGTTCATCGGGGGTACAGATACCTCGATACCATTCGGATGGACCATGTTCGGAGTCGAATTTGGGACCGTAGAGGTTGACGTCCGCGTCAGGGAATTGTTCGGCGAGCCGATAGAGATATCCGGCTTTATCATGGCTGAGATTTCCTGCGATGTCGATGCCATGGCGTTGTTCTGGCGGCACCAGCGTTACGGCAGGCAGCAGATAGTCGAAAATACCGATTTCTTTGATCGGAGCTTTGGCCCCATAGTCGCGTAATACTTCGCTCATGCGAGGATTATGGCTGATTAAAGCGTCGGCCTCTGCCACCCACTGTTTGTCGAAGTCAGTGAAGGAGTATCCTCGTAGGCTTTCCAGATCATGCACCAGCATGATGAACCGTACTCCCCGTTCCTTCATTCTGCGCACGGAAGGCAAGGCGTACAGGGAGACCTTGTTATACATAATGAGTGGGAATTGGATCAGCACCACATCCGCTGGTTTGACGGCACGTTCCAATCGTTTCCAATCGGCGATGGTATAGCCGACGCATAGTAGCTTGTCGACATACCCCTTGTTTTCTCCGGGGTGCACTTCGAATGGTTTCCATGCGTCCCGTTCAAGCATCTGACGTATGTCGTCACGTGCTTTGGAACCAGCGTGGGCGTGGTGCAGGGAACGTTCGCAAATCACATATTTCGCCATGTCTACCCCTTTAAACCTTGTATTTTGTTGAGAATTGGACGAATCATGCCCGTTACGAATTGTTCACGGCAAACCAGCAGGGCCGTGCCGTAGATGATCGAGAACAGGATGCCACCGCATACGAGCCATAGGAATGCGTTCCATGCGGAGCAATCGCACAATGCAAGCACGATGTATGCGGCAATCCCTGAAAAGCCGGCTGAGCAAAAGATACGAATCGGGTCGATTAATCCGCGAATACCGCTGAGAAACTCACGGCAGACGTAGGAACGCATGACAAACATCAACGCTTCGCACAGGGAAATGCTGATTGCCGAGCCAACCACGCCGAAGCGGGGAATCAGCACACAGTTGGCAATAATGGCCAGCACAAGGCCGATGGCGTTGACTGCAGCCCAACTACGTTCCTTGCCTTTGGAAATCATGTAATTGGCCAGCACGATATTCATTGCCGAGAACATCACAGCGACACCTACGCATCGTAACGGCACTGCGGAGTCCGCGAAATCCGGACCGCCCAGCAACGCCACTATGGGGTCGGCGAGTAGAATCAGCAGCACTATGATCGCGGAGCCGAATACCATGACGAAATTCATGTTCTTCGCGATAAGCTCGCCAGCTCGACGTTCCTTGTTTTGCGCCTGATAATAGGAAAGACGCGGCAACATGACATTGCCTACCGAATTGACGGCAGTCACCAACACGGACTTGATTTTGGAGACCAGCTGGTACAAGCCGACCATGTTGGTGGTACCGAGGAAACCGAGCATGACGATGTCCACTTGAATATACATGCCGGATGAAATGGATGCGATCATAAACCACAGCATGGGTTTGAAGTGGCGCTTCACGTCGAGTGAAGCACCGTCATGCAGATCGATGAACTTGCGCAACCGTAGAAGGTTGAGAACGTTCGATCCGTAGCCGGCCACCACCACGATGAAACCGTACGTCACATAATCGCCGCGATTTTTCACGAAGGCGAACATCAGCACCAATGCCAGGATTTTGAAGCATACGCTTCGTATCGTGATGTACTCGTACTGTTCCAGCGCCTGGTAGAACCATTCCACGCCAAACGATGCCAACCAGATTGAAAGGCCGAACATCAGGAACAGTTCGAACTGTGCGTTCATCTTCGGTACGGTAAACAGGCATACCACATATACGATGCTGACCGCTGTGGTGGAACAGCCCAGGATGACCAGCAGTTCCTTGACCGTGCGTGAAAGTTCCGTTCTGTCGTCGCGCACGCTGGCGCAAGCCCTAACGCCGTAGTAAGTCACGCCCAGTAATGCCACTAAAGAGAAGTACGACGAAACCGATTGCGCGAATGCAACATGACCGGTTCCGCCAGTGGAAAGCACGCGCGATACGTAGGGAACGGTGATAAGCGGAAAAATCAGCGATGACGTGGTGACGATCATGTTCATCAGCACGTTGAATTTCACGGAATGAATACGCGACATTCTTGTGTTATTCCCGCCCAAGATGCGTCGCCTTCTTTGTGCCAAAATTTTGATTGCGCACTATTTTTATAAAAACGATTAGTGCAATCCAGATGACGATATCCTTCAACATGATCTGGTTGAACATAGTGGAGAACCAACGATTCGAGAAAAAGCTGAACGCACAGCAGTATCCGATCGCGCCATATAGCATCATAGATAGTGGAACTCCGCTCGTGCCATATTGCAGAGCATACACAACATTCTCATAGCAAAGTTGCGAAAGCGCCGCGATCAGTACAATCGCTACCATCGCACCGATAAAACCCCAGTCGAAAATGAATGCGTAATATGTGGTGAACACATTGCCGAGCTCCTCGCCATTGTATCTTTGGAATGGCTGCCAGCGCATCCAATCAATCGTGGTCTTTCCGAATAGCTGGGGGAAGGAAGCGCGAGTAGACGCCAAGGTCATATCTCCCCATTGTGTTGGACCAACAGCAAGAGCAGGGTTCATGGAATTCGTCAGAAAAGCATCCAGATTTTTCAGTGAAGCCCCAATATAAATCGAAAGATATTCATACGTTGAAGTCGCATCCGCTTTGCGTCCCATCAATGAAAGTAGTGGTTTAAAAGAGATGAGGCTAATTGCAATAACGACTATGCACCATGCAACTGTGCGAAATCGTAGTCGAGTGCTTTTCCAGTTGTTGTTTTGTCTGCGAAACAACAACCAATAGGTAAATATTGCGACGCCTAACTGAATAAGGGTATTGCGTCCACCAAGCATCAACGTCATCGGAACCGTAGCCAGAACATTCACCAATGCGAGATAGTCTTTTTTCAGCGTCTGAATCACAAAACTCCGCATGGCTAGAAACAACCATACATATGCCATGGCGTTAACCGATAAACACATCAAAGAAGCCAGACCGGAAATGCCCACACTTTTGGTGCTGAATTTATTAACCTTGTCATACAGTCCGATAGCTTGACTCAAAGAGCCATTACCACCATAAGGCAATGTCACCGCAATAACATGCCTTGACACAATCAGCAAAGACAGACAAGTGAATAGCAATCCCGCAATATAAACCCACAAAGGCAACGTAATATTACACGGTTTTTTATATTCCCTCGGTCTTTTCCTACCGAACATAACGGCATGAAATGATGATTTGACAGCATATGACGTCACAAGGAACAGAAGCGCACCTATTACTACGACGACATATGTTTGCAAAGATAAATTGAAATTCCACGCCTGATAATTCGTTAATCCATTGAATGTCGACAAGATGAAACCGAGTACGAACAGTACAGACGGCTCAGCAAAATCTCCTCGATACATTAGTAACAGCAGAACCAGTAAAAAAAGCAAAGTAAATAGCAGCGCAACTGAAATCATGTCTTCATCACCGCTCTAATGTGACGAAATTTCAGGATGGCTGCGTTTGTAGCAACGATACATTACGCTATACATGGTCGGTGAAACGGTGAGCAATCTCCACTGCAGCGATTGGCTTTTTGACATAAGCTCAGCGCTTTCGACCAACGGCATCAGCTCACGTAGTTCGATCCGCGCAGATCGCTCGAATTCAGCCCATTCCTTGCGTCTGTCCGCAAGGACAATGCGATTGTAGGTGCCTACGATGGATTCCAGATGACCATACGCGGCATACGGCTCGTTTTGAGGATACTTTTTACGCACCAATTCCAGCATGTTGCCAGTGGATTGCGCGAATTTATCCGTAATGCCCTGGGATTGGCTTCCCTCAGTCATCCGATATCGGTATAGCGGCGTGGAATCGTAGACGATTCGTTCGGCGCGGTCAAACAGCTGATAGGTCACTGGTGAATCCTCGGCATACTTTGCGTCAAGCGGATAGCGGAGACCGTCGAACAGTTCTTTTTTGGCGAGCTTGTCCCAGGCGACCACATAGAAATATCCATGCATGTTGACGTATTTGAATGCATTTTCGGAGGACATCACCAATTTCTGCCCAGACAAAGCATTGCTATACGTGCTACCGTCCGGATTTTCGCGCTCATAGGAAATGATGGACAGATCCGCTTCAGATTCCTGCATGTTCCGCATCATTGTAGAGAACATGTCTGGTAGCGTGTAGTCGTCGGAGTCCACGAAACCGATATAGTCCCCTCGAGCAACGTCAAGTCCGGCATTGCGAGCACTGGCCAAACCTTTATTGGCTTGGTGAATCACACGGATACGAGAATCACGTTCAGCCCACGCATCGCACTTCTTTCCCGATGAATCCGTGGATCCGTCGTCAACGACGACGATTTCAAGATTGATATAACTCTGCCTAACAAGGCTGTCCATGCATTGGTCAAGATAACGTTCCACGTTATAGACCGGTACGATAACGCTAATCAGGGGGTACTCAGGAATGGCCATACGTCTATCAGCAGCTCTTCACGTATTTCTTACCGACAAATTTTGCCATCAGAAAGCCAGTCCCCTTCTTCATCCAGTTCACCGGCTCAGGACTGACGATTGGCATTTCTGCATATGGATAACGTTTAGTATTCAGCCACACATCAAGAAGAATCTCACTGATACGTCCGGGATAGCGCAGTTCGAATGGTGTGTAATCACTGGAATCAATACGTTTCGTAAGCTCGCCCACAATAGGGAACATCCAGCTGCAATATTCGTCAAGCAGGTCCTTGCGCATTATGAACATGTTGAAAAGATGAGCCGAGTTTCTATCCATTTGGACATCGAACGCGTCCAAATATTCCGGTGTACTTTCAGCGATGATTTTCCGAGTAGCGTCCAGCTGGCCTTCCCTCATAGTGTGTTCGTAATGCGAATACACAGTTTCGATATAGTATTTTCGTTTGGTTGGGACGATGATTTCCGCATCGTCAAGCAAAGTCTCATAATCGTTTCGTTGCGCCACAGCAGCAAAACGCTCATCTTCATTGCCGTACAGTTTTGGACTGTCGCTTTTGGCGAAATGACGGCGGTAATGCACTAACCCTTGGTATCTCGATGAACAGTTCTTCCACAACCAATACAATCCAGTCAATTCGGAGTATTGAGCATTCAAGGATGAAATATTGTCGCCATCGTTGTCGCACTTCATACCGAGGTCAACTTGCGGATACAAAGCTTTGCCCACCTGCAGGGGCATATATACGCCGTCCGTCGGCATTCGATATGCTTTGTGCGTAGCTACAGCCACTGTAATATCGCATGCCATTACCGCTGCACCTACTTTCCTGATTGCTTGGCTGCTACACTTCATTCAAAGTGAATACGTTATCACCAATCGACAGCTGAATAATAGCGTATCAAAGACATTAGACACATGAGGGGGGAATTCGGAGCATAACAATATCACCCGCATAGGGTGCATATATGACACTGAATCCAACTGCAAACGTTCGCCATGAATCATTTTTTACATAGGTGTCTGTTCTCATAATCCACAATGCAAATGAGGTGACCAACTTCCAAAAACAATGGAAATCAGCCACCTCATGTCAATCAAATACATCAATAGGAATTATTTGACGGTGACGGTGACGGACACGGTCTTGCCGTCGACCTTGGCACTCACCTTGGCGGTGCCCGCCTGCACGGCATACACGTTGCCCGTACCGGACACCGCGACGGCCGCGCCATCGGACCACCACATGTCGGCCTTGGACGAGGAGCCCGCGACCGACAGCTGGGCCAGCGAACCGGCGGAAAGCGACAGCTCGCCGTCCTTGACACCAGCACCGGTGATGGAAAGCGAGACCGGCGGAACGCCGTCCTCGTTGACCGTGGACGAATCCCAGGCCACGCCGATGCTCTTGGTCCTGTCGGCGGTGGCCTTGCGGTCCTTGGCCGGATCCCACGTGGTCCTGCCGCTGGCGTCGACCTTGATCAGGCGGAACGCCATGGCAT
>NZ_JBKESZ010000016.1:0-16557 GCF_056355775.1 Bifidobacterium sp. LH_743 | reverse complement strand
CATGGTTTTGCGGTGGTCATAGCCCTGGTGAGACGCCCGGTCCCATTCCGAACCCGGTAGCTAAGGCCAGGCGCGGCGATGGTACTGCACTCGAGAGGGTGTGGGAGAGTAGCACGCCGCCGCATTCCACTTGTTTGGGTCCCCCGGTCGAGCCTGTATGGCTCCCGGGGGATTCGTGTTTTTCTTGGTTTTTTGCTTCTTCTTCCGGGTCTTCCGGCCGGATCCCCCGCGGGGGCTCACGGGAGGCCCTTTTATTTCCGGGTCTCGTTCATCATCCCGGGATCCCGTGGAGCGCATGGCCTTGGGGAACCACCGGATTCCTGTGTCCTCCGGCCGATCGATGCCGATGGATTTTTTCCGGCACGCCATCGGCGGCGGAGCATGGTCTCCTGGGAGGTGGCCGTCGTTCCGGAAACCATCTAATATGGAACGGTCAGAACGGCGAAGGAGCAAAGGGATGCTAACAGTGGCCATCATCGAAGACGAGGGGCAGGCGGCGGAACGTCTGAGAGCCTGTCTCGGAAGATTCGAGTCGGACCACCCCAACACCCGTTTCGAGACGACTGTCTTCGCTGAGCCGACAAGATTCCTCGAGGGATACCGTCCGGTATGGGACATCGTCTTCATGGACATCGAGATGCCGAACATGGACGGCATGTCCGCCGCACATAGATTACGTCAACTGGATGGGCAGGTGACGTTGATATTCGTGACGAATATGGCGCAGTTCGCCGCGAAAGGCTACGAGGTGGACGCGCTCGACTACATCATCAAGCCGTTCTCCTACGCCGATTTTGAACGTAAACTCGATAGAGCCGTGGCTTTGAGGAATGAGGATTCCGCGGCGGTGATGATCGTGCAGCGTTCCGGCACCAGGCGCGTGCTGCTACGTGAGATCGAATACATCGAGGTCAGGAACCATGCCCTGCTCTACCATACCGAACACGGGATCCTGACCGGCACGGGAACATTGCAGGACATCGTGGACAAACTTGGATCGCACGGATTCCTCCGTTGCAGCAAGGCTTTCGTCGTGAATAGTCGGCATGTGGAAGCCGTCAAAGGCAACGGTCTGGTTTTGGCGGATGGCAGCCAAATCGCCCTTGGACGTGCATACAAGAAATCCTTCATGGTCGCTCTCGCAGACAGCATGGGGAACGACGCCATCCTATAGCGGTCCGGAGGGGAAGACTTCGAAGACGTATAAATCCACAGCGCAAGAAGGGAGGAACAGGGCGATGAGGACGATTGATATGCTCTTGGGTTTCTTCACTACGAATGGAATGGTCGTCGAATTGACCGTGTCCACGTTGTTGTTCACTTGGTGGCTCGAGCGTCGCGACATGTTCTGGTGGAGGTTCCTGACGGGAATCGCGGTCATGCTTGTCGAGTCGATGCTGTGGAACGCCTATATCCCCCAATATTTCCTGACGATCACTGTGCAGAACGTCATCGCCTTCGCATTGGTCATCCTGTGGATATTGCAATGCTGGACCGTCAACATACGGCAGGCGTTGTTCTACTTCGTCATGGCCGGTGCCACGCAGCACCTTGTCTACCGCGGCGCGAGGCTGCTGTCGGTGAGCTTGCACCAAATCTGGGACAGCGCTGCATGGATTGACACGTATGCCTACTCGCTTGCGCAGATCCCTCTCTATATATTGGCCTATCTTGTGTTCGGGCGGCCCATGGCCCGTAGGGACATATCCATGGTCGGTGGACGGTCCGTGTTCGCGATGCTGCTTGGTATGGTGCTATGCGTCAGCGTGTTCACCAACATGTTCAATGCCGTCGCCACGCCGGTCGGAGCGGCCTCCGCTGACGTATACACAGTGTTCAGTCTTTTCGACTTCGTCACCTGCGTCTTCATGCTGGAGTTGGCCATCGAACTGGTTTCCAGACAGCGCGCGCACGCGGAAGGCGAAGTTCTACGTCAGCTGTTGTACCAGCAGAAAAGGCAGATGGAGAACACGAAGGAGACCATCGACCTGATCAACGTGAAAACGCATGACCTGAAGAAACAGATTTCCCAACTCGGGCCGTCGATATCGCAGGAACAGGCGGACGAGCTGCACAGACTCGTGGACGTCTACGATTCCTCCGTCCGCACGGGCAATGAGACGTTGGATGTGCTACTGGCCAACAAGTCGATGCAATGCGAGCAACGCGGCATCCAGTTCGACAGGATGATCGATGGAGGAATCCTCGACTTCATGAACCCGGCCGATATTTACTCGCTCGTCGGTAATGCGCTCGACAACGCGCTGGAGGCGGTGTCCGCGTTGCCGCGGGATGCCGAAAGGTACGTTTCCGTGCGCATCCGGCGGAACAAGGGAATGGCCATGATCCGTGTGGAGAACCCGTTCTCGGGAACACTGGACTTCGCGGACGGCCTGCCGATGACCACAAAGGAAGATGCGCGGTACCACGGTTTCGGTACCCGTTCAATCAGGATGATCGCCCAGAAATACCACGGTTACATGTCGATTTCCGCGCGCGACGGGATCTTCCGGCTGACGGGATTCTGCCGTTGCCGTGACGTTGCGAAGATGTCGTTCACGACGTTTCGTCTACCGTTCACGAAGCGGCGCTTATGAGAGACGGTCTCCTCCGGCAGTCTGGTATCAGGAATCCTCATAGAGGAGGATCCAGAGATTCAAGGAGGATGAGATGCATAAGCGTACGGGCTTATGGCGGGGATTGACCGCCGTGGGTGCGATGCTCCTCACAATCGCCATCATGGCGGGCATGATCATGGAGACATACCGCACGTCACTGGACGCGTTCGTCGGCACGAGAAGCCAGAAGACAGTGACCGACCAGTCCGCCGACAAGAACGACAGCTGGACCTACAAATCGGAGTTCAAGACAGCGAAGGAAGCTTACGAAGGCTTCAAGAAGACTGCGATGGACGAATCTCCGGAGACCTATGCGCTGCTGAAGAACAGCGATGGAGCTCTGCCGATTTCCAAGACCGCGAAGATCACCATGTTCGGTGTGCGTAGCTTCGCCCCGGTGTACGGCAGCTCCGGTGGATCCGTCACGGACGGCAATTCGACGGTACAGATCACCAAGGCGTTCGAAGACGAGGGCTTCCAGATCAATCCCTCGATGCTCAAGGCGTACCAGAACTATTTCAAGGGCAAGAAATGGACCACTCCGAAATTCGGTGGAGGAGTCGTTCCCGAATACGAGGACATCACCAAATACAATGACCCCTGCGAACTGAGCCTTGACGAGTTGGCCAAACTTAACCCGGACTACAAGTCCCAGTACAAGGAATACAACGATGCCGCAATCGTGGTGGTCGGAAGGCCGGGAGGCGAGAACGGCGACGGGTACCGTCCAGGCAAGGAAGGTCTGGCCAACGGCGTGAACACTGTGACCGGAAACATCCTTTCTCTGAGTGACGAGGAGATGGCCTTGGTCAATGAGGCGAAAGCCAACTTCAACAAAGTCATCGTGCTGGTCAATTCCGTCAATCCGATGGAAATCGCCAATTTGCAGGACGATCCCGGCATCGATGCGATCATGTGGATCGGATATCCGGGTGCATACGGCTTCTACGGAGTGGCGGACGTGCTCAACGGCACGGTCTCTCCATCCGCGCACCTTGGCGACGTGATGGCCAAGAACAGCGCTGTCGCTCCCGCCATGAAGAACTACGGCAACGTGGCTTGGACCAACGCCTCCGACTTCTCCGAGGATGCCGCCGTCAACTCGTATCTGATGGAGGCTGAGGGCATTTACACCGGCTACAGGTATTACGAGACCCGCTACGCCGACATGGTGATGGGTAACGGCGGCGAACAGGCGTCCGCCGGAACGTACACGGCCGCCGATGGGACGGCTGCGACCGTGGACGGCAAATGGAATTACGCCAACGAAGTGGTATATCCGTTCGGCTATGGTCTGAGCTACACCACATTCGAGCAGAAACTCGATTCCGTCGAAGTCAAGGGAGACAAGAAGACCGCCGTTGCGACCGTCACCGTCAAGAACACCGGTGACGTGGCCGGCAAGTCCGTCGTCCAGCTGTACGCGTCCGTGCCTTACACCGACTACGACAAGAAGAACGGCGTGGAGAAGTCCGCGATTCAGCTCATGGACTTCGAGAAGACCGAATCCCTGAAGCCGGGCGAATCCCAGACCATCACCATGAACGTGGATCTGGCCAACCTTGCAAGCTACGATGCCAACAAGGCCAAGACCTACATCGTGGATCCAGGGGACTACTATCTCTCCATCGGAACCGACGCCCATGACGCGCTGAACAACGTACTCGCCGCGCAAGGATACGGCGAATCCGACGGCATGACAGCGGCCGGTGACAAGACCAAGACCTATAAGTGGACATGGAAGGGCGGTGTGGACGCCGATACCTTCTCCACTTCGGACAACGGCACGAAGATCACCAACCAGCTTACGAATGGCATCTACGCCACCGACTACAACGCCTTCGATAAGGGTGCGGTCACCTACATGACTCGTTCCGATTGGAACGGCAGCTTCCCGAAGACCTATTCGGGTATCACGGCCGACAAGAAGGTGTCCAAGCTGCTGAACAACGATTTCATCAATCTGAAAACCGACGACGACGTTTCCGATATCAAAACGGGAGACAAGTCCAGCAGTCTGACCATCAACGACATGAAGGGCGCATCCTTCGATGACGAACGTTGGGATGAACTGACATCGAAGATCTCCGTCAAGGAGTTCATGTCCTTCGCGGAGACCGCCTTCCATGCCATCGGGTCGATCGATTCCATCGGCCTTCAGCAGATGACCACCGACGACGGGCCAGGAGGCTCCGACTCGCATTATCTGAACGAGGGACAGTACCAAGGCAAGCCATTCAAGGACGCCAAGGATAAGAAGTACGCCAACAAAAGCGCGCGCGTGGCCCCCTCGCCGGTCAATCTGGCGTACAGCTGGAACAAGGATCTCGCCTACCGCAATGGCGAGGTGATTCTCGGCGAAAGCAGCCTGGTGTTCAACCTGCCAATCATGATTGGACCGGCGATGAACCTTCATCGCCATGCCTACAACTCCCGTAGCGTGGAGTACTATTCCGAGGACCCGATCCTGTCCGGATACATCGGCTCCGCGGTGGTTCAGGGAGCACAATCCAAGGGCACGCTCGTCAATGTGAAGCACCTCGCGTTCAATGACCAGGAGATCAACCGTTCCGGTGTGGCCACCTTCATGAACGAGCAGAAGGCCCGCGAGATGGAACTGCGTGATTTCCAGCAGGCATTCGAAGCCAAAGGCAAGCCGGCGTCCTTTGCGTCCGACTCCTCCAAGAAGGATTCCTACAAGCAGGGCGCACTCGGACTGATGACCTCCTACAACCGCATCGGCGCCGTCGCCTCCAGCGCGAACGCCGCGGTGATGGTCAACATCCTCCGCAACGAATGGGGCTTCCACGGATACAACGTCACTGACTTCACCTCCATCTCCCCGCATGCCGCACCGAAGGAGTCCGTCCTTGCTGGCACCAATGCGTTCTGCGGCTTCGGCAATCAAGGCGTGAAGTACTGGGATGCCGACACTTTGAGCAAGGACCGCGACATGCTCCTGGCCATCAAACAGGACATGCATCAGGCCCTGTGGGCGATTGCCAACTCCAACGCGATGAACGGCGTGAACTCCAGTACTCACACCGTCAACGTGATGACTTGGTGGCGTGCGGCATATATTGCCGCGATCGGAGCGTCCGGCCTGCTGACCTTGGCTGGTTTGGCCGGCTACACGGTCGTCCGTATCCGTTCCGTCCACAGCATGGCCAATGGACCAGTGGCGGCTTCGAAGTGAAAGGACATATCATGGCAACATCGATTAAGACCCATGTCGCCGAAATCGTAGCCATGGCGGCCACGTTCGTCGGACTGGTGATCTACATAGTCAACTCCGCAACCGGATACATGGCCGGGCAAGGGATGAGCGTGCCGCTCATTGCGTTGAGCGTGGTGGCCGTCATCGCCCTCGTGTTCCGTACCGCTGCACGGAACCGTCTGCCGGCGGTGCTGGCTGACGTGCTGCTGATCATCTCGGAAGTGATGCTGCTCGCGTCGTTCGCGCAATTCGTCCTCGCTCGTGTGCGTCTCGCGGCGGACATCTACTTCATCCCGGTCAATTACCCGGCGTCGGAGCAGACTTCCCTCAACGTGGCGCTCATCGGCGTCGGCTGCTACCTCGTGGCCATCATCGCCCTAGTGGTCGAGTCGTTCACGGCCAAGGACCGGCACTACGCCGTGATCATGGCTGAAACCGAATGATTCGGCAGATTCCATAACCAACGAGAGAAGGGTGGACGGACGATATGAAACGTTCGTTCACCCTTCCTTCCCGCTGATTTCCGCCGATTCTTGCAATCACGGGGTCGGCACCTCATACAGGCTTTGAAGAGGAGACAACATGCAGTCAACCAATTTCAACGACGGTTGGGCGTACCGTCATCTTGCGCGGTCCGGTGAGACCGGGGAGCAGTGGATTCCGGTCTCCATCCCGCATGACGCGATGCTGTCGGAGCCACGCAGCCCACTCGCCGCGAGCGGGCTCAATTCCGGCTGGTTCGAGGGACGCGACTACGAATACGTCAGACGGTTCACCCCCGGCAGGGAGCTCGCTGGGCATCGCATGCTGCTCGAGTTCGAAGGCGTCTACCATGACGCCGAAGTATGGGTGAACGGGGAGAAACGCGCCTTCCGCCCGTACGGATACACGAATTTCTATGTCGACCTGACCGATTGCGTGCGTGTCG
Source organism: Bifidobacterium sp. LH_743 (assembly GCF_056355775.1). Lineage (NCBI taxonomy): Bacteria > Bacillati > Actinomycetota > Actinomycetes > Bifidobacteriales > Bifidobacteriaceae > Bifidobacterium > Bifidobacterium sp. LH_743. The sequence continues at coordinate 9,794 of NZ_JBKESZ010000016.1, read as the reverse complement.
GTGAATCCAACGAGATCCGCGTGGTGGCCCGCAATGCCGACCAGCCCAACTCGCGATGGTATTCGGGTGCCGGCATCTACAGGCCCGTCGTGCTGTGGACAGCGCCGTCCGGCCACATCACGGTCAACGGCCTCGCCGCGCGCACCATCAGCGCCGACGCGGCGGCCGGCCGCGCGCGGATCGCCGTCGACGTCGAGACGAACGCCGTCGGCGACGTCGAGATCATGATTCCCGAAGCGGGCGTCGACATGGTCGAAGCGTGCGTGGCAGGTGGCAACACGTTCGAGATCGACGTCGAGAACGCGCGCCTGTGGTCCCCGGAGCATCCCGACCTGTACCGCATGACCGCGCGCTTCACCGCGGACGGTGCCACGGAAAGCGACGCCGCGTCGATCACGTTCGGCATCCGGACGTTGGAATGGTCGGACAGTGGCCTGCTCATCAACGGCTCGCGCGTGATCCTCCAGGGCGCCTGCGTCCACCACGACAACGGCGTGCTCGGCGCGTGCGCGTACGCGGACGCGGAGGAACGCAAGATCCGGCTGATGAAGTCCAACGGATACAACGCCATCCGTTCCGCGCACAACCCCTGCTCCAAGGCCATGCTCGACGCGTGTGACCGTCTGGGCGTGCTGGTGATGGACGAATACATCGACCACTGGTACATCCACAAGACGCAGCACGACTACGTCGACCATTTCGACGAATGGTGGAGGCGCGACCTGGAGGACATGGTCGCCAAGGACCGCAACCATCCGAGCGTGGTGCTGTACTCCACCGGCAACGAGGTGTCGGAGACCGCGCAGAAGCGGGGCATCGCCCTGACCCGGGAGATGACCGAACACCTGCACGCGCTCGACGGCACGCGTCCGGTCACCTGCGGCGTGAACATCTTCTTCAACTTCCTGTCCTCGATCGGATTCGGCCAGTACTCCGACAAGAAGGCCGCCAAGGAGGCCGAGAAGGCCGAGAAACTGCGGGCCTCCGGACAGGCCGCGGATCGGCACAAGGCCGTCGGAAGCGAATTCTTCAACAACATGGCCGGACTCCTCGGCGCCGATTTCATGAAGACCGGAGCGGCCCTGCCGTTCTGCGACTGGGTGACCCGCGACGCGTTCGCGGCGATGGACGTGGCCGGATACAACTACGGCATCAAGCGGTACGAGCATGATCTGAAGAAATACCCACGACGTCTCATCCTCGGTTCGGAGACCTTCTGCAGCGATGCCTACCGGTTCCGTGAACTCGCCAAACGAGAGCCGCGCCTGATCGGCGACTTCGTATGGGCCGGCATGGACTACCTCGGCGAGACCGGGGTCGGCGCATGGGAGTACGAGGACTACGCTCCGCCGCGCGTCGAATACGGTTGGCTGACCGCCGGCTCCGGACGCGTCGACCTGACCGGCCATCCGCTCGGCGAGGCGTACTACACGCGCGTGGCGCTGGAGCAATCCACCGGCCCGTTCCTCGCGGTGCGTCCGGTGAACCATACGGGGGACAGGCATTCGCCCAGCGCATGGAAGATGAGCGACGCCATCGACTCCTGGAGTTGGAATGGGTGCGAGGGCCGGAAGGCCGAGGTGGAGGTCTACGCGCGCGCGGCCGAGGTGTCGCTGCTGCTCAACGGCCGTGAAATCGGCCGGCGCGCGTTGCGGGACGATTGCATCGCACGCTTCTCGTGCGAGTACGAGCCGGGCGTGCTGGAAGCCGTGTCGTACGACAGCGACGGACGGGAGATCGGCCGCAACCGGCTCGTCAGCGCCGGCGAGGACACCCGGCTCGACGCCGGAATCGAGTATCTGGGCAGGGAGCTTGCCTTCGTGCGGGTGCGGTACACCGACGGCGGCGGAACGACCAAGCCATTGGAGCGCGGAATACTCACGGCGGCCATCAGCGGGGCCGGGAAGGACGATCTGCTCGGTTTCGGCTGCGCCGCGCCATACAACAAGATCGGCTTCCTGTCCGGGAAGACCGACACGTACTACGGCGAGGCCCTCGCGGTGGTACGGCGTCCCGGACGCTCCGGCGGCGAGACCGTGCTGCACGTGACCGATGGAAGACTGTCCACGCGAATCGCGATTCCAGCGAACGCGTGATTGGAAGAAAAGAGGAAGATATGGTCGACCAGCCATCCGGAAAGACCGCTGCCAGCCCGATCGGCGTATGGTGGGGCCGATTCGCAGTCAAGCACAAGCTGATCGCGCAGTTCGTGATGTTCTACGCGTTCTCGCTGTTCGTCACCGTGCTGCAATACGTGATGCTCACATTCCTGCCGGAACTGATCCATGCGCATACCAACTGGTGCGACATTCCATGCCAGCTGATCCATTTGGCGATCGGCCCGGTGGACACGTACGTGTTCGACTATCCGGTCACCGGGGATGCCACCGGCGGCATGGGATACTTCGCCGCGTTCGCCATCACGTTGTTCGTGGCGCAATGCGTGAACTTCCCGATGCAACGCAACATCACCTTCAAATCGCATGGCAACGTGTGGTTCCAGATCGCTTGGTATGTGGTGGCGTTCGTGCTCATCACCATCGCATGCAGCTTCCTGATGGGATTGTATGTGCCATTGTGCAAGCGATTCTTCCCGGCTGCGGTGTACAACATCCTCATCACCGTGATCAACGGCGGCGTGCAGATGGTGATTTATTTCCCGATTTACAAGATCATCTTTCCCGAAGGTGAAGTGAAATAGATCCACTGCTCTGCCGAGGCGCGTCGTGTGTTTCCGGACCATGCTTCCTGACCGAATGGGCGGTGATGCGTAGTGTCATTTAGGTACCGGATGCCGGATATGGTGTCATTTGGGTACCTCTGGTGTCATTTGGGTACCCAAGCGTCCTTGTGCGAAACCCTACGGCTAATGAAACAGAAATGAAACAAATTCTGAAACAGATGAAACAGCGTTTCATATAGTGATATGCCACCCCCCACATCGCTTATCCTCTTTTGAAAAAGAGATAATGCGGGATGTTCTTCTTCAAGGGGATGGGGCATGGCGTTGGTTGGTGGTCGCAGACATCGCGGCCTCGTCAAGGTGGAGATGTTCATCAGGTTCAACGAGATGCGTCGAGGGGATTTCTCCTATATCGAGGTCATGGGCGTCACCAAGGCGTACAAAGTGGACCGCATCACTGTCATCGATCCGGACGATTCCTCGCGATTGCGCATCATCAAGGGTGAAGACCGCGTGACCTTGATGATGTGCAATCCATACGGCGTCAACACGCATCGCCTGCTCATGTCCGGACACCGCGTGAGCATGCCTGTCCCCGCTCCGAATCCGGACAGGCTTTTCGACGTGGAGACCGCTACGAGATGGTTGGTTGGCGGGTTGCTTGGTGTAGGTCTGCTGATCGTCGTGCCATGGCGTCGGCGTACCGGCTGGTGGCATCGCATGAGGCATGCCGCCGTTTGGCCGCAGGATCGGCGGACCGTCGGCAGGAGAGTATTTAAATATATTTATTGAAATACTCTAAATAAATATATTTAAATACTGCGATGAGCGCTCCGGAAACATCTTTCGGTTTGTTTTTGGGAATAGGACTTTAAAGCGTTTTCGATGTCGTGAGCCGTACTTTGTTGGCCGGATAGGTGTCCTGCGACAGCACCACCGGATGTCCCGAGGGGTCAAGCGCCCTGGAGAACACGCGTAGCAACGGGGCTCCGGCCTGCAACCGCAGGTGCCGGATGCAACGGCCCATACCGGGCACCACCTCGATGGATTCCTCGACGGTATGGATGTCGGCGCTGCAGACCGTGCGCAGAAGCTGGTAGATGGAACCGGTCAGATCCAGTTCCAGGAATGATGGATAATCCCTTTGGTTGATGTAGGTCCGTTCATATGAGATGGGTTCGCCGTCGATTGTGCGGATGCGTTCGATGCGTATCAACTGGCTTCCTGCGGGAAGGCCGAATCCCAGACAGATGTTTTCCGGGCATTCGCGTATATCGGCTTGGAGCACGGTCGTCTCGCATTCCAGTCCTTGCGAGGCGAGCATGATGGGCAAGCCCGAGGCGGAGCCGCTTGGCCTGTCTATCAGATCCGCTGATTTCGTGACTATGTCGATTCGGGAGACCTGCGCACGGGAGGCTATGTCCTTGGTGATGACCGTGCCTCCACGTCCGGGGAAGGTCTCGATCTCGCCTTGGGAGCGCATAAGGTCCAACGCGGCGCGGATGGTGGCGCGTGAGACGAACAGGGTTTCGGCGAGAGCGCGTTCCGAAGGTAGTCTGTCCCCGACGGAAAGCTCCTTCTGTTCCGCAAGGAGGCGGATGTCGCAGATGGCCCGGCGCACCGCCGGGCCGGGTATTGGATTCGCTGTCGTGCCCATAGGACAGTTATAGCGCTTCGGAGTCCCTTTCGTTGGTACGGATGCGGACGGCATGTTCCACGTTGCGTACGAAGATCTTGCCGTCGCCGAAACTGGAGGTGGCGAGTCTGTCCACGACCGCGTCGATGATCGTGTCGACTTGGTCGTCCGGCACGACGGTGCGCACGCTGATTTTCGGCAGCAAGTTGACTCCTCGCTTCTCGTCACGGGTGTATACCTGCTTGAGTCCGCGCTGGTGTCCGTAGCCCATAACGAAGTCGACGGTTATGCCGCAGCTGCTGCACTGGTCGAGTACGTGTTTGAGGGCTTCGAGCTTTTCGGAATTGATGATGAATTCGATTTCCTTCATGATGCTCCTTGGGAAGGTTCCCGACGTGATGGGACGGGAGATGGGTTGGGGGAGACGCCTTGTCAGACGCCTCCCCTTGATGTGAATCAGGACAAGTAAGAGCTAGTATTCGAGGATGCCTTCGGGCGTCTTCATCCACACGGTGGAGTTCTCGCCTTTGCCGTGCCATTTGACGAGCATGCATCCCCAGAGGACCAGACCGACGGCCATATATCCGGCGAAGCCGAGCCAGGTCTGGGTGCCGATGCCGATGGTGCAGAAGAACGCCACGACGATGGAGATGACGAGCGACGCGATCTTCATGGCCATGCCACCCGGAGTGACGTACGGGCGGTCCCATTCGGGGTGCTTGAGCGCGAGGCGGATGGACGAGATGCTGGACAGCGCATAGCAGATCGCGCATGCGAAGGCCATCAGGTCGAAGAACGCGGTGATGGATTTCATGGCAAGGAACGCCACGGAGATGGCCAAAATCAGGATGTTCGGCAGGATGGGCTGGCCGTAGCGGTTGCACTTGGAGAACGCTTTGGGAAGGAAGTTCTGGCGTCCCATGGCGAACAGCATACGGACCGCGGAGTACCAGAATCCGAGCACCGAGGTTCCGATCGGGAAGAGCACGCCGAAGATGCCGAGCAGCACCACGAACCAGCTCATGAAGCCCGCGCCGCCGAAAGTCTGGCGTAGCACGTCGAAAGTGATGAAAGCGGAACCGTCGAACGAATAGGAAGACCAGTCCATGCAGCCGGCGACGGCGAAGTAGAAGATGGCGTAGATCGCTCCGCAAGTCAGTACGGAGCCGAGAATGGCCTTGCTTTGGCTCTTGATCGGGAAGGTGCCCTCCTCAACCATCGCGGGCACGGTCTCGAAACCGAAGTACGGGGTGATGAGGAACGCGCAGCCGATGATCCAGCCGATGCCGGTTCCGTAATCGCCCGCTTTGGCGTTCGCAAAGAAATTGGTGAAGTTGGCGATGTTCCAATGGCCGGAGAAGAACAGCAGGAGGGAGGTCAATACGATGCCGCCGATGGCGGTGAACAGCATGATGGTCTGCACACGTCCGGCGACCACGTTCTTGCACAGGCTGATTCCGCACCAGATGCACAGACAGACGGCTCCCACGATGGTGGCTTTGGTGCCGGAGAGCGAGTTGCCGAGGAACTGGTAGTTCAGCCAATCGAGTATGCCAAGCACGCCTGCGGCGGGGACCGCGAGCCATGCGCACATGATGAGCCATGCGGACCAGAAGCCGGCATGCTTGTTGAGGCCGACCGTGTTGAACACAAGGCATGATCCGGTGCTCGGCAGCATTGTGGACAGTTCGGCGTATACGAAGCCGATCGGAAGGATCATCGCTGTCATGAGGATGAATCCGAGGAAGGTCGCGGGACCGCAATACGACAGGAAGATGCCGTCCCAGTAGCACATGAAGGTGAAGATGGCGCCCGTCGCCAGCGTGTAGACGTACAGGAGTCGGAGCGATCTTTTCAGTCCGCCTGTGGATTTTGCCGTGGGTGCGGTCGATGTTCTCGGAATTGTTTGGCTGGTCATGGTATTTTCCTCTCTTGTGAACGAATTCGTTTTCTAATCGATGGCTGTTGCTTTCTGTCTCGTGCGGGTCTCCTTTCCGGTCATCCGAACAATCGGAGGTAACGGTCGGCGAGCTCCATGGTCCCTTCGGTGAATCCGACGGACAGTTCCTTGACCGGATCGGAGTCGAGGTGGCTGGCGATCCATGCCATGAGCTGCATGCGCCGCATCATGATGAAGGTGTCGATTTCCATGAAATCCGTGTCGGTGAATGGCAGCACCTTGCGGTAGCCGTCGAGCCACGCGTTCACCAGATCGGGGACGATCGGCTTGGTCTCGATGAAGGACAATGCGCTGGCCAGATCGTGCAGGTGCCATCCGAATCCGCAGTCGTCGAAATCGATGACCTTGATCTGGTCTCCTTCCACCAGGAGGTTGGAGACGCGCAGGTCGGCGTGGATGAGGCCGAAATTCTGGTCGTTGCGTCCGTATCGTTCGAGCCGTTTCCTGATGACGTGCGAGCAATGGTCCAGGTCGTGTTCAATCTCGGGGGTCAAGTCGGGCATTGCCCGCCAAGGGCCCCAGATCGCGTGGTCGCCGATGATGGTGTCGTATGTCCATGTGCAACGCTTGAGCCGTTTGGTACCGTTCCAGATTTCGGTCTGGCGGTGCAGATACGCGGTGGTCTCGCCGAGCGCCTCGTACTGGCGGACGGCGTTTTTCTCGTCGTTTTCGTCCGGTGAGGAACCTTCGAGGAACTCGCAGATCACGCAGTAGTAGTCCTTGCCGTCGGAGCCTTTGACGATTTGGATGTTGGACCCGTCCGTGGCCTCCAACGGGTTGGCTACGAGCAGTGGCGTGTAGTCGTTGATCTGGCGCAGCCAGGCCATCTCGCTTTGGTATTCCTCCAATGTGTGGTATCCGGGGCGTCCTACGCGCAGCACGCCATCCTTACTGCCGGTCTTGGGGTTCACGACCAGGTAGGTCGCGTTCTCCGACAGTTGGAGGAGCCGTGCCTCATCGTCCGCTCCGAATGGGTATCTGCGGAGCGCTTCGGTGGCGACGTCGTTGAAGAGACCGGTGTTCTCGAAAACCGACATGGTGTCTCCCTCACTGTCCCATCGATGTGGTTTCCGGCAGGGTCGAGCCGCCGTCGATGACCATCTGGGTGCCGGTCAGGTAGCTTGCCTCGTCGCTCGCGAGGAATGCGCACAGCTCGCCGCACTCCTCGGGGGTTCCGAGGCGTCCCAGAGGGACGGCGGAGGCGATTGCCTGGATGGCCCGTTCCGGATTGTCCGGATCGGACTGGCGGGCCATTCCCTCGACCAGCGGTGTGCGGATGTAATCGGGGCAGATGCAGTTCACACGTACGTTCTTGTCCGCGAATTCGCGGGCGAGGGCTTTGGTCAGGCCGACCAGCGCCGCTTTCGTGGTCGCATACGCGGCCTCGCCAGGGTCGGCCACCATGTCGCCGGTCACCGACGAAGTGATGACGACCGCGCCGCCCCCGGCCTCGATGATGGACGGGATGACCGCCTTGCAGGCGTTCCATACGCCTTTGATGTTGACATCGATATGGCTGTCCCGCCAGGAATCGTCCTCGGTGAGGAAGTCTCCTAGCACGCAGATGCCCGCATTGCAGTCGAGCACGTCGATCCGGCCGTACTTGTCGATCGCCGCCTGCGCCAGAGCCTTGCAACTGCCGTAGTCGCTGACGTCACAGCGGACGCCGATCGCCTCGTAGCCGGCTTCGCGCAGTTCCTTGGCATATTCAAGCACATGCTCGCCGCGTGCCGCGAGCACCACCTTCGCGCCCTGCTGCGCGAATACCTTGGCTATTCCGGAACCGATGCCTTTGGACGCGCCGGTCACAACCGCGACCTTGCCTTCAAGCTTTCCCATTGTTTTCTCCTTGCGCTGTGTGAGATCTTGCCGCTTATAGACCGAGTGCCGTGAGGGATTCCTCCAGGGCCGCCATGTAACGGTCCACGTCGGATTCGCTGAACACCAGCGGCGGGCGGATCTTCATGATGTTGCCGTACGAGCCGCAGTTCGAGGTGAGGACGCGATGCTGGCGCATCTGTTCGATGAGGCTCAGCACTTCGATGCTGAGAGGGTCGCCTGTTTCCGGATCGTCGAATTCGACGCCGATGTATAGGCCCGCGCCGCGCACGTCTGCGATGGAGGGATGGTCCTTGGCGAGTCTCTGCAGCTCGCTTTTGAACAGCGTTCCCACACGACGGGCGTTGCCCATGATGTCCTCGCAGTCCATGACCTCCAGAGTGGCTTTGGCCGCGGCCATCGCGACGGGGTTGCCGGCGAACGTGTTGAAGTAAGGGATCTTGTCGTTGAACGCGTCGAGGATCTCATGACGGACCGCGGTCGCCGAGCAGGCGATGCCGTTGGCCATCGGCTTGCCCATGGTCACGATGTCCGGAACGATGCCATGGCGGGCGAATCCCCAGAACGCCTCGCCGGTGCGGCAGAATCCGGGCTGCACTTCGTCGGCGATGTACAGGCCTCCCTCCTCATGGACGGCGTCGGCCACCTTTGCCAGCCAGCCCGGTTTGCCTGGGAAGATGCCGTCGGACGAGAAGATCGAATCGACCAGCAACGCCGCGAACTTGATGCCGTGGCGCTTCATGCGGGCGATTTCCGTCTTCAGCGCCTTGACCATATAGTCGCCGATCTCGTCCTCGCCGATCGCGTGGGTGTCCGGCGTGGGAAGGATGCCGGCCTCAAGGGACAGCGCCTGCCCCTTGCCGATGGATGGGGAGAAGGAGGAGACCAGATCCGTATTGCCGTGGTAGGCCTCGTTCGTGACGATGATGCCACGGCCACCGGTGTAGTTGCGGGCGATGCGGATTGCCAGGTCGTTCGCCTCGGAACCGGTGCACTGGTAGGTGATGCGGTCGATTTCCTTCGGCATTTTCGCGATGAGCGCCTCGGAATAGTCAAGGATGGTCTCATGAAGATAGCGGGTGTGCGTGTTCAGCGTGGCGACCTGCTTGGCGATCGCCTCGACCACGTGCGGATGGCAATGGCCGACGGATACCACATTGTTGTAGGCATCCAGATAGTCGTTGCCTTTCTCGTCGAAAACGTGGCTGCCCTCGCCACGGACGATCTCGACCGGATCCTTGTAGAACAGGCGGTATCCCTTGCCCAGGATGCGGCGACGCCGAACCAGTTCGCGCTTGTTCTCGTCAAGTCCGTCAAGATTGGAATCATCGAATCTGTTCATGTCAAGAATCGTTGTTTTCTCAGCCATGATTCCTTCTTTCGCTTCATGTTTCCCATGTGATGCGATTAGGAATAAAATCGGATTATTACCGAATGATGACGAAAAAATTGCGTTAAAGTATTTCAAACCAAAAAACAGACCAAACCAGTCGGATTCGATACGTGGTATGTCTGTTTGTTTTGAGACCGTCGCAGATGAATGAGGGGCATGACCCAAAATGAACCGCACCCCGATTGTTGGACTGAAGAAATTCAGATTCAATGATCGGAGGTGCGGTTCTTTCGTATGCGCGAGGATCGAAGGAAACACTACGACGACGGGTTCCGGCGCGAGG
>NZ_JBKESZ010000015.1:0-21948 GCF_056355775.1 Bifidobacterium sp. LH_743 | reverse complement strand
ACGGACACCCGCACGGACGCGCTCCTGCCGCCCGCCGAGGCGGTGACCGTGGCGGTGCCGGCCTTCCGGCCCGCGGTCACCACGCCCGTGCCCATCACGTTCGCCACGCTCGAGTCCGAGCTCGTCCACGTGACCTTCCGGTCCGTCGCGTTCTCCGGCAGGATCGTGGCGGTCAGCTGCGCGGACGCGCCGGCCTTCAGGCTCAGCTTGCCATTGGACACGCCATCACCCGAAATCGACACGGAGGACACCGGAACCGGCTTCGGAGCATTGCACTCCACCGCGGTCAAAGCAGCGCTGGAGCCATCCCAGCTGACCTTGCCGGAGAACTGGAAACCAGACTGGCTGGCGCCAGGGGTCTGAGCGCCGGAACCGTTGGTGAAGATCACACGGTAGTCACCTTCGCCCAGATCCGGAACCTCATACTTGTAGGTGCCGGCCTTGGCGCAGGAATCGTCAGCGGTCAGCTGGGTCATTTCCACACCTGGCCACTTACCGTTGTTCTTGGACGTGGTGTCGTTGTACGCGTACGCATAGATCTTGCTCCAGCCGGCAGGCTTGGTGGCGTAGATCACGTTGGAGACCTCCGGCTTTTCGCCGGTGATCGTAATGGTGATGCTGGCGGACTTCTGGTTCGTTCCAGCGGTGGCGGTGATCTTCACCGTTCCTGCCTTGAGACCGGAAACCTTGCCCTTGGAATCAACGGTGGCAACAGAAGTGTCGGAAGATGTCCAGGTCACGGAAGGACGCTTACCTGCCGGATCGGTCGTCACGTCCGCCTTGAGCTGCACACTCTGCGTGGAAGCGAGATCCATGGAGGTGTCACCGGAAACCTTGATGGCGGTAACGGTCACATTCTTTGGATGGCAAGGTTCCTTGGCGTCAATATAACAATCCGGATCCAAGCCGTTCTTCTCCATGTACTCCACGCAGTACTTGTCGCACGGGCTGGAAGTACCATCGCTCGGATCATATGTCGGATCGCCATACTTGGTGTAGGAATACGTATGCTTGATGGCTTCGCCGTCGGCACCGGTACCCTTCACCGTAACCGTCACCACTTCATCGGACTTGGCCTTGCTGCCGATTTCGATGGTGTCACCATCCTTGTAGGAACCGGACTGTCCATCGGAAGTGGAATAAGTGGTGTTGGTGGACTGGTAGGAACGCAGCGTGATCGTCTTGGACGTGCCAGGAATGGTGCCCTTGTTCGGATAGGCTTCAGCGGTGGAAACCTTGCCGGAGCGGCTCTTGTTGGAGAATACAGCAATGGATTTGCCCTTCACCGTACCAGAAGTGACTTTGCCACCTGAAACAGTGATGGTGGAACCCGTCACTTCATCCGTATAGGTTCCGTTGGCGAGCTTGGTGCCGGTGCCGGCAAGATTCTTGTCAGCGCCGTTGGCGTTGGCCACCACCATGCCATCCTCGGCCGCCGAACCGGCGTAACGTTCAACCATCAGGCAGTTGTCATCACCACAGTTGGAGATGCTGGAATTCTTACCGACCATAGCGTTACGGAAATGGTTGACAGCTACAACTTCCGGATCCTTCCACAGGTCTGAGCCGGCGTCACCAAGCTTGGACTTCTCAGTGAACGGACCCTGGGTGGTGCCATACGTGCCACCGTCACGGTATGGACGATCGAAGAACAGGCTCATACCGTTCTTCTGCGCGGTCACGCCGGCCCAACCATACTTGATCCATTCATCGGAAAGCTCGGCTGGGATATTGGCCTCGCCGTTGGCGAAGTTGTCATGCGATTCCACCCAGTTGACGGACTTGTCCTCCGTCACTTTGCTGTGCGAGGTGAAGTGGCTGGCGCTAAGGTTCTTGAACTGCACGGCGTTACGCACTTCATGGCCATAGCTGGAATCAGTGATGCCGCCGCCACGCGGAGAGCTATTGTTGAACAGTTCGGCATAGTCGGTTTCACGGACGTTGGCGTCCTCAAGGACTTCGCCATACTGGTACTGGGCGCCATTCTGCAAAATAGTGTCCCAGTAGTGGGACTGCTTCCCGCCGAACACCTCATCGGAAAGTTCGATGTGTTTGGCTGCATCATAGCGGAAGCCGTCAGCACCATCGGCAACAGTCTGCACGAGCAGATCATGCATGCCTTGAGCAACGGTATCGTCCTGAGTGTTCAGATCCCACAGGCCGGACAGTTTGTTCTGGGTGCAGTCCTCACGGTTGTTGTAATCGGAAATCTGCTTATCGGCGTGGAAGTAGGCCTTGTTCTTCCACTTGCCTTCGATCACATCGAAATCGGAGGTGAAGTGGTTGGATACGGAATCGACGATGATGCGCAGACCATACTGGTGCGCCATCTTGCACATTTCCTTGAATTCAGCCTCAGAACCGACCACGTAGTTGCCGATGGCCATGTCAGTAGGCTGATACACGTAGTACCAGTTGAGGTACCAGTTACCGGTGCCGAGCTTACGGTTGTCCTTGATCTTGACAATCGGCTCGGTCTGGATGGAGGTATAACCGGCCTTGGCGATATCCGGAATATTCTCCATGATGGTCTTGAAAGACCATTCGAAGGCGTGCAGGGTTGCACCGTCCTTCATGTCCTTCGGCAGACCGTACTTCTGACGGGCCGCTTCGAAGGTTGGATTGCCAATGGTGTCGGCATAACTGTCACGAGTTGCGGCACTGGCCTCTTGCGGAGCGGCCGTGCTGATAGAAAGACCCGCGAACAGCGTGGTGGCCGCAGCGAGAAGTGCCACGGTCTTCTTGCTCAGACGAGCAAGTGTTGCTGATTGTTTCATCATCTTCCTTCATTGAATTGTTGTTGCCTGGGTAGGGCTAGAGCCCGGTTTCCATGGCGAGGAAAGCCGGGCCCTAGCACGTTTTTCAGTTATTTGACGGTGACGGTGACGGACACGGTCTTGCCGTCGACCTTGGCACTCACCTTGGCGGTGCCCGCCTGCACGGCATACACGTTGCCCGTACCGGACACCGCGACGGCCGCGCCATCGGACCACCACATGTCGGCCTTGGACGAGGAGCCCGCGACCGACAGCTGGGCCAGCGAACCGGCGGAAAGCGACAGCTCGCCGTCCTTGACACCAGCACCGGTGATGGAAAGCGAGACCGGCGGAACGCCGTCCTCGTTGACCGTGGACGAATCCCAGGCCACGCCGATGCTCTTGGTCCTGTCGGCGGTGGCCTTGCGGTCCTTGGCCGGATCCCACGTGGTCCTGCCGCTGGCGTCGACCTTGATCAGGCGGAACGCCATGGCATGACCCTTCCTGACCTGGACGGTGCCGGTGTACATGTTGCCGCTCTTGGCGAGCCTGACGCCGGAGCCGCGCTTCCACGCGTTGGCCTGGCCCCAGTCGCCCACCGCGTACAGGGTCTCGCCGGACTTCAGGTCCGCGGCCGCGTTGATGGTGACGTCCACGGTCTGGGAGACGGTGCCGTCCCAGGTGACGTTCAGGGTCTTGGACGCGTCGGCGGTGGCCTTGCGGTCCTTGGCCGGATCCCAGGTGGTCCTGCCGTCGACGTCGACCTTGATCAGGCGGAACGCCATGGCATGCCCCTTCCTCACCTTGGCGGAGGCGAGCAGCTCGCCGCCCTGCATGGTGAACTTGGCGCCGCCGGCGCGCTTCCACGCGTCGGCCTGGCCCCAGTCGCCCACCGCGTACAGGGTCTCGCCGGCCTTCAGGGACACGTCGGACGCCTTGAAGGTGATGTCCACGGTCTCGTCCGGGACGGTGACGGACACCCGCACGGACGCGCTCCTGCCGCCCGCCGAGGCGGTGACCGTGGCGGTGCCGGCCTTCACGCCGATCACCTTGCCGTTGGATACCTTGGCGACCGATTCGTTCGAGCTCGACCACGCGACGGTCTTGTCCGTCGCGTTCTCCGGCAGGACCGTGGCGGTCAGCTGCGCGGACGCGCCCGCCTTCAGGCTCAGCTTGCCATTGGACACGCCATCACCCGAAATCGACACGGAGGACACCAGAACCGGGGTCTCGCACTTGATCGCGGTCAGAGCGGTGGACGAGCCGTCCCAGCTGACGGTACCGCCAGCGTAGTCGAGGCCCGGCTGGCGGGAACCCGGGAACTGCTGGTTGCCGCCGTCGTTGAAGATCACCTTCGCGCCCTTGGCGAGGTTGTCCGGAACAACGTACTTGTAACCGGTCTGATCGCAGTTGTCGGCCACTTCCATCTTCTCGCCCGGCCATGCCGCGTTGTTCACCGCGGTCGCGCCGTCGCCGGTGTACACGTAGGCGTACATCTGGCTCCAACCCGCAGGCTTGGTGGCGTAGATGGTGTTCGCAGCAACCGGCGGCTGCTTCTTGATGCCGGTCACCGTAACGGTGATCGAAGCGGTGGCCTTACCGGACTTCGCGGTGATCGTGGCCTTGCCGGCCTTCACCGGGGTAACCACACCCTTCGAGTTGACGGTCGCGACCGCCGTGTTGGAGGAGCTCCACGAAACGGAGTTGCCTGCCGGGTCGGTGGTGGCGGTCAGCTGCTTGGTGGTGGCGCCGTCGGTGATGTCGGTGGTGTAATCACCCTGGTTGATCTTCACGGACTTGGTTTCGACCGGAGGCTCTTCGCCACCGATGTTCGCCATCTTCACGGTGAACATATCTTCATCGGACTTCTCGAAGGAGTTGTTCACCTGGGTGCTGGTATCAGGCAGGTCGGCGTTGTCGTTCATCGCCAAATCGTACGGCAGGGAATCCATGGCGGACAGACCGAAGGTGGCTGCCAGCTCAATGCCGATACCGTTCGAGGCGATGCGGTCAGCGGTGGTGCCGATCTCTTCCAGCGGGATGGCGATCTCGTAGTGATCATCCATCTGAGCAGAATTGTGGCCCTTCTCGTTGAAGTTGACCCACTTGGCGTTGTTCTGGTTCTCGGCCTTCATATCGCCGACGACTCGGCCGTTGCTTTCGCCCCAACCACCGTCGATGCCGATGACGTCCTTGCTTAGAATGCCGTTGCCGTAACCGAACTTGATACCGGATTTCTTGGTGTTGGTCTTGGCATTGGCTGCAGGACCATACGCGGCGTTGGCGTTCAAACCGGTCTCATCGCCCTTGTAGATCCACGGTCCGTTGGAACCGTTGGTGGAAATGGTCACCACATTGTTGAGCTTCTGCTCGCCACCCCAAGTGATGTTGGACGCCCACAGAGAACCGCCTGTCTGCAGACCACCGTTGTTACCGATGCTGGTGCTGTCATCCCTGGTGTCGATGGCAATGTGGAACGGCAGGTTCTGGTTCTGCCACAGATGGCCTTGGCTCAGCGGATAGTCATCGCCAGGATCAACCACATCCTGCACATTGGTCATTTCCCACATGAGGTACAGGTTGTCGTCATCGTAAGCACCATACAGTGCGTACAGATCGATCGGAACCTCATACATGGAGTTCGGACGGTACACACGCGGATCGTCGTTGGCTGCGCCCTGCGCAATCAGCATGGAACTATCCCAATCGGCAATGCTTGCGTCCTTGCCAGCAGTGAAGTTAATGGTCTTCTTGACACCCGTGCCAACCTTGTTGGTACCGTACTGCGAAGCAAGGTTTTGCTTTGGAACCTCCACCTTCTTCACAGTCACCTTGTTAGAAAGCGTGGTGCCCTGCTGAACATTCTCAACCGTCTTGGATGCGGTGCCCGTCACGGTGATGGTGGCGGACTGCCCTACGGACAGGCTGTCGCCGACGGAGATGACCTTTCCGTCCTCGAATGTGCCGGTCTTGCCTTCGGATGTAGTGTACTTCAGGTTGCCGGCATACACGGCATGCAGCGTCACCTTCACATTGTCAGTAGAGAATTCGATGGATGCCGGTTCGGCGGAAACGTACGGCAGGACCTTGCCCTTGATATAGAAGACGCTGACCGAATTGGCCTTGGCGGTGCCGGATTCGATCTTGCCGTTCTTGACCACGAGCTTGCCACCATTGACCTCATCCGGATAGGTTCCGTCATCAAGGTTGGTGGACATGCCGGCAAGGTTCTGCTCGCCGCCCATGTTGGCGATGGTCACACCGTCATTCGCCTGCTTGTCCTTGGTGAAACGCTCGATCATCAGGCAGGACTTGTCTCCGCAGTTCTGCAGATACTCGCTCTTGCCATCCATGGCGTTGCGGAAGTGGTTGACCGCGACGACAGACTTGTTCTTCCACATGTCGTCGCCGGTATCGCCCAGCTGGGACTTCTCAGCGAACTGAGGCCTGATATTGCCGTTCTGGTCCTTGCCACCGGATTCCTTCGGACGGTTGAAATACAGCGGCGCACCAGCCTTACGGGAGCCGACAATCGCCCAGCCCATCATGAGCTCATAATCGGTCAGCTCAGTGGAAACGCCCTTCTTCACACCATCGGAACCAGTCTGTTCCTTGTTGGCGTAGTTGTCGTGCGATTCGACCCACGTGACGAGCTGGTCCTCGTTGGCGCCGCCGGTGCTGATGCTCTGCACCATCTTGGTGCTCAGATTGCCCGAACTTATGGCTGCGCGGATCGTGCCGCCGTAGGCGGACGCGGTGTTGCCGCCGCCATCGGAGGAATTGTCACGGAACATATTGGCGTATGCCTTGTAATCAAGGCCGGAATCGCCCTGCAAAACTTCGCCGTACTGGAACTGCGCGCCGTTCTTCAGAATGGTGTTCCAATAGTTTGACTGCTTGTTGTCAAAGACTTCGCTCGGCAGCTCGACGTGCTTGGCCGCATCGTAACGGAAGCCGTCAACGCCGTCCGCAACGGCTTCCTTCAGGAAGGACTGCATACGGTCGGCCACGGTCTGACTCTGCGTGTTCAAATCCCACAAACCGAGCAGATGGCACTGCGTCACCTTGTATCGGCTGGAATAATCCTTGATCTCACCATTGGGGCCGTCACAGCCGGTGCGCTTATGGAAGTAATCCGTGTTTTGCCAGTCAGAGTCGATGGCGGACCAGTCGGAAGTGAAGTGGTTGGCCACCACATCCACGATGATACGCACGCCGTACTTGTGGGCGGTAGCGGTCATTTCCTTCAGATCATCCTCAGTACCAACCACAAAGTTGCCGACGGAGGTGTTCGCGGGCTGGTACACGTAGTACCAGTTCTCGTCAAACTTCTTGCCGTTGGCCGGAACATATTTGATTTTGCTCATCGGCTCGGTCTGCACGGAGGTGTAGCCGGCCTTGGCGATGGCTTCCATGTTCGCCGTGATGTTCTTGAACGACCACATCCACGCATGCAGGATGGCACCGTTCTTCATATGCTTGGTCAGGCCATACTGCTGGCGGGCGGCTTCGAACGTGGCGTTGCCGACCGTATCCTGGTAGCTGTCGCGGTCAGCGGCGAGCGCGGTGGATGCCACACCCATGCCGCCGAACAGCGTGGCGACCGCCACTGCTCCAGCCGCAGCTTTCTTCCAAGCCTTGGCGGCACGCGACTTGCGTTCCGCGCGTCTGCGCTCCACACGAGTCATCATCTCTGGCTGAACCTCATGCGGAGGTTCTTTTTTGGTGAGTGCGTTCGCGATTCCGGCGAACGTATGAGTGCTTAACCGCACCTTACCCTCCCTGCTCCATTGCGTATTCAATGTGGTAACGTTCGTTTTGCAAACGTTATCCTTAAAAATATCATGTTTTTCCCTATGAAAATGAGTGCTTTTATCTGCAAATCAACTGAAACAACGAACCACTTTTTCTGACGATTTGCAAACGCTATCAGCATGCTGTCACACCCTATTCGCAACGGGAGCGGCATCGGACAGCCGATGATTCGAGAATGCAAGTGTTTCAGAAAATTTGCAGCCCGCATCAGCCTCACAGGACAGGATAGAATGCAAGGGGACTCGTCAAGGAGTGGAAAATGACATTCAATCTTTACATTTCGTTCCGCATGGTCGTCGAATTCGTAGGCGCCGTTGCCTGCGCAACGCAGCTGTTCCAGCATCGCACCTGGCCCGGCATCATCATGATGTCACTTATCGCGCTGCTCTGGATTGTCGGCGAACTGTGGCTCACCATGGTGTACAACCGCGCGCATCCGCGCCGCGACGAATTGTCCGACGAGCATCAGGCCACCGCCATCCGCTTCACCTTCTTCATACTGGTGGCGGCACTGGTGGTGTTGGGCTTCATCGGCATGATCGTCTCGCTGTTCGAACATGTGCCATTCAACATTCCCGCCATGGCGCTGCCGACCCTCGGCATGCTGGCGCTGGCCATCGCCGACGCGCGATACCTGTGGCTGGAACGTGCGGGCGGGGAAAACGGAGAAGACGATGAAGACTAGCCTGAAAATCAAGCGCATGGAACGCGGGCTCAAACAGTCCGACCTGGCCGATCTCGTCAACGTGCGCCGCGAGACCATCGGGCGACTCGAGCAGGGACAGTACTGCCCATCGCTCAGGCTTGCCATGGATTTGGCGAAGGCGCTCGACACCACCGTCGAAGACCTGTTCAGTTTCGACGACGAGGAATAGCTTCGGCGTGTCGTTTTCCATTTTTCCTCAAGAACGGCGAGTTTCCAACGAAAATTCGATGTTTGGCAATTCGGGGGCATGTGCGAAGCTCGTCACACGATGAGACATCGCCGTCACATATGTGCGAATGGCGTCACACCACGGGAAGGGCGCCATTCCATGGGAAGCGTATAGTCAAGGCAGTAGCAGGGAACCGCAAGGCGAACTGCTGAAGACACTTCCACTTATTAGAGAGGAATTACGATCATGAAGAAGAAGATCGTTGCAATCCTGGCTACCATCGCCGCCGTGTTCGGTTTCGGCTTCGCCGCCAACTCCGCAATGGCTGTCGACCAGTACGGCGCAACCGGCAAGGTCGAAGGCTCCACTGTCACCTTCACTTTCACCAACCTGCCTAAGGGCAGGTACTACGTCGCTTCCGAGTCTGAAGCCGTTTCGGCCATCACGCTCGCCGCCGCCAAGTCCAACATCGTGCCCATCACCGTTGACAATGGCACCGCCACTGCCACCTTCACCGTCAAAGCTTCCTGCAATGACACCAAAGTGACCGCCACCCTGTACAACGCTGACACAAACGAGGCGCTTACCAGCGCCGACGTCACCGTCCCCGCTACCGGCGATTGCGGCACCACCACTGCCACCAATGGCTCCGCTCAGACTGCTAACACCGGCGCTGCTATCGCTCCGTACATTGTGGCTGTCGTGCTGCTCGCCGCTGCTGGCATCTCCCTGGTCGCCGTTCGCAAGAGCTCCGCTCGCTGAATTTGATTCAGCCGGAACAACCGGAAAATAACTGAACATAACGTTCATAGGCAAAAGGGGCTTGGGCCAATCCCAAGCCCCTTTTCTACATCTGGATCGCAAGCATTGACAATACTAAGTCAATGAAAAACGTGAATCCACACAGTAAGAAGGAAACCGATGAAGGTTGTATTCGTCTGCACCGGCAACGTCTGCCGTTCCCCCATGGGAGAGCTGTTGCTCCCTCACTATATGCCCGATCTCGAGGCCGACAGCGCCGGCACGAGAGGACTCGACGCGCATGAAATCGCGCCAAACAGCGCAAAACTGCTGGCCGCGCATGGCATCGATGCCAAACAGTTCCGTTCCAAGCGCATCACCCCGCAACTGGCGAACAGCAGCGGCCTGATTCTGTGCTTTGAGCACGAACAGCGCAAGGAGATCGCGGTGATCGCTCCAACGGCGGCGCGCAGGACTTTCCTCATCAACGACTTCGCCAACATGTGCGCGTATTGCAAAGAACAGGGGTATATGGATGGCGATACGCGCGAGGAACGACTCGAATCCGTTATCGATAATGCCAGCATGATCCGCCCTATGATTCCCGATACCGCCAATATCGAAGATCCTATGGGTAAAGATTACGCGGTCTACGAGCGTTCATATCAGGAGATTTGCAAGGCTTTGCAGACCATTGCTGATACCACCACTCGATAACCCCTTACTGTAAGGGAGTCAAGCTGAAACCATGGTCACGCTCAGCGCCCTCCCCCACAAGGAGCTTTCCCCCATCTGGGAGGGCTCCTTGCTATTATGAGTTTGTTCTGGATTTTGAAAATCTCTGAGAGGGAAACATGGCCGCAGCAGAAAGTACAGCGCCACAAAACGGTCAGGTAGTGGTTGAGCCTACCGAAACGGAAGACAACGGCATCACCCTGATGGACCTGTTCCGTATTGTCCGCAAGCATATTGTGGTCGGCATCATCACTTTTGTGGTGGTCTTTGCCGCCGTGTGCGCCTACACGTTCCTGGTTCCGCCGAAATATTCGGCCACTTCCCAGGTGTTCGCCACGTACAGCGATTCCTCGGTGCAGGATAATAACATTTCCAACATCAACAGCGCCAGTACGTACATCACTAACCAGATTCAGTCGTACCCGACTCTGGCCACCACTGAATCCGTGCTGAAGCCAGTCATCGATGACTTGGGTCTCGACACTACTGTGGCGGGTCTTGCTGGTCAGCTGACGGTCACGAACCCGACGAACACCGCCTTCGTGAATATCACCGCGCAGAGCGGCGATGCGAAGCAGTCGTCCGACATCGCCAATGCGGTAGCCGAATCGTTGAGCAACGTAGTGGAAAAGTCGCTGTATGCGTCTGGCAAGGAATCACCGGTGAAGCTGTCCATCGTGCAGCGTGCCAGCGTGCCGCTCTCCCCCAGCTCCCCCAAGGTGGCGCTGTATCTCGCCGTCGGACTGGTCGGCGGCCTGATCCTTGGCGTCTTCGCCACGCTCATTCGCGATCTTATGGCCACCCGCGTGGAGGAAGCCAACGATCTGCAAGACATCATCAACGCCCCTATCATGGGCCGTATTCCAACAGACGACAGTCTGAAGGGCATCAAGCCGATCATCATCTCCTCCCCTGCCGGTCGTATTTCCGAGGAATTCCGCCGTATCCGCACCAACCTATCGTTCACGTCGAAGGTTGAAGGCTCCAACGCCCGCATGATTGTCATCACATCCGTCGACCCGTCCGAAGGCAAGACCACCGTTTCCGTGAATGTGGCCGCAGCCTTGGCCGAGAACGGTGCCAAGGTGCTGCTCATCGACGCCGACCTGCGTCACCCGTCCGTGGCCGACCGACTTGGTTTGGAAGGCGGCGCTGGCTTGGCGCACGTCCTGTCCGGACAGGCCACCGTCAAGGATGTGGTGCAGCGCTATTGGAAGCCGAATCTGCATATCATGCCTGCCGGTCCGAAGCCGCCGAACGCTTCCATGCTGCTGAATTCGAAGACCATGACCGAAATGCTGGACATGGCCCTGCAGACCTACGATTACGTGATTGTGGATACCTCCCCGATGGTCGTGGCCAATGATGCCGCCGTATTCGGTGCGAAGAGCGATGGCGTGGTACTGGTTTCCGGCCGCGACGTCACCATGAAGCGCGATCTGAAGGATATTGCCGTTCAGCTTGAGAACCTCAACGTTCCGGTTGTTGGATTCGTGTTCAACTTCGAGAAGGAGCGCAAGACCTCCAACAACGACAATTACTACTATTACTACTATTACGACGAGGGCGGCAAGACGAGCCACAAGGCTCCTAAGTCCCGCTCCGGAGCCAAGCGCAAGAAGTAGCTCGGGGTTAAAGTCCGCTGATTCAAGAGAAGGCTGGAAACCGCTGTGGTTTCCAGCCTTTCTTTATGTCTTCAAGGCTGACAGGTGAGGTGGATTCGATCTTTTCGTTTCGAGCCGGTTTCCGTCTCGTCTTAAGCGCCTTTCCTTGTACGCCCTCTCTGCGCCCACAGCTGATATGGCACTTGCCGGATGCCGCTATCATGTGGGTATGAGACTTCTTGGCAATATTCTGTGGCTGATTCTGGGTGGACTGTTCCTGGCCGCCGGCTGGGCCGTCATCGGACTGGTGCTGTGCGTCACCATCGTCGGCATCCCGCTGGGCGTGCAGGCGTTCAAGATGGCGGGGCTGACGTTGACTCCGTTCGGCAAGACCGTGGTCTATGGAGGCGGCGTGGGCTCGGTGCTGGTCAATATCGTGTGGTTCGTGCTGGCCGGCGTGTGGATGGCGATCGGCTACGTGTGCGCCGGACTGCTGAACTGCATTACCATCATCGGCATTCCGTTCGGTATCCAGTCGTTCAAAATGGCCAAACTGGCGCTGTGGCCGTTTGGTTCGCAAATCCGCAGCCTGTAATCGCTCCAAAACACTCCAAATCACTTCAAATTACTTCATCCAACGTAGACGGCCATCAGCCGCCGTTTTGCATGTAAGTATTGAGGAGCTGCGGTCCGATTGGGCCGTGGCTCCTGCGGTTGAGCAGAAAGCGCCACCGTGGGCCGTGCCAAGCGATGTGGCCGCTGGAGCTTGTTGTTGCTGCCGTTGCTGCTGTTGTTGCTGAGCGACTTGGGCCAGCCTCTGCTCCTCCTGGGCCTTCTTCTTGGATTCCTCCCGCTGCGCAATGTTCTTCTCACGCTCGTCGAGCTGCGATTGGCGCTGGTCCTGCTCCTGCTGTTTCTGATCCTGTTGCTGTTGCGTCTGGTCCTGTTCGGACTTCTGCTCGTCAAGCTGCTTCTGCAACGAATCCTGTTCAGTTTTCTGCTGCTCCAGCTGTTTCTTGAGGTCTTGGATGCCGTCCAGTTGCTGGCTGAGCTTGTCAACTTGATGTTGCAGCTTGTCGTTCTGTTCCTGCTGCGAAGTCAATTGCCGCTGCAGTTCCTTGTATTGGCTGCTTTGCGTTGGATCCGCGCTCATGTTGCCAATGCCGAACGCCACGATGGCAACGAGAATAATGACGATCCACCGTTTCCAAGAGCCTGGCTGCTTGGACTTTTTCGTATGTTTTCCACCGGTTGGAGGGTCGGTTGGCCCGTTGGAGTTTGAAAGCTCGTTGGTTGAGACAGACGGAGTGTTGGTCAAAGTCAGCTTGTCCGCATCGGAAGGATATGGCATGACGGTGGTTTCCACTGGCGAAGTGGTCAGCGGCAGTTGTGCAGCATCCGCTTTGGATCGTTTTGTGTTCTTCTTGGCTTTCTTCGCCTTGGCGAGCTTCTCATCTGAGATCTTTTGGCTGTAGCTGATGCCGGTTCCCGGAACACTGGCTCCGACATAGGTACCGCGCTTCCCCACTGTGACGTGTGGCGCTCCGCGTTTGCCGAATGTGACGCTGCTGATGCCGTTTTTGCCGAGATTGACGCGCACGCCTTTACCCAAGCTGATGCTTTTTCGAATCCTGAATCCCATGCTCTCCCCTTTGATAGCGTCTCTCTTGCTAGTCATTATATGACTTTCGGGGGTCGGTTCCGTTATTTCAGTACTCAAACGGAAACGTCATGCGCCTTCCGACTTGAGGGATTGCCAATTCTCCGGCGGCAAATCGAGTTTGAGGTATTCATATGGGTTCGTTTTGATTTCGGAAAGGATGCCCTTGGCATCGCGAATCCAGTTATTGCCCTTGTTGTCCCGAAAAGCAATGGCCGATTCGATACGTGCATGCATCCCTTCGCCAGGACAAGGAACATATACGTAGCGAATTTTCCCGGAGGGACCGTACCGATACAAGCAGTGAAATCCGTTCCGCTCAGATAGTCGGAGCCGGCCCCTTGATATGTTCCGGAAGTGAGCACGACATCATAAATTGGCTGATCCGAACCATTATCGATAGAGACCTTCATCAAAGACATATCCTCTGTTTTCTGGATATTGCCTTTTGCATCATGCATCACCCAAGACGATATCTCATTCGCCTGCGCGAATTTAGCAATCTGCTGATCATGATCTTTCGTGTAGTTATACGACGCAAAAGCAATAATGATAGAAGCAGCAGAAATAATAACTGTAAGAAAGTTGGCAACGTTATTAAGCCCTGGATGCTCAGTACTCAAGAAAGTTTTCAAGAAAACCCACACATCCTTGACCGTTTCCTCAATCTTTTGCCCAATACAGCATATACACATATCCCTCAAAATACGCGCCGCATCGAGATATCTATAAAAAATCAGGAAGCATCCTTGAGATGGATATCTCTCGAGAATAAGCTCTTCTGGTTGGGGACGAGCATGATCTCGCCGTCGGCGATGCCCTTGAGATGCTGGCCGTAGGGGCTTTTGCAGTAACGCTCGGCTGACTCCATGAGCTGGTCGCGCGTGATCCAACCGTTCTCGAAGGCGATCTCCTCCACGAACGCGGTCGGCGGACCTTGCAACAATATAAACGCAAGGCGAGCAGAACGCGCTACCTCGAATCTATAATGTTTCTTCTTCACCCTTATTAATCAATGTTTTATACTCTTCAATCAGCGTATCCACAATTTTCGGAATGTCCGTCCATGGCGCATAATCCCCGCTAGAGGGTCTGTTGTCTCGTATTCGACGATGTTGCTCACTCATATGCTTTTGTGCATTTTTAGCCGCCGTGGCATACTGCTCGACTATCGCTTCCTGGCGAATGTGCTTGGGATTATTTCGATTCCGGCTCATGTCAATCAGCCCAAGTCGTTTAGCGAGCTTCTCGCATTCCGAAGTCTGAGTGTATGACAGGGGGCATGGCTGCTTGTGGTCAATCAGCCATACGTCAAAGCACGGATTGGAGATGATTACTTCGACACCGCTTTGACGTCCTTTGTCTACAGCAGCACGCAGTTTATCGCCGTTTTTGCCGAAATCGTCCACGTCCGTCACCGCCCACACCACCGCAAACGGATCATATGACTCTTTCTTCGCGTCCTTCTTGTCTTCGCGCAACAGCTTTGCCGCACCCTCTACAAGAGTTTTGGGATCGACTCCGTCTGCTTCCACACGAACCGGATCATCCACTTCGCCGCTTTTAATCCGAAGGTTCTTTACATAGTCTCCGAACAAATGCCGTCTGACATATTGGAAGTATTCCACTTCTGTAACAATGCCTCCACTGTAGATGAGGAACCGTTTGTTTCTCGGCTTTGATTTCCCCCGGTGCCCGGCATTTGGCTTGTGTACCACTATTCCTCCCTTCAGACGTTATTCATTCATCCCGTTGCCAACGCGCAACTATCTATTGCACTATGCTTACATATCAGCGTTGGGATTCTTTTCCGGCGTTTTTGGCATTGTCGAAATACTCTTTCACGGTCGCATACAGATTCGGCTGTGCAAGACCGCCATATACGCCATGACGGTAGTTCTTCCCAAAATTCTCCTTGGAGTTCGGGCTCCAATCCATCAGCCAATTCAGCGTGGATTCACCGGTATTGGGGTCTTTCTTTACGATCCATATCTGATCTCGGTCCAATACCCGGTCGTCGGTACCCGACGCACTGATCAACGTCTCGTTATGTGTAGTGAAGATCAGCTGCGAGTTGTTAGGGTTCGTTGCCGGATCCCTATACAGTTTGATGATTTCAGAAAACAGGCTCGTACTGATGCTGACATCCGGCTCATCAAGTAATGTGATCGAAGGTCGCTCCAGCGAATCAAGCACCCAGTCGAACAGCAACATCACGTTTTTGGTACCTTGCGATTCCCACTGTTCCGAAAGCTGACGGATCACGCCCCTCCCCTGATGGCTGAACAGTACGCGAGGCATAAAATACTCGGAGGAAGGTGATGAGCTAGAGGAATCGCCCAGCGGCTCATCGCCTGCTGGGGCCGAACTGCCCGATATTCCGCTTTCCGACAGTTTTCGCAGTTCTTCCAGCAATTCTTCCGGAACGTCTTTTTCTTCGAAATCGACATCGGTTATACCGAGATCGGCCACTCTGATCAGTTTCGACAGCAACAATGCCCGTCTTGGATTCTTGCGGATTCGATGCACGAAAACTCCGAAGGAATTATCAAAATCTACGGCGGGATAGCACTGGATGCCATTTGCGATAGTGTCATATGCAGGCATCACACTTGTAATGTTCAGTGCTGCCGCGGCCGAAAGGAGAAGCGCGTTCTCCCGAACAAGGTGGGCAATCTTTCCTATGTTGTGGAATTGAGCGCCGATCTTGGTCTTCTTTCCGTCTTCACGTTCGAATATCACGGTGCGCCGATTAGTTTCGGAACGGAACATCCACAGCACTTCCTCCCGCACCTTGTGGGCATCGATACTGAACCAGTATTGGTAGCGGTTTTCGTCTTTGGCGATGAATTCGATATAGAACGTCGATGGCTGTTTTGCGCTTTCGTTATCCAGCAAAAAAGGCTGTGTATTGATGCCTTCGCGAGGTGCGAAACTGTTACGCACAAAGTTAGAGAAAAAATTCATGCATTTGAGCAGATTCGACTTGCCGGCAGCATTATCACCATAAATGACAGCAACCGGGGAAATCCGGTTCCATGCCCCTTGCTCATCTTGTGCACTATGTTGACCTTTGCGGAGCATGGTAAATTCCTGCTCGCTCTTAAAACTCAGACAATTTTCAACAGTGAAATTGAGCAGCATTCATTCCGCCCCTTGGTTTTCTGATTTTTCTCTACTGCAACGATATGATACATGAAACTCAGCAAATCTCAATCTTCAAGGCTCTTTTTAGACTTTATTAGCAGAATTCAGCCTGAAGCTATATAAATACACAGCTCCATCGCTTCATATGTCTCGCGTGACGAAAGAAGCCAGCAGTCGGTGACCTTTGGTAGGCAATAACGGCAACCTTGCAACGAGCAAATATTCCTTCTACATTTCTTCTGCGTGGCGGGTATCTCTTCCCCGCAGCAGTCATTCCGGCCCCGTACAATTTCACACGAGAGAACAAAGTCAGAGGAGAGAATCATGGACGAGAGCATCCAAAGAGCGAACGGCAGTGGCGCACACATCAGACACGCCGCACCGGCACACTCCAGAAATTCAAATGGGGGGGGGTGCAGGAATTCCAGCATCGAACTGCTGCGCATCATCGCGATGTTCATGATCCTCATGCACCACTTCATCGTCCACAACGGCTATGACGTGCTGAAACTCCCCCTGGGACCGGAACGCATCTTCTTCCAGCTCGTGATGCAGGGCGGCGGCAAAGTCGGCGTCGTCATCTTCTTCTCCATCTCCGCTTGGTTCTTTCTCGACAAAGAGCAAACCATCAAATCCAACCTCAAACGCGTGTGGATCATGGAACGCGAACTCCTGTTCTGGAGTCTCATCCTTATGGCGTTCTATCTCGTATTCGACCGTGCCGACATCGGCATGAAACTCATGGTGAAAAGCGTCATGCCGTCGAGCATGGGCGTGTGGTGGTACGCCACAGCATACGCCATCTTCTTGGCGCTACTCCCTTTTCTGTCCAAGGGACTGAAGGCGCTCGGCCGCGAATACCATCTGGCGCTGGCAGCGATGGTGCTGGTCATATGGGGATTGACCAGTTTCATCCCCAAGACTTTAGGAAATTCCACCCTGACCGGAGTGTTCGGTTTTGTTTACCTGTTCATCTTGATTTCTGCTTACAAGTGGTACATGAAACCGTTCACCACCAAGCAGACCTGGCTGATGATTGGCTTCGGACTTAGCTTCTTCCTGCTCTACACTTGCGTTTCCATATCGTTATCATTGCTCGGCCACAACATTGGTATATTCATCGTCGGCGATTGGAAACTGCCCGTCATCATGGTCGGCTTCGGCATGTTCCTACTGTTCGACCGTGTCACCTTCCACAGCCGCATAATCAACCGGATCGCGCAGTCAGCGTTCGCCGTATACCTGATCACCGACTACGCCGCATCCGAGAAACTGCTCTGGGCACGGCTGTTCAATCTGAAGAACCTCTACCAGCAGCCACTCGCGATTCTGCAGATCTTCGGCATCCTGCTGGCGATCTACGCGGCCTGCACCCTGCTCGACTTCATCCGTCAGGCACTATTCGCCGTCACTGTCGACCGGCGGCGCGGGCACTGGTTCGAACTGCTATGGGATAGGGTTTCCAAGTTGAAGCGCAGTAGGCTGAATCCCCCGCTGGACGATTCAGCCAATACCCGATGAGTTCCCATTGATACAGGAATCTGGTTTTTCTTACTTACCTTTCATATTTCTAGATAGGGGCTGCGGAGACACTGTGGAGACCACCATCAAAGATCCATGTAAAGCAATGAGTAACGGCGAGCGCTAAAAACGACACTAGTTTGATGGCAATCAAGCACGAGAGAAATGGTTCATTGTTATTTGTTGAAGAGCGGATGGCGAGCGGGCAACTAGCCCGCAGAACAGACCGGCATTGAAAAGGACATGGCAGATAGAGCAGACAGGTGGCAGCCCGTCATCATTCATCAGTTAAACGTCCGCTTCTCCTCAGGCTTGCGGCAAATTGTTCTTCCGTGATTTCTTCCGTCACTAGTCTGGAAATGAGTTTATATAAGGTATTTCGTTTTGGCTCTGGGTCATCATCGATGTCCAAATCGATTCTTTCCATTTTCAGGATGGCCAAAGATATGGCCATCGCAGTGCGCTTGTTGCCATCAGCGAAATAGTGATTTTTGGCTAGGTGAAAGGTGAGATGAGCCACCTGCCGGAACAGATCATCGAATCGTTCTTTCGGCGATTGCCCGAATACCAGCAGAAAAGTTGAATCAACAACGCTGCTTACGGAACCGATGTCGCTGGTTCTTTCCACGGTAAATCCGCCGATGTCGGCAAGTTGTTTCCTGTGTACCTGAACGATTGCCTGTGCCATTGCCTCAGCGAGGTCATCGGACTGAAAGACGAGTGGCGGCGCTTGGATATGCCACCACTCGTTAGTGTATTGCTCAGGCATTGCGCAGAATCCTGAAGGTGTTCTGCCATTTTGCATTTACTTCATCCAAACTAGATGCAAGAGTGTTTTTGGGGAAGGTCAGGCCGTCGTCGGATGCGAGAATGTCATCGTTGGTGATTTCGACGTTTTCTCCTTCCCTGTAGACATTCTTCCAAGCGGAGTTCTTTCGGTGGGAAAATCCCACAAGATCGAATGCCGTCAGAAAACCGTATTTCCTTGCCGTCCTGTCAACAACGGATAAAGTCTGTTCGTCTTTTGCGGCTTCGCCCTCGGACTTTGAAATCCTGTTGCGCCCATACTTCTGGAAAGTGTAATAAACGTCCTTCTCGACTGGGCCGTAGGACCAAGCCTCGATCTTGTCTTCGAACAACGGCTTTCCGGTTTCGCGCAGGGATTCGACCTGCGCGAAATAAACAAGTTTGTTCAGCACAAGATTCGTGATGTCAATATCAGAGCCATGGCGAAGAATAAAAGCATTCGCTATTTGCAACGATTTCATGACTCCTCCTTTTGCCACGGAAAACTCCCACACCCAAGTATATGAGACCTGATTTCGGAAGAGATTATTTTACTGTCCCTGCCCGCAGAACGCAAGGTGACATTCGTTTCTACAGATTTTGGCGACGCTTGCTTCGATACCGGAGCCCTATATGACTCCAAGCCGAAATCGGCGGAACCGGAACGCAGTTCGGCGATTACTCGCAACCTATAATCGGGGGTATGTGCGACGATATCATGTTCAATGATCTGCTTCACCTCACGGACGAGGAGATCGGCAGTACGAGAATCCGTTTCATCATGCATTTTTCGAAGTCCGATCCCATCTATGTGTTCATGAACAACCCTGACGAGCTCAACACCGAGTGGCTGCTGTCCCGCAAGAAGAGCAACAGCGGGAAGGACGCGGAGCATCTGCACAAGGGAGAGAACGTAATCGGCCTGGTGCGCCTCCCCGACGACAAGGATCTTTGGCTGTTCACGTGCATTAAGCACATCAGCGGTCCTCTTGATCGACCGAGAGAGGATAACGGCACCGACTATTACGTTGGCTATGAGGGCGAGGAATTGGCCGAATATCGCAAATTCTACGGGAGGGTCATCGTTCGCTATCACAAAGGCAAAGGGCAACAGGGGTCAATACGATGGGCGGAAGGGCTGCTGGACAAGATCCACGTTGTAAAGGTTCTTTCCGATACCTATGCCGGCGATGAATTTCCAGGCTATGACTGCGTAAGCCTTTCCTATACGCAACTTAAGACGATATGGGACAAGGACAAGTCAAGCTGGAAGAGCACGTTGTCACGACAGCAGGGCGTGTATGTGATCACCGATACCGCGACGGGGAATCTGTATGTGGGAAGCGCCACCGGAAGGAACGGCATATACCAGCGTTGGCAGGACTACATCCGCGATGGCCACGGAAACGATACGAGGCTGATTGCCATTGTGGAACAGTACGGGTTGGAGTATGTACAGACGCATTTCCGCTACACACTTCTGGAACATTACGACTTCACCGTGCCCAAAGACGTTGTTCTCGCCAGGGAATCCTATTGGAAGGAGGCTCTGGATACGCGCAAGCATGGGTATAACGATAACTAGACGATAATTACTGGAGACACCACACGATGGAAATACCGAGAATCGCGAGACCCTGAGAATTCCAGCAAAATGTTTACCTCTCATGGGTTCATATCGGATTCCAGTGCTCAAAATTCGAGTTACGAGCAAGCGCTGTCAATGCTTACAACTGTCTGCTTGTCTGCATCCAAGATTGCAATACGTCTAAATCTTGCAAGCCCATTTCGGAACATACGTAATCAAAATGGTTGGGGATATTCTTTCTCAGTTTCACAAGCAAAGATTCAAGGCTTTGCAGGAATTCCAGATATCGCTTTTTATCCGTGACTAATCGCAGATCCTTAACAAGCTGAAATACAGTAATATTTCTGTCATGCGGATGTGCGCAATACAACCGCTCATCATGGGCACAGATATTTCGGAAATCTTTTATCCGTCGATATATTTTATCAAGCTGTATCGAGGTAATCTCTTCCCCATGCTGATGTGAATCCTTATATAAAGCAGTAAAGCTACGAGAAATATTTCCGCGAACAATGCTATTTTGAGCTTGGAAAAACCAATAGACCTGACCAATAGTGAGATCGTTGCATAATACCCAAAGCGGCACTTCTCCCTCATATTCTTCGAGACAGTGCCGAAGATATTCTTTTCCATCAGTAAAGTTAGGATCGCTATTCAACGAAATAATCTTCTCCAACTTAGGAATGAGCCGCATAGCTTTATCATGCGCTTTACCGTTCTCCGCATAATTTGCGATATTTAGGTAAGGATTGGGGCTGCGGACGTTTTCTTGGAGACTGAACGAAAGGATTATCATATGTTCAGTCCCGAGGAAAGACAGCGCGCGGTGGAGCTGTATTTCACCACGCCGATGACCACGGCCCAAGTGGTGAAACGCCTGGGATACCCGACCAGACAGTGCCTGGAACGCTGGCTTGCGGCGGATCCCCGGTATGCTGGCCATATGGCGAAACCCATCATCCCACTGGAGACAAGGACCAAGGCGATCGAACTGGTGCTGGGCGGCATGCAGCAGAAGCAGGCCGCCCGACAGCTCGGCGTGAGCATTGGCGCGGTCCACAACTGGGTCAAGGCGTACCGGGAGGGCGGCATGGCCGCGCTGCAACCCAGGAACAGGAACGCCAGCCAGTCCAACAAGCCCGCGCCGCGGCGAAGCCGGAATGCCGGGGACGGCAACGACGACGCGGAGGCGCTGCGCCGCAGGGTCGAGGAGCTGGAGCTGGAGAACGCGTTGATGCGGGAGGTGGTGGAGGTCGTAAAAAAAGACCCAGGCGCCGATCTGCGGCGCCTGTCGAACAGGGAGAAGACGCTGCTGATCAACCGTCTGAGGCCGGCGTATTCGCTCAGCTCGATGATATGCTTGCTCGGCATCGCGCCGAGCTGTTTATGGTCAAATAAACGTGTACAGCGGGGGCTGGTGCCGTTTTGTTGGACTCGTCATTGATTCCATCACCACCAATCATGCCACAAGACCGAGCTCGCGTCGACGGTCCATGATGCTCATGCCGAACTCCGTCTTGATCCGCCTGTCCCGATACCAGACCATGTACTCGTCCAGCATGTTGATGAACCCGTCCATCGAGACGCCGGCGAAGCTGCGTTTATGGAAGAACTCCTGCTTGAGACGGCCGAAGAACCCCTCCGCGGCCGCGTTGTCCGGACTGCATCCCTTCGCGCTCATCGAACGCGTCAGATCGTGTTCCTTGCAGATGCGGATCCA
>NZ_JBKESZ010000014.1:0-22274 GCF_056355775.1 Bifidobacterium sp. LH_743 | reverse complement strand
TCTGGTATGCCGGTTGTCACGCCAGTGGCACGGCCGGTTGGCTACGTTCGGGAGGGATAACCGCTGAAAGCATCTAAGCGGGAAGCCTGCTCCAAGATTAGGATTCCTTGGATCTTCGAGATCCTGTAGCCCGCATGTTGAACACGTGTTTGATAGGCCGGGGGTGGAAGTCCCGTGAGGGATGGAGCCGACCGGTACTAACGGGCGATGGCGACATAACATTCCAACCACTCATGGTGGTTGGTTCCGCGTCTTTCCTGTGCTTCGATCCCAGGCGACAATGAACGCTTGGTGGTCACGATTCGATTCTGATAGGCATTATGCTTGCGTCCACTGTCCGGTTCCCAAACCGCCACCGATAATTTGCCGGAACGGTTTCGTTTCCGTTCCGATTGTCGCAGTTTTGCGGTGGTCATAGCCCTGGTGAGACGCCCGGTCCCATTCCGAACCCGGTAGCTAAGGCCAGGCGCGGCGATGGTACTGCACTCGAGAGGGTGTGGGAGAGTAGCACGCCGCCGCTTTCAACGTCGGGTCCCCCGGTCGAGCCGTTATGGCTCCCGGGGGATTTTTTGTATTCCCGCATGATCCGTCCGCTGGATTGTCGTATCCTAAGCCTTGTCTTCCGGGTTGTTGTGGGGCGCATGTTTCCGGGGCATCCGGTTTTCCTGTCCCGTGTGGTCTTCCCCTCATCCGGGACTTTGTCCCTCCGGGCCTCCCAATTCCAACCGGACCCCTCATGGAGAGCTCCGCAAGACCCTTTTGTCCATCTCCCGCGGGACGCACCGCTCCGGAAAGCCCGATTCGGTATTGGCTTGGAATGAAGATGCGTGGATTTTACCGGCTGAATCAGAAGGTATCATCGGAGGCGTCGCCGGCGTCGGACTGCAGCCAGGCCTGCAATTTCATATGATTGAGTTCGGTGTTCGGATCGTACGTGTCGTCCAGTCTTTCCTGGTACATCGCAACCAATTCGTCGCCGCGGCCGAGCGCCTCCAAAGCGGCCTCCCGAATCGTCTCCCATTCGTACGGTACCACTTCCTCGGGAAACATCACCGTGGTCTGGTTTGGCGTATCGCGTTCCACCAAATCGACGAAATTCAGCAGATCCTGCCATCTTTCGGCGGCGATCAGACGCGCCGCGTACGCGTCCGCAAGCGGCTCGGAAGTATGGTTGTCGCGCAGGAACCGGTCCGCCTCATCGCTGTCGCCACTGATTCTCATCAGATCATGACGCAGAAACTGCACGGCATGGTCGAACTGGTTCTGCGCGGTCTGTGCAAGCTGCCGTTGCGAAAGCAGAGACGGGTCGAGCATCGCAAGATCGTTCAATTCCTCGGGGGAGAGCGCTGACGAATCGTCTGCGACGGAACCATCGCCGTCGTGTGCGGACGAATTCGTCGTATCCGTTTCCTTCGCACCATCCACAACGTCCGTATCCGTGCGGATACCCCGCGATTGCGTGTCGGCGGAGCCATGCATGGCTGCTTCATCCATACCATTGCCATTGCCGGATTTCGCGGCGAAATCACGCATCGCGGCAATGCCCTTATTCAATGCGTCATACGCGAACATGCGCGTGTCATCCCACTGCGCGAAGGAAAGCCCGCAGGACAGCAGCTCCACCATCTGCATGGCATTGAGCCGGAAATCCTCATTGCATGCCACCTGCGTGACCATGCGCAACGCCTGCTCTCCGGTCATCGGGTCGGCATTGCAGGCGACGGCGTCCATGTACACGCGCACAGTCTGGATGAGATCCTTCAGATAGTCGAAGCCCTCGTTGTCGCGGTCGGCCACGTTGCCGACGAAACGCGCGGTCATCTCCACTGCCTTGGTGAGATTGCCGACCGCGTCGAGCCATCGCGTGCTGATCACCGCATTGCCCACCACCGCGTCCACGCCGGACAACGCCTGCGAATCAATCGAGAACGTCGGCATATCGATGCGTGGAATCTCCACGCCGCCATCAGTGCGTTCGGCGGTGGGCACCATGGAGGCGAGTGCGTCGAAATACCACTGCATGGGCATGTTGATGACCATATCGGCGTCGGAAAGGCTTGCGACCGGCACATCGTTGCGGCGCTCGGCGTCCTCCTGACTCGCCTCTCGGATCATGTGGTTCCACAGGAAGGTCGGCCCGTCGAATTCGGCGGAGCTCAGCCACCCGTTGTTGACGTAGTCGATGAGGTCGTCGGCATCCTGCCTGCGATTGAAGCTGCCCATATGCCTGCCTTTGCCTACCTTTCCGTCCCGGAACACGTCATATCGCAATCGGCGGTCCGCATGAAAAGCCGTCGCATTATTTGCGATTCCGCCGCACCAAGTATAAGCGGCGTCGGCTACGTCCTCTTACGGACCTTTTTCCGAACGGAGGATCGCGAGATCAGGAAATAAAGGAAACGTCAAATGGAGAAAAGTGAAACGGTTTGGATACCGTGAGGAAAGAACGGATTATAATCGTCTGCATATAACAGAACATCTTTTTCAGCGCGTCCGGAAGGTTTTCCGGACGCGCTGAACTGTTTTTGGCGCAAAAATGAACGGAGGGCCAACACAAGATGAACGCACGGAAACTGGGTGCGGCGGCGGGAGCCATCGCTTTGATTGTAGGCTTGTTCACGGGGTGCGGCTCATCGGAAGATTCCTCCGGCGCGTCGACGGCCGGCAACTCGGACAGTGGCAAAAGCGTGACATACTCCGTTGCTGACTCGAAGGAATCCATACGCATAGCCTCCGGATCGGAGAACAAGGAAGTGGGCGACGCCGTCAGGCAGGCGGCCGAACAGGCGAACGTGTCGGTGACCGTCGACTATATGGGGTCGCTCGACGTCATGGACGCGCTGCGCAACAAGGGCCATCATGCGGGCCGGGACTACGATGCGGTATGGCCGGCCAGCAGCATGTGGATCACTTTGGGGGATACGGGGCACATCGTCAAGGACCAGATTTCCACGTCCACCACGCCGGTGGTGTTCGGTGTGAAGCGAAGCAAAGCGGAGGCATTGGGCTGGACGAACGCGGACGGTACCACGAAGCCAGTGCCGACGAAGGACATCATGGATGCGGTGAAGGCCAAAAAACTGTCGTTCGCCATGACATCCGCCACGCAGTCGAATTCCGGCGCATCAGCGTATCTGGCTTTCCTGACGGCATTGCGCGGCGGTGATGCGGTGCTCGCCGAAGCCGATCTAGACGACGTGTCGCTGCAATCGTCCGCGAAATCCCTGCTTTCGGGCGTTGACCATTCGTCCGGCTCGTCCGATTGGCTCAAGGACATGCTGGTCAACGATCCGGATTCCCACGATTCGATGGTGAACTACGAATCGCTTGTCATACAGGCCGATAAGAAGCTGACGGCGAACAACAAGGAGCCGTTGCTGGCGATCTATCCTTCCGACGGCATCGCGGTCGCCGATTCGCCGCTCGGCTATGTGGACCGCGGACAAGGCAAGGAACGGGCTTTCTTGCGGTTCAGCAAGGCGATGACGTCGAAAACCGCCAAAAAACTATTCGAGGAGGCGGGGCGCAGAACCGGTGCGAACGGAGCGTTGACGTATGGGAAAGCCGCGAAGGTGAAGGACTCGTTCCGTGGGGAATGGGGCATCGATACGAACGCTTCGGTGCTGAAGACCATCGCCATGCCTTCGTCGGACGTCATCGAACGGGCGCTCGACCTGTACCAGACCGTTCTGCGCAAACCATCCTATACCTTGTGGGTGGTGGACTATTCCGCTTCCATGTCCGGCAAGGGCAAAAGCGGTGCGGTGAAAGGCCTGCAGGCTGCTCTCGACACCGATCAGGCAAGAGCCTCCCACATCGAGCCGGGTGATGACGATGTCAACGTGTTCATTCCGTTCAACGGACAAGCCAAAGTGGAACAGACCGTGAAGGGCAAGCAGACGGCGCCGCTGCTTGCCGCCGG
Organism: Bifidobacterium sp. LH_743; assembly: GCF_056355775.1. NCBI lineage: Bacteria > Bacillati > Actinomycetota > Actinomycetes > Bifidobacteriales > Bifidobacteriaceae > Bifidobacterium > Bifidobacterium sp. LH_743. Next base: position 18,352 of record NZ_JBKESZ010000014.1, on the reverse strand, counting down.
CGAACGGAAGATCGCCACGGGCGACGCCGACGTTTACAACGCGCTGAACGTCGCTTTGCACAACCTGCCCGACGACCGCGACGACTATACGGTGTCGATTGTCCTGCTGACCGACGGCAAATCGAAGACCACGAATCGCGATGAGTTCACGCGACTGTATAAGGCCGAAGGCAAAGGCATTCCGATCTATTCCGTCATGGTCGGTGACGCGGATCGGAGCCAGCTTGACGATCTGGCCAAACTGTCGAACGGCAAGGTATTCGATGGGCGTAACAGCGATTTGAGCGGCGTTTTCCGCGAAGTGAAGGGATACAACTGATTTTGCGGGCGATAGCAAGTGCGTGGCATGCTACCGTTTTGTGTTTCTCCAAGTTGTTGCCTGTATTTCCGTGCATGCTTTCTCTATTGTGAAACGCTGTGTGAAACATGTGTTTTCCAGTGGAAGCATGCTGTGGGGCGCCACTGACAGTTGACTGCCGGTAAAATGGTGCGCGGTGCCGCAATAGGGCGGACGTCTCGGGGCAGACCGAGTCCAATCGAAAAGGAAACCATATGAAGGTCGCAAGCGGCAATATGCTATGGCAGCAGCGTAAACGCAATTGGTGCCGTACTCCATTCACATTCACCGTATACACGCTCACCGATCAGGAGCTGAGTATCAAAACCGGCGTGCTGAACGAGAATTTCAACCTGATCAAACTGTTCCGCATCGTGGATATCAGCGTTGAGCGTACGTTGCTGCAGCGCATATTCGGCCTGAGCACACTGGTGTTGGATACTCGCGACCAGTCGTCCGGCAACGGCACGGTGGCGTTGAAGAACGTGCTGAACGGCTTCGAAGTGCGCAAGGTGCTGCAGGAGGCGGTGGATGCCTCCCGCAGGGTGAACGGCATGTCCGCTCGTGAGTTCCTAGGCGGCCCGTCGGGCTCCGGCTTTGGTCCCGGTCCTAATGATCCGGATTTTGACGGCGACTTTGACGGTCCTGATATGGGCGCTTACGACGACGGGCGCTGAGCAGGCTTTGTGGGTGCAGATCCTTCCGCTTGTGACAACGCATGAGGGCGGTTGGAAGCTATTTGGCTTATTTGTGGCAGGTTGATAAGTCGAAAAGGCTGTTTGGGGGTATGATTTATACCCCCAAACCTTGTTGTAAAGAGAAAGACGTGCCACAAATAAGCGAGATAGCTTGGATGGATGGGTCTAATCTGCCACAAATAAGCGAGATAGACGCAAGGCGGCGGGCTACAACGCGGATTTGCCGGTGAGATGACGGTAGAGTTCCGGATCGACCGGTTTGATGAGCTTGAGTGTGGAAATCACCACCTTTGATTCGCTGCCGTCCTCGCCATGATTCACCGAATTACGTTCCAAAACAGCTTGTGCATATATGTTCCGTTACGTATATGGACAAGCTATTTTGGTTTGTCCTGCAGATCTACGAGCGCGATATGACTATGACGTATATCGCGCTCAGTTGAACTAGGCTTTGTCATTGCTTGGGAAAGCATAGCGTTCTAAAATGCGATCCTTGAACCATTCGGTTCGCCGTTTTATATCGGCAATCGACCACGATGTTTTTTCCTCTATCCTCTCCGATGGAGCTGGAATAGAAGCGTTTAGGCGCAGGCATTCCCTGAGACCGACATATGTTCCATGCTCCTTGAAATCTCGTTTGGACTTGGTGTAATTATCTTCTTCTCGGGAGGGGTGTTCCTTATCTACGAATGGCAGTTGCTTCAAATTGGCGTTGTATGGTGAGAGCGTTAGATTCCCGATAAGATGAACAAACTTTCTCTGGATGGATTCGGCCTGTTCCCTGTCATCCGGTGAAATTGCATCTTTCCAGTAGTCTGGAAGCGGTCCTTCCGGAAGGATATGTTCGATAGTCCAGCGGGGTTGATTTTTCTTGATATATTCATCAAAAGTATCGGGATTGCCTTTGTTGATGAGATTGTTGCCAGGGAGATTCCGTTCAAGATCGATTAATATGAAGCGAGTTGTCTTGGCGTTCTTGTCGTAAATTCCGTCATTGCAGATTGCATTTGCAAAACGATCGTCGGGTTCACTCATTTCTTTGAGCTCGGTAAGTATGCATGCGCTGACATCGTGACCAGTAAGATTTTTGTCTTTGATCATATGGATTAGATTGAGCATCCGAGCCCTGATGTTAGAGGATTTAGGCACAAGTGTGATGTTCCTTCGGACGTAGAATTTGACCAGATTGTCAAGGATGGAACAAAGATCATTGGTGATTTGAAGTTTTTCGGCGTTGCAGAAGAGAAACAGCAAAAGCGGGTAAGCCTGTGAAGATTCAAGTTTGCTTAGACTCTGCAATTTGTTGTCGATTTGTTCATCCGGATAGCTGCTGTCTCCGATGCGTGCGATGCTGGCAAAGACAGAGGCTCGATCGATAAGTGTTTGCAGATAGTTTTCGCCACGCCCGTAGTGCTCGGTTATAAGTTGTTGATATTTTTTGAGAGCTTTGCTTTTCGTTATCGATTGTTTTCCATCGGATTCAAAAGCATCAAAATTGTTAGTGAGGAATTGAGTGGTCAATGTCGTATTGGGATCGCCGCTTTCATCTTCTGAGAAGATACTGGAGAAAGTTGTCCAGCGTTCTACAGCTGTCGCATGATCTTCATTGATCTTTCCCGCTGCTGCAAGGAACTCTCCTTTAAGAAGATCGACTAACGTCAGCGGTAAGCCCTTTGAATTAAGGGATGAGAATACAGTGAATGCCTCACTGAGATCAGGGACGCTGATTTTTAGAGTAGTGGCGCTTACAAGTTTCTTGTAATAGCTATCAATTGCTTGGGGAGTTGCGAAGTGATCCCTATCATTGAAAAGATTGTAAATGAAATGATATCATTTAGGTAGACTGCGATTGCCCCACTTGCCTTGGGGCTTTCCGGTCATGACTCCGAGCATGGCGTTATATATTTCCCTGTCGGTCTCTAACAGGCAGATTCTTGGCTGTTTTGTGTTTTCGTTAAGCAGTTGACGCTTGATGTCCCGCTTCAGGCCAGCCATGTCTTCTATAACGTTATTGGGCAGTGATTCTCCTTCGGGGAGTGACGCAGACCAATTATTAAGACATTCCCAAATCGCTAGTAGGAACAGAGACAAAGTTGTTAATCTTTGTTGACCGTCGATGACATCGCAAAGGTCTGTAGAATCTCCATGGTTGGTGATGAGAAGATTGCCTACGTAATATCCTGGATCTTCTGTGGCGATGTCGTTGAAAAGCTGCTCTATTTGTTCCTCTCTCCAAGAGTAATTTCTTTGATATTCGGGAATTACGTATCCAATGTTGCCCGTGATGGGGAGCAGCTCCGCAAGATTTTTGGATTCAGAAGAGATTTGCATGTTTTCTCCTGGTCTTTGAGAACGACATTGTAGTCAATATGATCTCGCAGAAGCGTCCGAAAACCTAATTAAGGTGTGTTCCCCCTTACAGCGCGGATTTGCCGGTGAGATGACGGTAGAGTTCCGGATCGACCGGTTTGATGAGCTTGAGTGTGGAAACGACCACTTTTGATTCGCTGCCATCCTCGCCATGATTCACTGATTCGCGCACATCATCCAATGCGATCGCATTGCCGACGAAATAGTAGGATTTCTCCTGCTCCTCGGCCTTGCGACGGATGAAGATCGGCACGAAATGACGGTTCCGCCATTCCGGCGTGTGCTCCGTCCCATCCAACAGCCATCGAAATTCATTCGATCTCAACGAACGGTTGTTCTTGCTGAACCATTCGATCTCACTCGGATTGAGGAAACGATCGCCATACTGGCTTGCTTCGTATTTGATAAAGATCGGTAGTGAAGCGGTTTCGGCATCCAGCTTGTACCCGCCGACATTCTGCGGCACCTGCTCCGCGGACCATCCGCACAGGCGCATCACATCGAAAACGCTGTACTTCTCCCCATACAGGAATCCATGATTCTGTCGGATACGATGCTTACGAGCTGATTCCTCCAATGCCAATGCGTTGAACAGTCCAGCTTCGACAGTGTCAGCAAAGAACGTGCGGAACGTGGTCTGTTCAAGCATCGATCTGAACCCATCGGTCAGCCGGTATGATCCATCGTCGCCAATCCGTATCAGAGGCGTCTGCCCGAACCTCCTGTTGTTCGCGGCGATGAAGTAGGAATAATCCAACGTGGAGAACGCCGAACGACATTGCGAATCGCTCCGATCCGCATCCGGGAACAACGCGGAAAGCAATGTCTGCAAATCACGGACCGAAATCGCATGCCGCGAAGCAGTGGTACGGAACACAGCCAAAGCGTCTTCGGAACACCTTGGATCGACCGTCCGCCAATCCAGATCGCACAACGTTGCCAAAACCAGCAACTCATGCGGCCGCAAACCGCGCAGCTGCGTGGCCGTCAGCATTTTCAACACGCCATTCTGCGCATTGGACGTCGGTTCAAGCCGTTCGATATACGAAGCAGTCGCATGCTTTCCACGGGACAGACTCTTTTCTCGGGAACGTACAAACGACAGATAATCGTCATTCTTCGATGCCATGGTGAACACCAATGACGCGTCGCGCCGGGCGAAATCCATAAGCATCGGCACACGTCCCAATTCATAACGCATCTGCTGATACTGCTGGCTCAACAACTTCATATTCGACAAGTCGGCCGTGCCAAGCGAGGCAAGCACGCGCTCGCGGGCGATCTTGTCGAAACTGATGGAGGAGATGCCGATGGTCTCGCGCTGCAGGTTCCTTCGCGCCACATCCCGGTCGCCGGTGTTGCCGTACAGTGCGATCGGGATCAGATAGTTGTTCGCATAATTGCCGATGAAATCGATGACGACCACGCAGTCTTTGCCGCTGGCTTTGCGCAGACCGCGGCCAAGCTGCTGCGTGAAGACGATGCTGGATTTCGTCTGACGCAGCATCACGATTTGGTTGACGTGCGGAATATCCACGCCCTCGTTGAACAGGTCAACGGTGAAGATGTAATCCAATTCGCCGTTTTCCAATTGTGCCGTGGCCTCGTCGCGGGCTGCCTGCGAATCCTCGCCGGTAATGGCCTTCGTACGGTACGGACGTTCCGCCTGCTGATTCATCTGCTGGTTGAACAGGTCAGAAAGCCGTTTCGCCTCCTCGCGCCGGCTGCAGAACACCAGACCCTGCACAGGCGTTCCGGCCTCGCTATAGATCTGGATTTTGTCTATGATATAGCGCACACGATTCGGGTCGGCAAGTTCTTCAAGCCAATGGCTCAGTTCGTTTCGCTCCCGATCGGTCATGGAATCGGCTTTGACATCCTTGTCGGCGAGATTCTCGTCGGGCGCGTCCTGAATGTACTCGTGCACGCCGTAATAGTGGAACGGGCAGAGCATGTTCTCTTCGAGCGCCTTCTGCAAACGGATCTCGTAGGCCACATTATTGCCGAACAGTTCGAAGATGTTCGCACCATCGGTGCGTTCCGGCGTCGCAGTCATGCCGAGCATGAACTCCGGTTCGAAATGGTCGATGATACGCTTGTATGAATCGGCGGCCGCGTGATGCACCTCATCGACGAGAATATAGTCGAACTCGTCTTTTGCGAACCGTGCGAGCGTTTCCGGACGCGACATGGTTTGCACGGTGGCGAACACGTATTTGCGGTCCGATTCCTTGCTGTTGCCGGAAAGCAGGCCAAGTTCGCCCGCTGGGCAGCCGAGCACCTTTTGGAACGATTCCTCGGCCTTTTTGAGTATCTGTTCCTGTTGCGCGATGTACAGCATGCGACGCGGCTTGACCTGTCGCACGTCGAATGCGGATAGGTACGTCTTGCCTGTGCCGGTCGCGGAAATGATGATCGCACGGCTTTCGCCCTGCTTGCGCAGCTGCGCAAGATTCATCAGCGCCTCCACCTGCATGGCGTTCGGCTGGATATCCTGCGATCGCTTCGTTTCCTCGGTTCGCTTGCGATTCGGTTGAAGCGTCGGCGCGTATTTCTTGAAATCCTCTTCGTAAAGTTTTAGCCAGGCGTCGGTGAGCGGCTTCGATTCGCTGATCTGCGATTCGATTTCCTCGGTGAGCTGTTCGGCGAGTCCACTGCTGTCGGCGGTAGCCACTTTGAGGTTCCACTCGCGGTTGGCGTTCAGCGCGTTGACGGTGAGATTCGAACTGCCGACATACGCGGAATACAGCGGCTCCTCGTCCTTTATATGCCGAAAGACGTAGCCCTTGGGATGGTAGGGATAATCGGTGGTGCTTTCAGGGTCATTGGCCTGCCCCGGTTGCCAGACCTGTACTTGGATACCGGTCTCCTGCTGGAGCTTCAGCAATTCCCTGAACGCTTTGGGCGAGTTGAAGTAATTAAACGTCGACGTAATGATCCTACCGGCTCGATGATCGTTGTTATCGGCGAAATCGAGGAAATACTGTTTGAGAACCTGCAATGCGCTTTGGCTGACGAAGGCGACGGACATGTCGAAATCCTGGCTGCGCTGCAGCTCGTCCTTGATGGCATGCTCCATGGTTCGGCCATCATGATTGGCGATCAAAGTGGGCTCATAACGTGCGTCGGAGTTGTCTTTCTTCTTCACGAAACCGGACAGCAACGCCTCCACCAGCGAGGACTCTGGCTGATCGTCCGTGACTGTGGCGGTCATCGCTGCTCCTTTGCGGATTGTGCGGCTCCGCCGGTGAAATCCATGCCGGAAATCAACCGCACCGCCTCACGATCGGCGGGCGCCCAATCCAAATCAGACATTGCCGATGGTTCCACCCAACGAATCTCATGATGCTCAGTCAGATGGGGAGTGCCGCTCAACAGATGGCAGACGAACGAAGTGAGCACGACGGTACCGAAATCGTAATCATAGGAGGATGTGCACACCTCATCCGCGACCTCGACCTCGCACAGCAGCTCCTCTTCGATTTCTCGGTGCAAAGCCTGACAGGCGGTCTCATGCGGTTCGATCTTGCCGCCGGGAAACTCCCAGAATCCTGCGAGAGAACGGCCTTCGCCGCGTTGCGCGCACAGCACCTTACCGTTTTTGACGATGGCCGCGCCGACGACATTGATGGTTTTACGTGGTGCCTGTTGCGATTCATCGGTTGCCATGGTGTGCTCCCTGCGTGGGTTGGTTATATGGCTGTTGCGGCCAGGTCCAGGATACAACGGGGGAAAATGCGCCAGGCCCGAAAGTCATTCATCAAGGAAAACCGGATCGTGGATCTGCTGTGGATCGTGGTAGAAAGTGCCGTCTCCGCCATTGCATGCCGATCATAATCGTTGCTCAAAGCCGTCCGTGTGGACAAGACGATCCGATTGAAAGGAACAAAAATGCTGATGGACGCGTTGATGATATTCAACATGGGCGAAGGAACGCTTTTGGAATGGCATGTTGATTACTGTCAACTGGTCAAAGGCGATGGTACCGAAGAACGTACAGTGGACGGTTTCTCCAGTTTTGGTGAGATTTCACGGTTCATGGCGAGTCATACGCCCCGATCGGTGACTGTGCTGTTCTCCGAGCCGGAATAAAACTGAAATGCGCAGTCAGTATGCGGCAAAATGTGCGACAGGGGGTGTTGTGGATGTGTCACGATTCCGATTTTGGGACGAAATTTTGAATCATGACACAAAGCGGACTTCGCAAGTGCCCCCTAAGTGCGTTTTTCGCGTGATTTTGGGCTGGAAAACGGCATTAGGGGGTATTTGGCGCCGGATGTCTGTCGCACGATTCTAAAAAAGGGCCGAAAAATGGAATTGTGCGACAAATGCGCGGCAAATACGAGACGGATATGCGGCGAGCATTCAGCGAATGTCGATAAGCATTCGACGGAAGTCGGCAAATGCTTACAAATATGTTGCGAATGTTGCGAAGATACGGTAGGTGGGGATGCTGTGTCTTGAATGAGGGCTGCGGGATGGCGTGACCGTGTTGCGAGGGGATTTGCGAGTGGGATTCTGGGAGTGGTATGGAGGGTGTTCTCCACGAACCCCGCAAACCTGCAGAATCACTTGCATTCCCGGGTGAACCAGCAATTTGGGTATCCGGTGCAACCGTAGAACTTGCGTGACGGATCCGAGCCGGCGTGACGCAATCGCAACGCCTCCCCGCAATTCGGGCATTGCGGAGGCAGCTTCACACCACGGAAGATGTTCGGGCAGATCCTGTCATGCAATTCATACATGAACCGCGACGGTCGCGTCTGATCGACCACGAAAAACAGCTTCTTCCTGCAACGCGTCATCGCCACGTAGAACAGGCGACGTTCCTCCGCGTGCGGCATGCGTTCCACTTCCGGCAGCAGCAGGCCGAGCAGCGGTTCTTCGGGAATGGCGCTCGGGAACCCCTTTAATCCGCCGGAACAGCATAGCAGGAACACGAAATCGCGTTGCAGGCCTTTGGATTTGTGCGTGGTCATGAATTCAATGCTCATGTCCGGCTTCTCAAGGAAAACGATATTTCCGGTATGCTCGTCGATTCGGAACAGTTCGTCACGGTCGTTGCGCGACAGCAGATTCAGGTCGCTTCTATAACGTCCCAACATCAGCACCGACGCGGTTTTCGGCAGTTTGCGCAGCTGCTCCACGATCGCGTCGAAGCGCTCCTCCTGCGTGGTTCCGCCAAGCGCTTTCAGCGAATAGTCCTTCTTGTCCGATGGGTTGTGCAGATGTTTGACGTACAGGTTTTTGTCCTGCATGACGAACTTTCCGCTCGCTTCGATGAGGCTCTGCCGGAATCGACGCGTGGTGGTGATCTGGAACATGCGCGTCGGGCCCCAATCGCGCCAGATTTCGGCGAAATCAAGGATGAGGTGGATGTCGCTTCCGGCGAAACGGTAGATCGACTGCCAGTCGTCACCCACGCAGAACAGCGTGAAATCGCTCTGTTCGCGCAATGCGCGGATCAGCTCGTAGCGCGGCCTCGACATGTCCTGGTATTCGTCGATGAGCACGTATTTGTACGGGTGCCGGTAGTCGTTGCGCCGCACGCAACGGATGGCGTCGATGATCATGCCGGGAAAATCGATGCCCTGCGTCGTGCGGAAATTGTCGAGATACGCGGTGTAAAGCGGTTCGATAAGTTGCAGCATCTCACGGTTGCGGCCGACATGCTTGCCGCCGCGCCGCTCGTTGAGCTCGCGCATGCCGTCGACGCCGATATTGTTCTGCCGCATGTGCTGGATGATGGTCTGTGCGTTTTCGATGAGACTCTGCTTGTACTGGTTGAAGTTGTAATCATCCGTCGGCAGTTGGAAATCCTCACGCTTCGCGGCGGTTCCATACTTGCCGAACAGCTCCTTCGACATGAGCTTGAACGCCAGCAGACGGTAGGGGATGTCTTGTTCGAGCAGCCGTTCGAAGGTGGCTCGCACCACGCCGTTCGACGCATGCCCATCGATGATGGGACGTTCTGCGATGGTGGACGCGCGGCAGATTTCCAGACCAAGGCTGTGGAACGTGCATGCGCGGATCGTTTTGCCGGTGCTTGCCGTGATGCGCTGCGACATGTCATCCGCGGATTTCCGGGTGAACGACAGCACGAGGATCTCCTCGGGCGTGGCACGATTCGTGGCGAGCAGCCATGCGATGTAGCCGACGATGGTGGTGGTTTTGCCGGTTCCCGCGCCCGCGAGCACGAGGGTGTTGTGGCCCGCGCCGGCGATCGCGCTGATCTGCTCGTCGCTCAGATCATGCTTTTCGATTTTGCCGATGACCGCGCGCGCCTTATCGATTCGTTCGGCCGGGAGCAGTGGCTGTGGACGGAGCTTCGCCGGCTTTCGCTGTGATTTCTGTGACTGTCCGCGTTGGACGTTGGCGTCGTGCGATCGGGGCTGCCTGCTGGCCGTTGCCGTTGCGTGGGTGCGAGGCTGCGTTGCGTGGGCATGAGGCTGTTGCGCTGTGGGGGCATGCGGTTGCGTTGCGCGTTGCGTCCGTTGCGTGTGTTGCGCGGATTGCGGGACCGGTACGGACTGCGCGGATTGCGGGGCTTGTGCGGACCGCGCGGATTGCGAGGAAGGACGTGACTGCTGGCTTTGCGACGTATCGTCGTCCGTGCCCAGTATGTATTTCAGCGTTCTCAGCAGTCCCATGCCATTCCCTCTCACATCTTTTTCAAGTCGCGCAAAGGGAAATTATAATGTGCGGAGATTCGAATGCGATAGGGAAAGGGAGACGCATGCGCGTGCTGCATACTTCCGATTGGCATATCGGCAGACGGTTCAAAGGCATCGATTTGCTGGATTACCAGCGCAATGCGTTGGAATGGTTGGTTTCGTTGATCGAACATGAACGGGTGGACGTGCTGTGCGTGTCCGGCGACGTGTACGATGCTCCGCGGCCGTCCGCCGAGGCGGTGCGCCTGTTCAACGAAATATTCCAACGGCTTGGATTGATGGAGAGCAACGGGCATCCGCTCCAGATCGTGTTCACGCCCGGCAACCATGATTCCGCGGCGCGACTCGGCTTCGGCTCCGCGCTGATGCGGCCGAACGTGCATATGCGTTGCGATATTGAGGATATCGCCACTCCCGTCCTGGTTGGCTCCGAAGAAAGCGGACGGCTCGCGATCTACACATTGCCGTATCTTGACCCCGACCTGGCGCGTCCCACGCTGCAGGGGCTGCTGGATTCACGAAAGGACCGCCAGGACGACCCCAAAATCGCACGATCGCATGAGGGGGTCATGCGTGCGGCGCTGCGGCTCGTCACCGCCGACCTCGCCGCACGCCGTGCCGCGGATCCTCAACTGAACGCCATACTCATGGCCCACGCCTTCGTATCCGGTGCCACATCCTCCGATTCGGAACGCAACATCACCGTCGGAGGCGTCGACAGTGTGCCCGCGGAGCTCTTCTCCAACTCCGGATTCGACTATCTGGCGCTCGGCCACCTGCACAGGCCGCAGAAAATCACCATCCCGCAACGCTCGCAGGACGAATCGCAATTCCATTTGGACCGCACCCCACAGGCGCGCTACAGCGGATCTCTGCTCGCATACTCGTTCTCCGAATCACAGACGCCACCTGTGGAAGGCAACGGCAAAAGCGTGGTGCTGCTTGATTTCACGGACGGCAAACTCGCCGAGCCGCGCATCATACCCGTCGAATCCGGCGAACCGCCATTCGTGCGAATCGTGGGGACCATGGATGAGATCCTCGGTCCGCTCGCTGAACGATACGGGGACATGTGGGTGTCGGTCACGGCGCAGGTGCCGGAGCTTCCGCACGGCGCATACCGGAAAATCGACCGCGCCTATGCACATGCTTTGGAGAAGAACTTCGACTACTCGCAGCGGAAACAATCGCAAGAAAGCCGGAAAATGGCCGATTTGAAGCGGACGACGGACGAAATGGACGTGCTGCGCGATTTTGTGGAATATTCGATTGGCCGCACGCCTTCTCCGGCGGAGAACGACGTGCTGCGCAAGGCCGTGGAAACGGTTCGCAGGAACGCGGGCAAGGAGGTCGCGCAATGAAACTCATCGCAATGAAATTCCGTGGCATCGGCCCATACAAAGGGGAGTACGCCATCGACTTCGCGGCGCTCACCCGATCGCACATGTTCCTCATCGACGGTGAGACGGGAGCCGGCAAGACCACGCTGCTCGACTGCGTCACCTTCGCGCTGTATGGGTCGATCTCCGGCAATACGGAAGGCAAGAACGGTGCGGGAGACCGCAACAGGCTTCGCTCGCGCTTCCTCGACGGTTCGGCCGACGAAACCTACGTGCATCTGATTTTCGAGGAAAGAGGACATTATTACGCGGTACGCCGCACGCCCGAATACGAGCGGCCGAAACAGCGTGGCGACGGTACGACGAAGCAGAACGCGACCGGCAAGATGATGCGGGTCGCGGATGATTGCGAGACGGCGTTCGCGGCGCTTGTGAAAGACGTCGTCGCCGACGATTCGGACGATTCGGCCTCCGCTGGTTCCGCTGCCGTCGACCGGTATTTCGATTTTCTCGACGAACCGGGCCGCACGATCGCGATCACCTCGCGTGCGGGTGACGTGGCCGTGGAGGTGGAGCGGCTGTTGGGACTGAACCGTGGCCAGTTTTCGAAGACCATCATGCTGGCGCAAGGCCAGTTCTCGCAATTCCTGCGGATGGGCCCGGAGGACCGCACTAATCTGGTGAAGGAATTGTTTGGCGCGGAGGAATATGAGGCCATCCAGGACGAATTGGATGCGATGCGCAAACGGTTCGGCGATGCGGTGGACGGGCAGCGGACCGTATTGACCGAACGGATCCGCGCGGCCCGCGAGAACGCGCAACGAATCGAGCAGCGGCTGGAGGCTGTCGTCGGGCCGCAGATGTCCGGTTCCGACGATTTTGAGGCTTCCGCCGATTCCGATGATTCTAGTGCTTCCGCCGATTCGGATATTCGGGAAACGCAGGATGAGCCGACTGACGGGTGGCGTTGGGGCTTGGACGAATCCGATGCCATCGACGAACCGGCCCGCAGCGAAACCGACATCGTAAAACAGCTGGAAAGCACGATGCGGGACGTGGAATCGGACGCACGCCGGTTGCTGGAACAGGCGGAATCGCAAGTCGGCGAAACGGATGAAAGGCTGGCCGAAGCGAAACGGCGCAACGAAGCCGCATGCGGATTGCGCGAATCGTACGAGCGGACGCGGGACGTGCGCGAACACGCCGATGAGCTGGCAGCCCGCAAACCGGACATCGAGGCGGAAAAACAGCGGATCGTCCAAGCCCGGCAGGCTGCTCCGATCGCGGCGAAACAGGCCGAATGCGAAGCCCTGCGAACGAAACTGGACGACTGTGACGCGCGCATCATGGCCGTCACGAAAACGTTGGCCGATTTCGAGTCGAAGGAAACGCTGCAACAACGGCATCAGGATGCCATTGCCTCGGCCGCTGGCGAGGAGGCGGCGAACAAGGCGCTGGAAATCGCCGAAACACATGCCGAAAACCTCCGAAAGGCCGAGAAGACAGCTGAATTGGCGGAGCGCGCGTCCCAGGAGGTCGAAGCCTGCGAAGCTGCGCAGACCGAGGCACGGCAGGCCTGTGAAGCCTTGCCGGACATGAAGGACGTCGCGTCGCAACTTGAGGAAATCGCCGGAAAACTGGGAGAGCGCGGACAACGGGAAGAGACTCTGGCACAGGCGAAAACGGTGCTTCAACATGCGCGGACGGTCCAAAAGCTGACAGTCCAGGTTTCGGACGCGGAATCCGCGTATGCGGAGGCACAGCAGGCGCGATCGGAATCGGAGAAGGACGTTCGGCACGCTGAGGAATCCTTGCGATTGGCGGGCGCGGCACGATATGCGGAAGGCCTGGCCGAAGGACAGGAGTGTCCGGTGTGCGGCTCGACCACGCACCCCCATCCGGCGGCTCGTCCAGCTGACGCGCTCAGCGAGAAAGCCGTCGAAACGTTGAAAAAACGGGCGTCCGCATGCATCGATCAGGAGTCGAACGCCAAAACGGCGTTGGAAAAGCTACGGGTAAGACTCGATGGTGAACGCGAGCAATCGCACGGACTGGATGTGGCTGCCGCCGAACAGGAAGTCGTGGACGCGCGGGCCGCGTTGGACGGACTCGAAGCGTTGGAACGACGGCAGACCGAGCTCAAAACGCAACGGATACGGATCGACACCGCCGCGAAAACGCTGACGGATGTGCAAAACGCGCTGGCGCAGGCCCGGACCGCCGCGCAGGCCGCCGCCGAACAAGCCGCGACCGCGGCCAAGACCGCGGAGGGCATCACGCAGGACAGCGTGGAGGCCGAACGCAAGAAAGCCATGCGCAGGCAGACGGAGGCGAAAAACAAGGCGCGGGAGGCCGAGGCTTTGGCCGAACGCATCTCGGAACGCGACGAATTGGAACGGAAAACCGTCTCATTGCGGGCCGAACACGACACTTTGACCGAACAGCATGAAACCGCGGAGCAGGCCGTTGCCCGGTTATTGGAAAACAGCGATTTTCCGGACTATGAGACGGCGGCCGCCGCCATGCTGGACGAGAACGGCATCGAACGATTGGAATCGCGGATAGACACGTTCGACAAGGCATGCGCCGCAGCCGACGCCGACATGAAACGGGCGTGCGAGCAATTGGAGGAGCGGCTGGACGTCTGCCGGAAGCTGTTCGACGAAATGCCGCATGAATTGCAGAACTTCACAATCGCGGAAGACGTGCGAAGCGCGCAAAGCGTGCAATCGCAGGAATCCCGGGAATCGCAGGAATCCCGGGAATCGCAAGAAACACGGGAATCGCAGGAAGAGCGGCAGGCGGCGCGACTCTTGCAATCACTCGACTTCACAGCGCTCGCCGAAGCGCGGGACGACGCGTCACGGGCACGCGACGAGGCCATCAGCGCGCAACAGACCGCCCGCAACCTGGATGAGGACCGTGCTGGGATCGCGGAACAGCTCACCAAAGCCGCGGAAAACTGGCGTTCCGGCATGACCGAATTCGCGCCTGTGCGCACCATGGCCCTGCTCGCCACGGCAGGCAAGGACTCACCTTCGGTGCAAAAAGTCTCGCTGGTCACCTTCGCGGTGACCGAACGATTCCGCGACGTGCTCGACCGGGCCAACGAACTGCTCAAGGACATCCACGGCGGCGTCTACGAGCTGCGTCTCGGCACGCATGAGGGACGTGCCGGCGGCAAAACCGGACTGCCGATCGAAGTGTTCGACCGTCGCACCGAACGTTCCACCGAACCAAGCACCCTTTCCGGCGGTGAGACCTTCTTCGTCTCACTGGCGCTGGCCCTCGCGCTCGCGGACGTGATACAGGCGGAAAACGGCGGAATCTCGATGGAAACGCTGTTCATCGACGAAGGCTTCGGCTCGCTTTCGGACGAATACCTGGATGATGTGATGGACGTGCTTGACGGTATCGCCCGTACGCGTGACATCGGCATCATCTCGCACGTGGGACAGCTGAAGGACCGCGTGCACGCGAGGATCTCCGTCTCACGTGTGGACGGGAACGGCGAAAGCCGTTTGACGGTCACGGCGTAGTGCCCGCCGCGGTCCGACGGCCGCGATTGGGACGGACACTACGATTCGAACGGCCGACATGCGGGTTCAAATGGCCGATGCGCGGTCGGTCACGCCTCGAACGGGTACGTGAGCCCCCAATCCGCGCGCAGCGAATCCATGAGCTCCATGATGCGCAACGTGTCGGAATGCGGCATCTCATCGCATTCCGTACGCCCGTCCAATACGGCCCGGGCGGCCGACGCCACCTCGTATTCGTAGCCGGTAAGCTGTGCGGGAACATCGTAATGCGCGGTGACGGCGTGCGTGCCGTCGAACACGTCAATCGCCTCGACATTGTTGATGTTCCGGCAAGTGAGGTACCCTTCCGTGCCCCACACCGCGCCCATGCGGTCGCTATGGCACAGAATCGAGCTTTGCGCGGTGGCCACCACGCCGTTGCGGTAGTGGAACGTCATCGAATCATGCGCGTCGACACCGGTCTTGTAAGGACGCATGGACGATTCGATGCGTTCGATGGGCGCGTTGTGCATGATCATATCGATGAAATTGATCGGATACACGCCGACGTCGAGCAGCGCGCCGCCCGCCAACGCCGGATCGGTGATACGGGCTTTGGCGGTGGTCGGATAGCACAGGTTAGCGTCGATCGCCTGTATCTCGCCGATCACGCCGGAAGCGATGATGTCGTCGATCATCGTGCGCGACGGCATATAACGCGTCCAGATCGCCTCCGTGCACAGCATGCCGGTCTCGTCCGAAACGTCCAGCATGTCGCGTGCCTGGTCCGTGTTCGCGCCGAACGCCTTCTCCACCAGAACGCCCTTGCCGGCGCGCATGCATGCGATCGCCTGCCCGGCATGAAGATTATGGGGAGTGGCGATGTACACCAGATTCACGTTCGGGTCGGCCAATAGATCATCGTATGATCCGTACGACACCGGAAAACCGTATTCCGCGGCGAAATCCGCCGCACGTCCGCCATCGCGCGAAGCGACCGCGTACGGGGCCACCAGATCGCGGTAACGGTCGTCCCGGGCCATTTTCGTTAACGTATCCGCCATGTGCCTTGCGATACGGCCCGCGCCGAGAATCGCCACATTGATCTGCGCCATGAATGCTCCTTGCATGCTTCGTTTTTTTGTTCGCTTCGTCCGTCGATCGTCGGAAAGCCACATTGCTACGACCAGCGTACGCCATCCAGGCGCTGACACGCGCCGGAATGGGAGCGCGGGAGGCGTGCGTCGTCGAGGATCGCCGGTCGACAGATTCCGCGTGCGCGCGTTGATCGGCCCTTCTGCCCATAATGGAATGCCGTGACGGCAGGACATCGCAAACGGACCGGGCAAAAAGCCGGAACCGGAGAATCCCGGAGAACCGCGAAAACGGGCGGGCCGGAGAAGAAACCGGAGAAATACGAGCGTGGCACGCGCAGCTACACCATGTCCCACATCCGCGGCAAGGACACGTCCATAGAACGTATGGTGCGCAGTTTCCTGTTCGCCAAGGGTTTGCGATTCCGCAAAAACGACAAACGGTACCCCGGCCATCCGGACGTGGTGCTGCCGAAATACCATACGATGGTGTTCGTCAACGGCTGCTTCTGGCACATGCACGAAGGATGCCCGAAATCCGCGCGCATACCGAAATCGAACGTGGAATTCTGGACCGCCAAACTGCTGCGCAACCGTGAACGCGACATGCGGCAGCACGCCGAACTCGAAGCAAACGGATGGAACGTCATCGTGGTCTGGGAATGCGAACTCGGCAAAAAGACGCGCGACGAACGATTGGAACGCCTCTACCACGAAATCGTGGACGAATGGAATGCAAGACAGGCCGAGACTCATGCCGGAATTCCACTGATCGAAGCCGATCCGAATCGGCTGGTGAGCGACATCGAACGGCGTGACGCGGAACGTGGTAGAAACGGAAGCATGGGAAACACTGAAAACAGCGCGCGGCCGCAGATGTCGCATCGCGCGCAGATCGCCAATCCGTTCCGCGCCATGGTCTTTGGAGCCATGGCCGATGAGATGATCGCCAACGGCACCGACGTCGTCAAACTGAGCCTGGGCGAGCCGGACTTCGGCGCCCCGCCGGCCGTACGCGACGCCATGCGCGAACAGTACGACGGACGTCCGCTGCCGTACACCGCCGCGATGGGCCTGCCCGAACTGCGCCAGGCGATCTCCGACTTCTACCGCGACCGCCACCACGTGGACGTCGACCCGAAGCGCATCGCCATCACCGCGGGCGGTTCCACGGCACTGCTGCTGTCCGCCGCGCTGACGGTCAACGAAGGCGACGAAGTGCTCATCGCCGACCCGTCATACCCCTGCAACCGAGAGCTGGTGCGTGCGTTCGGCGGCAAGGTCGTGGACGTGCCGACATCCGCGGCGACCCGCTTCCATCTGACGCCGGAACTGTGCAAGGAATACTGGTCGGACCACACCAAGGCTGTCATGATCACCTCGCCGTCCAACCCGACCGGCACCACCATCGCCTTCGACACGCTCAAAGCGGTGTGCGACCTGGCCCGTGAACGCGGCGCGTGGCGCATCGTCGACGAAACCTACCTCGACCTGGCCGACCGCGAACCGGACGGATCCGAAGTGAAATCGGTGCTCGCCTGCGATCCGGACGCCATCGTATGCTCCAGCTTCTCCAAGTTCTTCGGCATGACCGGCTGGAGGCTAGGCTGGATGGTCGTGCCCGAATACGCGCTTGAGGCCATGGACGACCTCGCCACCAACTTCTTCCTGTGCGCGCATACACCGACCCAGCATGCGGCGCTCGCCTGCTTCACGCCGGAAACGCTCGCCGTATGCGAGGAACGCCGTCAGGAGCTGCTGGAACGCCGCCGCATCGTGGTGGACGGCCTGTCCGAGATCGGACTGCCGTTGGAAGTCGAGCCGAACGGCGCGTTCTATGCGTATTTCAACATCTCCAGCACCGGTCTCGACGCGTGGACGTTCTGCGAACGCGCGTTGAAGGAGGCGCATGTCGCTTTGACCCCGGGCCGCGATTTCGGCGAGGCGACCGCCGACACGCATGTGCGTCTGTCGTACGCGGCCTCCCGTGAAGCGTTGCGCGAGGGCCTGAAGAGAATCGGCGATTTCGTGGCCAAGCTGCGCGGCTGACCTGCGTTTCCCCCGGAGCATTCCGCCGGAATGGTCACATTGTGGTCATTCCCGTCTGTTCCGGGAAGCACGCGCTTATGGTGCCGTCTCAGTGGGAAGGGGTGCACGACACCCCTTCCTTGCGAATTCTTGGATTCGTTTGATCGATGATGAGGGCAGTCCTACTGAACCGCACCCCGATTGTTGGACTGAAGAAATTCAGATTCAATGATCGGAGGTGCGGTTCTTTCGTATGCGCGAGGATCGAAGGAAACACTACGACGACGGGTTCC
>NZ_JBKESZ010000013.1:0-25755 GCF_056355775.1 Bifidobacterium sp. LH_743 | reverse complement strand
CCGTCGTCGTAGTGTTTCCTTCGATCCTCGCGCATACGAAAGAACCGCACCTCCGATCATTGAATCTGAATTTCTTCAGTCCAACAATCGGGGTGCGGTTCAATCACGCCGGCGGGCCCACGTTTCTCACGTCCTTCAAATCCCTTTGAAGCTCCCTTTAAAAAAGTTTCCTTTCAAAGAGACAATTTCGAGGATGAGGGAATCGCTACTTCTCCTCGTGGTAGGACTTATCGGTGTTCACCGACCACACGTTCTTCTTCGACGTCTCACCGCTCTTGATGTTCTTGACGGCTTCGATGGCCGTGGCCATGGAGTGGTCCATGTTGTTGTAGCGGTGCTGGCCGTTGCGGCCGACGCAGTAGAGGTTGCCGAAGGAGTCGAGGTAGTCGACGAGTTCGGGCATGCGGTCGTAGGTGTCGAAGTAGGCGGGGTAGGCCTTCTTGACGCGTTCGCGATGGGAGTCGAGCACGTCCTGCGGGCCGTTGATGACCTGCATGCGGGTGAGCTCCTGGATGGCGAACTTGGTGGCCTCCTCGTCGGTCATGTTCCAGAAGGCGTCGCCTTCCTCGCAGAAGTATTCGAGGCCGATCCACACGGTGTTGTCGACGTCCTTGACCAGGTACGGGCTCCAGTTGTTGAAGATCTGCAGACGGCCGACCTTGTAGCCCGGATCCTGCACGTAGATCCAGCAGTCCGGCACGATCGGCGGGTTGCCGAGGGTCGGGATGTCGGTGGTGTTGGTCAGACGCAGGTGCTTGACGAGCAGGCCGACGGTGACGAAGTCGCGGTACGGCAGACCATTGGCGATTTCGGTCATGTCCTTCGGCGCCGGCTTGTCGGACGCGTCCACGGCGTTGATGAGATCCTTGACCGGCATGGAGGAGATGAAGTCGTCCGCGGCCATTTCGGTGCGGTTGCCTTCGGAATCCTCATACACGACGGAGGCGATCTTGCCGTCCTTCTGGCGGATCTCCACCACGTTGGCGTCGGTGATGACCTTCACGCCGGCGGCCTCGCAGTTGGACTCGACGGTCTCCCACAGCTGGCCCGGGCCGAGCTTCGGATACCAGAACTCCTCAATCAGGGAGGTCTCCACCTCGGAATTGTCGCGCTTCTTCGGCAGCAGCTTCTGGAAGGCGTTCTTCAGCACGCCCATGATGCTCAGGCCCTTGACGCGCTGCGCGCCCCAGTCGGCGGAGATCTCGGACGGATGGCGGCCCCACAGCTTCTCGGTGTAGCCCTCGAAGAACATGGAGTACAGCTTGCGGCCGAAACGGTTGATGTAGAAGTTCTCCAGATTGGTTTCCGGCAGCTTGTGGATCATGGACTTCAGGTAGCTGAAACCGGCGACCATGGTCAGCTTGAAGCCCATGGCCTTCAACGTGTTGGCGCTCAGCGAGATCGGATAGTCAAGGAAATGACGGTTCCAGTAGATGCGGGACACGCGGTGGCGCTTGAGCATCACCTTGTCCTCGACCTCGGGATCCGGGCCGCCCGGCTCCATATCATGCTCGCGGTGGAGCTTCTTGTCGTCATAGCTGGGAGCGCCCTGCAGCGGCAGGACTTCCTTCCACCAGTCCATGATGCGGTCGTCCTTGGAGAAGAAGCGATGGCCGCCGATGTCCATGCGATTGCCGTCATGCTTGACGGTGCGGGAAATGCCGCCGAATTCGCGGGTAGCCTCCAGCACGGTCACGTCGTACTTGTCGGAGCCACCGTCCTTGACGAGCTCCCACGCGGCGGTCAGGCCAGCAGGGCCACCGCCGATAATCACCACGGATTGCTTTTGCGTCACTTTGAAGTCTCCTTAAAACAAAATCGAAAATAGTTTACCCGAAGGTAGGGAAACGCACAGCGCGACTGTGCATATGCACACAAAATCAGCGCCATGTCTGGCGGGAATCGCCATAAAATCGTCAATTGAAAATCGATGGAACCGTCATAAATAGGGGAAACCAGCCACTCGACGAACCTGCGAAGGCCGGTTTCCCGTAAATGTCACATGCTTTCGGGGATGTCGATATCGGTTTTCTGGACCTCCTCGACGTTCACGTCCTTGAACGTGACGATGCGCACGTTCTTGACGAAACGGCTGGAACGATACACGTCCCACACCCATGCGTCGGTCAGACGAACGTCGAAGTAGACGTCCTGTCCGGCGGAACGCACATTGAAATCGACCTTGTTGGCCAGATAGAAACGACGCTCGGTCTCCACGACGTAGGTGAACAGCTTGATGACGTCACGGTATTCCTTGTACAGCGCCAGTTCGGCGTCGGTTTCGTAATTGTCGAGATCTTCGGCGCTCATCACTTGCCTTCCATATCGCGCTTGCGGCCACGGCCGAGCGTACGCCACCAAGCGTCCTTCGATGTCTTGCGTTCACCCGAGCCGTACGGCCAGGTGTTGTCGGCATCGCCCGTCGCCTGTCCGGCCTGTTCGGCCGGCTCGTCGGAGCGTGTTTCCTGCTGGTTTGCGGCGGCCGTCTTGGCCGCGACCGGCGTCTGTTCGCCGTTTCCGTTCTGCTTGGCGTCCGTATCTTCGGAATCGTCGTCATGAGCGGTGTTGAGCTGGATGGCGATTGAATGCTCGCGGGCGCTCAACGCCTCCTTGACGCCGGGATTGTCTTCGATCACATGCATGCCGAACGCGTCGAGCGAGCGGATCGGGTCGAATTCGTCGACGAGCGTGTCCATGACGATCAGGTCCTGGTAGCGGTTCTGCGAAGCGTTCCAGAGGGCGTCGCGCGAACGGCCGGACGGCACGAAGCCAAGCGACTGGTAGACGGATACGGAACGCGTGTTCTGCTCCGGCACGGCCACCCAGATGCGGTGCATGCCGAGGCCGGCGGGCTCCGGCGCGAAACCGTAGGTCATCACGCGGGGCATGATGTCGCGCGAATAGCCGCGGCCGCGGTAGTCCTTGCCGAGCACCACCTGGATGCGCGCGGAACGCGCCCAGCCGTCGATGTCGATGAGGAAGATCATGCCGATCACGTTGTCCGATGAGGCCGCGTCGACTTCGCCGTCGCCGTCATGGTCGGCTTCGGTGATGATGGACCATGCGATGGTGCGACGGGATTCCGGGTCGCCCACGCCGGATTCGGACGATGCCTCCCCTTTGGACCACGCCACGGAACGGCGCACCCATGCGTTCACGGCGCCGCGTTCGGCCACACGGTCCTTGCCGGTGATGCCGGAGGCGCCGATGTACGCTTCGATTCGGTCCATCTGGGCGATGTCCTCGATGGTGGCGGGGCGCAGGTGCACCATCTCGCCTTTGATCGGCGGAATGTCGATGCGTCCCGGGAGCTCCCTCGCTCGCTGGTCCGCCGTCGGTTCCTTCGCTGTGGTTTCAGCGTGTTCTGACATGATTCTCGTTTCCTATGTCCTTCGGTGCGGTCCCTCGCCACACACATACCGACGGTATTGTACCCGACTGGACGCCGGCTGGGAGTTTCGTCGGAGGAATCGTATGGATTTTTCCTTCATACGATTGCCGAAACGTACGAAAAACGGACAAAGAGGCCGTAGGTCGGCCAATAATACGGCCGATGGCACGATAGTGCAGTCAATAATCGGCGACAGCGCAGCCAGTCAATGACACAGCAATAACAGAAGGCGCATGTTATGCGGTAAGAGGAATCGCACAACATACGCCTTTTGTTGTCATGATCACTGTTCGTGATCACTGTCGCTATTCGCGATTATGCGGATCGCGCGACGGACGGCAATCGCCGGAACGTCACTTGATCTTGCCCATCACGATCTTGGTGACGGCCTTCGCGTCGGCCTGGCCGCGGGTGGCGCGCATGACGGCGCCGATGATCGCGCCCATCGGCTTCATGTTGCCGCTCTTGAGCTTCTCGACGATGTCCGGGTTGGCCGCGAGAGCGTCGTCCACTGCCTTTTCGAGGGCGCCATCGTCGGAGACGACCTGGTAGCCGTGCTTCTTGACGACCTCGTCCGGGGTGCCTTCGCCGGCGAGCACGCCCGCGACGGTCTGCTTGGCGAGCTTGTCGTTGAGCTTGCCGTCGGCGATGAGCTTCTCGACCTCGGCCACATCGGCCGGGGTGATCGGCAGCTCTTCGAGGCTGACGCCCTTGTTGTTGGCTTCGCGGGACAGTTCGCCCAGCCACCACTTCTTCGCGCCTGCGGCGGATGCGCCGGCCTTGACGGTGTCCTCGAGCAGGTCGAGGGCATCGGCGTTGAGCACGTCGCGCATCTCCAGATCGTTGAAGCCCCATTCGGCCTTCAGACGGTTGCGGCGCTCACGAGGCATCTCCGGCATCTGGGCCTTCATTTCCTCGATGTGCTCCTTGGTGATGTGCAGCATCACCAGATCCGGATCCGGGAAGTAGCGGTAGTCGTCGGCGTCGGACTTGACGCGACCGCCGGCGGTGGTCTGCGAGGCCTCGTCCCAGTGGCGGGTCTCCTGCAGGATCTCGCCGCCTTCGGAAAGGATGGCGGCCTGACGGCGGATCTCGTACTGGATGGTCTTCTCGATGCCGCGGAACGAGTTCACGTTCTTGGTTTCGGAACGGGTGCCGAACGGATCGGACGGGCTGTTGCGCAGCGACACGTTCACGTCGGCGCGCATGTTGCCCTGCTCCATGCGGGCGTGGGAGATATTCAGTGCGCGCACGATGTCGCGGATGGCGCGCATGTAGGCGCCCGCGATCTCCGGGGCGCGCTCTCCGGCGCCTTCGATCGGCTTGGTCACGATCTCGATCAGCGGCACGCCGGCGCGGTTGTAGTCGACCAGGGAGTGGTCGGCGCCTTCGATGCGGCCGTCGGCACCGCCGACGTGGGTGTTCTTGCCGGCGTCGTCCTCGATGTGGGCTCGTTCGATCGGCACGCGGAAGATGGTGCCGTCGTCGAGCTCGACGTCGAGGTAGCCGTTGCCGTTGGTCGGCTTGTCGTACTGCGAGATCTGGTAGTCGCGCGGCATGTCCGGGTAGAAGTAGTTCTTACGGGCGAACTGGCTCCATTCCGCGATTTCGCAGTGCAGGGCGAGGCCCAGCTTGATCGCGTAGTCGACGGCGGTCTTGTTGACCACCGGCAGGGAGCCCGGCAGACCGAGGCTCACCGGAGTGAGCTGGGTGTTCGGTTCGCCGCCGAAGTGGACTTCGGCCGGGCAGAACAGCTTCGTCTTGGTGGACAGCTCCACGTGGGTTTCCAGACCGATGACCGGGTCGAACTTCTTGACGGCATCGGCGTACTTCATCAACTTTTCAGCCATTTTGTCTTCTTTCCTCCGATGCTTACTTGTCCAGACCGTCGAGCCACGGGGTCTTCAGGGACTGCCAGATCGGACCGTTCCAGCTTTCCTCGAGCGCGGCTTCGAGGGCCGCGGCCGGCTTGTACATGACCTCGTCACGCTGCTGCGGGGCGAGGAACTGGAAGCCGACCGGCAGGCCATCATCGCTCAGGCCGGCCGGAATGCTCATGGCCGGAACGCCGGCGAGGTTGGCCGGAATGGTGGTGATGTCGATGGCGTACATGGCCATCGGGTCCTCGGTCTTCTCGCCGAACTTGAAGGCGGTGACCGGGCTGGTCGGGCCGACGAGCACGTCGACCTTCTCGAACGCCTTCTTGAAGTCGTCGATGATGAGGGTGCGGACCTTCTGCGCGGAGCCGTACCAGGCGTCGTAGTAGCCTGCGGACAGCGCGTAGGTGCCGAGGATGATACGGCGCTTGACCTCGTCGCCGAAGCCGGCCTCACGGGTGTAGGCCATCATGTTGGCGGCGGTCTGCGGAACGCCTGCCGGCGGCATGACGCGCAGGCCGTAACGCATGCCATCGTAGCGGGCCAGGTTGGAGCTGACCTCGGACGGCATGATGATGTAGTAGGCGCCGAGGGAGTACGGCAGGTGCGGCAGGGACACCTCAGTGACCTCCGCGCCCATCTCCTCGAGCTTCTTGACGCCCTCATTGAAGCGGGCCATGACGCCCGGCTGGAAGCCATCGCCGCCGAGTTCCTTGATCAGGCCGACCTTGAGGCCCTTCAGATCACGCTTCATGCCTTCGCGGGCGGCGGCGACCATCGGACGCGGACCTTCCGGAATGGAGGTGGAGTCGCGCTTGTCGTGTCCGCCGATGACCTCCTGCAGCAGGGCGGCATCGAGCACGGTACGCGAACACGGGCCGATCTGGTCGAGGGAGGATGCCATGGCGATGGCGCCGAAGCGGGAGACGCCGCCGTAGGTCGGCTTGACGCCGACGGTACCGGTCAGCGAGCCCGGCTGACGGATGGAGCCGCCGGTATCGGTGCCGAGAGCCAGCGGGGCTTCGAACGCGGCCACGGCCGCGGCGGAACCACCGCCGGAACCGCCGGGAACGCGGTCGGTGTCCCACGGATTGTGGGTGGTCTGGTAGGCGGAGTGCTCGGTGGAGGAGCCCTGCGCGAACTCATCGAGGTTGGTCTTGCCCAGCAGCGGCATGCCCGCGGCCTTGAGCTTCTCGATGACGGTGGCGTCGTACGGCGGCACCCAGCCTTCGAGGATCTTGGAGGCGGCGGTGGTCTCGATGCCCTTGGTGACGATCATGTCCTTGATGGCGATCGGCACGCCGGCAAGCTCCGGCAGCTGCGCCTTGTCCTCGTCGGACTTGGCGTCGAAGGCGTCGGCCTGCTCGAGGGCCTGGTCGGCGGAGACCTTCAGGAAGGCCTTGACGCTCGGCTCGGCCGCTTCGATGACCGAGAGATGGGCCTCGACCAGCTCACGGCTGGAGACTTCCTTGGCCTTGATCTTGGCCGCCATCTCGGCGGCGGAAAGCTTGACGAGTTCGGTGGTGCTTTCGGTGCTCATATCACTCCTGTCCCAGAATTCGCGGTGCGACGAACATGCCGGCCTCGGAGACCGGGGCTCCCGCGGTGGCCTCGGCCTGGGTCAGCGGGGTCTCGGGGACGTCCGGACGCAGGTATGCTTCCAGCGGAATCGGGTTCGCGGTCGGTTCCACGTCATCGGTGGCGACTTCCTGGACCTTGTTGATGGATTCGGCGATGACGTTCAGATCGCCCTGCAGACGGGTGATTTCCTCGTCCGTGAGTGCGATTCGGGCAAGATCGCCCAAATGCACGATTTCTTCTTTGGTGAAAGTAGGCATGACCCTAACAGTAACGCGTCTATGTGACGAGCGCGTGCCTCATTTCACACCGTCCCAGCCGTCGCTTCAATCGCCTCCATTCCGCCAAACCGACGCCCACACACCACCCACCGTCGGTTTCCTCTAACCCATTCCACCAAACCGACGGTGAGAGAGTCCTAGGCGTCGGTTCCGCAGAAGCCAATCGACCAAACCGATGCTTAGAGCCCCCACTGTCGGTTTGGATGTCCAGATTCTGCGAAACCGACGCTCACGCACCGCTCAGCGTCGGTTTGGCGGCATGGGGGCGAGCAAACCGATGGAGGCTCGGTATAAGCGCTCGGCATGGGCCATGACATGCGATTGCGGTATGGGCGAGCAGCATACGCTTGCGGCATTGGCGAGCAGCATGGCCTCACGGCACGGGCGTGCGACATGGGTGCGTGGCACGCAGTTGCGGCATGGGCTTACGACATAGGGGTGTGGGTAGGTGCACGGCGTAGGGGCGCGGCACGCATTCGTGGCATGAGCGCGCGACGTGTGCTCACAAATCTCACACACTTGTTTTCATTTTCGGAAACCGCGATTTTACGGGCTTCCGGCAAGTTATCCACAAGCCCATCCAAAATCAAACACGTTGGAACACGCGATGTTGGCGAATCTCCGACCACAGCCCTCGTTTGCGCTTGCTCCGAACTCCTCCGTCTTTTACCGTCGAAACATGAAGAATCATGCCCGAGCAAACAGAATCATCGAGGAAGCCATCATGGAACGCAGATGCGCGTATTCCCATAATGAAGCCGAAAACGCCGCATTGCGGCGCAGGATGAAATGCGGCGAACTCGTCCGTGCGGGCCACGGATTGTATCTTCCGCAGGATTATTGGAACAACCTATCGCCCCCGGAAAGAACGCTCCACATAGCACGTTCGATGGCTCGAATCTACCCTCATTGGATCTTCGCGGGGCTCACGGCAGCGACGATTCATGGCTTCGACCATCCGTGGAGCCTTCATAGCGCCCATCAATTGACCATTGTCGGACGGGAATGCGGCAAAATTCGCGCAAGGCCTCCCACCAAACGTATTTACGTTCCGAATTGCGTTCCGGTTCGGATAGGCGGTTTTCTGGCGACAAATCCCGCCCGCACGTTGATCGACTGCTCATCCACATTGTATTTTCGATGCGCTCTCAGCGTTTTCGATTCCGCATTCGCGCACGGAGTCACGGCCGACGACGTGCTTGCGGAATGCGAGAAGAATCCCTGCGCCCATCCGGCAGTCTCGAAACTGCTTCTCCACGCGAATCCGAACAGCGATAACGGAGGAGAATCCTTCGCCAGAGGAACCATGATCGAGGAAGGGTTCATGCCACCCATGATCCAAGTCCCGTTTGTCGTCAACGGCAAAAGTTACAGGGTCGATTTTCTATGGAAGCTGGCCGACGGGCGGATCATCGTCGGCGAATTCGATGGCACGGCGAAGTACGTCAATCCGAATATGACCGACCGTCGAAGCATACAGGGGACCGTGTTTCTCGAACGCGAGCGAGAAGAGGCGCTTCGGCAAGCCGGAGTCACCGCCATCATCCGTTTCACGTTCGACGATGTTCTGCAAAGGGCGCCGTTGATCCGCAAACTCAAACAGGCCGGCGTGCCGATGGCTTCCCATGATTTTCATAATGCCTACGCACGATTCGCCGGGTGAGCTTTTCGCTCCGATATGGCCGGACAAGGACCGCAAAGCCACGTTCATCGCAATTCGACAGTATGACGATTATCGGCACAGCGGCACGGTGATTCATCGGAACCGTCATCGCGATGAGCATGGCAAGAATCTTGCCTCAGGCTTGGGGTGCGGCGTGCTGGGCGATCCAGGCGTGCATGGAGACGGCGGCCGCGGCGCCCGCGTTGATGGAGCGGACCGAGCCGAATTGGGAGATGTAGACCACGTCGTCGGCCAGTTCGAGCGCTTTTTCGGACAGGCCGGGGCCTTCCGCACCGAAGAGCATGAGGCATCGCTTGGGGAAATGGTAGGTTTCCATGGGCACGGCACCGGGGACGATGTCAAGCGCGATGATGCGCGCGGCCTCCAGTTCGGCGATTTTCGCTTCCAGTTTCTGCAGCTGCCTCAATGTTTCGGCGACCGTTTTGGTGTCGTCTTCACTACGGGCCTTATAGAAACGGAGAGTCAAGGCCTCGTCCTGCGCTTGGGCGGCGGCGATTTCGCCCGCGATGCGCAGCTTCCAGCATTCGACGAGCTCCGTGATGGACGGATGATTCTCGACGTGCTGGTACAGCTCCGTCATGAGCGCGCCCTTGCGGTTCCACTTGTGCGGGCCGACGATGTGCACGCGTCGCGCCTGGAACGCATTGGCAGTGCGCACCATGGAGCCGATGTTGAAATCGTGCGTCCAGTTCTCCACGGCGACTTCGAAGTCGTGGCGGCCACGGGAATCCAAATCGGCCTTGATGGCCTCGACCGTCCAGTAGCGGTACCGGTCGAGCACGTTGCGGCGGTCGCCTTCGTCAAGCAACGTTGAATCGAAGCGGGCATCGTAATTCGGGGACGACACGTCGTCCGGACGCGGCTTCCCCGGATGGGTCTGCGACCACGGGCCTATGCCGACCTCGCGGAATGTCGGCTCACCTGACGCCTGTGCGGCCACGTCGATGGGATTGGGGTCGTGCACGTTCCCTCCTTGTTGGAACAGTCAAAAGTACTAATCGTCTGAATGGATCCAGACTGTGTTTCGGTCGTCCGGCACGGGCAGCCACGCATGCATTCCATCAGAAACATCCAATGGCATTTTCCAGCGAAGTGGCAGCACCGACAAATCGGCAGCAAGGCGACAAAATGTCACTGGACGGTTCCGCCATCGCGAACGATGCGGATTCCCGTATTCAGTGGAGCTCGGATTCCTTGAAGACTTCGACGAACGGCAGCTGGGATTCCTCGCCGTTCACCGGGTTGATGACCTTGATGGTCGGATCGGCCATGTCGACGCCGCCGATCAGCGAGGCGACGGCCAGCACTTCGGCGCCTTCGTTCTCCACCACGGAGAAGTCGAGGCTCAGTTCGTTGCCGTTGCGCAGGGTGACCAGCGAGGAGGTCTGCACATACGATTTCTCGGACAGCCAGGAATCGATCAGCACCACGCGCTTGCCCGCGATCGACGGGCCCTTGATGGACGGGTAAACGAAGTCCATGACGAAGCCGTTCAGGTCCTCGCCGCGGGAGGCGGCGGCCTGGATCATGGCGGAGACCAGCGGCACGGCCGCTGCGGTCAGCGCGCCGACGGCGTCGAAGTCGTCTACGGAATAGCCGGCCTCCTCCAACGTGTCAAGCAGGATATGGCCGACGATCGAGGCCCCGCGATGGTCGAACAGCACGGAGGAGAGCTCTGAGAACGGCTTGTCCTTCATTTCGGCCTGCAGCAGTGTTTTGAGCTGGTCCCGCGGCTCGAGCATGGCGAAATCGACCATGGATTCCGTCGATGCGGCGTCGGACCAGACGGCGGGGTCCTGCGCCGAAACCGGTGCCGTCCTGCGGAAAGTGTTCTCTTCGGTCATGGTTCCCAACCCATCCTTTCAACTCGTCATTCACATCGTAATGCGGCCGCCATATCAACGCAAAGCATGCGAAGTCGAACATCCCGTCCGGCCCACGTCGATTCTGTCGAACATCCCGTCCACGGCACGTCCAAAAGCTACTCGCCACTGGTTTCGGGAGCGGTCAGCTCGCGGATGTCCGCTTTTTCGGGCGCAATCATTTCGACGGGGGCGATGACCTTGCTTTGGTCGACGCGCTGCAGCTTTCGCGCGGTGACGAGCACACGCGATTCGAGCGATGATGCGAACGCGTTGTACGCGCCCACCGTTTTGGTGATGGCGGAGCCGAGTTTGGTGGCCCGCTCCCCCAGCACCGCGAAACGCTCGTACAGTTCTCGGGACAGGTCGAACAGCATTTTCGCGTCGTCGGTCAGGCTTTGCTGCTGCCACGCGTAGGCTACGGATTTGAGCACCGCCCACAGGGTGATCGGCGAGGTCAGCGCCACCTTCTGCGCGAAGGCGTCGTCCATCAGCGTCGGATCGGTCTCCAACGCGGCCTGCAGCAGCGATTCGTTGGGGATGAACGCGATCACGAAGTCCGGGGCGTCGCTGAACGCGTTCCAGTAGGCCTTGTCTCCCAAGGTCTTCACATGCTCGCGCACCGCCTTGGCATGGGCACGCAGCAGCTCGTCCTTACGCGCCAGCTCCTCGGCCGGCGCGGTGTCCGGTATCTCGCACGCGCGCTGGTAGTCGGCATACGGCGCCTTGGCGTCAATCGGAATGCTTTTGCCACCGGGCATGTGGATGACCATGTCAGGCCGCTGCGTATGCCCGTCGGCGTCGGTGACCACCACCTGGGTGTCGAAATCGACGTGCTCCAGCAGGCCCGCCGATTCCACGATGTTGCGCAGCTGGGCCTCGCCCCACGCGCCTCGCACCTTGTTGTTGCGCAGCGCCGACGACAGCGCGCTCGTCTCACGGTCCAGACGCGCCTGCTGCTCGCCGAGTCCTTTGAGCTGCTCGCCGAGCGCGCCCATCTCATGCTTGCGCCCCTCCTCGATCTGCGCGACCTTCTCCTGCAGCGCGTCAAGGTTCTTCTGCACCGGAGCCAGGGCGGACAGCACCTTGCTCTGCTCCTGCATCTTCCGCTCGCTTTCGGCCTGGCGGCGTTCCGCCTCGTCGGCGGCACGCTGACGCTCACGTTCCGCACGCATCTCCTCGGCACGTTGCGCCTGAGCCAGTTGCGATTTGAGGTACGTCAGCTGTTGCGCGAGCCCCTCCGCCTGCGTGCGGTACCGCATCACACTCGCGTTGAGGTCGCCGATATCCTGCCGGTCCGCCTCGATCTGCGCCTTCGCCTCGTTCAGATCCGATTCCTTGGCGCCACGGGCCATGTCCTGCCCTTTGGCACGCCCCGCGAAGAAGCCCGCGGCCGCCCCCAGCGCGGCCACGACCACCAGCAATATCACAACAAACACAGGATTATCGAACATACGTTCGACTATATCATGCCGAACGCACCACGGCAAACGTGCATCAGCCCATATCCGTCCATATTCGCGTTCATCCGGAGGAACGACCGCATGCCATGCCAACGTGCACTATGCTGAAATCAGCCGAGCGCGAACTTGCCCGCGTATTTGAAGAGACATCTCGAAGGGACATCATGGGATTCGATCTGTTTTTGGCGGCCGTGTCGATCGTCGCCGCGGCCATCGCGACCTGGGCTTTGCTGCGATTGTTCCCGAGCACGGACGCGCCGACGGACATTCCGTCGCGGCCGGAGGCGTCACAAACGAAAACGCCGCAAACGAAAGGAACGTCCGGCGAAACAGCGGCCCCGATGAACAACGACGACAACGCCACTTCCACCTTCGACCATCCCGGCAAACGTCTCGTCATCGCCCTGATTCTCACCATTCCGACGCTCGTCGTGACGCTGCTGTCGCTCGCCGGAATCGCGTTGCCGGGCTGGATGACCAATCCGTGGCTGCATGCCATCGTCATCACGCCGGTCATGTTCTATTGCGCCGCGCCGATCCATCAGCGCGGCCTGCCGGCATTGCGTCGCCGTCGGCCGAACGGCGATTCCCTGGTTTCGCTTGGCATGGCGATCGTATATGCGTACAGCCTGCTGCTGTGCGTGATTTCCTGGATTTTCCCGGCCGGTTCGCGCGACCCGTATTTCGCGTTTGTAGGCGTGGTCGTCGTGCTTTCCCTGGCGAACACGATCGTCCGGCGGCGACTGGCCGCGCGGTCGCAGTCGGAGACCGGGAAAAAGCAGGCGGACAGTGCGGAGGAAGCGCTTTTCCGCGCCGCAATCGGCCATGAGATCCGTGCACGCGTGCTGCAGATCACCACGTCGGTGACGATGGTGGTCGCGGTATGGACGTGCGCATTGTGGCTGGCGTTCGGCGTGCAGCCGAAGCTGGCGATCGCGATACTGCTCGGCTCGACCGTGCTGTCGGTCGCAGGACTGGTGTTGCAGGCCTACGACAGACTGCCGGAGAGTCATCCGGAATCGGAAAACAAAATGGCCGACAGCCGTCCAGCGACGGCCGCCAGCCATTAATCAGCCATTCATTAATTCAGCCTCGAATCGGCTAATGCCGCCGATTCCCTGCCAAGGCCAGGAATCGGCATAATCGACGTCACCGAGCCGAATCAGAGGAACCGGCGGAATCAGCCGAATCAGAGGAACCATCGGTTCCGTCCACCTCATCCTCGCCCATGTCCTCAAGCTGGTCCGCAGCCCAGGCGGACAGCTCCAGATGGTCGCCGCCGGTCTGGTCCACCAGCACGGTGTCGCCGTCGTGCACCTCGCCGGCCAGCAGCATGCGGGCCAGCTGGTCGCCGACCTCGGTCTGCACCAGGCGACGCAACGGACGGGCGCCGTATGCCGGATCGTAGCCGGCGTTGGCCAGCCACTCGCGGGCCGAATCGGTCACGTCGAGCGTGATGCGGCGGTCGGTCAAGCGCTCCGCGACCTGCGACACCTGGATGTCCACGATGCCGCCGAGCTCCTCGCGGGTCAGCGGGTGGAACATGACCAGTTCGTCCAGACGGTTGATGAATTCCGGCTTGAACTGCATGTGCACGGCGTCCATCACGGCCTTCTTCTTGGCGTCCGCGTCCATGTCGGGGTTGACGAGGAACTGCGAGCCGAGGTTGGAGGTCATGATCAGGATCGTGTTCTTGAAGTCCACGGTCCTGCCCTGGCCGTCGGTCAGACGTCCGTCGTCGAGCACCTGCAGCAGCACGTCGAACACTTCCGGATTGGCCTTCTCCACCTCGTCGAACAGCACCACCGAATACGGACGACGACGCACGGCCTCGGTGAGCTGGCCGCCCTCCTCATATCCGATGTAGCCCGGCGCGGCGCCGATCAGGCGGGACACGGAGGCCTTCTCCATGTATTCGCTCATGTCGATGCGCACCATGGCCTTCTCGTCGTCGAACAGGAAGTCGGCGAGCGCCTTGGCGAGTTCGGTCTTACCCACGCCGGTGGGCCCGAGGAACAGGAACGATCCGGTCGGGCGGTTCGGGTCGGAGATGCCGGCACGCGAGCGGCGCACGGCGTCGGACACGGCCTTGATGGCTTCCTTCTGGCCGATCACGCGCTTGCCGAGATACTCCTCCATGTGCAGGAGCTTCTCGTTCTCGCCCTGCATGAGGCGTCCGACGGGGATGCCGGTCCAGTCGGAGACGATTTCGGCGACGGAGTCGGCGTCCACGCGGTCGGGGACCATCGGCACGTCGGCGGAGGTGTCTTCCTTGGTGTTTTGCTCGTTCTTTTCGACTTGCGCGATCTCCTTCTGGATGGCCGGGATCTCGCCGTAGTTGATGGCGGAGGATTTGGCCAGGTCGCCTTCGCGCTCGTAGCGTTCGGCCTGGGTGCGCAGCTCGTCGAGCTTCTTGCGCAGGTCGCCGATGCGGTTGTGTCCGCTCTTTTCGGCATCCCAACGCGCCTTGAGCCCGTTGAGCTTCTCGCTTTTGTCGGCGATTTCCTTGTTCAGGTCGGCCAGACGGTCCTTGGCGCTGTCGTCGAGTTCGCTTTCGGCCTTTTCGGCGGCGTTGTCATTCTTCGGATTGCCCAGCAGATACGACTTCTCCATCTTCAGGCGTTCCACCTGGCGGGTGAGTTCGTCGATTTCCTCAGGCGAGGAGTCGAGTTCCATACGCAGGTGCGCGGCGGCCTCGTCGACCAGGTCGATGGCCTTGTCCGGCAGCTGGCGGCCGGAGATGTACCGGTTCGACAGCGTCGCGGCGGCGACCAGCGCGTCGTCTCCGATGGTGACCTTGTGGTGCGCCTCGTACTTCGGGGCGATGCCACGCAGGATGGCGATGGTGTCCTCCACGCTCGGCTCGCCGACGAACACCTGCTGGAAACGACGTTCGAGCGCCGGATCCTTTTCGATGTTCTCGCGGTATTCGTCCAACGTGGTCGCTCCGATCAGGCGCAGTTCGCCACGGGCCAGCATGGGCTTGAGCATGTTGCCCGCGTCCATGGAGCCTTCCGCGGCGCCCGCGCCGACGATGGTGTGGATCTCGTCGATGAAGGTGATGATCTGTCCATCGGCCTTCTTGATCTCCTCGAGCACGCTCTTGAGGCGTTCCTCGAATTCGCCACGGTACTTGGAGCCTGCCACCATGGAGCCCAGGTCGAGCGAGATGAGCTTCTTGTTCTGCAGGGTGGTGGGCACGTCGCCGGCGACGATGCGCTGCGCGAGGCCTTCGACCACGGCGGTCTTGCCCACGCCGGGCTCGCCGATCAGCACCGGGTTGTTCTTGGTGCGGCGGCTCAGGATCTGGATGACGCGGCGGATTTCCTGGTCGCGTCCGATCACCGGGTCGAGCTTGCCTTCCTTGGCCGCGGCCGTCAAGTCGGTGGAGTACTTTTCCAGCGCCTTGTAGCTGCCTTCGGCGTCCGGGCTGGTGACCTTCCTGTCGCCTCCGCGCACGGTCGGCACGGCCTTGCGCAGCTTGTCCGCGTCCAGGCCGTTCTTCTCCAGGATGTCGACGCTCTGGTTCGGCTTCGCGGCCGCGATGGCGATGAGCAGATGCTCGACGGTGACGTATTCGTCCCCCATCCGCTGCATTTCCTTTTCGGATTGCGACAGCACCGCGGCGAGCTGGCGGCTGACGTCCGGTTGCGTGGTGGTCGAGCCGCTGGCGCTCGGCAGATTGCCCAGCGCGCGGTGCGTTTCGGCGCTCACGTTCTGCGCGTTACCGCCCGCGGCTTCGATGAGAGCGCGCGCCATGCTGTTTTCCTGACGCAGCATCGCGTCAAGCAGGTGCAGGGTGTCGACCTGCGGATTGCCCAGTGCCGACGCGTTCTGGATGGCGTCGGAAAGCGCTTCCTGGGCCATCTGCGTGAACTTCTGTTCCATATCATCCTCCATGGTTCGCGTCCCGCCCGGACCGATCGGAAGGCGTCCGGGCCGGGGCGCATATGTCGTTGTCTGATATGCCCAACCGACTTCACCGCCATTATATTCCCAAAACTTGAGTCGAACACACTCAAGTTTTGCGTTTCTTAAATGGCATCGCCGTCAAAGTACTCCGGATACATACCTCCCATACGACATAAAGAATCAGTTATAACTGATTTTGTCGGATGAAATGATGATGAAATCAGTTATAACTGATTTCATCGGGGAAACGGCAACGAAATCAGATATAACCGATTCCGCAATTGAGCAAGGCGTCCGAAAATACGACGATGGCGGGTCCGCGACGCCATAAACGCCACGAAACCCGCCATACACAAAGGCTCGTCAACAACCAGCCGACCGCCGAATCCGTCCGCAACCAGGCAACCGCAGCCACACGGCCAGGCAACCAGGAACAGACGGCAATCGTCAGCGACGGTCAGCCACGCACCACCACATTACGCAGATCGCCGACGCCCTCGACGTGCACAATCGCCTCATCACCCGGATCCAGATGACCGGAAGCGTTCGGCGTACCCGTCATGATCACGTCGCCCGGCAGCAACGTGGTGAAGCTCGAAATCGCCGCAATCTGCTCCGGAATACCATGAATCAGATTCGCCGTGGTGCCCGACGCCATCTCGACATCCTCGCCATTGAGCGTGAAGGAGATCTTCGCATCCTTCCAATTCACATCGTCACGCGTCACAATCCACGGACCCAACGGACACGCGGTGTCGAAACCCTTCGCCCTCGTCCACATCGGATCGAGGCCCTGCAGGTCGCGCAACGTCACATCGTTCACGCAGGTGAAGCCCAGCACGTAATCCATGGCCTTCTCCACCGGCACGTTCTTGGCGATGCGTCCCATCACCACAGCCAATTCCGGTTCGAAGTTCATGTCGTTCGAGCACGGAGGAATCACGATCGGATCATCGGGACCGATCACGGACGTGCTCGGCTTGGTGAAGATCACCATATCCTCCGGCGCGTGCTTGATCTCGGAATGGCCGGCCTCGTGCATGAACTGCGCATGCGCCTCATAATTCTTGGCCAGGCCGTACACCTTGGACGGAATGACCGGCGCGAGCAGACGAATGCCGTCGCCATCCACCGGATAGCGCTCGCCGGTCGGCTCGACGGCCTTTCCGGACAGCGGGTAGCCGTTCAAGGCCACGAGGTAGTCCTTGCCGTCGTCCTTGTCGGTCTGTACGAAGGCGTACTGCGGTACATCATCATGTGTGAAACGTGCAATTCTCATACCCGCCAGTCTACCTTCCGCCCGCCCTCCGCGCGCGCAAGTCGTCATCCTGCGCGCAATGCGTCGCTACCGACGCGTCCGTCCGATCTCCACCGTATGCGAGCCGTCATCCGCGGCCAAGTTCGGCACGCAGGGCGATGACCTCACGTTCCAGCGCGTCGATGCGCCGCACCTGCTGGACGATGAGCAGGTCGCGCACGTCGGTGTCCGTTCGTGACGCAGACGCGGATGCGGACACGGCGACCGTACGTGCTTCCACGTCCGCGGCGGCCATCCTTCCACCGTCCGCAGTATGGCCGTCATACGATGCACGGCCATCGTCCGGCACGCATCCGTCGACCGGCACCAGCTTGTCCGTGTGCATGCGGCATGGGATCGTACGCCATCGCGCGAAGCAGCGTTCGATGCGTTTAT
This sequence comes from Bifidobacterium sp. LH_743, assembly GCF_056355775.1. Lineage (NCBI taxonomy): Bacteria > Bacillati > Actinomycetota > Actinomycetes > Bifidobacteriales > Bifidobacteriaceae > Bifidobacterium > Bifidobacterium sp. LH_743. The sequence continues at coordinate 8,014 of NZ_JBKESZ010000013.1, read as the reverse complement.
AGCCGATCAGCGACGGGTCGAGGCCCGCTTCCCGGAACAGTTCGACCGGTGATTCGCCCGCAAGGTAGCGGCGCATGCAGTTGTGTTTGAACGATTCCGTGTAGGTGATGCGTTTCGAGGTCGCTTCGGCGACCACCGGCAGGGATCGCAGATATTCGACTTCCTCCGGACTGAATGTTCCACCGCCGTTGTGCATGATGTTCCCTTTCGGCTTGGTGCGATGCGGGCGCGGCACGGGTTTGCGACCGTGCAGCACCCCATCGCATAGTCGAATCGGCCTCCGTCATGCCATTCGATTGCTCTCTTCTTCCACTATCGTATCCACTTGGGGGTGGTCGTTCAACCGCCGACCGGTCGCACCCCCGAATCAGTACCGTCGATTCATGTCCGGACGCACGGGAGATGCACGGGGAACATGCGAAAAAGTGGGTGGGCCGCCGGTGTTCCCGGCGACTCACCCACCCGTACAGGCACCGTTGCCTGGTTGGCTCGGCCCGTCCGGCCGCGTCCGCTGGACGCGGACCGGAAGTCAGGCCGTGGCCGTCAGACGCCGGTTGTGGCGCCTGAATCGACGTCACGGGACCGGAACGCGATCAGCAATCCGGCTCCGGCCATGACCAGGGCCACGATGGTGAACAGCGCGGTTCCGGCAGCGCCGGTGAGCGGCAGCTGCGTGATGTTCTTCACGTTCTTGACCTGGATGACCTGGGTCTTATCGCTACCGCCCATGCTCGCCAGGCCGAGGTTGTTGCCTCCGACCAGTTCGAAGGTCGAGGCACCGCTCTTCTGGTCAACCTTGAGCTTCACGGTGAAGGTCGGCACGAAATTCTTCGCATAGCCTTTCACGAAACCAATCTCCTTCAGCGTGTATTCGCCGGATTTCAGCCCCGTGATCCTCACGTTGCCGGTGGTGGTGACCACGTCGGCGGAGACCTCATCGCCCTCCTCGCCGGTCTCGGCGAGACGGTACGCGCCCTCCCCGGTCTTGACGAATCTGAGCGGGGTCGTCGACACCGCGGATCCTTCGAACACGTTGAACGTCGCTCCGGCCAGGCCGTCGGCATCATTTCCGACGCCGTACTTGTGGAAGTCGAAGCCGCCGGTGTAGGACTCGAATTCGACCGGCGGAATCCACGCTTCGCCGTCACGGGACACGGACGCCGTGTTGGAAATCTTGCCGCCCGCGGCGATGATGTCTTTGTTGACCACGGCGGTGTAGGTGATGACCAGACGGCCGCTCTTGCCGGCCAGATCGAATTCCAGCACGGTGGTGGTCTTGCCGTCGGAGCCGCTGGTCGGCTCGGTCACGTAGGTGAACGGCATATCCGCGCTGCCGATTTTCGCGGAGAAGTCCTTGTTGACCGTCAGGCCTTTGGATGCGACGTCCTTCACGAAATACGGGTAGGTGTCGTAGCCTTCGGCCGCGGCTGGAATGTCCAGCGCGATGGTGTAGGTGACGGTCTGTCCGATGCCCACGCCGTCCGCCGTGGTGGTCTGGTCGGCCGTCTTGTCCGGTTGTTCGGGCTTGTCCTCGTTCTTGGCCACGAACGCGCCGACCGCGTCGATCTTGCCCTGGCCGGTGGCCGGGTCGCCCTTTACTGTGAAGGTTTTGGCCACGCCGTCGAGCGTGGTGGCGACGATGGCGTTGACGCCACGGTTGCCGTCCTTGTCCACATCGGTGATGAGGTACCAGCCTTCCTCGAGCGGGCTGATGGTCGCGGATCCGCCGTTGCCGGTGACGGTTCCGTCCGCCGTGACGCCCTTGCCGATGGCCAGCGCGCCGGCGAAGGAGCGGAACCAGGCCGCGTCATCATCTCCGGTTTTGGTGGCGGCGAAGGCCGCGGGATTGCCGTTATATTCGCTTGGCATGGCGCCGGCGGACATCGTGTCGTTGGCCGAGGCCACGGCGGCGGTCACCGCCTGGACCCAGTCGGCGTCCGTGTCCACCTGCACGGCGTCGCCGTCGGGGGTGAGCGATGCGAACTTGTACGCGGAGTAGCTGTGCCCTTCCCGCGAGTGCCGCACTTCGATCGACGCGTCGCCGGCCGCGTATGCTCCGGCCGCGCCGAACGCCATGCCGCCGAGCAGGGTTGCCGCCGCGGCGATTACTGCGCAGAGTCTTCTCGTCTTCATGATGAGAGACCTCTCTTTCTTGGTTTGTTCGGCCCTGTTTCCATGGCCGATTGGTTGGTTTTGCGAAAGTTGTTCGATTAATTCGGCCGATTCCCGGCTTCCGGACGATTCATCCGGCTTGCATCCGATTTCCGTTCACCGCGGCCGTCCACATCCGGTCACGGCCAGTCCGATGATGCCCGCAAGCAGCAGGATCAGCGCGGCCGTTCCGGCCACGATCAGCCATGTCCGTTCGTCCGTCGCACCCGACAATGGCAGCGCGGCCACCGTCTGCCGTACGTTGGTGAACGAGGCTTCGTAGGTCGCGGTACGTCCTTCGTCGAACGCGGCCCACATGTCGGCTCTGGTGATGGAGATCGGCACCGAGGTGACGCCGTTCTTCGCGCCGTAGCCTGCGATCGTGCCTTCCGTGACGGTGTAGTCGCCCGGCATCATGCCGTGGAACGTCGCCCGCCATTCGCCGGTCGATACGGCGTCGTCCTCGGAAAGGTCTCTGCCGGCCATCGATGCGCCGTCCTGCATGAGGTCGATGCGCAACGTGGCCGAACCGGATGGCGAGCCGCCTTCCCAATGCTTCGTCACGACCACGTCGGCGGACGGCACCTGCAGCACAGGATGCCGGTAGGCCGCGCAGTCGGATTGCCGGTCGAACGTGTAGCAGACCTGTGCAGAGGCGTTCGAACGGAAGCCGGGCTTTCCTGCGGAGGTCTCGCCGGTTCCTTCGTCGCCGGTCGCGTCGTAGTTGATGCCGCCGCCGACCATATCGACCCGCGCGTAAGCCTGGTCGGTCGGAATGATGCCGTATGAAAGCGTGTAGGTCGCGTCGTGCTTCAGCTCGTAGTCGTCCGCGAATTCGACGCGGATCGTGCCGTTGCCGCTGGAACCGGCGTCGCCGTACCAGATCGTGTAGTCGGCCCCCTCCCGTGGAACTGTGGCGCTGGCCGGCAGATTCGTGACGTTCAGCGCCGCGCCTCCGGTGACCCGGTAGTAGGTGTTTCCCGCGATGGTCCGCGCGTCGGCCGTGTTCCAGGTGATGCCGTCGACCTGCGCGTACGCGGATAGCTCATCCACAATGGAGACGCCGCTGTAGGCGCTTCCCGTGGTGATCTCCTGCTGGATGTCGTCAAAGATGCGTTTCAGATCGTCCGCGCTGTTGGTGGCCTTGTAGTAGCCGAGGTTGCCTCCCTGCCCCCAGTTGGCCCGGTTGTACGCGGTGGCGTCCGGATAGTTGCTGGAGACGGCGTGCATGAATTGGTTGGCCTGGTCGTCCTCTCTGCGGTTGTCGAACGATTCCTGTTCCGGATTGGCGCCGTCGAAGATGCCGATGCTGTAGACGAGCGCGCCCGCCGCCTTCATGGTTCGCGCGGCCTGTACCGCGCGGTTGGCCACGCCCCGACTGAAGTTGCTTTGCGTGGTCGGCACACCGTCGGTGAAGAATATGACGATTTTCTTCGCGCCTTGCCTGGCTTGGTTCAATGTGGCCAGCGCGGCGTCCATGCCTTGGTCGGCGGGGGTCGCGCCAACGGCGGACAGGCTGTCCACCGACGATTTGAGCACGGTGGCGTCACTGGTCAGTGGGAGCACCGAGCCGGAATTCCGGCCGAATTGCGTGATGGCGATGCGCACTTTGCTGTTCTCGTCCCGGATGGTGGCGTTGGTGGTCGCGGTGGCGTCGATGAAGCTGTCGGCCGCCGTTTTCAACGCGTCCAGACGCCTTGGATTCGACTTGGAGCATCTTCCCTGGCTGCCGTTCATGCAGAAGTCCATGGAGCCGGAGGTGTCGAGGACGAGCACCACCTCGATTTTGGAGGTGATTTCCTGGGTTTCGCGGGTGTCCTTGCCCACCACGTCGAGGTTCAGCGTGTATTTGCCGCCGCCGTTGTAGACGATGCTTTTCGTGTGGTCCGGCGCCGGCACGGTCTCGTTCGCCGCGGATCGCATCACGGTTTTGCGATTGAAGGTGAAGCGCTCGCGCATGACGTGTTCGTCGTCCTTATCGTCCTTATCGTCGGCGTCCTTGTCTTCGTCCGCTTTGTCGTCTTTGCCGTCGCCGTCGTCCGCCTCATCGTCGGCGTCCTCGTCGTCGGCTTTCCCTTCGATTTCGACGCCGTTCTTGTCGTCGCCGTCCGCATTGTCGGCATCATCGCCGTCGGCTTCCGTATCCGCGACGCTGCCCGCCGTATCATCCGAGCCACCTTGCCCAGCGTTGTCCTTGCGATCGTCGTTTTGAACCGGCGCATCACCATCCTCAGATAGTCCGTCGGATCCAGTCGAAGGCTGTCCGCCCCCAGGCTGGCCTTCCGTTTGCTGCGATTGTTGTCCGTCCGATCGCCCCTGCGGACTCCCGTCGGACGTCGTCCGATCCGGATCGCCGTTTTCGGAGTCGCCGCCTTCCGTATCGGCTTCCACAACAACGTCTTCCGCAGCACCGTCTACCGTGCCATCGTTTGCTGTGGCATCGGCTTCAATCTGCCGTTTCGCATCCGTCCGATCGTCCACGGATTCGACGGCCGTGCCGCCGTTTACCGGAGCGGCTTCGTCGGCGAACGCGATCGACCCCGCTCCGGCCATGCCGATCAGCATCGCAAGAGCCGCGAGCGCAGCCGTGCATCCTCGTATCTGACCACGATGCCGGTTCGCGAGAACGGCAAGCAGGTCCCTCATCCGTTTCATGGCAAATCCATCCCTCATCGGCGCTGCGGCGGATTGCCCTTGCGCCTCCATGCCTCGAAACATTAGGGATCGGAACCATGCGGACCATACCCTCCATTGATGGGGTCGGGGAGCGTTCCGAATGTGTGGATCCGCGGATTTTCCCCCTGCATGCCACTCACGTACACGCCGCTTACGTGCACGCCAATCATCTGCCGGTCGGACGGGCGGAGGCATGGCGTACGACCGTTCGACGCGGCCGGACGGAACGTATGATCAGGCAGCACAGCGTCGTGCCACCGGCCACGCAACCGGCAGCGACGGCGAGCGCGTTCAGTCCGTCGGCGCGCGGATCGTGCACGTCGGTGGGATTCGGCGCGGGCATCGGCATGGCCACGCGATGGCCGGATACCAGCAGACGATGCGTGTTGACGCCGTAGGGAGTGCAGGTCATCAACGTCAGCCGGTCCTCCCCCGGCACGATTTTCAGCTTCGAAACGTCATCCGGCTCGATCACGCTGATCCGGTCCACCTCGTATCCCAGCGTCTCGCCCATGACCTTGACGTACATGAAATCGCCTTCGTCCAGCTCGTCGAGCCGGGTGAACATCATCGATTCGGCCAGTCCGCGATGCCCGGTGACCACCGCATGCGTCCCTTCGCCCCCGACCGGCAGACTCGTGCCGTACAAATGCCCGGCTCCGACGGCGAGCACCGGTTCGGATGTGCCATGACGGATCGGCAGTTCGACGCCGATTCCGGGCACCAGCACCGTACCCATGATCCCCGCGCCGGAATCCAGCAGACCCTGGTATTCCGTATCGACATCCGCCACGGAAACCACGGAACCGCCGGCCCCATCATCCGCAGTCGTGAACGGGTCTGCGGCCTCACCCAGCACCGGCTGCCCCTCCACGGCAAGCCGACGGTTATATTCACGTGCCCGCTCCAACTCGTCCTCAGCCATCGGATACGGCCATCCCGCGACCATACGCGCCACGGAATCGGAAGTCTCCGCAAACCTCCTGGCCGAACGCGCCTGCATCATAAACGGCAGCGACGCCACCGCCACCGCACCCACGACCAGCAGCATCGACACGCATCGCGCCACAGTGAAACGAATCCGCCGCAATCTTCGCGAACGCACCACATCCGTGATGTCGACTGCCTCACGAAACGACGGCGCACGAAACGACGGCATACGGCCATCCGCCGCATCACGGCAACCGTCACCAGAATCGCGGCCGACACCGTCCGCATGCGCGCGGACAGCCGCACGAGACGCCGAATAAACATACGATTCCGTCTGATGGACGAGCCTGCGAACAGGCCCGCGCATCGACCGGCAGGCAAGCCAGGACATGGGTTTCTCCTTCGAACACACCCATGTTCACATCCGACAAAGGAAAGCCCCTGCCCCCTATAGGAGGGCATCCCCCTGAAAAGACAACGGTTGCAGGCACCAAACCACGGATTCAGACACGAAACGGTCCTCCACCCCCACTTCCGCGAATCGGACAGGCAAGCGATTCAGATGAACGCGCGCTCGCCGAAGATGGCGGTGCCCACGCGCACGATGGTGGAGCCTTCGGCGATGGCCAGTTCCATGTCTCCGGTCATGCCCATCGACAGTTCATGGCAGTTGCCGGTGCCCGGCTCGCCGGACGCGAGAATGAGGTCGCGGGTCTTGCGCAGATGCGCGAAGCCGCGGCGGATCACCGTTTCGTCATCCACGTGCGCGCCGATCGTCATCAGGCCCTGCAGCTCGACACCGTCCAATGTGCCGATTTTCTGCGCGATGCGGATGGCGTGCGCGGGGTCGCATCCGGATTTCGATTCCTCGCCGGATTCGTTGACTTCCAGCAGTACGCCGACGGTGATGCCGCGCGCCACGGCCCTGCGCGAAATCTTTTCCGCCAAATCAAGCGAATCGACCGATTCGATGGTATTGACCACCGGCAGCACCTTACCGATTTTGTTGCTTTGCAGCTGTCCGATCAGATGGAACGGGATACGCGTGGACGTGGCGGCATCCGTCGAATCTGCCGCATCGTCGGCGACGCCCAGCGTGAATCCGCGTTCCGCGCATCGCTTTGCCAGGCCATCGGCCTTCGCCGTCACTTCCTGCGGACGGTTCTCGCCAATCATGCGCACGCCGGCGTCAATCGCGGCCATGATTTCGCCGACGTCGCGTGTTTTCGTGGCGGCCAGCAGTCGTACGGAGCCGGCTTCACGGCCGGCCTTCTCCTCCGCCGATGCGATACGGTCCAGCACGCGGTGCACGCCGTCCGCGATCTCACGCGAGCGCGCGTCCTCAATCGTCTCGTTGGCAAGATCCTTGTGATCCATATACGCAGTCATCATCCACCTCTCACAGTCAATGTCGCAAACCGGTCCACGGCCAATCCCGACGGCTGATCTCAGCCCTTCCATCATCCGTCGGAATCCGATACCAGTGCTACCGGAAAGTATTACCAGACAGTGCTACAGCAAGTGTTACCAGAAAACCTGCGACAACGCATGAAGAAGCCCGTACGACGACCTGAAGTGAAGCGATAAAGCGGTCGAAATTCGTACGGGCTATAAAACCAGACGGCAGTAGAAGGGGGACTTCAAAGACTCCGTCTGCATAGCCATTTATACCAGATAAACGGCTACGAACCGCCGAAAAGACGATTCACGGGACAGTCAGCCCCTATCCCCCTTACGCAACTCTTCCACCGTACGTTCCAGTTTTTCGACGCGTTCGCTCAGCGACAGCACCTGGCATACCAGCGATTGGATCTTGCCCAAGGCCACTTCCGGCAGCTCGCTCGGAGTCGTATTGACGGGCGTGTCCGACGATTCCGGCTGCTTCGCCTTTTCCATAATGCTTTCGTCGCGCTTCCATCGGGCGATGTTGCGTTCGATGCGCTTGTGCCCGATGACCGACGGACTCAGTCCCGCGGCGGTGAAAATCGCGGTCGGCCTCTCCCCCTGAAGATAGCGCCTCATGCAATCAATCTGGAATTGGCGCGAATACGTGATCCTGCTTTCCGTCACCGAATCGATCGCCGGTAGCATGCGCAGGTATTCTACTTCCAATCGGTTAAAATGCCGTCTTGCCATTTTACCCCTTTTGAACTGCGCCCCGATTGTTGGACGCTGTTAATTAGGATACAGCCCTAGACCGCGAGGGACATGCCCCGGAACTCCTCCGGGGTGCGTCCCTCGAGTCGTATCTGGCGTC
>NZ_JBKESZ010000012.1:0-52503 GCF_056355775.1 Bifidobacterium sp. LH_743 | reverse complement strand
CAGTGCCTCGCGCCGGAACCCGTCGTCGTAGTGTTTCCTTCGATCCTCGCGCATACGAAAGAACCGCACCTCCGATCATTGAATCTGAATTTCTTCAGTCCAACAATCGGGGTGCGGTTCATTTTTGTAATCCCCTTTTATTATCCATTCCCCACTGTTTCCGCGGGTTCCGGATCTGCCTAATTGTTTGCCGGTCTGCCCCGGCACATACCACCTTATACACACCCCAGTCAAAACACGACCCCCACTACCGCCATCCACAAAAGCTTTCCACGGATTGTGAGACATATCACATAGACACATCCGATACAAGGCCGCATAGTAAACCGCACGGCAAGCCGAAAATGGCTGAAAACAACCGAAAACGGCCGAAATCTGCCGATTTTCCAAAGCATATCCATCGACGCTCCACCATGCAGGTACAGTTGCATATATCACGAACGTCAATAGCACCGGCTTATGCGCGGAATACGAACGGCGTACCGGCGTAAGACCAACGCAAGACCGACGCCGCCAGACAGAAAGGGAGCCATCATGCCAGGCCGCTTCGCCCCGACCCCATCCGGACGCATGCACATCGGCAATATCTACGCGATGCTCGGCGCATGGCTATCCGCGCGCAGCCGCGGCGACGGCATGCTGCTGCGCATCGAGGACATCGACGAACCGCGCGTCGTGCCCGGAGCGGCCGAATTGATGATGGACGATCTGCGATGGCTCGGCTTGGACTGGGACGGCGATCCCGTGTACCAATCGGCACGGCACGACCTGTACGAAGAGGCCCTGCGATGCTTGGAACGCATGACGGTCAACGACATATATGGTTCCACGGAATCGCGCGATTCCACGGCTGCACGCGATTCCGCAGATACTTGCGATCGCACGGATACACACGATTCCGCCGACGGCCCACACCACGCTTCTCCCGATCCAACGGAAAACAACACCGCTTCCGCCGCGATTCCGCTGATATACCCCTGCTTCTGCTCGCGCGCCGACATCCGCGCAGCCTCCGCACCGCAGGAAGGCGACCATTTCATGGTCTACCCAGGCACCTGCCGCCGCATCATCGCCAGCAATCCCGACACCGTGCGGCAACGCTTGGAAAACGGCGACCGTCATTCACTGCGAATCGCCATGCCCGAGAAAGCAAACCACCACTCCACCATCCGCTTCGACGACGAAGTGTTCGCACGGCAGGAATTCAACCTGCCACAAGACATCGGCGACACCATCGTGCGCCGCGCCGACGGACTGTTCTCCTACCAACTGGTGGTGGTCGTGGACGACCTCGACATGGGCGTCGACGACATCGTGCGCGGCCGCGACCTGCTCCGGTCGAACGCACTGCAAATCGCCATACGCAAAGCGCTCATCGCGGCGGGATTCCAATCGCACACAACACAGACAGCGGCAGCACAGACGGCAACGGCAACGCAATCGCCGTATTCCCCGGAAAACCCGCATTACGCGCATCTGCCGCTCATCGACAACGCCGAAGGCAGGCGGCTCGCCAAACGCGAGCGCTCGCTGGATATGGGCGTGCTGCGCGCGCACGGCGTCTCGCCGGAACAGGTCGTCGGCTATTGCGCATGGCTGCTTGGCTTGCAGGGAGACCGGGTACATACCGCGCCACGGCCGATGAGCGCGGCTGAGGCGCTGCAGGAGTTCGATTGGGGCAAGGTGCGCGCCGACACGGCCGACCGCAGTATCAGCCAAGACGATTTCGACGCGTATTTCGGTTTGTGAGAACGCCTTTCGCCGGTATGGCCAGTTGACCCGCCGTCACGGTCGGCCAATCCGTCGTATGGTCAGTATGGCCGGTATGGTCAGTATGGTCAGTCGCTCCGCGGAACGGTCAGTTAATCCGCTGTGCGGTCAGTCGATCCACAATTCCGAATCGAGCGGATATTCGTTGACCTTGCAGCCGTCCAGATGCATGGACTGCTCCTGCATCAGCGGTGCCAACTGCCCCTCGCCCGCACAAGTGGTCTCATTGTCGATATGCCCCAGGCGATGTCCGACCTCATGATTGATCACCATGACGCGATACCGGGCCAGATTGCCGCCGGCATCCAGCCATGATTGGACGGAGCCCTTCCAACGGTCGTCGTTGATGATCACGTTCTGATCGACCCTGCAGCTGTATTCCACCGAGCACGACGGGGAGAAGGACGGCATCTGGGACGCCTGAGACAGCACCAGATCGAAATCGCAGTTGCCGTCGGTGGAACGTTCGAACACCGCGCCCGCACGCGGCCAGCCATGCTCATCGTTGAGGATGCGGAACGCAGCGTTGGCAAAATCGTCGACCGATCCGACATCGCCCTTGGTCGCGACGCAATAATGGTAATGGACAACCGGATTACCGCTGTTCTGCGCGACCTTCTGCGCCTGGTCGAGGATTCTGTTCCTGTCTTCGTCGCTCAGTACCGCCGATTGCGCGCGCAACGCCTTGTCCACGGCGCTCTCTTCCTGCGTCTTTCCTTCGGACGATTGCTTTCCGGATGTTTGCCTTTCAGCCGTCGCACGATGTGCTTTTCCGGACGACTTTCCACCATCGCCCTTCGTGCTTGCCGTCGATTTTTCCGCCTGTGCCGTCGTCTGCGTGCGCGACGACATACGTACCGACACCGCATGCACGCTACACGACGTCATCATCGCCACGACAAGGAACAAGACCAGCACCATCGCCGTGACGCGGCGGATACGAAGCGCCTCGAGCCGTTCACGACGGCTCATTTTGGCGTAGGCTCTTGGATCGAGCGCGCGAACAATACGACGAATCCGCTTCAAATCGACCCCTTCATATACGGCAACCTCTCTCTTGGCAAGAGTAGCAATGTCAGCCAACATACGGCGGGCGTTTATCCGCGGGGGAACGCCACAGTCCGGCCTAATCTGGCGTGAATCTAGCGTAAATCCGGCACAGCTGGCACAATTCCGCTACAGTCCGCCGCAGTCCCGCCACAATCCGCCACATACGCAAAAGACCCGGGGCTTCCGAAGAAAACCACGGGTCTTTGGATTAAAAGACGCCGATCAGGCGAACAGCACCTTGAACAGGAACGCGCCGACGATGGCGCCGAGGATCGGAGCCACGACCGGGATCCAAGCCTCGCCCCAGCGGGAGTCGCCCTTGTTCGGGATCGGCAGGATGGCGTGCAGCAGGCGCGGCATCAGGTCGCGGGCCGGGTTCAGGCCAGGGCCGGTCGGGCCGCCCATGGAGGTCACGAGGCCCCACACGATGAAGCCGACGACGATGGAGGCGGCGGCGAGGTCGGCCTTGCCCCACGGCAGGGACAGGCAGCACAGCGCGCCGAGCACCAGCATGAAAGTGCCGAAGAACTCGTTGAGGAAGTAGTTGACGCGGTCGTTGTGCGCGTCGGTGGTGCAGAAGGTGCCGAGGATGGCTTCAGCGTCCTCGGTGTCCTTGTAGTGCGGGTAGTAGGTGATGTACACGATGAGCTGGCCGACGAGCGCGCCGAGCAGCTGGGCGATGATGTACGGCAGGACCTCGTTCCACGGGAACAGTCCGTTGACGGCCTGGGCGATGGTCATGGCCGGGTTGATGTGGGCGCCGGAGACGCCACCGAACATGAGCACCGGGAACATGACGCCGAAACCGTAGCCCATGGCGATGTTCAGCCAGCCGGCATGGTAGCCTTTGGTGTTTTTCAGTTCCGCGTTGGCGACAGCGCCGTTGCCGAAGACCATCAGTATGGCGGTGCCGACGAATTCCGCGGCGAGTTTGGTGAAAAGTGTGTATTCCACTGCTGTTTCCTCTGTTGCTTCTTCTCTTGACGATTCTTGCGATTCGTGCGATTCGAGATGTGTTGCGATTCCGCTCTAAGCGGACAACAGCGCATTACCATACTCCCGGCACCGGAAGTCCTGCGATTACCAAGGTCGCTTCAATGGGACTGCAGGGCAGAAAACATTGGGAACATTAGAAACACGCCTGCCGGAATACAAAAAGACCCAAGCCATTGGCTTGGGTCTTGTCTGTGCCCCCTCAGGGATTCGAACCCTGGACACGCTGATTAAGAGTCAGCTGCTCTAACCAACTGAGCTAAAGGGGCGTTGGTCTTGGCGAGGTTTTTGTTCTCGCTGAGCACATGGAGTAAATATACTCAGATTCGAGAGGAACGCAACCTTCGGCGTGTCGCAATCGCAAAACCGCTATTTTCCAACGTTTTCAGCAAATTGCTGATTTCGGTAAAAATGATGCTTCCCGACGTTTCTCGGCGCGAAAATTGCCATCCATATCCAAGTAATCACAATTTCTTCACATTATTGTGTCGTCTTTACGTGTCGGGATACGGGACATGTCGAGATATGGGATGTGTCGAGATATGGGATGTGTCGGAATACGAGAGGCAACGTTCCTCCATGCACGACGAAACCCGTGCAAGACGAAACCCGCATAAGACGAAACCCGCATAAGACGAAACCCGCGTACGACGAAACCCATGCAAGACGAAAACCCACGTAAGACGAAACTCACACAAGACTGCAGGGAATGAAAGCCGCCAAAACAGGCCATCACAACAGAAAATCCCCCGCACCAATTGGTACGGGGGATTTCTGTGCTTAAGCTCAGACGTGTTTCAGCCTGAAGTCATTCGCCGTCGGCCCGAAATGGGCTCCAACGGCGAATGGGGTGAAATCACTCAGCGACAACCTTCACGAAGAAGTTGGCGGAGATTTCCGGGTGCAGAGCGACGGTTGCCGGGAAGTCACCGGTGGTCTTGATCGGCTCAACGGTGATGTTCTTCGGGTTGACCTCGACCTTGGAGGAGAGCGCGATGGCGATCTTCTCGGCGGAGATGCTGCCGAACAGCTTGCCGGACTCGGAGACCTTGGCGGCGATTTCGACGGTGGTGCCTTCGATGATTCCCTTGGCGGCAACGGCCTCCTCGCGGGTGGCGACGGCCTTGGCCAGACGAGCGCGCTTCATGGACTCGATCTGGGCGGCGGCACCCTTGGACCAGGCGAAGGCCAGGCCCTGCGGGAACAGGTAGTTGCGGGCGTAGCCGGACTTGACGGCCACGACGTCACCCGGGTGACCCAGGTGGTTGACGGACTTGGTGAGAATAACCTTAGTTTCAGCCATTGTTCAAACCTCTCTAAGATCAGCGGCCGGAAGTGGCGTACGGCAGCAGGGCCATCTCGCGGGCGTTCTTGATAGCCTTGGAGATCTCGCGCTGCTCCTGCACGGTGACGCCGGTGATACGACGGGAACGGATCTTGCCGCGATCGGAGATGAACTTGCGCAGCAGGGCGACGTCCTTGTAATCGATCTCGGTGACCTTCGCCGCCTTCAGCGGGTTCGGCTTCTTCTTAAACGGCTTGACCGGCGGCTGCGGCCTCTTGCGTGACATCTTGATGTTCTCCTTAAAATCTGGAAATTGCTGTGATTAAGCTGCTTGGTTCGTTGCGATCCGGTCAGAATTCCGGTTCGTCGCTATCCCCGCCGAATTCGGAGGAGCCTCCGAAGGACTGGGATGCGCCGAAGGAACCGAAGGACGAGTTGGAATTATCCGAGCTGCCCCATGGATCCGAGGCCGGAGCGGCCTGTGCGGGCGCGGCCGGAGCGGGATTGGCGTTCGCGGGAGCGGATGCGCCGCCCTGATAGCCGCCATTCCCCTGATATCCGGCGCCACCGGAGTAACCGGCGCCGCCCTGGTATCCGCCGTTGTTTCCGCCAAAGCCGTTGCCGCCACGATTGCCGGCATAGCCATTGGCGCTGGAAACACGGTTGACCTGGGCGGTCGCGTAGCGCAGGGACGGACCGATTTCATCGACCTGCATTTCGATGACGGTTCGCTGGGAACCGTCGTTCGCCTGGTAGGAACGCTGCTGCAGACGGCCCTGCGCGATCACACGCATGCCCTTGGACAGGCTCTGAGCGCAATGCTCGGCCATGTCTCGCCATGCGGAGCAGCGCAGGAACAGGGTCTGTCCCTCTTCGAACTGGTTCGTATTACGGTTCCAGTTGCGCGGAGTGGAGGCAATCGTGAAGCTTGCCACGGCCGCGCCGCTACCGATGGTACGGATTTCCGGATCGGATGTGAGGTTGCCCACAACGGTGATTACGGTCTCGCCTGCCATGACGTTCTACCTACCTTGCAACTTAAAAAAGCTTGGATTACTTACTTGCGAAGAATCTTCGTACGGATGACGGATTCGTTCAGGTTCAGCAGACGATCGAGTTCGTCGCTGGTGGCCGGCTCAGCGGAGTAGTTGACCACGACGTAGTTACCTTCGGTCTTGCCGGCGATTTCGTAGGCAAGCTTGCGACGGCCCCAGATGTCGATGTTCTCGACGGCACCGCCTTCCTTGGTGACAGTTTCCAGATACTGCTCGGTCAGCTTCTTCAGACCGCGCTCATCCAGCTCAGGATCAGCAATGAACATCAGTTCGTACTTATGCGCAGACATCACCCACCTCCTTCGGACTATCGGCCATGGACCTTCCATGGCAGGAGTGTGTATGCGAGCTGCCTTCAGGCATCGATATAGCCATGACGGATATATGAATACGGCTGATGGCAACTTGTACAGACTAACCCGACGCCGCGACGTATCCGAAGGGACTGGCCGGTAGCGAAAACCATACGGAAAAAGCCCCGCTTTTCGGCGGGGCTTAATCGGCAGCCGGCGCGGAACAATCGCGAAGCCGGCGCAAATCCGATAATGAACCGTACGAAATCGTGTTGGAATCGTATCGAAGTACCGAAATACCGAAATCGTACGGAAACTCGGAAACTTACGGGAACAGGAATCAGGCGTAGATGTTGCGCGGACGCATGTCCTCGGGCAGGCCGTTGAGCAGCGTGGAGACGGAACCGGATTCGAACACGGAACGAATGCCGGCCGCCAGCAGCGGAGCCACGGACAGGACGGTCATGTTCGGCAGACGCTTCTCCTCGGGCACCGGCACGGTGTCGGTGAGCACGATCTCACGGGCGCCGCAGTCGCGCAGACGTTCCACGGCCGGACCGGACAGCAGGCCATGGGTGGCGACGAGCGTCACGGACTTCGCGCCGGCGTTGTTCAACGTGCGCACGGCCTCGCAGATGGTGCCGGCGGTGTCGATCATGTCGTCCACGACCACGCAGTCGCGTCCCTTCACGTCGCCGATGATGCCATGTGCCTCGGCATGGTTCGGGCGGGTGGTGTCGCGGGTCTTGTGGATGAAGGCGAGCGGCAGTCCGCCGAGCTTCGCGGCCCACTGTTCGGACACCTTGATGCGGCCGGCGTCCGGGGACACGATGGTGGTGTTCTCCAGCGGCATGCTGTTGCGCACGTAGTCGAGCAGGATCGGCATGGCGGTCAGATGGTCGACAGGGCCGTCGAAGAAGCCCTGTTCCTGGGCGGCGTGCAGGTCGACCGTCATGATGCGGTCGGCGCCGGCGGAGCGGAACAGGTCGAACATCAGACGCGCGGTGATGGGCTCGCGGCCCTGATGCTTCTTGTCCTGACGAGAATAGCCGAGGAACGGCGCGACCACGGTGATGGAGCGGGCGGAGGCGCGCTTCATGGCGTCCACCATGATGAGCTGCTCCATGATCCACTTGTTGATCGGTTCGGTGTGGGCCTGCATCACGAAGGCGTCCGCGCCTCGCACCGGTTCGGTGTAACGCACGTACATCTCGCCGTTGGCGAAATCGTAGGCGGTGGTCTCAAGGACATCGGTTCCCAGATATTTCGCGGTTTCCTCGGCTTGCTCGGGGTACGCGCGTCCCGTCACCAAAGCCAGTTTCTTATCCGGAGTGCCTTCGAGAATCGCCGACATGCTTGCCTTCCCAATTGTTCGGTGCGTGAAATTAAGCCAAACTCCAATATAACAATGTGGGTGCCCACGCCACGCGGTTCACTCCCCGTCGGCGAAGGCCTCGCGGATCTGTGCCGCGGTGCCGTAGGACGCCTGCGCGCCATATCCGGTGGCCGCGTAGGCCGACACGTACGAGGCAAGTTCCGCGGACTGCGACAACGTCATGCCGGAGGCCAAGCCGGCCAGCACGGTACCCATGAACGAGTCGCCGCAACCGGTGGTGTCCACCGCCTTGACCCGCACCGGAGCGATGCGCCGGATGCGATGCTCCGGATCGTCCGCCGTGCCGTCGAGCACCACGGAACCGTCGCCGCCGAGCGTCACAATCGCCTGCTCGAAGCCGAATCCGCGCAACTCGTCGAACGCGTGACGCCAGTCGAACGCGTCCCAATCGTCGTCCTCCGGCTCCGCGATGCCGAGCAGCTGCGCCATCTCATGCTCGTTGACGAGCAGAATGTCGGATGCTTCAACCAGCTCCACCGGCAAGGAGGGGGTGAACGGCGAGTCGTTGAGCAGCACCTTCACGCCCGCCTCGTGGCACATGCGCGCGGCCGCGGTGACGGTTTCGATCGGACTTTCCAGGCACAGGCCCAGCACCGAGGAGCGGGTGAGCGCGTCGCGCACGGATTCCACGTAGTCCACGGTCACCTGCGCGTTGGAGCCGGGCGAATACACGATGGTGTTCTCGCCTTGCGCGTCCACGGTGATGACGGTGGTGCCGGACGGGCCGAGCACGCGGCGCACGTGTGTGGTGTTGACGCCAGCCTCGCCGAGCGCTCCGAGTAGGAAGTCGGCGTTGCGGTCCGACCCGACCGCGCCGAACATCTGCACGGTGGCGCCGATGCGTGCGGCCGCGGCAGCCTGATTGCCGGATTTTCCGCCCGGCAGCAACTGCAGCGGACCGCCGGTGATGGTCTCCCCCGGTCCCGGCAGGCGCTGCGCGGTGACGGTGTAGTCCGCATTCATGGAACCGATCACGGACACAGTGCCGTGGATGCGGTCCAACGCGGAAAGAATTTCGGTTGCGCTCATGATTGTCTTCCCTTTCTTGCGATTTCTTGCGATGCTGTACGAGATATTGCGGCCCATGTAAGGTCATGCCGGTCCCAAGCGTCGGTCTTATCGCTCCCATTCCGCGAAACCGACGCTCAGACTCACCTCACCGTCGGTTTCGCAGAGCCCAACCTGCCAAACCGACGCTCAAGAGCGACTCACCGTCGGTTTGGCAGAATGGGGGCCGCGAAACCGACGGCAGGCGTGGATATTGCGACCACCGCAGTTGTTGCGCTGAATGCGATTACTTGCTTTCCGTAGCCTTGTCGTTTTCCAGCGCGTGGTTGCCTTCGTAGATCTTCTTCCGGAAGATGAAGAACACGATCAGGCCGAGCAGCGCGGTTCCGGCCGCGATCAGCATCAGGTTGGAGTAGTTGGCCGCCACGCCAGTGGCACCGGTGATGGAATGGCCGGCGAGCGCGTTGGAACCGAGCAGGCTGCCGATGATGGCGATGCCGATGGACGGCGATACGTTCATGGCCAAATCGTTCATGCCCACGCCTCGACCGGATTCATCCTTTTCGATGGTGCCCAGCACGGTGGAGACGATCGGCGAGTACATCATGCCGCAGCCGGCGTAGAACACGCAGGCCCACACGGTCAGGACCACGAATCCGCTGTTCACGCTGAACGCGGCGCCCGTCCATCCCACGAACATCAACGTGCCGGCGGTCACCAGGCCTGCCTTGATGCCGATCTTGCCGATGATCATGCCGGAGCAGGTGCCCACGATGGCGGCGACCACGAAGGCCCACACGATGTGCAGGGAGACCTGGGTGGTGGTCATGTGGTAGATGTTCGTGCCGATGGCGTTGAAGATCGGGCTCAGCGCGTAGTTCACGAAGTAGAACACGAGGATGAGGCTGATGGCGCGCAGCCAGCGGGTGTTCTTGAAGAACGCGGGGGTGATGAACGGGTTGGAGGCCTTGTTGATGTAGAAGCCGAACGCCACGTACAGCACCACGGACACGAGCAGCATCCACCATGCCATGTAGGAGAAGAACAGGGTGAGGAACGCGGTGGCGAAGCCGAAGATCACGAATCCGAAGCCGTCTACCTTCTGGCCGTTGCCGCTCTTGGACGGCAGGGTCTTGAGCAGGATCGGCAGGAAGAGGATGGTGACGGACGGGATCAGGAACAGGTACTGCCAGGCGATGGAGCTGAGCATGCCGGCGGCGAAGACGCCGATGGATGCGGACAGCTGGTAGGCGGCGGTGAACAGTCCGAAGAAGATCACCTTGAGGTCGTTGCGCAGGTATTTGGTCGCCACCACGAGGAAGGCGGAGCCGGCCACCTGCTCGCCTGCGGTCTGCAGCACGCGTGCGAGGATGACGGTCCACAGGTTCGCCGTGAAGAAGAAGTTGGCGACGAAGCCGAACAGGGAGCCGACGAACAGGGTCACCAGGCCGACGGTGACGAGTTTGCGCAGCGACACGAAGTCGCCCAGCGAGCCGTAGATGAAGCACACGATGCCGAGCACGATGCTCGGGAACGCGGTGATGAGGGATGCCTGGTTCGGCGCGCCGACGTCGGCGCCGACCTGCTGGAACACCAGGTTGAATCCCTGCAGACACAGGGTGCCGAGCACGAAGGTGATGAGCAGCGGAATCAGAGCCCGGACTGCCATTTTGTTGCTGGTGACCGGGTCGTCGAACGGGTCCTTCGCCGTGGTCACGGCGGTTTCAGTGGTCATGATTATTCTCTTTTCGTCAATAGATGCCATCGATAAATGTCATCGATAAATGCCGTCAATGAACGCCGTTTATGAACGCCATGGATAGTTGCGGATGGTTGCCGTCGACAGTTGCGTCGAAGGTTGCCGTCGCCTGCCGCCAGAACGTCACTCGGCGCTCTTCGCCAGGTTGGTGATGCGGGTCATGAATTCGTCGAGGAATCGCGGCACGTCGACGCCGACGGCGACCTTCATGGTCTTGACGGGGTCGTTGAGCCTGTCCATGTCTCCGATGGTGCGGCCGCGGGTCGGGCCTTCCAGGTCGACCTTCATATTGATCGGCAGTGTGGTGACGAGGGTCGGGTCGACGGCCACGCCGACGGCGAGCGGGTCGTGCAGGCCGCATCCGCCCAGGTTCGGGGAGGTGGTCTCGTAGGCCTTGATGTAGAAGTCGGTCATGTCGGCGAGGAAGGTTCCCGCCTTGGTGCCCAGGTCGCGCCAGCGCTTGGTCTCCTTGTAGGTGAGGAGGGTCTGCAGGGTCACGTCGAGGCCGACCATGGTGGTCGGGGCGCCGGAGCGGAACAGGTAGTCGGCCGCCTCCGGGTCCTGGGAGATGTTGGCCTCCATGCAGGCGTTGCAGTTGCCGGGCACGGTGAGCGCGCCGCCCATGAGCACGATGCCGCCGATCTCGTCCTTGATTTCCGGCGCCTTCTTCAGGACGGCCTGGATGTTGGTCATCGGGCCGGTCGGCACGTAGATGAGGTCCTTGCCGTACGTTTTGACGGCGTCGATGATGAAGTCGACCGCGGGCTCGCTTTCCACGGAACGATTGGAGTCGGGGATGGCGACGTCGCCGATGCCGTTCTTGCCGTGGATGAAGGCCGATATCGGCAGGACGGAGAAGGAGTCGGTGGTGCTGGAATGGGGCAGGCCTTGGTAGACCTTGACTTCCGGATGGCCGAGCAGATCGGTGATGGCGAGCGCGTTGCGCACGCCCTGTTCCACGAGCACGTTGCCGTAGGTTCCGGTGATGCCGATGAGTTCGACCTCCGGACTGCCCAGCGCGTAGGAGATGGCCAGCGCGTCGTCGACGCCGGTATCGAGATCAAGAATGAGTTTCTTCATGGTTGTGCCTTTCCTCATTGACGGATCCGACGAGGGTCCGCCACCACACGGCCCATTATCGTCGGTTGTTTTACGCGAATCCGAGCACGTTCTCGATTTCGCTCACAAGTCAATGATAAAACGTTTTATCAAAAAAACAAAATCGACAGAAAGACAGCGTGTCCGTACTTTTTCCGAACGATGATTTTGCAGATTTCACGGAGGATGGACGATTACGCGCAGGCGGCCTGCACCAGTTTCGGCGTCAGCACCTTCGATTGCGGGTCGGAAAGCCACGGACGGTCCGCGCCGGCGCCGCTCCCGTCGGCCACGGCATCGATACGGCCGCCCAGCATGTCCCAGCAGGCCTTGGCGAGATCGCTCACGCTCTGCTCGACGGTGGTCATGCGCCATCCCAGGCCGAATCGCTTCAGAATATTGTCGTATCCGATGACCTGCATGTCCTCGGTGACATGCAGCCCGCGCTCCGCCATGCGCTGGCGGAAGCCGAGCGCCATCACATCGTTGCAGCAGAACACCGCGGTGGCGCCGCCGTCGATGATCTGGTCGGCCGCACGGTAGCCGCTGGCGAAACGGTAGTCGCCGGCGACGCACAACGCGGGATCAAGCCGCTCCCCCGCCTGCTCGAGCGCATCCGCGAAACCACGACGCCGGTCGGCCGCGCTCGACTCCGCCACATCGCCGGTCACGATGCCGATGCGCTTATGTCCGCCTTCCAGCAGGTACTGCGCCGCCAATCGCCCGCCGAGATAATTGTCGAAGCCGACCGCGTCGCACCAGCCGCATCGGGACAGACGGTCGATCAGCACCACCGGGCAGGTGATGCGTTCCACGTCCGCGCGCAGGTCGGCGCCGACACCGTCGGAACAGGATTCGCGCGCGGGAATCAGCAGGATGCCATCCACCCCACGCGACGACAGCCGTTGCAGCAGGTCATGTTCGGTGGCACGGGAATCGTCGGAATTCGCCACGATCAGCGAATACCCCTGCGCGGCGCACTCATCCTCCACGCATTTGGAAAGCGCCGCGAAGAACAGGTTTTCGATGTCGGGCACGATCAGCGCCACGAGCTTGGACCGTCTGGTGACCAGGCTGCGCGCATTCTGGTTGGGCACATAATTGAGCCGTTTCACGGCCTGCGCGATCGCCTCGCGTTTTTCCGTGGAGACGCGCGCCGGACGATTGTTGAGCACCAGCGACACCGTGGTCACGGAAACCCCCGCCGCCGCGGCCACATCCCTCAGCGTTGCCCTGCGCGCCATCAAAACCCCCTTAAAACGTTTGCCCTAACAGCATAAAACGTCGCTTTCCCAAGACGCGCGCGAAGACCGCGACGGGACGGCATTCGCTTCAAGCCGAATCGCACCAACCTTATTTCCATGACACTCCGCTTCGCGCACTATCTTGGGGAACGCCGCAAGACGCATAGGCGCGAAGCGGCGGAAGAGCGGAAGGAACCCATGAACAAGCGTCAGGCCCAGGCGACCGCGGCAATCGCGGCCACCGCCGTCGCCGCCACTGCAACGATCGCATTGACGGCAATGGCAATCACCATGAACGATACTCACGAAACGGCGCAGCCACCGAACGAGCAGCAGGCGGCGAACAACGAAACCCTCACCATAAGCCCCGCGGACAGGACCCTGTTCGACCGCGACCTCGAACGATCGCAGAGCCGGCGACGCAACCGCTGCCGCAACCATCAGCATGACCGCCAACGCAGCGCCAGCAGCGGAGGCCACAACCGGAACAACACCGGACAGCCCTGCGCAGACAGATGACAAGTACCGTCATCCAACATCCAGCACACAAGAACCGTCGCCCAACACCCCCAGCACAGCACACCCCGACCCAGCCGCGACAATCACGCAACAATCGCATACAGCAAAACTGCATATAGCATTTACGCTATACTAAACGCATGCGCATGATTGAGGAACTGAAGCAACGACGGCTCCAACTCAAACTGAGCCAAGACCAGGTGGCGGCAACGATGGGCACCACGCAATCGGCTCTTTCACGCGCCGAACGAGGCGGCAACCCGACACAGGATTTCCTGCAACGATACGACGACGCATTGCGCTCACTGTCGGCCAGCGGCTCCGGTGACGCCGGAGACCCCTCCGACAATGGCAACAATGACGGCAATGGCAACACGTCCGTCGAAACACGCAGCGAAGACGCGCGCAACAGCAGAGTAGAAATCGCCGCCATACGCTTCATCATCGGCAAAATCGCACGAAAATACGGTCTCAGCGAGGTATACGTATACGGTTCCACGGCGCGTGGCGAAGCCGATGCCGATTCGGACATCGACCTGCTTTACCGGCCCGAAGCAGGCAGCCACCTCAACATGATGCGCCGAGAGGCGCTGCAACGCGAATTGGAAGACGCCTTCAGACGGGAAGTATCGCTCACTTCGCTGGATTCGTTGCAGCATAACGCGCAACGCAGCCGGGCGAGCCGACGCTTCTACCGGCACATCCAGCCGGATATGATCAGGGTGGCATGATGACGCGCAGACATACCGACCAGCGGTTCCGCGACGAAACCAACCTCATCCGCCTCGTCGAGCATCTGCAACGGGCGCACGACGACGCTTCGACCGCCGACTCGGCAGAAAAGCTTGAATCCGATTACATGCGATTCAATTCCGTGGCGATGGATATGGTGCAGGCTCAGGAATCCGCACGACGGCTTTCCGACGACTTCCGCGAGACGGTTCCGCAGCTTCCATGGAATGAGCTGCGCGCCTTGCGCAACGTCATCGCGCACGAATACGACGGCATCGACGCCTTCGCCCTGTACGAGTCGGCCACGTCCGACGCCGAAGCGCTCCTCGCCAAACTGCGCCCCTACGTCGACTCCATCGAAGACTGACGTTGACGTCCACTGGCCTTGCGCACAAAGAACCGCCACCCCGCCATCATTCACCGTCATTACCTGCCGACAGATAAAACGCTCGACATAAAACACTATCCATTGTATAGTGATTATCTATACAATAGATAGTTTCACGAGTTCAAAAAGGAGCGTACTCATGGGCAGCGCAATAGTCAACGTGCGTTTGGACAGCGAAACACAGCAGGCCATGAAGGCGCTGTGCAAGGAACTGGGAATCAGCATGAGCGCCGCATTCGCCATGTTCGCAAAAACCATGGTTCGCGAGCGCCGCATCCCGTTCGAGGTCACCGCCGACCCCTTTTATTCGGCGCAGAACTTGAATCATCTGCGTCATAGCGTCGCGCAGCTTGATTCCGAAGACGCCCATCCCCATGAACTCATCGAGGAATGACGCCAATGCTCAAAACCTTCACCGACGACGCCTGGGACGATTATCTGTACTGGCAGTCCCAAGACAAGAAAACATTGAAGCGCATCAATCAGCTCATCAAAGACATCGAACGCAACGGCGCCGATCAAGGCATCGGCATGCCAGAACCACTGAAGTGGGAGTTTCAGGGATTCTGGTCACGTCGCATCGACCAGAAAAACCGACTTGTCTACCGCATCAGCCAGAACCGAACGCTCGAAATCATCGCATGCCGAACCCACTGCGGCAGCGCCTGACGTTCCAAACGAAGCCCTACCCCCATTCAGCTTTACATCAATAACGAATTTGCCTTGAAACCCGCAACGAAGTATGCTGAAATGTTTTATATCGAAATGCTTCTATACACTGCAAGCCACTACGCAGAAAGGTGAATCATGGCCTTAATGAACGTTATGGACGTAGCGGACTTCTTCATCTCCACCGCCAACGAAGGCGATCCGGAAGAAGATGACGGCATCACCAACATGAAACTCAACAAACTGCTGTTCTTCGCACAAGCGGCAAGCCTGCAACGCTTCGGCAAACCACTCTTCGACACACCCCTAGAAGCATGGAAATACGGTCCTGTCGTAAAAGACGTCTACCGAACATTCAAGGGATACCAACGAGATTCCATCACCAAAGTCGCCCAACCATTCGACTGGCAAACAATCCAGCCAGAAGTGCTGGAACTCCTATGCGACGTATATCGCACTTATGCGCGAGACTATTCGGCAACAGGCCTGATGCGCATGACGCACAAGCCAGACACCCCATGGTCGAAAGTGTATCAGCCCAACCAAAACAACGAAATCCCCTGCGAACTCATTAATGAATGGGTGAAGCGCTCGCCATTGCATATCGATAAGGATCCAACGCCCGACAATCAGGTGACGGTTGCCAAGCTCGACGCGTCCGGACATCCGCTTCTTCCCGAAGGATGGGAAGAAGATTGACTGATGTACGCCCATGGCAAATTTGGAGGGTTTGGTTTCCTTTTCGAGAGGATCCGACAAACGGGAAATATCGACCTGTTGTAATCAAGGAAATCACCGAAGACGGTTGCGTGGTGATTTATGTGACATCGCAAGTCGGCAAAACCAATTTCCCGGATTTCTTGCTTATCAATAATTGGGAAGAGGCTGGGCTTAATCGCGCATCCGCAGTCCGATACCGGAGATTACTCAAGATTCCTTTGAGCGCACTTGGCGAATACGTCGGTGAGCTTTCTCCCTATGATCGCATTGAGCTGCAGATGAAGTACCAATTCCATTGACCCACTGGCGTTCACTGGCCTTGCGCGCGGTAGCGGGCTTCGGTGGCGGCTTTGACCGGCTCCCACCAGTCGCGATGGTCCGTATACCAGTCGATCACGCCCTGCAATCCGCGTCCGAAATCCGTATGCTCCGGACGCCATCCCAATTCGGTACGCAGCTTGGTCGGATCTATGGCGTACCTGCGGTCGTGGCCCGGCCGGTCGCGCACCCAATCGAACGCATCCTCCGGCTGCCCCATCAACCGCAGTATCGTGCGCAGGACGTCGATGTTGCTCTTCTCTCCGTCGGCTCCGATCAGATACGTCTCGCCGATTCTTCCGTGCGTCAGAATCTCCCATATCGCCGACGAATGGTCGTCCACGTGAATCCAGTCGCGCACGTTCGCGCCGGTGCCGTACAGTTTCGGCCGCATGCCTTCCAGAATGGATGTGATCTGCCGTGGAATGAACTTCTCCACATGCTGGTATGGGCCGTAATTGTTGGAACAGTTGGAGATGGTGGCCCGCAGGCCGTATGTGCGCACCCACGCGCGCACCAGATGGTCGGACGCGGCTTTCGACGCGCTGTATGGACTCGACGGCCGGTATGGCGAACGCTCGGTGAAGCGAGCCGGATCGTCCAATGCGAGGTCTCCGTACACTTCGTCGGTGCTGATGTGGTGGAATCGCACGTCGTATCGGCGCGCGGCCTCCAGCAGTCGCATCGTGCCTTCCACGTTGGTGCGGATGAACGGCTCCGGATCGGCGATGGAATTGTCGTTGTGCGATTCCGCGGCGAAGTGCACGACGGCGTCGCACTTTGGCATCAGACGGTCGAGCAGCGCGCAATCGCAGATATCGCCCACCACCAGTTCGACCTGCGATTGCGGCAGTCCCGCGATGTTCTCCGGATTGCCCGCGTACGTCAGCTTGTCCAGCACAGTGACGTGCACGTCCGGATGGTTGCGCGCCACGTACCGTACGAAATTGGCGCCGATGAATCCGCATCCGCCCGTCACCAGGATGCTTTTCGGTTCGAATCCTTCGTTGTCCATCACATCATCTGTCATGTCATTCACCGTTCCAGCTTAGCGTTCGCGTACCCGTGCAATCGTGTGCATCCTCAACACCCGAAGCAGACCTGATGCGGTAGCCATCTCCGGCCCGTTCACCCTTCAGCCACTTTCCAGTCATCTTCAAGACACATACTCGTCCACACACACCGGCTAATATATAGCACGGTTTTGTACGTTCATGAACCCCCATATTTTCAAGGGGCGACTTGCCGTGAAGGAAGCGACGATGCCTTATATCCAGTCTGCCGTTCATGCCTTCGAGCCTTCATATGTCAGACGTCCCAAGCAATCGTTCATCGGAGGCACCTATCAGCCGCTCGCAAACGATGGCACGGCGGATGACCCCTCCATTTTCAGGGCACGTCACCGCGCGGAACTATACACGCAGAAAGCCCCTCTTCACATCGCAGAAACCCGCAAAAGCATCTACACGCCGGAAGAGGAATCGTCCCCGGCAAAGTACGATACGGATATTTCAGCGATTAAGGGCGCGCGGAACGATGCGTCTTCCACGAATTCCGTCGCCGCCGATACTACTTCCGTGAATTCCACCGCTTCCAACGGCGATACCGCATCACGGACCATGAGGCACGCTCGCAAGGCGACCGGCACGACGATGGCGACCGTCGGGCACGCGTTGGTCCATGCCGGCCACGCCACCGCAGAGGCGGCCAAAACCGCCGCACATGCCGTCCAGACCGCCGCAACCAGGGTACGCAGCGCATGGCGCACGTTCACCAGCTTCAAAGCGATTCAGCTCATCATCAAGTTCTTCCAACGCGCGCATGGCCTGTGGAAGAAGCGCCATCGCTTCTCCTACTCGTTCTATGCCATCATCATCACTGCACTCACCACGTTTGAGGTCGTTTTCATTCAGTGGGGTATGTATTCCGAACCTGAATACGCCAAGGGTGAAGACGTCAGCGAAACCACAAGACAAATGTCCAGCGTAGCTGGCCAGTTGACATCTTTTATCAGTCAAATTTGGTTCGACAAGAATTATATTTTCCTGCTTAATCTCATTATTCTCGCAGTTGTTTATCTCACCCTCATATTCGTGCTTAATCGCTTTTGGATAGCAACAGCCATTTTCGGTACGGTTATGACCGTCTACGCTGTAGCGAATCACATCAAAATCGAGTCTCGGAATGAGCCCATACTTCCGGCAGATCTTAATTTCATCACCGGAGGTAATACCGGACAGCTAACATCCTTCATCCCTAAAAGCAGCCAAGGACTTGTTAGCACAGCGGTAAGCGGTGTCATATGTCTCGTCGTCATTTGCATCATCATGCAGTTCGTAGATGGACGGAACGCTGTCATCCATTGTTCCTGGCGCCGCCCCTTTACCGGAATCAAAAATATTGCCGGTACCTTCACTCGTATCGCAGCCGCATGCTGCAGCATTGCGTTATGCTTCTCCTTTGTATGGGGATTCGGTAACGAAGGATATTGGTCTACAAATCTCGCAAAAAATCTTGGAGACAGCCCGCAAATTTGGAATGGCCTTGCAGATTCCACATACAATGGCCCTGTTGTAAATTTCCTCCGTCTTGCGCATACAAAAACCATGGATAAACCCGATGGATATTCGCAAGATACCATGAATAAAATCGCTCGGAAATATGCGCAACAAGCCAACCAGCTTAATCAAGCCAGAACCGAGAACATGACTGACAATACCGTCATCATGGTGCTTTCCGAAACATTCTCGGACCCGACTCGAGTGCCCGGCGTCAGCTTCTCCGAAGACCCGATGCCGAACATCCGTCAAATCAAGACACAAACGACTTCCGGCCTGATGCTCTCCCCTGGTTATGGAGGCGGTACCGCAAATATCGAATACCAGGCTCTGACTGGCCTGTCCATGGCAAATTACAGCTCCACATTATCCATTGCCTATCAGCAGTTGGTACCTTCCCTCAAGTGGGCGCCTACGCTCAATCAAATTTGGAATAAAGCCAATGGAAAAGAAGCGTCAATCGCGCTTCACGCATACAACCGCAACATGTATTTCCGTGATTTGAATTACAGGAAGTTCGGTTTCTCAAAATTCTATGCCACAGATGGTACACCGCAGCTGACAGACCTACGGCCGCTTGGCTCCGCTTGGTACGCCTCGGATAAGTCCTTCTACTCGGATGTGCTCAAGAAGGTTTCATCTTCCGATAAGAACAAGTTCTACCAAGTCGTCACTATGCAGAACCATATGCCTTATGAGGACTTTTATCCCGATAACCAATTTAAGGATGAAGATACCTCTTCAAATCTGCAGCCTGACGAAAAACAAAATATCGAAACTTATACTAAAGGGCTGAACTATACCGATCAGTCAACAGCTGACTTCTTGAATCAGCTCAACCATATCAAACGTCCAATCACCGTCATTTTCTACGGAGATCATTTACCCGGAATTTATTCCACGGCATATTCCGACAAGAATAACATTCTGGGTCTGCATGAGACCGATTATTTCATCTGGTCCAACGATGCTTCGAAATCGGCAAACACCAAACTTGACGACTCCTCCAGCGCCTACACATCGTCGAATTACTTCTCCGCGCAGTTGGCTTCACACCTCAATGCAAAAGTCAGCCCATATCTGGCTTTCTTGACGAAGATGCACGAAACCATTCCTGCAATCTCCATCCCTTCGTCGGCCGGAGGCAATGCGGATGAGCCGGTTTATCTCGATGCAACGGGCAATCGTATTAACGTCAAGCAGCTTTCCAAGAAGGCCAGGGCGATGCTCCACGATTATCAACTCATCCAATATGACATGAGCGTCGGGAAAAACTACCTCAAGGATACTGGTTTCGTCGATTTACCTGAATGATTTGCCTACAATAGCCTGAGACTATAAAAGATAAAAAGGCAGGTTTTTATGAAGATTGCGGTTGCCGGTACTGGCTACGTGGGGTTATCTGTCGCGCTACTGCTTTCCCAGCATAACGAAGTCCACGCTCTTGATATCGTCCCCGAGAAGGTCGAACTGCTGAACAACGGCAAGAGTCCGATTGCCGACCCGGTAATCACCGATTTTCTGGAGAAGAATGCTTCCGGCGAGCGCCCGCTCAATTTCCATGCCACGATTGACGCGCAGGAAGCATATACAGATGTTGATTTCGCAGTGATCGCGACACCGACGAATTACGACGAGAAAAAGAACTATTTCGACACTTCCAGCGTTGAAGCCGCAATCACCGCAGTACGTCAGCACTCACCGCACGCTTGGATCGTAATCAAGTCCACCATTCCAGTTGGCTACACGCAGCAGCTTCGCGAAAATTTAGATGATGATTGCATTCTTTTCTCCCCCGAATTCCTGCGTGAAGGTCATGCTCTATATGACAATCTGCATCCAAGCCGCATCGTAGTGGGCGCTCAGCAGGACAATGCCGAATCCGTTCAGGCAGCACAACAATTCGCTGCGCTGCTTGCCGAAGGCGCCGATCCTTCAGAAAACAACCGCACTAATAGCGACGGCAGCACCGGCATCCCCACTCTGGTGGTCGGTTCCACTGAGGCGGAAGCCATCAAACTGTTCGCCAATACATACCTGGCACTTCGCGTGGCGTATTTCAATGAACTTGACACCTATGCGGAGAGCCGAGGTCTGAACACCCGGGAGATCATCGACGGCGTATGCCTTGATCCGCGTATCGGTGACGGCTACAACAACCCCAGCTTCGGCTATGGCGGATACTGCTTGCCAAAGGACACCAAGCAGCTGCTCGCCAACTACAATCAGGTTCCGCAGAACCTCATCGAAGCCATTGTGGATGCGAATCGCACCCGCAAGGAATTCGTTGCCTCCGAGGTAATGGAACGCATCAAGGATGTGCAGAATCCGGTCATCGGCATTTATCGGCTGACCATGAAATCCGGTTCCGACAATTTCCGGCAGTCTGCCATCCAGGATGTGATGAAGCAGTTCAAAGCCAATGGTATCCCCGTGCTCATCTATGAGCCCACATTGGATAAGCCCGACTTTCAGGGCAGCGAGGTCACCCACGATCTCAATGAATTCAAGGATCGTTCATCCGTGATTGTGGCCAATCGCTGGAACGGCGATCTCAATGATGTGGATTTCAAGGTCTACACACGTGACCTGTTCCGCAGGGACTAATCTTCAGCGATCCAGCCTGTTGGCGCTTGCTTAAACTTCTAAGCAAGCGCCAGCCATATCACCGCTTGCCCTGCACCTTGCGGGCCACTACCTTCATCAGCTCGCGTTGTTTGGAACCGGTCGGAGCCAGCACGTCCACGTATTTGCGGATGGGGCTGTCCTCCGCAATCGCACGCTCATGGTGTTCCGGCGGAGCGGGACGCTCCACACCACTCATCGCCGCAATCATCTGCGCCACGAAAGGCGTTTCCTGCGCATAACTCCAGTACAACGAGGCGAAATCACACCATGGATTCTTCCATGGCTTGTCGAAGCCGGCGTAATGCACGATTTTCGAAGCCTTGCGCGACGCCATGTATGCCTTGTACACATTGGCGGGCGCGAAATCGAATACGCCATTGACACGTCCGGCACAGTTGTGCATCACATTCCACGAGTAATCCAGATACGTGACCAAGCCTTCGCATTCCACGTTCAAAATATCCTGGTCGTTGTAAATGTATCCGGGTTTGGAGGCGATTTCCAGCCATTCGTGCACGGTATGGATCTTGCGCATACGGTCGAGATTCATCACGAGCACACCGGCTTGGAAGTAGCTGTACGCATCACGCATATGCAGCTGCTTGCGCACGTATTCGGCCCGTTCGCCGTTTTTCATATTGAGATTGCCGATGAAGTCGATATCAGGCACGGCGGCGATCGCATTATCTCCAAGTTCGGTATCGAACAGTTCGGCGATGTCACCATTGACCACCAAGTCACAATCCAGATACAGCAGCTTCGAATAGAACGGCAACGCTTCCTGGATGATGAAACGGTAATACGTTTCGATGCTGATATGCGCGTTGCTGGTGGTGAGATTAAAACCAGCCAAATAACGACTCACATCGAAGAAGCGAATCACGGCATTCGGGAACCGCTCGAAAAACTGACGTATGGTTCGCTTGTTCTCGTCAGTGATATTCCGCTCCAATACGATCACGTCATATGAACGATCTTCGGAGGCGTTCTTCAGCATCGAGTAGATGGTGGTGGTGAGCATCGGCACGTAATTGTTGTCCGCGGCGAACACAACTGGCACCACGTTCTTGTATCCGGCATCAAGCGGCTTGAGGGCAGCAGCCGGTTCCGGATGAAGGAAATGCACGCACTGCAATCGCTTGACCTTCCAATGCGCGCCAGTGCGCTGCTTGTGCGCAATGAAGATGTTGAGCAACCGTTCCGAAAGATGCCCCACCGTACGCGTGGTCTGCACGTCCATTTTACTGAAATCGGTTGCCGCCGCGAACTCATCGAGCAGCGGGAACAGCCATTCGTCGTATTCGAAGAAGATGTCCTTCTTCATGATGAACATGTTGCAAAATGCCGCAGTCCGCCCATTGAGCACGGCATCAGCATCCACCTTGTAGTCAGGATGGCGCGCGCACAGAATGTCATACATGTGGCGCAGGTCCTTCAAACGCAGATGCTCGTCGGCATCCCAGTGCTGCTTGAGATTCGAGAATCCGCCGATACGGCGAACGTCGTTCAACGGTGTGGTGATGACGTCCCAACCATCCACGGCACGCACAATCGCATCATCGTTGATACCGTATTCGGCAAACGCGCGATCGTCGATATACGAATCGATAATCTCGCCGTAATCGTTCTCCTTGTGTGGAGTGTCAGTGAAATCGAAGTACCTGCGGTAGTGGCAGAAGCCGTAGTAATCGGCGTCCTCGTTTTTCCATGCCCAGTATTGCGCGGTCAGCTCGCAATAACGCGGGTTCTTCGTGGAGATGTTCTCACCCTCGTCGTCATGCAAGGTGTTTGGAAAGTGGGTCGTGGCGTTTGCCGCGCCCACCTGCACCGGAATAATGCTGCTCCCCTCGGGGAATGCGGCCTGCTTATGCGCCGACACAAAGATTTTGATATTCGGATGGTGCTGTTCCGCTGTGAGAACCATGTGAGATATTCCGCCTTACTAAGACAAACGTCCTTTCCTCAATAGAATATATGAGAGTACTGCCGAAGAAGGACGCTTCATGAGCTTTTGCGTCCAAACACTTCGCACGAGTAGGATAGGACGTTTGTGAAAAACTTTTTCGAAAGCCTCAGAAAGAGGTACCACTATGCGATGGTGGTTTTCAAGGAACTGGTGAAAACCGATTTCCAGCTACGATATCAGGGCTCGTTCCTAGGCATGGTGTGGTCCGTACTGAAGCCGTTGATGTTGTTCGCCGTGATGTACGTGGTGTTCGTGAAGTTCCTGAAGTTCTCCGATGGCACCCCGACCTTCCCGATTTCGTTGCTGTGCGGTACCTGCTTGTGGAGCTTCTTCTCCGAATCGACCAGCATGGGCATGCAGTCCATCGTCGGGCGTGGTGATCTGCTGCGCAAGGTGCATTTCCCAAATTACATCATTGTCGCTTCCACTACTATGGGATCCATGATTTCCTTGGGCATCAACCTGCTGGTGGTTATCCTGTTCGGTTTCTTTGCCCACGCGCATTACACCTGGCGCGTGCTGCTAGTGCCGTTCAGTATCCTGCAGCTGTACTGCCTTGGATTGGGCGTGGCACTGCTACTTGCTTCCCTGTTTGTATATTTCCGCGATGTGGCACATATTTGGGAAGTCGTGCTGCAGGCCATGTTCTATGCGACTCCTATCATCTACCCGATTTCCATGGTGGCGAATAATCCGGAGTTCTCCTGGGCGGCAAAATTGCTTATGCTGAATCCTTCCACTCAGGTAATCATGGATATCCGTCACAACCTGCTTTCCCCGGAATATGTGCCGACCGTGTGGACCATGGTCGATAACAAGTTGCTGTGCCTACTGCCTTACGTATTGTCCGCCGTCATCCTGTGGCTCGGCATTCACGTGTTCCGCAAGTACAGCTCCAAGTTCGCGGAGGTGCTCTGATTCATGACTGAGGTTGCAATGGCTGAAGAGAAGAACGCAGATGAGCGCCCTGTGGTGCTTAAGGTCGATCATGTGGCCAAGATGTTCCGCTTGCCCACCGAACAGGCCACTGGTCTGAAGATGGCGTTCCTGAACTGGACGAAGGGCATTAAAGGCTACACCGAACAACATGTGCTGCGTGACATCAATTTCGAGGTTCGCCAGGGCGATTTCTTCGGTATTGTCGGCCGCAATGGCTCCGGCAAGTCCACGTTGCTGAAGATCATCTCGCAGATTTACACCCCAGAGCAGGGCTCGGTCACAGTCAAAGGCAAGCTAGTCCCGTTCATTGAACTCGGCGTCGGTTTCAATCCGGAACTAACCGGCCGCGAAAACGTATATCTGAACGGTGCGTTGCTGGGCTTTACCCATGCCGAGATTGACACGATGTATGACGATATCGTGGAGTTCGCCGAGCTTGAGGACTTCATGGATCAGAAGCTCAAGAACTACTCATCCGGCATGCAGGTACGTCTCGCCTTCTCCGTGGCCATCAAGGCCCAAGGAGACATTCTGGTGCTCGACGAGGTGCTTGCCGTGGGCGATGAAGCGTTCCAGCGTAAGTGCGATAACTTCTTCGCAGAAATCAAGAAAGACCCGACCAAAACGGTCATCTTGGTCACCCATTCCATGGATGCCGTGAAGAAATACTGTAACAAGGCCATTCTCATCAAGGACGGCGAAATCGTCGCCAGTGGTGATAAGAATGATGTCGCGGATCGTTACACTCTTGAGAATCTCAAAGTGGAACATAAGGAGCATGAGAAGAACGAAGAAGAAAACGAGTATCCGCTTGGTTTGAGCGAACGGGTGCCTACGTTCAGAGTCGTTCCAGTTTCCGAGCAGATGCTGACATGCAAAGACACTTTCGAGTTCGACGTGGAATATGACCTGCGAGACAAGAAAGATATCGAATTCTACATTCCGATGTCGGTGCTTGACGTCAAACGTGGCGGTGTCCCTTACGACTGCGGTGTAGCTTTCAAAGCACATAAAACCGGTCATAACAAGGTGCATTTCGCTTTGCCACTGCGGTTGTTCAATGATGGTGATTTCAAGATTATCGCCACCATGCGCATTATTCCCGACACCACCAATCTGAAGAATTTTGAACAACTCGCATTCACCAGTGACGAAAACTCCTGCTATTTCTCCGTACGCAATCCAGGAACAGTGAATTTCGCCGGCCTTCTGAATGACGATGCGCTGCAAATCACCGAGCTAGGCACGAGTGTCTGCGATTAAACAACCATCGTCTAAAGAATCATAAATCGGGGGCAAATAGCACACAGATGCTTTGCCCCTGATTTTATTTGCATTTGAAAAATAAATGCCTATCTTTGATATGTCCTTCACTGACATGCTCCAACCGTGGCTGTCACGGTAATCAAAATGACAGCAAAACTCTCTTGAAGAAAATACCAGTTTCCTCTTTGCCAAACTTAAAAAAGATATTTCTAATATATCCAAAATAAGTAAAAATCATAAAGCGCTGTTGAATGGCATGTTTGAAAACATGAACGGACATAAAGATAACGAGGTGGTGACGTTTTCTTGGACTCCCCGACCGGGAGGAGAACCCCCTCATGGCTAAATACAGCAGGGAGCAGCGCGACAGGGCCGTGGACCTGTACATCAAATACGAGCGCTGCGCCGCCGACGTGATCCGCGAGCTCGGCTATCCCAGCAAGGTCGCGTTGCTGTCGTGGTACGCGGACCGGCTCGAGGAGGAGCGCACCGGCGTCCCCTCCAGGCGCGGCGAACGCCACAGGCGCTACAGCGACAAGCAGAAACAGGCCGCGGTGGACCATTACCTCGAATACGGCAGACGGCTCAGCCGCACCATGCGGATGCTCGGCTATCCGAAAAGCAGGGAGCTGCTCATGGCGTGGATCGACGAGCTCGCGCCCGGCCAACGCAAGCTGAGGCACGGGCCCGTGCCCGAGGAACTGAAGCGGAAGGCGGTGGTCGCGGTCGCGTCCGGACGGCTGAAATCACGCGAGGCTGCCGCCGAGCTGGGCGTGGAGGCGTCCGTCGTGAGAAACTGGAAACGGCAGATGCTCGCGAAGTCCGAGGAGGCGCCTGTGGCCGGACCCGGGAAAAGAAGGACCGTCATGGAATCCAAGGATCTATCCGTCAAGCCGACCGTGGTCCTGAACGCGTCGGACGCGGTCGGTCCGGCGGACGCGTTGGCGTCGATGGAGAAGAGACTGGCGGAGATGCAGGCGCGTCTGGACGAGCTGGACGCCGACATCGAACGTGTATTTAGATGCTCCTATACATTGTCAAGTGTTTGGGCGTGTTGTTTTGGGTCGGTGATGGAGTGAATCCATTGGATGGCCCGTTGCTCGAGTTCGGGCAGGTCTCGTTTGCCTCGTTCGATTTCGCTGATGCGGCTGGACGGCACGCACAGCGCTTCGCCAACCTGCTGTTGGGTGATGCCGTGGCCCACGCGCAGTTCGCGCAGCCTGGCGCCGCGTTCGGCCGGCGTCCCACGCCCGGTCCCACCGTTGCGTATGGCGATGAGCGCCCGGTACGCCTCGCGGGCGATGAACCGTTTGACGCAGCGGATGATCTCGAGCTTGCCCTTGCCCTCGCGGGTCTTCCTGGCGGCGTAGTCCCTGGTGGGTTGGTGGTATCGCAAGCGGACGATGGCGATGCGGTGCAACGCCACGTTACCCTGCCGGTTGCCGCCTTTATTGAGCCTGTGCCTGTTCGTCCTGCCGCTGGACGCAGGCAGCGGGCATGCGCCGCAGAGTTTGGCGAACGCGGCCTCGCTCCGGATACGTTCGGGGTTGTCGCCGGCGACGATGGCCAGGGCCGCTGCGACAACGGTGCCCGCGCAGTACATGTCAAGCAACGGTCGCGCGTGCACCTCGAGGATCGCGCGCATGCGTTCCTCCAAGAGGCCGGACTGCCGTTTGAGCGCCTTCCATGCCTTGGCGGCGGATTTCAGCGCGACCAGCGCGCTATGCTCGACCAGACCGCCGGCGGGCCTGCACTCGGCGAGCCTGTTCATGCGGGCCCCGCCCCTCAATCCCCGGTACCGTTCCCTGACGGACTCCGGGGCGGTGATGAGCAGGCCGTTGGCCGAGTTGGAAATCGCCGTCATCGCCGACACCAGTTGGGCGCGTTGGGCGTTGAGGTGGCGTAATGCCTCGACCCAACCATCAGAGCTTTTCGGCAGGCCGGCGTCATCGCCGGCCATGACGCTGCGGGCGGCGGCGATCGCGTCGATGGGATCGGACTTGCCGTCCCTGCGGCGCACGTTGCGCTTGGGACGCAGCACCTCGCGCACCTCGTATCCGGCGGCCGCGAGCCTGCGGGCCAGGGCCGCGCCGAACGAGTTCGTGCCCTCCACGCCCACGGCCGCGACCGCACCCGGCTCGGGCAGCATGCCGATCAGCCTGTCGTATCCTTCCGGGTTCGCCGTGAACGTCTCGGCGCCCAGCGTCCTTCCCCTTTCGTCGATCAATGCGATGGTGTGCGTGTCCGTGTGGGTGTCGATCCCGGCCCACACCATTCCGTTCGGCGGCGTCATCGTCGTCGTTCCTTTCCATGCGTTCGGATGCCTCCCCGGGGGCCTGCGGCGCAGACAGGACGTTGACAGGACACGCTACCATGGTTCTTGCGGGATCCGATGGGAACGGCCACGCTCCTATGAGGTCATGCATCCATGGCCCACGGGTCGGCGGCCGCGGCGGGACAAATCAAAATAAGGACAGCCCCCGAAACCGGTGGCGTCAGTCAAATCGGGGGTCACCGCCCCGGCCGTCATATACCATTATCGCCGATAAGAAACCGGCATAACCATTATCAACGAGGCTCCTTATGCTACAACTTATGTAGGAGGCTATGACGAACGCGGATGGACGCAGGTACAGATTCCGGATAAAGGGTCAGTAACTATCAGTGGACCGATTGATGAGACATCTACTTCTACATGGGTGAAACTGAATGCATATCAGACACCACAGTTAAAAAGGCTCGCTGGCGATACCCGCTATGACACCATGGCCGCAGTCGTTTCAGAGGGGAACTGGAAAACTGGTGGTACCGCGATTGTAGCTTCAGGTGATAACTATCCAGATGCATTGGCAGCTTCCGGATTAGCTGGCGTAACCAATGCTCCAATCATACTTACGGGGAAATTCTCACTTTCTTCGCAGGCCGCCAATCAGCTTCGGCAGTTGGCACCATCGCGAATTATTGTGGTAGGCGGATCAGCCGCCGTGTCAGACAACGTTCTTCACACGCTTCGCGCATATGCACAAAGCGTGAACCGTATATCCGGCGCCACACGTATAGACACATCTTTCGCGCTATATCAGAACGGCTCAGGATGGGGATCAACTGCAATTGTTGCGACAAGCGCGAATTATGCGGACGCATTATCGGTAAGTTCATACGCATACGCGGCAAAGGCCCCGGTATTCCTGTGCGACCCTGCTAACGGTCTGACCAAAAACCAAAAGACCGCACTAAAGTCATTCTCAAAAGTGCTCGTAGTCGGCGGCGAAAATGCTGTACCGTCACGCTACGTGTCTGGTTTGCCAGGCGTTGTCCGCAAATCCGGCAACACTCGTTATGACACCAGCGCGGAAATCGCCAAATGGACTATGGAAAATGGGTTAGGCATGAATGGTGCCGTCTATACGACGGGAGCGAATTTCCCCGATGCACTGGCGGCCGGACCATTGTCCGGAAAATCCAGATCCACAACTCTATTAGTCGAGAATGCAAAAAGTCCCGCCATCGCACTCTCCACAAATTACAGAGACAAGGTTAACAAGGCGTACGTGGTCGGCGGTATGAACGCCGTGAGCCAGAACACCGCGGACGCCATCGCCGACAGCCTCGGCCTCAGACACGCACAATAACGGCATAAACCGTTAAGAGGGGCTGACCTCGTGAATCACGGTCAGCCCCTCTTAACGTTGCCACAGTTTTTCTGTCTTTATGGCCGCAGCTCATCCAAGGCATCAGCAAGTCCGTTCGCAGTATTGCGAGAAACAGCATTCTCCCCGCCGACGATATAAGCATTGTCAACCTCGCCATGCTGCTTCACATACCGCTTCACGAAATTGGCGGTGCTTCCATTCGGATCCGCAAGCAGCAAAACCGCCTTATTGTGCCCGGCGAAAGGACCAGCCGCAAGCGCATCCGGGAAATTCGCGCCCGTCGCAAACACCACATTGTTCATATGAAGGTTTCCTTCTTCAGAAGCCCACTGTGCAAATGTGACGCTCGTTTCATAACGCGTTGCCCCTGCAATACGAGATACCGCAGAACCAGAGGAATTTCTAATCTGTGTCACTACCGAATCCGGAACAGCGTGTTGACCACCCACAATGAGGATTCTGTCGAACTTTCCGCTGGATAATGCCTCCAACTGTTCGGAAGACAGGCCAGAGTTAATATCTGAAAGGAAGATAGGGCTTTTGAAGGCATAGGCATACGACGAGACGGACAAAGCATCAGCAAAACCAGACGAGCCATTTCCACCGGTAACGACGATTGCCGTTTTTCCCCAATTCTTTTCGATTCGAGCATCACTGTCGTACAGTTTCAAAGCAGTGTCACTTCGAGTAGCTCCTCCGATTCTCTGCACTGTGGCGTATTGGGCTAGCGACTGTTCCACTTTCCCGGATACCGCATTCTGCCCGCCGACAATGATAATCTTTTCCGGCCTCAAACGATTAATCTGAGCCTTCGTTTGATTGCTGAGATACAAAGGATCCGTCATAAGAATCGGAGCGTCCAGCACTCCGGCGAATCCCGATGCTGCCAACGCATCTGGATAGTTCTCTCCAGAAGCAACAACTACCGTTGACGCAGACTCCGGAAAAGCAGTATCCACAATCTGCGACATGGTGTCATACCGCGTTATGCCGGACAACCGAGTCAATTTGCCAGATGCAGGTTTGCTAGGCGTAGCTGGCGTATCAGGTTTCGATGGGTCAGACGGAAGCTCCGGAGTATTCGGCATCGCGTTGTTGCCATCGTAAAGCGGAACCGTCTGTCCAGACGGACACTGCGCAAGAGACGTTTCCATAACGTTTCGTTCCGAAGAATCCACCGCTAAATGGTAATGCTGCTTAATTCCTATTTGTCTGCTGATATAGGCGCAATCATAGCCATGTCCCGGAAGCCAATGCGCAGCATCTTTGTCCGACTTAGAAGCATTTGCAGATCCCTTTACCGCGAGCAACACATATGGGTCATTCGCATAGGCTACCCGCTGATCCTTGGTCCAATAATCGGCACCACTTTCATATGCTTCCCCGACAGCAACGACATGGTCGATCTGCACCGCATTTGAAGTTCCCTGTCCACGCTGAAACGCGATTGTCTCGCCGGTATAGGGATCATTTAGGATGCCTGTTGCGACATGATGATCATTGGTATACGTGACATTCTTCATGTCACGGCTCAAAATATCGTCTCGGGTAGTTGCATTACCGCCAAGAGTATCGCTGTGAAGCCATGTGCCGAATAAATCCGTGCGCTCCGACGAGCGGTAATCATCCGTCTGTTCTGTTACAGCCAACGACTGCAACGCAGATTGCGCGTTCTCTCCTTCGTCCGCGCTTGCCGTAGCAGCACCTTGAATGAGGAAAGCGACAACTATCAGTATTCCCAAAAAGCCAGCCACACGTTTTGCACGTCGTACCATCTAAAGCCGTCCTCTCACTCATAATGGAGGATAGTCGCGCTAGAGGAATTACTCTTCTATACTTTTAGACAACTACCAATCAATGAGGAAAGGGGAAGAACCATGAGCAGGGAAATCGTCACTTGCTTCAAAAGAATCACTGCTGTGCTATCTAGTGTTTTCTTGGTCTCTGCCGCTTTTGCGGGAACGGGATTAATAGCTAATGCATCAGCCACATCAATTACCAGAATATCCGGCAACACCAGGTATGAGACCATGGAAATGGTATCACAGACAGCATTTCCCTCCACTACATCCAGAGTCGCAGTAGTAGCATCAGGAAGCAGTTTCCCTGATGCGCTTGCCGCCTCTTCCCTCGCGGGGCATCTCAATGCACCGATTCTACTTACTGATCCTAAAACGCTTTCCACCGCAACAATCAATGAACTTAATCGACTTGACGCCAATACGATTTACATCATTGGTGGCAAAAACGCGGTTTCGAGCAACACTGAAAATGAAATCCGAGCATCTCGTCCGTCAGCAACTATTACACGACTCGCAGGGAGCACTCGCTTCGATACCGCATATCAAATCTATAACGAACTCACCAAGCTCGGAGTAGAATCCAAGACCGCCATTATTTCCACCGGAGCCAACTTTGCCGATGCGCTTTCCGTGTCCCCATATTCATACATGCAATCCGCACCATTCTTCCTGAGCTCTCAGTCAGGACTTGACGAGGAATCCCTTACTGCGCTCAAGGATTTCCAATCTGCGATTATCGTCGGTGGTCAAAATGCGGTTCCTTCCTCCGTTGAGCAGCAGCTTCGATCCATAGGTGTTGCAACATCGAGAATACAGGGCGCAACCCGTTATGAAACTAGTCTGGAAATCAGCAGGTTCACGCTGAATAATCTCTCTATCAATCCTTCCAGCGTCGTATATGCCACTGGAGCCAATTTCCCGGACGCTCTTTCAGGAAGCGCACTTGCCGGTATCAATAAGACAGTACTACTGCTCGCACAAAATGAGTCGTCTCCGACAGTCGGAGCATCATCCATATTGCCGAATGTTGAATCCGTGTATGTGCTCGGCGGACAGAATGCCATCGGACCGGCAACGT
Organism: Bifidobacterium sp. LH_743; assembly: GCF_056355775.1. Taxonomy (NCBI): domain Bacteria; kingdom Bacillati; phylum Actinomycetota; class Actinomycetes; order Bifidobacteriales; family Bifidobacteriaceae; genus Bifidobacterium; species Bifidobacterium sp. LH_743. The sequence continues at coordinate 20,316 of NZ_JBKESZ010000012.1, read as the reverse complement.
TCAATGCAATTTCCAGTAGCTTTGGATTGAGCGACAGAGAATATGTCCCTCAGCCAACGCCTACACCGCAGCCCAAACCGAATGATCCGGTCTATGGCACTCATAAAGCAGGTGAATTCTGCAAAAAATCTGATCTGAATAAAACAGACCACGATGCTAGGAACGGCAAGCTAATCGTTTGCAAAGTAGCCGACGGTGACAGTAAGCCTCGTTGGCACTACGCCTGAGATATTTGTTTGAGTGGACGGTCCCGAACCGTCCACTCAAACAATCAGAGCATCTAGGCTGGAATCAGCAACGAGCTTGTCGAAATCGTCAGTCAGCACACCTTCGGCTTGCAGCTCTTCCAGAATTGTCTTCAGCACGATATTGTTTACGCCGCTTTCGGTGTTCTGATGACATAGCGCTTCCTCGCCCTGCGTGCCAGGCACATAATTCAGTAGCTGATCATCCGTAGCCGCAACCACGGGAATACCTGCTTTGACCTGCATGACTTTCAGCCACAAATCATCTGCAGTCAGGCAGGTCTTCTTGATCATCCCAGCATCAAACGTTTCTTGCGGCATCACATGCGGCGGATACAGCGTGCCTGCCCCATTCGTGGCAAAAATTCGCATGGAGGGCACGCCTACAAGCGCAGGATGGTAATGTGGCGCTTCGTAAATCCAATCCTCATAATTGGTACGGGAGCCGTCTTTGTTGAACATAATCAAATGCGTACGCACAGCAGCAATCGCATGGGGATGAGCTTCGTGCGCTGCAAGCAAATCGCCGATCATTGTATTGCGATATAGCAAATCATCATCAGTGGTGATGACGTAATCATCAGGAAATTCTTGCAAAGCCCAAAAATATTTCTTATGCGGCTTCAGATCATCATCAACCCAGCGTACCTCAACGTCATGCCACAACACATCACGCAAACTCTGAGGCAAATCGGCCTCACGATTCGGGAAATCCGATTTACAGAGCCATAACACGATCTTGTCAGGCAATACTTTCTGCGCAAGCAATGAACGAATCGCCAAGTGCACAGTATTGATGCGTGCGGGATATGAGGTCATAGAAACGATAATCCGCGGATGCCGATGCTTCACCGCACGCAAGACATGCGTACCGGCACGACGCAACTTGTTCTTCTTAATCCGAAACCAGTCCGCAGACAGCACAATCCTCTCCTCACGTTTGTTTCGCACTTGTCACATATTAGCCTGACGTATGCTTTTCAGAGTCGAACAGTACACTGTTACCAGCGAGCGAATAGGACCGCGGCCAGTAAGGAAGAGTCAATGCCTAAGATTTCAATCGTCATTCCCGCATACAATGTCGGTGATTACTTGCAGGAATGTCTTGATTCAGTACGGAATCAGACTTTCTCCGATATCGAAGCGATTGTCGTGAACGATGCGAGCCCCGATAATGTTGGGGAGATCGCAGCACGGGCAGCCGCTCAGGATCCGCGCATCCGAATCGTCACCAACAACCCGAATATGGGCACCCACCGCACTCGTATGGCCGGTGTGGAAAACGCTTCAGGAGAATACACCTTCTTCCTGGATGGCGACGACGCACTCAAGCCGGACATGTGCGAACAGCTTGCCGCGGAAATCGACAAGCATCCTGTGGATGTGCTGCATTACGGCCTTACCGTTGTCGCCGCCAACGAGCTGCTGGAGAACGAGCGCCAGGCCTTTGAAACCTTCAACAACACTCCTACGCCCGATTCCACCGGAGAAGATATTGTCCGCGATATTTTCGATGAAACTCGCGGTTACAAGGTCGATTGGCGCGTAACCCAGCGTTTGTACAAGACTTCCATGCTTAAGGAAGCGTTTAACGCCATGACCCGCGACCGCTTGGGTCGTTCCCAGGACGGCTACGAGTGCTTCGTGGTTTCGGCATTCGCCAACAGCTACCATTCCTTCAAGGAATGCCGGGGATACGTGTACTACTACGGCCGTGGCATCAGCGGTACCAATATGATCGACGCTGCGAAGTATGCCCGTTATTGCGGCCATTTCAAGGCGGATTTCGATGCAGCCTACGAGTTTGCCGATGCGCAGCACTCCGATATGCTTCATGATTGCGCACAGGGTTTCCAGCGCAAGGCGACCGAGATCCTTGCCAATGATTGGAAGGTCAGAGTTCCGGAAGCGGAGAAGGCCGAAGCCGCCAAGCAAATGGAAGCTGTGTTCGGTCCGGCCATCACGGGACGTGAACTGTACCGTTTCGTACGCGATGATGCCTATGCGCTGCTTTCCGAAAACCAGCTCCTTCCGAAGGACGCTGATCTGAACAACTGGTTCGGCATAGCCAACGACATCAGTGTGTCTACCGATCAAGTATCCGCAGACACCATAAGATTCCATGAGATGAAGCGGATCGCCACTTCCCATATGACCGAACTCGTCGAGAAAACCAGCAATACCGAAGCGTTCCAAAACTACGACAAGCAGAGCATCCGTATCTTCGTCACCACTCACAAAAACGTTGACACCTTTGACAGTGCCATCATGCAGCCGGTGCAGGTCGGACCGAAGAACGAGCGTTTCCCCTGGGCATTCCACGATGACGAAGGCGAGAACATCGCCGATCTCAATCCGCGTTACTGCGAACTGACCACGCAATACTGGGTTTGGAAGAACATCGACGCCGACTACTACGGTTTCTGCCATTACCGCCGTTACTTCGACTTCTCGGACACTCCGCACGAGGAAAATCCCTATGGCGAAATCATGGACGACTACATCGATGCCGCTACGGCAAAGAAGTACGGACTGAATGACGAGAATATCGCCAAAGTGGTGAAGCAGTACGACGTCATCACCACACCGTTCGGCAATCTCGAAGAGATCATTGATAAGCACGGCACTCCGCGTGCGCTGTGGGAAGCCGCTCCCCTGCTGCATGACGATGATCTGAAGCGTTGCTATCAGATCCTGTGCAGCATGTACCCCGACTACAAGCAGGACGCACAGGCGTTCTTTAACGGCAACAAGGCCTGCTTCTGCAACATGTTCATCATGAAGAAGGAGATCTTCTTCGACTATTGTGAATGGATGTTCCCCATCCTTGAGGCGTTCGACAAGAACACCGACTACAGCACCTACAGCAAGGAAGCCCTGCGTACGCCGGGTCATCTGTCCGAACGTCTGCTCAACATCTACCTGCTGCATCACAAGCGCATTGGCTCCAAGTGGCGGTTCAAGGAATTGCAGTGCGTCCACTTCACCCATCCGGAGCCGGCGGAAACCCTGCAGCCGCTGGAGGTTTACGACAAGCCAATCGTTCCGGTGGTATTCGCGGCAGACAACAATTATGTGCCGCAACTTACCACCACCATCTATTCGGCCATGAAGAACGCTTCACCGGATCGGTACTACGACGTGACCGTATTGCAACGCGACATCGACTGGCATAACCAGCAGCGCATGCATGACTTCTTCAGCCGGTTCACGAATATGAACCTGCGCTTCGCCAACGTGGAGCGTCTTATGTCCGGGTATGAACTTTCCACGAACAACGAGCACATCAGCGTGGAAACCTACTACCGTTTCCTCATTCAGCAGGCGTTACCGTTCTATGACAAGGTCCTGTATCTCGATTCCGACATCATCATTCCCGGCGACATCGCCAAGCTCTATGACACGGATCTGGGCGATACGCTGCTCGCCGCGATCCATGACATCGATTTCCTGGGCAACCTCAACGTCAAGCATGGCAAGCGCATGGGGTATGCCAAGAACATCCTCAAGATGAGGAACCCATACGACTACTTCCAGGCCGGCGTATTGGTGCTCAACACCAAGGCCATGCGCGAGCAGTACACCATCAAGCAGTGGCTCACCTATGCCTCGAACACGGCTTATATCTATAACGATCAGGATGTGCTGAACATCTGCTGCGAAGGCAAGGTGACGTATCTGCCTTGGGAGTGGAATGTCGTCCACGACTGTGGCGGACGTGTGGGCAATCTGTTCGTTCAGGCACCGAACGACATCTACGATGCATACATGCGATCCCGTAGCAATCCGCAGATCATCCACTATGCCGGCTACCAGAAGCCGTGGGTGGATCCGGATTGCGATTATGCGCCCGTGTACTGGGATTACGCACGCGATACGCCGTTCTACGAGGCTTTGCTCAAGCGTGTGGTCAAGGCCAATGAACCGAAGATCCCTGAAGGGGTATTCCGTCCGAAGCATGAGCGCGCGGTCGGAGAGGATAATCCGATTCGCAAGATTGTGGACCCATTGATGCCTATTGGTTCCAAACGTCGTGACGCGGTAAAAGCCATCGCACGTACTGTTCGCGGCAGGCACTGAACCGTCGATTCCATAGAAAATAGGGCCAGAATCCTAGGCTACCCACCGGATTCTGGCCCTACGCATAGAAAATTGCAATGCCCTATAGGGCGAAAAGCCTGTTGATATAAGGTATTTTGCGCAATATCACTGAAGCCGCTAAACAACATGCAAAAACGCAGCAGCATAACAGCACATTCAATGCCGTGACTGCAATATTATTGAGCGATCCCATGAACTGGAAGCAAGGCAAATTCTGCAAGCGACTCAACCCAATTAATCCAGCCATATGAAGCATGTAAACACCAAAAGTATTCATCCCTGTCACTTTAAAGAAACGAGCCCAAAAGCCAGTGATATTAGCTTGTCCCAAAACCAGCATGATTAATACTGTCTCGATAAAGGTCGGTAAAAGCCAATACCCATTTTCAACAACTAGAGACGAGCCATCTGCGGCATGCTGATAACGCTGAATAAGGAAAAGGGAAATGTAGCAGATAAAGATGACGATGCATGCAGTACGCGTGGAAATTTTAGATAGCAATGAATACACACCCGAATCCTCACAGTCTTCCACTCTATCGTTCTTTTTTCTTTGTTGCAGATAGCGGCCAAGCATGCCGCCAACAACGACATAAAGCAGAACATATCCGTAGTATCCAAAAATATACAGTTCATCTAAAGGATCTACGATTGATGCCAATTCACTATGCGTGGCGGTCCCCACCATCTGCAGAACAAGCCTCACCGTATCTTTTCCAACAGTAAAGAAGAATAATACTGCAGTAAAAACATGCAATGTGGTTTTTTTCTCGGCGTCGAATGCCATCTTCACCAACGGTAAAACAAGATATACAGCCACCAAAGCATGCATAAACCAGAAATAACCCGTTAAATAATCGCCGAATTCTTTGGCGCCAAGAACGAATCTCAGTAGATCCACCGGACTGACAGAGTGCGAACCGTCAATAAATACGCAAAAAGCCGCGGCTATCAACTTCCAGATAATCACTATAACGATGATGTGGAAAACTTTATGGTAATGCTTCTTTTCATCCATTGGCCGGTTGAGCAATAGCGCGCCATTCACCATAAAAAACAACGGAACACATACCACGCATAACACCGTGACCGCGGTACCTACCAGCATGGATGAATAGTATTTCGTGTAATACGCATAATGAAGCATTACGACGAGGAACATCGCCATCGTTTTGATGACATCATAACCGACAATTCTTTTTTTCATTTCCGACTCAATCTTAGGGGCAGGCGCTATTGAATAGCGGCCATCTATATTACATTTATTCTTTCAACAGCCGTCTTTTTGTCTCAGTACGATACGTCTTATTTATCAGAGACATATTGTGCTTCTAGCCCAGAAGACTCAGATGCACAGTCCCCCTTTACCGAATCACAGCTTTGAAAAATATCTTTTTTTGCGCTTAACATACCAAGCATTAACGGTGTCATGATAATCATCGGAAGAACATAGCGTATGCCTTCAATGGTTACCGTTGCCGGCGAAATCCACAAGAAAAGGAATGTTGCGATATATGGCATCAAGCAAATCCAACCTTTACCGCGGAATCTTCTGAACCACTCATATACAACGAACAAAAACATCCAAGTTGACCATATGGCGCGAGAAAAAACAAGATTTAAAACTGGGAGATGTTCGAACTTATTCAACTTGTTCTGGACAATGGTCACCCTATTAATGTCACCACGCTCTATGAGACCCATTTCCTTGGAATACGCAACGCTCGTATGATCACTGCCGGTTAAGAAAACAGGCAATGTCAAATCCTCGGGATTCTGCTTACTCCCCAAGGTGGGAATACCTAACCATCCCTCCTGCAAAGCCACATAGGCTTCAACATATGTAAGAGGATGCTCCACTAAACCGCGCGACCACGCCTTCGCATATCTTGCAAGATACTGGTCCTTCCTGGAATCCCATGTGTAACCCTTGACTCCATCAGCCGCCCACCATTGGTATTTATCGGCAACATCATTCCCCAATATCTTGTGAATGACATCTATATCTTCGGGATTCATCTCATTCCCATGTCGCTTCACCTCCAATGCTGACTGTTGGAATGGAACGGCAAGCATTTCTTGTTTGCCGCCTTCTTGAATGTGGAACATAGGGAAAACGACTTTGGGAACCAATACGACCATGACAAGCAGCTCAATCAATAGTGCAGCGCCGACCCGAAGACGATATCGGCGAAGTACCACAAACAGCAAAGCAATACAGCAAATAAGCACTATGTACAAGCCGGTTTTTTTAGTCAGAGCTGTCAACACAGACAATAAAAGGAATAACGCGAATAACAGCGGGCTCTTGAGACAGGCTCCTTTGCTTCGCACAATCTGAACATACAGCACCGCATACCAGACGAATAACGGCATGAATACCGTATCCTTGACAAGGCTTATAGAGAAGCAGGGAATTACAGGGAAGAGCGAAAAAAATATCAGCTGCACACAGCAAAAGCGCCAGCTCGCTCCGATACGCCGGCAATACAAAACAACTGTTGCCAGTGAGAGGGCAGCTGCCAACGCCAGAACGATGGAGCATAGGAATAATCCTAAATCCACCGATCCAAGCGCTTTACCTAATTGTGCGAAGATACCAAAAAATAAAGTATCAGATACTGGATGATGATTGGACCAAAAACTACCGTCGGAAAAAATATTTGGTTTATGGAACCATTGCATGAGCTGTTCGCCGGTATCAAACCATATTATCCCTGGATATGTCAGCCAAATATATGGAATCCAACACAATATAATGACCGTAGTTATCAAAAATAATTGCTTATAATTCCACGAGAAGGAACAACATTTTCGTACTGCAGCCACCCACCCAGTAGTCTTATTCCTATCTTTTGCACACCATACGAGAAAACGTTCTCCAATAAGCACAAAAGCAACAAACAACAGCGCAATCAATGCAGTGAACCATACGCACCGGGTCGAAAACACCATATGACCATGGACACGAATAGCGTCGACAACCGCCGCTGCGAATCCGCATAATATTGCCAGTATTACCAGCAACACATGGTTTATAGATAAAACACGTGTAATCGATTTTCCTTTGCGCAATATTCAATAATCCTTATCTGCGTTGACGACAGTGTATGCCGCCATATTGGCACTGTACTACGAAGATAAAACACGCCGATTTATACGCATAAATCACCTCTTCATATAATTCTGATGCCAATATCTCTGTCATCCAAATCGATTATTTAGAATGAGGCAACATCCTTATCAATCGCGCAAATGCGCCATTTTTACAGTCATTGCATACCAAGATTGTCCGCTATACGATTTGCGGCTGCTTGACTTACAGCGCTTGTTCCTCCTACAATCCACGCTTTAGTCGCTTTACCACGGAACTTTGCCGAATATGCCACGGTTGGACTATTGGGACTATCCACCAAAAGAAGTACGTTCCCATTACGGCCAGCCAATGGGCCCGCAGCCAAGGCATCAGGAAAGTTCGAGCCCGAAGCATACGCGACAGCATCTTCATGAAGACCGTTGGATAATCCCCAATCAGCCATCGCCATACTCGTTTCATAACGCGTTTTACCGGACTCACGAACCACATTTGACAAATCCTGAATGAAACGGGATGGAACCGCATTCTCGCCGCCTACAACCAGTACACGTCCAAAATTTTTTAACGTCAATTTTTGTTCGCCGGTCAACCCTGTAGCCGGATCACACAAGAATACTGGCGCCTTCTCGGCGTATGCGTATGGGCTCACTGACAGAGCGTCAGGATAACTTGATCCAGACACCACAATTGCAGTAGACCCCCAAGAAATACCGCCATTTTGATATAAGGCAAAAGATGTATCCGTACGTGTTGCGCCTGCTATACGATTCACGTTTGAACAAATACTCCGCAATGAGTCCAATACATTGGACGATATCACTGACGATCCACCCACCACGATAATTTTAGATGGTTTCAATGAACGGATTCGCTCAGCAGCTTGAGAGGACAGTCCATCGCCATCCGTCAGCACGATTGGCGCGCCGTATACACCCGCCAAACCAGAGGCAGACAAGGCATCCGGATAATTCTCCCCCGATGCCACAATCACTGTTCCTTCAGCATTCCAAGCACCTTCCGAAACGACAGCCGACATCGTATCGTAACGCGTGGCGCCAGCTAGACGCTTCATTGCCGTATAAGTCTTGACCCCGAAGGCATTCAGGTCGACGGAGCCGCTGATACCGTCGATCTGACCACTTTCGGTATATTGCCAACCACGGTCGTTGGTGCCGAATGCCGTGTATTCCATCTGAGGGCCATACTGCGCCACCCAGCGCGTCTTCGCATGGATGTTCGCGTTGTTCAACGGCCCCTGCAGATAGCTGGTATACGAGTACACACCAAGGTTTGTATAGCCGGCGGACTGCATCACGCCATACCAGGCATTGACCATGCCGTTGTACACGTTCGGATCGGTCGGAGGCGTATGACCGGTCCACGTCCACCTCTCAAGGTCGTAATATACGGGGTATTTCAGGTCGTTCGGGCTCACGCCAAGCTGGCGGAGCTTGGACACCACATCATTGGCTTCCTGCCTTGAACCGCTCGCATCCTCCGCGTACGAGTACCAGTAGATGCCGAACGGAACGCCCAGGCGCTTGCATTCGTTGATGTTGCGCTTGGCTTTGGCGTCGGCATCGTTGCCCCACCCATAGCCCAGGCGGATGATGGCACCTTCCACGCCGTCGGCTTTAGCTTTGGCCCAGTCGATATCCCCCTGCCATGAAGAGACGTCGATCACACCTTTGGCCTGCTGGACGAACAGGTTGTTTTTGTAGTCGAAGAAGGCTTTCGTATTGTTGTAGGTTCCCCAATGCGCGCCGTAATCGTTGCCTTCGAATTTGGCGAGTCTCACGGTGGCTCCGTTCTTTGAAGACGATTGCTCTGCGGATTGCCCCGCAGATTGTTTCACAGGTTGTTCCACGGCGTCTTTCACGTCCGACGCACTCACCGGAATGAACGATTCGCCATCCGTCTTGGCCAGCGGGTCAGGCTGCTGATCCCGGGTGCCGACCAACGCCTTGTCCGTCACGGTCTTGCCGGTCTCGATATCCCGCACCTCGCCTTCAGGAGTGACCGCAAGCTTTTCCGAGACCACGGTGGAATCGTCCGGAATCCGTCCACTCACCGTATCCGGCAATGCCGCATTCGGATTATCCGGCATGCCGTCACCGGCATTCTGCGCATCCTCCGCAGCGGTAGTGAAGGAACGCGGCGAGCCGTCAATCGCAATATCCTGCATCGCGTAAGCCGGAACCGTGGCCACGGACAGCGTCAACGCAACCGCGGAAACGACAGTGGAAATCCTCAACAAATTTTTCGGCGATAGCATCGTCAGCCTCTCTTATGAATCCGCACCGTATACTTTGGCACGGAATCGCGCACTTATGGTGTGAGTATACCCGTAAGGCAACACCATTCCCCGGTTCTACCGGACGCTGATCCGATTCCGACATTTCCAGCACAACATGGTCCGGACGTCGAACAACATGAGGCGCGAGGAATCGGGGGACGCAACGAGTATCATATGCCGTGTATTGTCATTGGGAGACAAATGTTCGGAAGACCAAATGATTGCCCGTCAATCCGTCGCCAATGAATGATACGGAGAACGGCAATACGATTTCTGGAGGGGTGTATGGCACGGCACGGCAGTCATTCGAATGGGAACAAGCCCCTTCATCAGCCAGTCGATGACCATAAAGCCGGCAACCGAGCCAAAGATGGCGGCCAAGCATCCGCCAAACGCGTGGTCACCGGCCGCCCGTCCGCCAGCCAAGCAAAAACCGGAGACCCATTCCGCGACGCGGTGGAACAAGGCATCCAAGACGGCATCGAACGCGTCAACAAACACACGAAAAACGTCCTCACATATTCCATCGCCGCAGTTGCCGCAATCGTGGTGATATGCGTCATCGTCTTCGGCGTCATGAGCGTTCAAACTTCGCAGAAAATGCGCGAAATGAACGAAATCAACACCTGCAGAAACGCCGTCACGGCCTTGAACGCATCCTATTCCAACGCCTTCCAGCTGAAAGGCAAAGTCGTGGACGCGTTCTCCAGCATGGATTCCTCCTACGATCTGGAAAAGCTCAGCAAGGTATACAACGAGGAAGTCAAGGCACCGGCTTCCTTCGACTGCAAGGTCGAACCGTCTGCGACCGCGAAAAAGGCGAAAACCGCACGCGCGGCATACGACAAGCAGGCCAAGAAATTCAAGCAGGCTTTGAAGCAATACGGCACCAAACAGGACGAGGATCAATCCACCGAAAAGGAATAATCGCAACGTCGTCTTCAAACGACATCCAGCCGAAAATGCCTTTCATCCGCATGCCCCGCACCGCTTGAACAACGGTCACGCCAATCGGCAAAGCTTCCCGTCAGTGTAGGCTCTTCTGTGCATGGTTCCATATCCGAACGAATGTCTTGAATGAATACCTGACCGAGGAGCTGGAATGTTGAACGCAAAACGACTGTTTCACGTGGCACTTGCCGTTGCCGTGACCGTGGCGGTGATCGTCGCAGCCATCATCGGCTGCGGGCCCAAGTGGGGCGATGGCTCGGCACACGAATCGGAGAACGGTCAATCGTCAACCGTCGCCGAAGCGGACGCCGCATCCGCCGTTTCCGTCAACCTCCCCTCCTACTACATGGAGAACATGGTGTTCCAGCGCAATCAGCCGATTGTGGTCAAAGGCACCGTCGCATCCAAGCAGGATGGCAAACTGGTCAAAGCGTCGAAGCTGACCGCGACGCTCGCCCAAGGCAGGAAGTCCGCGAGCGCCACCGCACGGATCGGCAAAGAAGGATCGTTCACCTGCACTTTGAAGGCGCAGAAGGCGAGTCTCAAACCATATTCCCTGCAATTGCGGTATGCCGGTGAAACGGTGGCCGAGCTGACGAACGTGTATGTGGGCGACGTGTTCGTTGCTGCGGGCCAGTCGAATATGGAGCTGAATCATGCGCAGTATTACGAGGGGACCGGTAATGCCTACAATTTCGGCAATGGTTTGGTGTCGCAAACCGATTTGCCGAAGCCGCTCGTTGATAAGCATGTGAGTTTTGTGGTTGCCTCCCATACCATCGGAACCGATGATTTCCCGCTCAGCAATGTCAATGCGAACGCCGACGCATGGTTGAATGCCGATACCGAGAACTCCCAGCATCTGAGCTATCTGGCCCAGCAGTTCGCCATGCAGTTGCGGACGAAGCATCCGAACGTGCCGATTGGCATCATCCAGACTGCTTGGGGTGGCACGCGCATTACAAGGCATGTGCGCGGAGGCGACATCTACGAGAACCATATCGCGCCTTTGCAGGGATTCCATGTGGCGGGCGTGCTGTGGTATCAGGGTTGCGATGACTCCGCGAATTCCGCCACGGCCATGCAGTATGAATCGCAGATGACGGCGCTTATCAACCAGTATCGTTCCGTGTTCGGGCGTAGCGATCTGCCGTTCCTATATGTGCAGCTCGCACGTTGGCCGGGCTACCAGTACACGCAGAATGTGCGCGAGGCGCAGCGGACCGCGCTCGACAATGCGAATCTGAGGAATGCGTCGAATGTTGCGATGACGGTTTCGCTGGATACGGACAAGGGCACGTCCGCATTAATCCATCCGCTCGGCAAGGATATTCTGGGCGCGCGCATGGCCGCGCAGTATCTTGCGATGGAGGATGGTTCGAAAGGCAGCGCCGACGTGCCCAACGGACCGCTTTTCGAAAGCGCGCGGCATACCTCGGACGGCTTGATCACGCTTTCCTTCAAAAAGGGTACGGCGAACGGTTTGAAGGCCATGCAACCGAATTACACGAAGAGCGCAGGTGCGAAAGCTCCTGACTATACGAAGAAATCCGGAGCGACCCCGCTTGACGGCATCAGCAATATCGCCACTCCCACCACATTGGATTTGCAGGGATTCGAGGTCGCCGACCATTCCGGACAATGGACGCCCGTCGACGCCACCATCGAGGGCGACCAGGTGGAGCTCTCCGCAGTTGACGGCACAAGCCTTGGCGGCATGACCCAGGTACGCTACCTGTTCAGTGGCAACCCGAAGTGCGCGAGCATGCTGTACAACAAGCTCAATCTTCCGGCAAGCCCGTTCATCGCCATCGTCGAATAACGGCTGGCCGGTCCCTTCCCCGGCGAATCGCGAAAACTAGACAAACCGCTTCCTCCCACCGGTTTATTCATGCGCCGCGCCCTCCTACTATGGCATACGGAATATGACATGTACGGAACGCGACGTACGGAACGCACGGAACGCGACGTATGAGACGAATACGAGTATGCGAAACGTACGGGCGCGCACGAATGCGGTGTACGCGAGCAAGAGAGGAATCGCTATGAGGAAAAGCATCGCAGCTGCAGCGGCAGCGGGAATTCTGACCATTGGAATGGTCGCATTGCCGTCCATGGCTTCGGCCGATGAGATTGCACCGTCCACGGACGGACTGGCGTCCGGGACCACCATCAGCGAGCGCATCGACGACAATATGGGCATCTGCGGCAACGACAAGGCATGCAGCGCCATCGACCACGTGCACCAGACGAATCAGCAGATCAAGTCGGATATCGACACCACCAAGGAGCACGTCAAGCAGCTGCATCAGAACGCGCATGAGGATGCCGACGCGATTCGCCATTACAACGAGCAGGCTTGGAAGAATTACGTGCAGGACCGCGAGGATGTGAAGAACGCGCTCGACGCGGCGGCCAAGCGCGCGCAGGAACGTCACGACACCCTGCATCAGGATATTCAGGACAACCAGGCGCATCTGGATCAGCTGCACGCCGATGCGAAGGAAACCCATGACGAGCTCAAGACGCAGCATGATGCGTTCGTGGCCAGCAGTCATCAGTGGCATCAATCGTTCATCGCGGCGCTGAGGGAGGCGAACGCGAAGGCTGGCCAGAACGGTTCCACCGCCACTGGCTCCACCTCCGGCTCCTTCAATACCGCTTCCGGCTCCAACGGCACCGTGCAGACGATTGCCGACAATGGCACGGCAAACGGCAACGGTTCTTCTGCTGCTACCTCTTCGACGACCAGCGCTTCCGGCAGCCAGACCGCCGCGTCCACGGGCGCGCTGACCAAGTCGGAATACGGACAGCTCGCGCAGACCGGCATCGGCATCTCCCTTGCCTGCGCCGCGATTCTGCTGTTCGCCGGCCTCGCCTACGCTGTGAGGATGCTCGCGCAGTACAAGCGCGAAACCAGCGAAAAGTGAGCGAAACCAAAACTAGTTAAAAGCTCATAAAACAAAAACGGCCTTGTGCTTCCAAGGCCGTTTTTTCATGTGCCGATGCTTCGTACTTCGACACGGCTTTGAACCATTAGGCCAATGCGACGTGTCAGCCCACGTATCAACACGCGATTCAGCTCATATACTTCAGCTCACATTTCAATCCACGTAATGCGGGGCGCTGCTGGCGATTCGAGGTGTCGGCGCATCACCGTTTCCCGTCGTCGCATTGCCAGCAATACCGTCCATATTCCCCGCATCGCCGCCATTTCTGCGCAGCGACCCCGCGGACAGTGAGCGAATGGATCGTCTGAGTTGCGCATGCTTCTCCTGCGAAGTGGATTGGATGGCGGGAAAAGCGCCCGCCACCGGGCGGATACGGCCGGTCGCGGTCGGAATGAAGCTCGGCGGCAGAATCTGCGTCGAATCGTCGTTTTCGGACGATGCGGAATATTCAGATGGTTCGGAGTATTCAGACGATTCGGAGTATTCAGACGATTCGGACGATTTATAGGATTCACGAGATTCACGGGCAACGCGATCATTGGCGGCATCGCCCGTTGCCGGATGTTCCGCGGATTCTCCTTCTTTGTGAATCGCTTCCGTCCGCTCGTTTTCCTGCGAAGTGCTACGACGTCGGGCAAGCGTGGCCAGAGAATCGCGGGTGATTGTGTCATGTGAATCATCCTGCTGGATTCCAGGAGCCATCGAATCACCCATCGCCGCGCTTCCCTTTCTCGCTCTAAACGTCACGATTTCGAGCGTAGCGCACATTCACAGCAAGAACACGCTCAACCTAACGATATACGCAACTCCCCCACCGATGAAATATGACAAAAGCCGCCACGGGACGCAGCCGGCATACGCAATACCCGTCCACGCCCCGTTTCACGCCGCTTAATGGTCAAAATCTTCATCAAAAAATCGTATGACGTTCACTTTCGGTCACAAAGCGATGCCATCACTGCGCATTCCGCGCATCGTTGCCGGACTCGAAGCGGTCGAGCACGCCGGTCTTGGCGAGAGCCTTCTGCACGAACCACATCAACGCGCCGCCGAACACGGCTCCGGAAATCACACAGCAGACAGTGAAGACCGCGCCCTGCGTCATGGTCCAACCGGCCTTGGTAAGCCAATCGTAGCCGCCATCGCACAAACCGGTCAGTGCGCCGGCATTATCCGGTATACGTTCATACGGTCGAAGCGATTGCTTCCTCTCAGCCTTACGGCCCCCGTGTCCGTTAGCCGATACTACACGGAATCCCCCACTCCATACAACAATCATTCGTATACGACCGGAAAGCGTCGAACGATTACGCGGCAAATTATGCCGAAGTATGCCAAATTACTGCACTGTAGGACCATCTCAGCACGCCGACAGCGTATGATATCTGCGGACACACGAAACAACTCACGATAACTGGAGTAGCAGAGATGCCGACAAGTGAACATACGTTGCCTCAATCAACAGTCCGGATCGCCCAGGCCGAACCAGACGGAATTCTTCTGGTGATTCATGCCGGGGCGGGTGATCGAGGTAAGAAAGATACGCCGGAACGCCGCGCGCAGGTGGAAAAGGATCTGAACAAGGCGCTCGAAGCTGGTTATGCCCTCTTGGAGCAGGGCGCTCCGTCCGAAGACGCCGTGTGCGCGGCCATCCGCGTCATGGAAGACGCTCCTGAGTTCAATGCCGGCCGTGGCGCGGCATTGACCAGCGAAGGCATCGTATCCATGGATTCCTGCCTGATGACCGGTGTGGATGGCGAGGTCGGTTCAGCATGCGGCCTGACCACATCCAAGAATCCAATCAACGTGGCACGCGCCATCAAGGAAAAAACCAAGCACGTCATGTTCGCCAAGCCCAGCGACGCCCTGCTCAAGGAATGGGGCATCGAGCTGTGCGACAGCGCGTATTTCATCACACCGAACCGTCAGGAATCCCTGCGGGAGGCGCAGTCCAACGGTGACGAGTGGGAAAAGCACGGTACCATCGGCGCCGTAGCCCGCGACGCTTCCGGCAATATCGCGGCTGGCACTTCCACCGGCGGCATTACGAACCAGATGCCGGGCCGCGTCGGCGATTCGCCGCTGCCGGGATGCGGCACCTATGCGAACAACGATTCCGTAGCGATCTCCTGCACCGGCATTGGCGAAGCGTTCGTCAAAGAGGTCGCTGCACACCAAGTCTCCGATCGTGTGCTGTATGCCAAGGAGGAGCCTGTCGCTGCCGCAAAGGCCGCGTTGGATGGCGTGGCCCGCCATCATGGTGACGGCGGTATGATCATCGTTCCGGCGCATGGCGACGGTGCGATGGTGTTCAACAGCGAGATGATGAACTGTGGTTGGAAGTCACCGAAGGGCAGCTACGTGCAGAACTGAACCGACGCAGCGGACCAGCCACTGAAACGGCTGGGGCCCAAGTCCATGTGGACTTGGGCCCCAGCCGAATTTTTTTGGGATTTCCAATGCCGTATTACTCCGGTATTGGGAATTCCCGTATCACTTGGTGATGGTGTTGTAGGTAGGCAGGTTGGTGTAGTCGAACGACACGTTCTTCACATTCGTGGCGGACACGGCCGCGACATTGTCATACCACAGCGGAATCACAGGAAGATCCTTGGCAAGGACTTCCTGGGCTTCGGTGAAATCGTCCGTACGCTTCTGCACATCAGTCTGCGCGAGCGCGGCGTTCAAGAGATTGTCGAATTCCTCGCTCTTGTAATCGCCATCGTTTGAGCCATGGCCGTCGGCGGAGCTGGAAGCATACAACGGGTTGAGGTAATCCTCAGCCGACGGATAGTCCAGCATCCATCCGGAACGGAACGCGGTGGTGATGGAACGGTCCGTCACCCGCTTGCGCACATCGCTGAAGGTTGCGTAAGGATCGCCCGCGGCATCGATGCCAAGCGTGTTCTTGATTTGGTTGCAGACCGCGTCGACCCATTCCTTGTGGCCGCCATCGGCATTATAGGCGATACGGAAATTGCCGGACCAAGGCTTGATGGCATTGGCCTTCTCCCACAGTTCCTTGGCCTTGTCGGCGTTGTATTTCAGATTGTCGCCGTTTTTCAGGTTCTTGGCGTATTCAGGAACCAGCGGTGACGTGAAATCAGTGGTCGCGGTCTTCGTATCGTCGTAGACCTTCTTAACAATCTGATCACGGTTGATGGCCATGGAAATGGCCTGGCGACGCAGATGACCTTCCTCGTCATCGCCAAAGTGCTCAAGTCGTTCAGGAATGACGAACGCCTCGAATGTGGAACCAGCCTGGCTGTATGCGATCACGCCGGAATCCTTTCGGAAGGTCTTCACAGCGGACTGCGGGACCTCGTCCAGCACGTCAAGGTTGCTGGACAGCACATCGGAGTATGCGGAATCCTCATCCGTGTACACACGGTATTCAATACCATTGTTGGCCACCTTGCGGCTGCCCTTGTAATCCTTGTTCGGAACGATGATGATGTTCTTGTTGTGCGCCCATGATTTGAACTTGTACGGGCCATTGCCGATTGGGGCCTGCCCGAACTTCTTGATGTCCTGGAACGCCACACTCGGCAGAGGGAAGTAGGACTGGTGGGCCAGCTTTGTCGGGAATACCGAATCCGGCTTGTTCAGCTCAACGACCAAGGTGTAATCATCCGGGGTGGAAAGGCCCGAAAGCGTAGCCTTGGGGTCGACGTTCGAGTCCTGCAGCTCGTCGTAACCTTTGATGGTGGAGAAGCGGCTTGCAGTCTTCTGCGCGTTCTTCACGTTCGCAGCAAAGCTCCATGCGTCGGCGAAGGATTTCGCGGTCACAGCCTCACCATTGGTGAATTTCCATCCCTTTTTCAGCTTGATGGTGTACTTGGTGGCATCATCGTTCGGAGTGATGCTTTCAGCGACTTCAAGATGCTGCTTGCCTTTGGCGTCAAAGCTGACCAGGCCTTCAAACAGATAGCGAATGACTTTGCCGCCGCCCATTTCATTGGTATCGGTCGGAATCAGTCCGTTCTGCGGTTCGCTGTTGTTCACGGAAATCAGCGAGGCGCTTCCACTGTCGGAAGAAGCATTGCCATCAGACGACGAGCCACAGGCAGCCACCGACAGCAGCATGGTTCCCGCCGCCGCCAATGCGATCAGACGGCGCGATACGCCATTCTTCATTGTTCTCTCCTTCACATTAGTCTTCCCACCAATTCATATCGGCACGAAGCAAGTAGAGGCGATTATAGGAATCTTCTGCGGCCTAGGCGCATACCCATATCTGAATCTGAGACAAAAGTTCCGGTAGAAGGCATTGTTTCTTAACACTTTTCCGCAGCACATCGAATGGTCATCGATTATTAGGAGCAACTCCGTTGAATGAAGAGTGATACATCTGTCTGACCTGCCGCACCTATCACTCTATATGTCACTGATATCAGTGCTTCAAAGGTCTCCGAAGGCCGTTATAGGGAAAAAACTCAGCAGTTCGAAAGATCTGAAATCGTTGGAAATATGCCGTTTTGGCAAAAGAAAAGGGCTTTCAGATTGCTCCGAAAACCCTGCTGGCGGAGAATACGAGATTCGAACTCGTGAGGCTGTTACACCAACACGCTTTCCAAGCGTGCGCCATAGACCACTAGGCGAATTCTCCAATTATTCAACGCCCCCCGGTGTCTATCCGTGAAACGCAACTTGATTAGAATACAACAGATTCTCCAGAAGACAAAGTCGGCGTGTCGCAACATCAGGCCGATCCAACACGCACCGCTATATTCAATGCGCGCCGATAGAATGAACCCGGAATAGGCACGATTCTCGGGGAAAATCAATCGTTATGATCAGAGCACTGCGCACGTCGGACATGGACAGAGTCGCCAGCATATGGCTGGAAGCGAACCTGCAGGCGCATTCCTTCATCCCAGCGGAATACTGGAAGAACAATCTTGAATACGTGCGGGAAGCGCTCCCGCTGGCAGAAGTCCACGTGTATGAAGATGCCCAAGGCGTGCAGGGATTCATAGGCTTGAACGGCGGCCATATCGAAGGTCTTTTCGTCGCCGCAGAAATGCGGTCACACGGCATCGGCAGACAGCTCATGGACCATGCGAAACGCGAAAGGGACACGCTTACATTGGAAGCGTACCGGAAGAACGTCGGCGCGGTGCGCTTCTACCAGCGTGAAGGCTTCACGATCCAAGACGAAGACCTGGACGAGTTCACCGGCGAAATGGAGTACACGATGCAATGGCGGCGTCGATAGGCCGAAAAGTCACAAAAGCTCCGCCACACATCTGAGGAAGCGCCCGGAATCACCCGCCGTTCACAGTCGGTCGGCGATCATCGCGCAATGCTCGCGGACGATGCGCGCGCTGTCGTGGAAACGCGCCATCTCATCGTCGGTCAAATGCAAATCCACGAAATCACCGACGCCATCGCCGTCCAATGCCACAGGCAAGCTCAGGAACACGTCATGCTCGTCGTACGAATACTGTCCGTCGATGAGCGTGGATACCGGCATCACACGGCGTTCGTCCCACAAAATGGTTTTCACGATTGCCGAAACCGTTGCTGCGATTCCGTAGTTGGTGCCACCTTTGAGCGCTTTGATTTCCATGCCGCGCCGGCGGGTGGCCTCCTCGATGCCGTCCAGCGTCACGTCCGGGTATTTCGCTGCGTTGTCGGACAGATACCGCGCGAACGGCTTTCCAACGATGTTGACCGTCGACCATGGGATGAACTGTGAATCTCCATGCTCGCCGATGACGTAGCCGCCGACCGTCCTCGGATCAAGACGGGTTCGTTCCGCGATAATCGTTTTCATGCGCGCTGTGTCGAGCGCGGTTCCGGTGCCGATTACTTGTCGGCTGGGCAGACCGGTGCGTTTCCATGCAAACCAGGCAAGTACGTCGACTGGGTTGGACACCATGATGAGCATGCCGTCGAATCCCGATGCCATCACGGATTTGAGAATCGGATCGACGATGTCGATGTCAGCACCGAGTTCGCTCAGACGGGATTGCCCGGGAATCGGATGCGCTCCGGCTGTGATGATGACGATATCGGCGCCGGCGCAATCGTTCCAGTCCCCCACACGAATCTTCGTATACCGGCTGAAGAATTCCTCACCGTCGGCAAGGTCCATCACCTCTCCCTGTGCCCGTTGAGGAGTGCGATTGATAAGCACGACCTCATTGCACAAGCCGTTGGCCACAATCGTCGACACGACGGTCATGCCGACATGGCCTGTGCCGATCACCACCACACGGCTTCGACGCACATCCATGGAAAAATCCCCTTCCTTCTCTGTCGTCCGTCCCGCACGGCACACATTTCGGAGCATCCGGCCAAGACTTCCATTGCATGATATGCCGTCATTAAATATTGGGAAAATTACGATTCCATATTCGGAAGGCCAAGGTAAGGAACAAAGGGTGGAATAACAAAATACGAAAATAAAAAGAAGGAATTCCCCGGGAGCCAGCATGCGGTCCGGCCGGAAGAACCGGAAGCAAAAAGCAATGGGGATAAAAAAATGGGGTTCCCGGAGCGAAAGCTCCACGGGAACCCCATCGACGTTTATAGCGGCGGCGTGCTACTCTCCCACACCCTCTCGAGTGCAGTACCATCGCCGCGCCTGGCCTTAGCTACCGGGTTCGGAATGGGACCGGGCGTCTCACCAGGGCTATGACCACCGCAAAACCATGGTCAACGGCAAGG
>NZ_JBKESZ010000011.1:0-69811 GCF_056355775.1 Bifidobacterium sp. LH_743 | reverse complement strand
TACGAGCCCTTTACGCCCAATAATTCCGGATAACGCTTGCACCCTACGTATTACCGCGGCTGCTGGCACGTAGTTAGCCGGTGCTTATTCGAAAGGTACACTCACCCCGAAGGGCTTGCTCCCAGTCAAAAGCGGTTTACAACCCGAAGGCCGTCATCCCGCACGCGGCGTCGCTGCATCAGGCTTGCGCCCATTGTGCAATATTCCCCACTGCTGCCTCCCGTAGGAGTCTGGGCCGTATCTCAGTCCCAATGTGGCCGGTCGCCCTCTCAGGCCGGCTACCCGTCGTAGGCTCGGTGGGCCGTTACCCCGCCGACTACCTGATAGGACGCGACCCCATCCCATACCGCTAACGCTTTCCCAGAGGACCATGCGATCAACTGGAGCATCCGGCATTACCACCCGTTTCCAGGAGCTATTCCGGTGTATGGGGCAGGTCGGTCACGCATTACTCACCCGTTCGCCACTCTCACCAAACAGCAAGCTGCTTGGATCCCGTTCGACTTGCATGTGTTAAGCACGCCGCCAGCGTTCATCCTGAGCCAGAATCGAACCCTCCACAAAAAAATCTTCGCGGAAAGCCAACATGTGACTCTCAAAATAAGAAAATTGACGATCGCCTTATAAGGAAAGGCGCATCGCACAAAAACCTCATCATCGTTTGACCGATCCCTCGGCACCACGATCCAAACGAACCATGGCCGACGATGAACTGGCAATCATTGACTATAAAGAAGTAGTACAAATACGCTCTTGAGTTCTCAAACCACCACCACTCACCCACCTCACGGCCCGGAACCAACCGGACCACTCGCTGAGCGGCAGCAAGAGATAAACTTACAGCACCAACGCGATCCACGCAAATCGACGTCCCGGGGAACCTATGCCAGGCATTGCAAACACTCGCATCCACCGGCGTGTCGAAAACAGGCCGGACACGACCCGAAACCCATCACAGGACACCAAAACCACAGCCACACGAACACGAAAACAACAACACACGGCGTGTCGGTCGCTTGGAAACCATGCATCGCGCAATCGCAACAAACCTTGGAAAAGGAAAAAGCCTGACAACGGAAACCGCGCGGTGGTATGTATGGAGGTATGAGCAAGAAAATCGCAGTATTGACGGGCGCGGGCATTTCCACGTCCGCAGGCATCCCCGACTTCCGCGGACCGGACGGCGTGTGGACCAAACATCCTGAGCAAATGAACGTATACGACATCGACGCGTTCCTGGCCAACAAGGAGGACCGCGAATACTCCTGGCGCTGGCAGAAGGAATCGCCGGTATGGAACGCGCAACCCGGCACCGCGCACAAAGCACTCGTCAAACTGGAACAGGCCGGCATGCTGACACTGCTCGCCACGCAGAATTTCGATGCGCTGCATGAAAAAGCGGGTAACAGCAGCAACATCATCGTCAATCTGCATGGCACCATCGGCACCTCGCACTGCATGAAATGCCATGCGAAATACAACACGGCGGACATCATGGCGAATCTCGACAACGAGCCGGATCCGCACTGCCACCGCAAACTGCCGTACAGCGGAAACATGCCATGCGACGGACTCATCAAAACCGACGTCGTCTACTTCGGTGAGGCGCTGCCGGACGGCGCGATCGAAAAATCATACCGGCTGGCCACACAGGCCGACGAATTGTGGGTCATCGGATCCACGCTGGAAGTGATGCCGGCGGCAAGCATCGTGCCGGTCGCCGCCCAGGCGGGCGTGCCGGTCACCATCATGAACATGGGTCGTACGCAATATGATCGTTTGGCAACGCGGCTAATTCGCGACGATATTGCGGTCGCGCTGCCGCAATTGGTCGATGAGACAATCGCGGCGGAACAGGGCAAGTAACGTCCAGCAACACTAAAAAAGCTCCTCAACCCGATTTGGATTGAGGAGCTTTTTTTGATGCGGAATTAGTACGGGCACCCGCGGGAATCCGCATTTATTCCAAAACAATCAGTAGATGCGCTTGGGCTGGAAGCCGGCCGCGCGCATCGCGTCAAGGACACGGTCGATGTGCTCGGGGCCGTTGGTCTCGACGGTAACGCCCAGGGACACCGAATCGGTGTAATGGCTGGAGGCCTTGAACTGGTCGTGGTCAAGCGCGATGACGTTGGCGCGCTGCTCGGCCAGAATCGTGGCCACCTTGACCAGCTGGCCCGGAGTATCCGGAAGTTCCACCTCGAAGTTCATGATGCGGCCACGCGCAATCATGCCCTTCTGGATCACCGCGCTGATGGAGACGGTGTCTTCGTTACCGCCGGAAAGGATCGGCACCACCACATGCGGGCCCTGCGCCTCGGCGAACTTGCGCGAACGCAGATTCAGATGCTCAAGCGCGGCCAAAGACACGGCGCCGGCGGCCTCGACCACCAGCTTATGCTTCTCCAGCATGAGCAGGATCATCTCGTTGATATCACGCTCGGTGACGGTGACCAAGTCATCGAGGAACTCGTTGAGCAGCGCGAACGTGAGGTCACCCGGACGCTTCACAGCGACGCCTTCGGCCGACGTGCGCACCTGATCGGCGGCCACCACATGGCCGGCGGCCAGCGAATTCTTCCACGCGGGGCTTCCCTCCGGAATGGCGCCGATCACGCGCACTTCCGGCTTAAACGTCTTGATGGCGAGCGCCACGCCGGCGCCCAGACCACCGCCACCAAGCGGTACGACCACGTCGGTGACGTTCGGCACGTCCTCGAGAATTTCAAGACCGATGGTGCCTTGTCCGCACAGCACTTCGTAGTCGTCGAACGGCGGCACGTAAATCATGCCCTCGGTATCGCTCAGCTCCTGCGCACGCGCAGCTGATTCGTCGAACACCTCGCCACACAGCACCACGTCAGCACCGTAGGCCTTGGTGGCATCCACCTTCAACGGCGGAGTGATCTGAGGCATGCAGATGGTAGCCTTCGCGCCACGCTCGCGGGCCGCGTACGCCACGCCCTGCGCATGGTTGCCTGCGGATGCGGTGACGATGCCGTGCGCGAGCTGCTCGTCGGTCAGCGACGCGATTTTGTTGTATGCGCCGCGAATCTTGAACGATCCGGTAACCTGGAGGTTCTCCGGCTTGAGCAGGATCTCATGTCCGGTCATTTCGGACAGCACGGGGGACGGAATAATTTCCGTGTGGCGTGCGGTGCCCTTCAGTCGTTCGGCGGCCAGTTTCAACTCGGCGGCATGATCGCGCCGCAATGCTTTGAGCACCTCGTTTTGTTCCATGGACGTTATTGTAAGCGCACGTCTGCCGAAAATGCCGTGCGATCACAGGGTCGCGGCGGAATCGAAGCGGAATCGCAAGAAAAAGAAACGTCCGGCAAGTTTCGTGACGAACCTGCCGGACGTTCCGCAGAGAGTTATAGGGAAAGATCGATCAGAGCTGGATCACGACTCCCTCCCAGCGAGCGAACTCGCCGTGAGCGATCGATTTTACGCTATGCATAGCATCATAGGTGCTGAGCAGTACTTGCGATTCGTTCACACCGTCGGAAAGCAGTTCCGCCACGTCCGAAGGCAGCGCCGCGGACCTGTCGGTGAGGTTGACCACGACGAGGATCGTGTCGTCGCCGTTGGTGCGTGTGAAGGCGTACATCTGCTCATTGTCGGCGGCGAGCAGATGCCATTCGCCGGCCGCGATGGTAGCGCTGTTGTGGCGCATGGCGATGAGCTTCTTGTAGAACGTGTACACGGAGTCCGGATCGTCGAATTCCTCGGCGGCGTTGATCTCCACGTGGTTCGGATTGACGCTGATCCACGGCTCGACGGCCGCGTCCGGCGCGGTGAAGCCGGCGTATTTGGAGGCGTCCCACTGCATGGGGGTGCGCGCGTTGTCTCGTCCGATGAGGGCGAGCGCAGCCATCATGGATTCGGACGACTGGCACTTGGCTTCCTCCACGCGCTGGCGGTAGCCGTTGAGGGCCTCCAGGTCGCGGTACTGTTCCAGCTTGGTGAAGTGGGCGTTGGTCATGCCCAGCTCCTCGCCTTCGTAGATGTACGGGGTGCCGCGGTGCATGTGCAGCAGCATGCCGAATGCTTTGGCGCTGAGCTCGCGGGAGTCGCGGTCGGAGTCGTTGCCCCAGCGGGAGACGACACGCGGCTGGTCGTGGTTGCAGAAGAACAGGCTGGCCCAGCCGGCGTTCCTTACGGCTTCCTGCTGTGCTGCGAGGCTCGCGCGCAGGTTCTTGACCTCGAACGGGACGGTGTTCCACTTGGAGCCTTCCTGGTCGATGCCGACATGGTCGAACAGGAACAGCATGTCGAGTTCCTTGTGGGCCGGATCGGTGATGAACTCGTTGCGGTCCGGGGTGATGCCCGGAGCCTCGCCCACGTTGATGTAGCCTTCACGGCCTTCGAACACCTCGCGGCGCATTTCGGCGAGGAACTCGTCGAGACGCGGTCCGTTGGAGCAGAACGGGAATGGGCTGGAATAACCTTCCTCGCCGACTGGCAGGTCGTCGATTTCGGAACCGTCCTCGCCCGGCAGTTTGCCGTTCTTGTCAACGGTCTTGGAGATCTGGGTGATCACGTCCATACGGAAGCCGTCGATGCCGCGATCCATCCACCAGTTCATCATCTTGTAGACGGCCTTGCGCACCTCGGGGTTCTCCCAGTTGAGGTCGGGCTGCTTCTTGGAGTACTGGTGGAAGAAGTATTCGCCGCGCTTCGGGTCGTACTCCCATGCGGAGCCGCCGAAGTAGGAGCCCCACTGGTTCGGTTCGGCGCCCGGCGTGCCCGGCTCGTGGCCTGGCTTGGCGGGACGCCACCAATACCAATCCGCGTGCGGATCGTTCTTGTCACGGGATGCCTGGAACCAGGCGTGCTCGTCGGACGTGTGGTTCACGACCAGGTCCATGATGACCTTCAGACCGCGCTCATGCGCTTCGGCGAGCAGCTCGTCCATGTCGGCCATCGTGCCGAACAACGGGTCGATGTCCTGATAGTCGGAGATGTCGTAGCCGTTGTCGTCCTGCGGGGATTTGAAGACCGGGGACAGCCACAGCACATCCACGCCAAGGTCGGCGAGATAGTCAAGACGACTGGTGATGCCCTTCAGATCGCCGATACCATCACCATTGGAATCCTGAAAGGACCGCGGATAGATCTGGTAGACCACCGCGTTGGCCCACCATGGATTCGGGGTGGCACCGTTGGAACGGACGGTGTCGGGAAGAGTGGAACGATTGAAATTCGTCATTTCGATTGGGCTCCTTTGCATAAACGAGGCGAATGAACTTTTGCTATGTCCAATGGTACGTAAGGCGTTTTTTCTTTCTTGCCCGCGGCGCGTTTCGCAAAGCAGGAAATGAATGATGGGACGGGGGTATATCGGCTATTCTTCGAAGATCACGACGTCCCCGTAGGAGACGCTCGTCGACACGGTCTCGCCCGTTTGCAGCGGACGGACTTCTCCGCTTTCGGGACGGATGACGCGGGCCGGCCCGCGCGCGGCCAGGCGCACCTCCTGCTCGTGTTCTTCGCAAAGTCCGATGTAAGCCGTCACGTCACGATCGCCGAAACGCGCATGGACGCCCAAGGCATCCGCGGACTTCCGTGGATCGCGCAACAACGAATCCACCGTGGGAACGCCCGGGGCGTCCGGACGCGCCAATCCGCCACCGAAGTCGAGAAGGCCGTGCAGCATCCTCTCGTCCGTATGCCCTTCGGCGTCGGAGCAATACACCGGACCTCCGCTCAGCAACCGCATGATTCCATGCGCCCACGCGTGGGGATGTTCGCTCCAGAACATGTCCCAGTCGCAGTGGTACAGCTCGCCCATCAGCAGCGCGTTGAAGGCGTTCTGCATAATATGCTCGGCAAGCGAGCGCGGATCGTGCGGCAGGTAATCGTCGCTGCTTCGGACGATCGGGGAAATCGGACGATGCCAGTAATCCTCCGGCGCCATGCCCATGCAGTTGATGAGCGCATTGTCGAAATGCCTGGCCACCGCGGAATCGAGCCCCTCATGTCTGCCGATGGTCGCCTCGCCATAGCTTTCCATGCCGGAGGTCATCACCGACGTGGAGCTTTGCGAATCGACCTTGACGAAATCGATGCCGGACCTTTCCAATCCCTTATCCCATTCATGCCAGAAGGCGAACGCCTGGCCGTCGGTTTTGCCCGGCAGCAGACAGCCATTGGCGGTGCGCGTCAAATCGCCATCCATCCGCCGCGCGACCTCGCCGTGAGGGTCGATGCCATTCCAATAGCCTTGGAACGCCTGCCACACGCCGACATGCTTCACTCCGAACCCGTCCTTCAGCAGACGCACGGTGTGCGAAAGCCCCTGCGGGAAACGGTCCGAATCCGCGCCGAACGAACGCAGCATGCCGTTTTCACGATCGACGTCGGACCACCCATCGTCGATCAGCACCCAGGATATCGGCACGTTCTTGCGGCGGAATTCCTTCATTTTGGCGATGATCGCCCGTTCGTCGACGTCCTGTCCGAGCGAATCCCACGTGCACCATCCGAGTCCGGTGAGCTCCTGTGGGAACGTCCGCTCGGAGCGCATGCGAATATGCGTCCGTCCCGCGATGACGCGTACGCATTCGTGGATGGCGCGGTATGGATCGTCAGACACGGCAACGGCGCACAGCATTCCGGACAACCGGGTGAAGCCCATCGCATTGATGGACGCGCGCAGCCGCAGCTTACCGTCGGAAGCCTCCATATCGGCGCGGATGTCATCCCCGCACGCCGCCAGCATCACGCACCATGCATCGGACGAGCGCCACAACAGAAGCTGGGTGCGCTCGGGGATATCGGCGAACGTTGCCTCCCATGCGGGACGCATCCACCATTCCTTGTGCTGGTACAAAGCCAGGATGTCGCCATCGTTCGGCATGCCGATATCGAAGCCGACCTCGACCGCGCGGAACGGGTCATACGTGTCCTGCTCCTGGAAACGGGCGGCACGGTCCGCTGGCTGGTCGATCCGCGCGTCAATGCCGATGCTCCACATCAGGCATGCCGCGTCTGGCTCCTCGGTCATCCGGACCGTACCGTTTGGCATGTTCCACGTGAAACAACTATGGTCATCTCCCCGAACGAGATACGCCATCGTACTGCGGATCGTAACGGGACAGGTGACAGTCTTCATGGTCGCTCCTTCACAGTCGTCATGCGCGGAATCAGCATGGTCCAATGCCACAGGTTCCAATGCCATGGATCCCATGTCATGGGTCCCACCGGAACCGGTCATACCTGCTTATACCAGACGGTGGTCTCGGGAAGAACCCGGTCCGCGGTTTCCGAACAACGGGAATCGAGCAGCACAGCCGCATGCTCCGGCAACGCGATCGAACGCGTCGACGAGAAATTCGTCAGCACGGTCATGCCGGAAGGCAATGTCCAGCCGAAACCATCCGGACCGCAGACATCGTCCGCCAACCATTCGAGGTCGATATCGGCGCCATGCTTGACCATGCGCTTCCTGATCGCCATGGCCCGCCGGTACAGGTTCAACGTCGAATCGCCACGGCCCTCCTGACCGGACGCAGCGTAATCGGCGAACCAATCGGGCTGCGGCAGCCAGGCGCGGCCGGAATCGTTGAAACCGAAGGCCTTGTCCTTCTCTCCGGTCCACGGCAACGGCACACGGCAGCCATCGCGTCCTTTGAACGCGTGCCCCCTGCGCTCCCAAATCGGATCCTGCAATTCCTCGGGAAGCAGGTCGAAATCCTCGGGAAGCCCCAGCTCCTCACCCTGGTAGATGAAAGCGGTTCCAGGCAAGCCCAGCATGACCAAAGCGGCGGCACGCGCGCGGCGGGCGGCCGAAGCCGGATCGATCGGCGGATTCGTGCCATTGGACGTGACCCACGCCTCGATGTCGGTTCCCGTCGGCACACCAAGCCGCGATGCGATCCGCGGCACGTCATGGTTGCCCAACACCCAAGTGGGAGCCGTTTTAGCGGTTTTCGCATACTTCCACGTGCGTTCGATGGAAGCGCGGTACGCATCGCGATCCCAATCGGCCTTCTCCAGGGAGAAATCGAAGATGGCTCCGAGCTCGTCCTGCCTGGCATATTGGAAGACACGTTCGTTGAACGGCGTCCAGGATTCCCCGATCGCGTATTTCGCGGGCTCGTACTGGTTGAACAGCTCACGCCATTCGCGATAGATGCCGTGGACGGCGTCGCGATCCCACATCGGATCGGAACCGTCGGCGGCCTGCGGATATTGCTTGGTCGGATCCGGACGGTCACGCAGCGGCTCGCGCAGGTCCTTGGCGAGACCGTGGGAAACGTCGATGCGGAATCCGTCCACGCCTTTGCCGCACCAGAACCGGAGGATGCCGAGAAACTCCTCATGCACCTCGGGATTGTCCCAGTTGAGATCGGGCTGCTCCTTGGCGAAGGTGTGCAGATAGTACCAGCCGTCGCCGCATGGTTCCCAAGCGGATCCGCCGAAATTGCTCAGCCAGTTGGTTGGAGGCAACTCCCCGTGCTCGCCTTTGCCCTGATGGAATATGTAGCGGGCGCGTTCCGGAGAGCCGGGCGCCGAAGCCAGAGCCGCCTGGAACCATTCATGTTGGTCCGAGGTGTGGTTCGGCACGATGTCGATGATGACTTTGATGCCACGTTCGTGCGCCTGCGCGACCAGCTCGTCGAATTGTTTCATGGTACCGAAACGCGGATCGATCGCACGGTAATCGGCCACATCGTACCCGCCGTCCGCCAACGGAGACGGATAGAACGGCGATAGCCAAATCGCGTCCACACCCAATTCGCGCAGATAATCGAGTTTGCCGATCACGCCTGCGATATCGCCTTCGCCATCGCCGTTCGAATCGGCGAACGACCGCGGGTAAATCTGATAGACGACGGCATCACGCCACCAATCGTCCTGTACCGAGGATTCCGCGGATTCTGCTGACATAGCTGCTGACATACGAATCACCCCTTGACGGAACCGGCCAGCATAGCACGGATGAAGTAACGCTGCAGGAAGATGAACAGCAGCATCGTCGGAGCCATGATGAGCAACGCACCCGCATTGAGCAGCACCACATCGGTCTGGTACTGGCCCACGAAGGACTGCAGCGCGCCGGCCATGGTGCGCTTGTTCGGGTCGTTTTCCAACACCACGGCAAGCAGGAACTGGTTCCACGTGGCGAGGAACGTCAGAATGCCCAGGGACGAGATGGCGGGCAACGCCAACGGCAGCTGAATCGAACGGAAAATGCGGAAATGGCCGGCGCCGTCGATGCTCGCGGCCTCAATGAGGTCGCGTGGCATCTGCTCAAAGCAGGAGCGCATCCAGACGATGCCGAACGGGATGTTCAGGCCGATCAACGGCAGTATCAGCGCCAGACGGGTGTTGAGAATGCCCATGTCGCTGATTTCGTAGTACAGCGGAGTGACCAGGGTTTCGAACGGAATCGTCAGACCGACCAGGAACAGCGCGTACAGCAATCCCCTACCGGGAACCCTGAGCTGCGCGAAGGCGTATCCGCCGAGCGAGCAGAAGATGACCACGCATGGCACCACCACCACGACCAGCAGGATACTGTTCAGCAACAGCGGGGTGATATTCGCGGTCTTCCACTCATCGACGAAATTCTCCCAATGCGGGTGCGCCGTGAACTGGATGCCTTCGGGCATGGATCCCTGCGGCTGCACGGCCGCGGAGAACATGCTCAGGAACGGCAGAACGCAGAAGATGACGGTCAGGGCAAGCATCACACCGCCGGCGATGCGGGTTGTTTTCGATTGCTGCATGGTAATCACTGCTTCTTTCCATTGACAAGGCGCTGCAGCGGGCCAACGACCAGCAGCACCAGAACCATTAGGGCCACGGCAAGCGCGGACGCCAGACCGACGCTTTGCTGGGTGAAGGCGAGGCGGTATACCTGCACGCCGGGGACCATGGTGGAGGTGCCCGGACCGCCTTGGGTGGACATGTAGACCACATCGAAGCTGGCGAGCGCGGAAATGATGGTCATCGTAAGGCACACGCCAATCTGTCCGCGCAGACCGGGCAAAGTGATGTAGAACAGCTGACGCCACCAGCCGGCGCCATCGAGGCTTGCCGCCTCGTACAGGGATTGGTCGATTCCTCCGATTCCGGAGAGCAGCAGCACCACGCAGAAGCCGAGCTGCAGCCAGAAGCCGATGACGCCCACGGCGTTCAGCGACGTCGATTGGTCGCCGAGCCAGACATGCGCGAAATCGCCCAAGCCGACCGCACGAAGCAGCTGGTTGACGGTTCCCTTATCCGCCAACATCCAAGTCCAGGCGACGCCTGCGGCAGCTCCCGGAATGACTCGCGGGAGGAACAGGCAGACCTGCGCAAAACCGCGCGCACCCTTGGATTTCATGTCCTTGATGAGCACTGCGATGATCAGACCAAGGACGATCGGGATGATGGAGAAGAAGATGATGAGATAGAAGGAATGCAGAATCGATCCATACAGGTCGGGATCGGTGAAGACCGTCTTGTAGTTGCGCAGACCGACGAATGTGCTTTCATCGATTCCGTTCCAGTCGTAGAGGGAATACCAAACGGTCTGAATGATGGGCCAGAGTTCGAAGATCGCGTAGAACAGCAGGGCCGGCAACAGGAACAGCAGGCTGATCAGCCCTAATGACATCTTGCGCTTCGTCTTGGCCTGAGTATGGGTATCCATGTTTCACCACACCTTAGTTTTTACGGAATGTTTCCGGAGAGAGAAGAAAGAAGGAAATCGGGCGGAACGAAAAGGAGACATTCCGTAACATTCCGCCCGATGGATTTGCTGTTTGGGAAAATGGATTCAAGCAACGCTTTGGGTTACTTGGCTTCCTTCTCGTATTGCTTCTGAATGGAATCGACGAACTGCTGCGGAGTCATGGTACCGTCGATCAGCGATTGGAAGCCCGGGATGATGGCGCTGGCCTGCATGCCCGCGGTCGCGTTGTTGATGTAGTCGGTGGTATTGCCGGTCTTCACCAGTCCTTCGTAGGCGGTCAGCACCTGGCCCAGCAGCTGGTTGTCGGTGCTCGGGGTCTTGCCTTCGCCCACCGGCGGATAGCCGTTGTCCACTGCGATCTGGCGGGCCTCGTCGGACTGGAGGAAGTTCAGGAACGCCGCCGCGGCGTTCTTGTGCTTGGCGTTGGCTGGAATGCCGAATGCGGAGACGGCGTTTGCGGCCGCGGAACCGGAGTCCGCCTTCTCGCCCGGATAGGCAATCCAGCCGGCGTTGTCACCGAGGGCGTCGTTGATGGACGCGGTGTACCAGCTGCCTGAGGGGAAGAACAGCGCCTCACCATTGCTGAAGCGGCTCAGCGCGGTGGATCCGTCAAGCGCGAGCGCATCCTTGGAGAAATATCCGGCGTCCTGCCAATCCTTGATCTTCTGTGCGGCCTTGAGAGCTCCCTTAGTGTTGAACGTGGCGCCATCCTTCTGGATGATCCAGTTCTGCACGGTATCGCGGCCTTCGTAGTTGGTGAGCAAGGCCTGGTAGATGTAAGAAGTGCCACCTTCCTTGGCTGGCATCATCATGGCCAGCTTGCCGGCGTCGGTGGCCTTCTTCATGTCGGCTTCGAGGTCGGCCACGGTGGCCGGAGCCTCGGTGATGCCGAGTTCCTTGGCCAGCTTCTTGTTCCAGTACAGGCCGGTCATGGAAATGCCATCAGGCACCGCGTACAAGCTGCCGGAGCCAATCTTGCCATTGGAATCGACACGGTACACCTGGGTCTGGGAATCCGGAAGGTCCCATCCGTAGGCCTTGGCGTACTCGTCCAGATTGACCACGTGCTTGCCGCGCACCGCGGAATTGATGTCAGTGATGCGTGCGATGTCCGGAGTGTCGGCCGCGGAGATGACGCGCGGTCCATTCTGCTGCGAAGTGTTGTCCGGATCGTAGGTCGCCTTGATCGTGATGTTCGGATATTTCTTATGGAACGCCGCGATCAGCTGGTCGTCGAAGGTCTTCAGACCGGCGCCGTCCCACAGCTTCAGTTCAACCTTCTCCTTGCTGACATCGGTGCTGACCGGTTCGGAATTCGCGTTGGACTTCGACGATGACGATCCCGGGCCACACGCGGCGACGGATGCGAGGCAGGCCACCGCCATTGCTCCGGCGATGAGGGTTTTGACGGATTTCCCAATCTTCATTGATGTTCCTTTCCTTGCGGGAATCGACGCGCATTCTTGCGATGCGATTACCTAACGCTTGCTCTCTTTGCTAAGCGCTTAGCTAAAGAATAGAAGAACGTTGTGCAAGTTGTCAAATTTTCTTAGGTATCGTTTATATCGGCGTGTCGAACCGGTTTTATTCTTGAAATTCCAGCGTTTTTTCAAGACCGGTAATCGCCATCACCAATCACAGAGAAATGATATGTAATCTCAACGTTTAGTAGCGAAATCAGACCAAATTCAGGGGGTTACCATATAATCGTTTAGTATATTAGGCATGCATTGCAAGGCAGGTATTGCAAAGCAACTATTCATCGCCAATAGGGAGGGACCATGGCGCGAACGACCATCGAAGACGTGGCGAAAGCGGCGGGAGTCTCCACGTTCACCGTCTCGCGTGCGCTGCGCGGCATGGACCATGTGGCGCCGAGCACACGGGAGAAAGTGCTGGAAGCGGCGAAGGACCTCAACTACACCGTCTCGAAAGCGGCATCATCGCTGGCCAGCGGCCAAACCAACCGCATCGCGCTGCTATCCAGGGATCGCATCGCCGGATGGTTCATGGGAGAGCTCATGGACGGCCTGTACGACGTGCTCAACCCCGCACGATACGACCTGCTCGTCTACCGCGCGGGCAACATAAAGGAACGCTCCACGTTCTTCACCAACCTGCCGGCCAACCGCAATGCCGACGCGCTGATCATGACCGGGTTCCCCGCCACCGAACAGGAGGAACAGGCATTGACCAGCATGGGCATGCCGATCATCTTGGTCAACTCGCCCGACACCGATTGCTGCCAAGGATCGGTGGCCATCAACGACGAGGAATCTGAGACGACGCTGGTACGCTACCTAGCCGCCATCGGACACCGCAAATTCTGCTATATCGGACGCAAGGAGCCACTGCCGGGCAGCCAATGGGGGCATGACACCCGAGCGGTCGGATACCGCAATACCATCGTCGATCTTAATCTCACCGACTGCGGTATGTACTACATTGACCTCGCCGATCCGTTGTCTGTTAAACAGACCGTCGCCACGATTCTTTCGCTACCGGAACGGCCGACCGCACTGTGCGTATGGTCCGACCATTACGCGCTGGCCGTCATCCACGAACTACGCAGCAACGGCGTGCGCGTGCCGGAAGATATATCCGTGGCCGGGCACGACGGATCGGATGTGGCGGCCAGCATCAAACTGACCACCATGGCGCAGCCCGCACGTGAAATCGGACGAATCGCGGCCCGCAAAACATTGGATCTCGCCGCAAAGAAAACACTGGACGAGCCGCGCACGATCATCCAGACCGTGCTGACGCCCGGCGATACAACGCGGCCGATCGCCCACGAATAGCACGCAAGACCGTATAAAAACGTACATGATTGACATGGGGGAATTTCCTTGTTATTATCGCATATGCGATAAAGCTGGGCAGTGTCCAGTTCGCGAAAACCGTTTCCTAATTTGGAAGCGGTTTTCGTGCATCTAAGGGGTTGCGCTATGTATAAGCCTTTTATGAGTGTGGATGACCAAGTACAACGGCTCAACGCCCGCGGCATGCAGACGGACACGCGAACTCCGTGGATTTTGGAACGCGAGGGCTACTATTCCGTCGTCAACGGATATAAAGATCCTTTTCTCGACAAAGAAGCCAGCAAACAACAACATGACGACCGGTATCTTCCCGAAACCTCATTCAATGACTTGTATTCTCTTTTCCTTTTCGATAGGAATCTGCGATTTTTGCTATTCCGTATGACTACGCTTTCGGAAGCTGTCCTAAAAACCATATGCTCATACGAATTCACCAAGGAAAACGCAGAAGAGAAAAATCCCTATCTAAACATCGCAAATTACGCAGAAACCGGCAAAGCGCACGATAAGGCCGTACTGCTTATTAAGAAGTTGGAAAAAATTATCAGCCTGAATGAAAGTCCCAACTATGCAGATAAAAAAGACTACCTTGCGCATTGCCTTAAGGCACATGAAGGAGAAGTCCCACTCTGGGTGCTTTGCAACGATTTAACCCTTGGACAGGTCTACTGGTTTTTCCAATCCCAGGGTAGTACCATTCGCGGAAATATCGCACGTAGTTTCACCATGTTGTATAGGGATTCCCATCGTCATGGCAAAGAAATCGAAATAACCTCTATGCAACTCGATAAAATCTATCGAAGGATAAAGGATTTTCGAAATATCTGCGCTCACGACGAGCGACTATATTGCGCGCATCCGCACGATAGGAATATCACCGTATTCCAGCTTGTCAAGGATTTGCAGTTGGTCACAGATAAGAAACGTTACTTGGAATTTTTGCAACAACTTGAATCCCTACTCATGGATCTAAAACAAGATATCCCGGAGCATATCGATTACGTGTGCTCTGAAATGGGTCTTCAGAATTTAGACGAATTGCATTCTTGGGCGCAAGAAAGTCGACGGCTATAAGATTAGCGAAGGCATAAAAACCCAGTGACCACTCACCGCTTGATGCGGAAACGCTTCCGATAAAACCGCAGATAAACGTTATACGTCAAAAATACGAAAAAGCGGGAATCCTCGAAAAAGGGGAAACGAGGATTCCCGCTCGGCGCTGTGAAGTTTTACTTCACAAGCAGACGACCTACGGCCGCATTGTTCCTGCCTTCACTCGCCTATCGGCTCGCTCAGGAGGAGCCTATGAACAGTCCACAGGACTGTTCACTTAACGGCGTCCTGCAATTACGGACCGCGCTACGCGCGGGCTCAATGTTTACCTCACGGGATTGCACCTCGCAGCACAGCTGCTCGGCTCGCCTACGGAGAGCTCACTGAGCTCTCCGCTTCACGGCTCGTCCCGCTCGGCGCTGTGAAGTTTTACTTCACAGCGCCCCTCATCACACCACCGACGACCCACTTTTGGGCGAAGACGTAGACGATGAGCACCGGAGCCATGGCCATCAGGTAGGAGGCAAAGGCCATCGGATAGTTCGAGGTGAACTGGCTCTGGAACACGTACTGCGCCAGCGGAATCGTCTGGTTGCTCTGGTCGGTCAGCGTGATCAACGGCAGCAGGAAGTCGTTCCACGCCCACAGGGCGGTCAGGATGGCGATCGTGGCGTTGATCGGTCCCATCAGCGGGAAGATGATCTTCCAGAAGATGCGCCAGGTCGAGGCGCCGTCGATGCGCGCGGCCTCTTCCAGCGAAATCGGAATCGACCGAATGAAACCAATCGCGATGAACAGGTTCGTGCCGATGCCGAGAATCGTATACAGCACGATCAGTCCGAGCTGGTTGTCGAGATGCAGCGTGCCCATTTCCTTGGCGATCGGCAGCATCACCACGGTGAACGGCACGAACATCATCGCAAGGAAGAAGTAATACAGGAAGCGGAAGAACCGCTTATCCATGTTCCTTGCCACGGCGTACGCGACGAACGTGTTGGTCAGCAGCGTCAGCACCACCGCGCACACGGTGATGATGGCCGAGTTGAGCGCGGCCTTCGGATAGTTCACCTTGTTCCACGCGTCGGCGAAATTATGCCACTGCCAGCTCGTCGGCAGGCTGAACGTGCCCGCCTCGCCCGGGGTCTTCAACGCGGTGACCACGGTGAAGTACAGCGGCACGAGCACGGTAAGGCTCAGCACCGCGACGGCCGCGGTGAGCCACCAATTGATCTTGTGATCCTTATGGATCTTCTCCGGCTTGGCCTGCGATTGGTTCCGCGCGTCGGCCGGCTTCGTTGCAACAGTTGCGCTAGTCATGATATTTCCCCTTTGCCTTCGATTCTGCCTTGCACGTTCCTCAGACCTTTTCCTTGCCGCTGAAGAACTTCAGCTGCACGAAAGCGAGAATCGCCAGCACGATGAAGAACGTGACCGCGTTGGCCATCTGATAGGAGTATTCGCCGTTGCCCAGGCCGTTCTGGAAAATCAGGTAGGAGACGGTTTCGGTCTTGGAATCCGGACCGCCCTTGGTCAATGCCATGATCTGATCGAACGCGCCAAGCGAGTTCTTGAGGCTCAGCACCATGTTGATGGTGAAGAACGGGCCAATCAGCGGGAAGGTGATCTGCCAGAAGTTCTGCCAGGCGTTCACGCCGTCGATGGCCGCGGCCTCGTAGATCTCGTTGTCGATGGTCTGCAGACCAGCCAGATACAGCAAGGTGGAGTAAGCCACACCCTGCCAGATCGACAGGAAAACGATCGGGAACCACGCCAGCTTGGGGTCGGAAAGCATCGACGTGGACAGCCAGTCGATATGCAGAGCCTGGCCGAGGGCCGGCAGCGGCGTCATGAAGATGTACTTGAACACGTAGCCGATGACCAGCACCGACAGGGTGTACGGGATGAAGAAGATGGCTCGGAAGCCGTTCTTGAAGGCGATTCTGGAGTTGAGCAGCACCGCCAGGAACATGCCGAGGAAGTTCGTGCCGATGGTAATCAGTACGGCGATGAAGATCGTGAACAGGTAGGCGTGGCCCACACGCGAATCCTGGAACATCGCAATGTAGTTCTTGAACCCGATGAACTTGTAATCGCCATAGCCCTGCGAATTCGTGAACGAGTACATCGCGCCCTGGATGAACGGGAGATACAGGAAGATGCCCACGAGAATCGCGGCCGGAACGGTCATCCAATAGAACGCCGGATCGACCTTGCGCTTGGAGAACTGCGAAACCTTCTTCTTCGGCTTCTTGTCAAGCTTTGCAGCAGTATTGCCAGTCATTGTCGCTCCTCCCCTCACCTGAAGTTCCTGGCTTCAATCTTGTCGTATTCAGCCTGCATGCCGTTGACGAAATTGCTCACATTGCCCGACTGGACCAGCGTCTGCAGGAAGCCTGCAGTGTTGATGCTGCCCGGCACGTAATGATCGCAGAAATCGGTCAACTTGCCTGCCTTGTAGAAGCTCAGTACGCCGTTCAGCGCCTCATCGCCCACATAGGTGTCCTTGTACGGGGTGAACGCCGACTGCTGCTTGGAATAGTCCTTCACGTTCTCCTCGCTCATGAGGAAGTCCACGAACTGGCGGGCCTCGTTGTAATGCTTCGTATGCGCACCGATCGTCAGCATCACATCATCGCCGGCGGTGAGCTGCTGCTCCTTGGCGTTGTCGGTGGCCGGCATCTGCGCGAACCGCAGGTTGGCATCCTTGTTGATCAGGCGCACCTGCGGAATGGCATACGTGCCGAGCGGCAGAATAGCGGCCTTGCCCGCGGCCAGATCCTGCGTGGCCTGCTGGTAGGTGACGGCGGGATTCTTCTGCGTGTAGTTCTGGTAGATCTCGATGAGTTTCTTGCTGACCGGGGTCCACAGGTCGGCGAATGTCTTGGTTCCCTTCTTCAGATTCGTGTATTCGCTTTCCGGCACCAACGTGGAGTTGAGTGACGACAGCGGGGCCTGCAGCGTCCAAGGATCACCGGTGCTCGCCTCAATCGGCGTGATGCCCTTGGCCTTGAAACGCTTGAGCAGCGAGATGAATTCGCTCCAGGTCTGCGGCGGATTCTCGGGATCCTCGCCGGCCTGCTTCCACACGTCGGCGTTGATGATGTAGCCGCTCGCGTTGCCCGCGTACGGAATGGCGTACAGGCGCTTCTTGGACTGATCGGTAGTCTGCACGAGGTTCTTGGCGATCTTCACCATGCCCGGATTGAGCTCGTCCGCGATCTTGTCGTCGGTGAAATCGTGGAAGACGCCGGCTTCGGCAAGCATGCCGTAGTTGATGTCGCCGTTGATGGTGATGACGTCAGGCTCGCGATTCTTCACCAGGCGCGTACGCAGATCGGTGGTGGCGTCGGACGAGTTGTTGACGTTGACTTTGATATTGGGATGGGTTTTCTCGAATTCCTTAGCCTTGGCGGAGAACCAATCGGCCGCCTCAGCCTTGAACTGGAAGAAATCCAAGGTCACGGTCCCTGCGGTGTTGGTGCCGCAGCCCGCGAGGCCGGCCGCCAGCGCGATGGCGCATGCGGCCGTGAGCACACGGTGTGCAATCCTTTCAAACTTGCCTACACTGGTCGTGGAATCAGGTTTCATTCTCGACTCCTTTTAACTTCCTTGTCCGCGACGAAACGTGGCTTCCTTACCATGTTCGCCGTGATTCCGATAGTAAGAGGAGACGGTTTTCATTCCCACTTCCTGCGTGCCCCATGCCGTCGGAAAAGAAAAAGGCCGAGATTTCATTATTCTGGAAAAGTAATTCTGAGAATACGACACTGAAAAGGGAACGATTTATGACGACGGTGACAGAATCGGTAGCAGGATCTCCAATCCCGCAATGGTTTGAAGGCTCGGAATACACCCACAAAGTAGCGGCGAGCATCATGAAATACGGTCCAATTTCGCGCATCACATTGGCGCAGATCCTCGGTCTTTCGCAGGGCGCGGTGTCGCGCATCACCAGCGATCTGATCTACGCCGGCGTGATCGAGGAGACTCCGATGGAATCGGGACAGGACGGCAAACTGCCCAAAGGCTTCATACGGAAAGAAAATCCGGAACGGCGCGGACGGCCGCAGACCGGGCTGCGCATCATCAAGGACGCCCGCACGTTCGTCGGCATGAAAATCAACTCGACGCACATCTCCGCGGTCGCCGTGAACGCCATCGGACAAATCGTGACCGGATGCCATGATCTGCCACTTGAGGAAACATCGCCGGAAAACGTGGTCGCCGTCATCAAACAGCTGACGACCGACTGCTCCGACGAGACGGTGATGACCGGTCTGCCGCGCCCATGCGCCGTAGGAATCTCACTTGGCGGGCATATCTCCAACGATGCGACCGTCACCTTCGCACCGTTCCTGCATTGGGCGCGGCCGGTTGAACTTTCGAAGATGGTGCACGAGGCGACGGGCCTGCCGACCGGCATTTACAACGATATCGACTCCCTACTGGTAGATGCGTGCTGGTTCGGCTCCGGCGTCGGTCTGGACAGTTTCGCGGTGATCACCTTCGGCGCGGGCGTCGGCTATTCGCTGTCGGTGAACGGCGATCTGGCGAATTGCCCGGACAAAAGCTACGGTTTGGTCGGTCATATCCTGGTCGACCCCGACGGGCCGCGTTGCGTATCCGGGCACAAGGGATGCGCGCAATGCCTGTCTGACAATTCGATTGCGACGGAATATTCGGAAATGATCGGGCATCCCGCGACTTTCGAGGAATTCGCGGCCGACGCGCGAGCCAGCAAACCGCAAGCCACGAATCTGGTGAACCGCACCTGCTTCCGTCTCGGCACGCTCATCGCGACGGTGGCGAACATCGCCATGCCCGACAAAATCATGATCGCGGGCGAATCGTCGTTCATTGCGAGGCTCGGCGTGGACGACCTGCGCAACGGCATCACCATGTATCGGCACAGCCAGGCGGCGCCGGTAGATTTCGAAATCGCCGACCACGACTGGGCGTTGTGGGGCAAAGCCGCCGCCGCGCAGGCGATCCGGCAGTACGTGGGGTGATGCGGCTGGGGACAGCTTATGCGCGTGAGCTCGTGCGTATTGGCATGTGCTTATGCGGAAAAATGTGTCACGATTCCAATTTCGAGGCAAAAAATAGAATCGTGACACATTTTTCAGATTCTCAATACCCCCAAAGTACTTTTTCTTGGGTGGAAACCATGGTTAGGGGGTATTTGTATCGATTGGAATGTGTCACGATCGAAAATAATCGCCGAAAAATGGAATCGTGACACATGCACAATACCCCCGTACATGAAAACCCGGATTCTCGTATTGGAATCCGGGGTTTCTAGATCTCAAAAAGCGCTTCGCGCGAAGGCATCATGCACGGACGACCTTGAAAAGGACGGCCTGTGCAGGATGCAGCGCCGGCGGACGGATGCCGTAGGTGGCGAGCGCGCGGCCGGTCATCCTTACGCCATCGGCGGTCCACCAGCCAAGCGGGGTTTGCCCGTTGCCGATGTCCTGCTTGGCCAAGTCGAGGCTCACGTCGAGCGGAGACACCACGTACACGGCGTCCGGGTCGAGGCCGGGCAGACGGATCGGTGCGGCCGGGTAGGTGGCCGAGGTGGTCAGCTGCGTGAAGCGGTAGATCGCGGCGGCCTTGTTCGGCATGACCACGCCGTCCACGCGCACGGCCGGATCGGCTGCGTCGGAATGCACTGCAGTGTCGACGGCGAACCATTCGCGATGCTTCTTGAATTCCGCCGTCCATTCGGCGAGCTTGTCGATGTCCTCCTGCGGTTCCTTGAGCAGGTTCCATTCGATGCCCATGTGGCCGAAGAAAGCCATGGCCATGCGCATCTCCTGGGAGGTGGCGCGGTGTGTGGAGTGCGCCGGGGAGGCGCCCACGTGCTCGCCGATCATCTCCGGCGGCACGAGCAGCGACGTGTAGCGCTGGATGTCGGCGCGTTCCACCGGGTCGACGCAGTCGGAGCCCCAGATGCGGTCGGCGACTTCGAGGATGCCGAGGTCGACGCGTCCGCCGCCGGAAGAGCAGCTTTCGATTTCCAGGCCGGGGTGGGCGGCTTTCAGGTCAGTGAAGATCCGGTACACGGCAAGCGTCTGGCTGTGCACGGCCGGGCGTCCGGTGCGCGGAGACACCGCTTCGGTGACGTATTTGTTGTGATCCCATTTGATGTAGTCGATGCCGAGTTCGCTGACGAGCTTGTCCATGGCGCCGTAGATGTACGCGTAGGCGTCCGGATTGGTCAGATCGACGACCTGCTGGGTGCGCCCCTGCATCGGCATGCGGTTGGCGGTGGGCTTCAGCACCCAGTCCGGGTGGGCGCGGAACATGTCGGAGTCCGGGTTGACCATTTCCGGCTCGAACCACAGACCGAATTCCATGCCCTTGCCGTGCACGTAGTCGGCGAGCGCCTTGAGGGACTTGTCTCCGTCAGGCCAGACGTCCTGGGAGATCTGCCAGTCGCCCAGACCGGCGGTGTCGTCACGGCGGGCGCCGAACCAGCCGTCGTCCACGACGAAGCGTTCCACGCCGCTTTCCACGGCCTTGTCGGCGAGCGCGGTGAGGGTGTCGTAATCGTGGTCGAAGTAGACGGCTTCCCACGTGTTGAGGATGACCGGGCGCGGCTTGGGCGCGATGCTGTGGTCCACGAGCCAGTCGCGGTGCACGCGGCGGATGTAGCCGTGGAAGCGGGAGGCGACTTCGTTGAGTCCTTCGCCGTAGGAGCCGACGAGCCATGGCGTGGTGTAGCTTTCGCCGTGCTCCAGGCCGACTTCGCCGCCGAACAGCACTTCGCCGCCGCCGATCACGCCGGTGGTGTAGGGCAGTCGTTCCGCGGACAGCACGCTGTTGCCGCTCCATGCCACGTGCGCGGAGTAGACGTTGCCGTGGGTGAAGCCGAAGCCGCGTTCGCCGACACTGAGCAGCAGGGTGGCGTCGAAGTCCGGACGGCCGACCATGGAGGCTTTGGCGAAGCGTCCGACGGTGAAGTCCTGGCGCTGCGGCGAACGTTCGCGCAGGTGGTGTCCGGTGGTGGTGAGGATTTCGTTGGCATCGGCGGGCACGGTGAAGGCGAGTTCGACCTTGCCGATCTCAAGCCGCCCTTCGCCGGTGTTCGTCACTTCGGCGTGCTGGCGGATGAGGCCGGTTTCGTCGAGCTCGCATGTCCACGTGAGTTTCACACGCTGTTCCACGTCTTCGGCGGTGACGGTGACGGTGGGCGTCTGCTTGGGTTCGGTGGCCACGTGCCAGTCGGGGTATCCGTCTTTTTCGGCCATGGTGTAGGTTTTGCCGGCGGCGACGGTTTCGGCTTTGATGTCGGTGACCTGGAACTTGCAGAAG
Source organism: Bifidobacterium sp. LH_743 (assembly GCF_056355775.1). NCBI lineage: Bacteria > Bacillati > Actinomycetota > Actinomycetes > Bifidobacteriales > Bifidobacteriaceae > Bifidobacterium > Bifidobacterium sp. LH_743. The sequence continues at coordinate 47,932 of NZ_JBKESZ010000011.1, read as the reverse complement.
AGCTCCACGCCGTCACGGCGCACGTCGAAGCGGTCGGCGCCGGTCCACGCTTCGGACTGCGTGGGCAGCACGCTCGGCCACGCGGTGAAGTCGAGAGCGCCGGAGACGCGTTGCGGGGCGAGCGCGTCGAAGGTGTCGATCACGGTTTCCGGAGCGGCGAGCGGACGACCCCAATGCACGAACCTCGGCAGGTCGTTGCCGGGGAACACCAGAGCGAAAGCGACGTCCGCCGCCGGCTGTTCGGCATAGACGGCGGTGAGCGGAGTGCCGTTGGAGGCAGTGCCGTGGAAGACCTGAATGAGCGTCATTGCAACATCCTTACGTAGTTAATATTTTTACCGACAGCATAGATGGTACGGCAATCGTTATTTGTTGACGTCGCCCAGCGTGTTTCTTTCTTTCGGAAAGTAATTATCGGCGATTTTCGAAGAAACGGGTCATCAATCGTCCGCATTCCTCCTCGCGCACACCGCCGACGACTTCCGGCACATGGCCGACGTGCGGGTCGCGCGGAATGTCCCACACCGAACCGCATGCGCCCAATTTGGCGTCCCACGCGCCGAAAACGATGCGTCCGACGTGCGTCTGCAGGCAGGCGCCGGCGCACATGGGGCATGGCTCCAACGTGACGACCAGCGTGCAATCGGCGAGATTCCAGGAGCCAAGCCGTGCGGCGGCCGCGCGCATGGCCTGCACTTCGGCGTGGGCGAGCGGATCGGCATGGGTCTCACGCAGGTTGCGGCCGCGGCCGACCACCTGTCCATCCGCATCAAGCACGACGGCGCCGACCGGCACCTCGCCATCCGCTGCGGCTTCGCGGGCCAGCGCAATCGCCAGTTCCATTTCATCATCCCATCGCATACGCCACTCCCCTCACATACGCCGCTCTCGTCACATACGCCACTCTCACCGCATACGCCACAGTGTAGCGGTCAGCGTAATGGCGGCCCTTGCGAAACACGCTCATAACCGCCTCTTGATAGGCTGAAAAAGGTTGAAAACACGCGCGAAGGAGGCACGTTGGCGGTATTCGAGTTGATTCTATGCATCATCGCCGCCGTAGTGCTGTCCTCGTTCCTAAGTCGTTTCATACCCAAAGTGTCCACGCCGCTCGTGCAGATCGCATTGGGCGCACTGGCCTCGCAGCTGCCGTTCTTCCCAAGCGTGACGCTCGATCCGGAACTGTTCATGGTGCTGTTCATCGCGCCATTGCTGTATCTGGAGGCGCATGAGATCGACAAGACCGAGCTGCTGAAATCCGTCAAACTGTCATTGTCTTTGGCGATCGGTCTGGCGATTGCGACCATGGCGGCGGTCGGCTTCGCGCTGCATGCCGTCTGGCCGGCGGTTCCGCTTGCCGCGGCACTCGCGCTCGGCGCGGCACTTGGTCCGACCGACGCGGTCGCGGTGTCGTCGCTTGGCAAGGAGGCCGCGCTGACCGAACGTCAGACAAGCGTGCTGAAGGGCGAATCACTGTTCAACGACGCTTCCGGCATCGTCGGCTTCCAATTCGCCATAGCGGCGGCGGTCAGCGGCGTGTTCGAAGTGGGAGAATCGGCCACGCAATTCGTGCTGTCGTTCTTCGGCGGCGCGATCTTCGGCCTCGTAGTGGGCACCGTGGCCGACCTGCTGTTCGAAACGCTCCGCTCCCTCGGTTGGGAGACGACCACCAGCCGTATCCTCATGGAGCTGTTCCTGCCGTTCATCCTGTATCTGGGCGCGGAGGCGGTCCACGTCTCCGGCATTCTGTCGGTCGTGGCCGCGGGCCTCATCATCCGTTTCGACCGCACCGGTATCGGACCGAACGTGGCGCGCACAAACATCGTCTCGTCGAGCGTATGGGGCGTGCTGTCGTTCTCGCTCAACGGCGCGGTGTTCATCCTGCTCGGCATGCTGCTGCCGAACGCAATGTCCGCAAGCTGGGACGATCCGCACATCAGCAACGGACTGCTGATGGTCGCGATCCTCACCGTCTCCGCCGTAGTCATCGTCATGCGGTTCCTGTGGATCTCACTGATGCTGCGGCTCGCGAGGGACACCACCACCGGCAAGCGGCGCAGGATGACGGCGAAGCGTTGGCGGTCCGCCGCGGTCATGACGTTCGGCGGCCCGAAGGGCACCATCACTCTGTCGTTGATGTTCACGATCCCATACACGCTGGCGGCCGGCGCGGACTTCCCGATGCGCGACGAACTGATCTTCATAGCCGCCGGCGTGATTGTGGTGACGCTGCTGCTGGCGAATTTCCTGCTGCCGCTGCTCGCGCCGAACCGCAACAAGGACACGTCGACGGAAATGATGGAAATCACTATCGAAGTGCTTCGGCGGACCGTGGAGGAACTGTCGGGACGCGTCACGTCGGACAACCGCCGTGCGGTGCTCATGGTCATCGATTCGTACACGAAGCGCATCACACGGCTGAAGCAGCGCACCGGTGAAATCGATCCGCAGGGATACATGCAGCTGCAGATTGACGCGCTCAATTGGGAGAAGGAATACGTCAAGAACCGTCTGGCGGGCGTGCGCGCGGCGATCAAGGCGAATCCGACCGAGAACCGCGCCACGAACGATCTGGAGGCCGAGGCCTGCGAGCGCCTGCTCGACCAGATCATGAGCTCGCTGCGCCACATCGAGACCGCGCATAATTCCGGCCGCATGATTTGGCGCGTCAAAGGCCGGTACAAGGCGCTGCAGCGGCGCATGGGCACGTTGGTGAAGCGTGTGAACAGCCGTATCAGGCGCACGACGCCTCTGTTTAGCGACGATGAGTTGTTCGCGCATACGCGGGCGGTCCAGGTGGACGCGATCGAGCATGTGATCGACCGGCTGTATGAGGAGATGGGACGCAGCACGTACAACACCGAGCACTGCTCCGGGCTGCTGCTGGACTACCGGCGCAGCGAGTCCGCGTTGCGGGCGCGGCCGAATATGGGCATCAGCGCCGAAGCACAGGAGCAGGCCGAGGAGGTCAAGCGTGAAAGCTACGGCATCGAGCTGGGCGTGATCCAGGACATGTACGAGGCGGGCGACATCACGCGCGCGCAAAGCAAGCAGCTGCGACGCAACGTGTATGTGATGAGCGTGGACGCCGACGCGCAGATCTGACGTTTTCGATTTCCGGAGTTTGGATCGCACCCAGCCGAAATCACACCTGACCAAAGCTATTGTCGGATTTTCAGGAAGTTTTCAGAAAACACCAGACATGTGCCCAGCATCGGGTGTTTATATATGAATTGTCAGCACAACGAGCCGACCAGGAACACAACAGTTCCCGACAATTGAACCCTTTCTTCTTCTCTCTCCTTTCTCTCCCCCGGTGGCCAATCCCACCGGGGTCTTCTTTTTTCCGGACAATCTTTCCATGCACGGGGCAGTCCTTCCACGCAATCGACGCACGCTATATTGGGAAGGTATGAGCGACGCAATCGAAAACGAAATTCCGCAAAACGCAGGCAATGACACGGATGGCAATGGGACGGAGCTGGTCGGACGCGAATCGGACGTGGTGCCGGGACGTTTCGGCGAACCGTTGCAGGTGACGCGCGTCCAGTATTCTCGCGGCGGAGGCAACGCGGCGCCGAATCGCCCGCTGTTCCTGTGCCTGCACGGCTGGGGGTCGAACGAGGCCGATCTGGCCGATATGATGCGGTACATCGCGCCATACAACGATTACGCGTCGCTGCGCGCGCCGTTGACCTTGCAGGCGGCCGGCACGTTCGCTCCGGGCGCGTATTCCTGGTTCCATGATTGCGTGCCGACCGGCGAGGACCTCGACCGTGACGCGTTCGCAGCGGCCACGGCGATCGACACTTGGGTGTCGCAGAACGTTCCCGAAAACCGTGCCGTCGTGCCAATCGGCTTTTCCCAGGGCGGTTTGCTGGCAATCCACCTGCTGCGCGTGCATCCGGAACGCTACCGTGCGTCGATTTCGCTGTCCGGTTTCCTCGCGCCGGGAATCGTCCGCGGCACTGCTCCGGCCGATGACCGCATCGCGCCGCTCGCCATTCCCACGTTCTTCGGCTACGGCAACAGCGATACGGTGATCGCCAAGCCGGAGCTTTTCGCCATGAGCGCCTGGTTGGACGAGCACACGTTCCTCACCGCGAAAAGCTACCGCGGACTCGACCATTCCGTCAGCCTCGACGAGTTCAGCGACCTGCGCGGATGGCTCGCCGCGCATGACATCGCGCCGGGGATTCTGTGAATCCCGCGCGGAGCGGCAATCGAATCAGTCGGTGACGTCGGCCTTGTAGAAGTTCACGTAGGAGCGGCTCGGGGTCGGTCCGCGCTGGCCCTGATAGTGCGAGCCGGTGCCGGCGGAGCCGTACGGATGCTCGGCGGGCGAGCTCAGCTGGAAGAAGCACATCTGGCCGATCTTCATGCCCGGCCACAGCTTCACCGGCAACGTCGATACGTTGGACAGCTCCAACGTGATGTGCCCTTCGAAGCCCGGGTCGATGAAGCCGGCGGTGGAATGGGTGAGGATGCCGAGGCGGCCGAGCGAGCTTTTGCCCTCGAGCCGCGCGGCGATCGTCGCGTCGAGCTTCACGTATTCCCACGTGGAGCCGAGCGCGAACTCGCCCGGGTGCAGGATCCAAGGTTCGTCCGACTTGACTTCGAACTGCTCGGTCAGCTCGCCCTGATTTTCGGCGGGATCCACGTACGTATACGCATGGTTGTTGAACAGGCGGAAGAAACGGTCCAATCGCACGTCGATCGACGCCGGCTGCACCATTTCCGGGGTCCACGGATCGAGTGAGATGTGACCGTCGGCCTGTGCGGCGAGAATGTCGCGATCGGACAGCAGCATCGAAATTCCTCCAAACATCGCCAAAAACAATCGTCATGACGGCGGGCGCGCGACAGTCCGACGCACGCCCGCCAACCGCTGTCCAGTCTAACGCGGCGACGCTATAAGCGGCTTCACCGCCGCCGCATCGCGCGAAGCACGCATTTGCGCAGCTCGGACGCGACGAGCACGATCATCGCCAGGCCGAGGCATTCGATCCACGCGCCCGCGGACAGGGGCACGGTGCCGAACGCGGTGTTGAGGAACGGCACGTAGATCACCGCCACCTGCAGCAGCGCGGACAGCGCGATCGCGCCCCACAGCCACTTGTTGGCGAACAGTCCCACGAACACCGACTGGTCGTGCGAACGCGAGCACAACGCGTTGAGCATCTGCGCGAACACGAGGATGGTGAAGCCCATGGTGCGCGCCTCCGTCATCTGCGCGTCATGTCCGATGGCGTCCACGGAACGGTCGGTGAACAGACCTCCGGCGAGGTGCATGTCCATGCCGATCAGCGTGACTGCCGCCATGATGATGCCGATGAAGATGATGTCGCCCCACATCTGTCCGTCGATCACGCGATCGGTGAGCCGGCGCGGCTTGCGCGACATCACGTCGTCGGTGGACGGGTCGACGCCCATCGCCAGGGCCGGGGCCGCGTCGGTGAGCAGGTTAATCCACAGCAGCTGCGTGGCGAGCAGCGGCACGGTCACGCCCTGGCTGCCCGGCTGGGTGATGCCGAGGAAGCCGGCGAGCATCACGCCGCCGAACACGGTGAAGACCTCGCCGACGTTGGAGCTGAGCAGGTACCGCAGGAATTTGCGGATGTTGTCGAAGATGCCACGTCCTTCGCGCACCGCCTCCACGATGGTGCTGAAGTTGTCGTCCGCGAGGATCATCTTGGCGCTCTGCTTGGTCACTTCGGTGCCGGTGATGCCCATGGCCACGCCGATGTCCGCGGTTTTGACGGCGGGGGCGTCGTTCACGCCATCGCCCGTCATGGCCACGATATTGCCCTGCCTTTGCAGCGATTCGACGATGCGCAGCTTGTGTTCCGGCGCGACGCGCGCGTATACGGAGATTCTGCCGGTCGCCTTGTCGAGCGCGGCGTCGTCCGACAGTTCGTCAAGTTGGCTGCCGGTAAGCACTTTGTCGGACAGGTCGACGCTTTTCCCGTTGCCATCGGCGGCATCGGCAGTCGCGTCGATGATGCCCAGGTCGCTGGCGATGCGCGCAGCAGTCAGCGGATGGTCGCCGGTGATCATGACGGTGCGGATGCCGGCGCGGTGGGCTTCGGCGACGGCGTCACGCACTTCGGTGCGCGGCGGATCGATGATGCCGACCATGCCAACCCAGATCAGGTCGTTTTCCAACACATCGCTCTGTTCCGCGATGTCGACCACGTGACCGGCGGCGTTGAGCGCCACTCCCGGCACGTCGGCGAGGGACGCGGTGCCGAGCGGGCGGTACGCCTGGCCAAGCGTGCGGTACGCTTCGGAGGACAGCCGTTCGACGGTGGCCAGAATCTGCTGCCGATCACCCTGCGTCATCGGCCGCACGGCGCCGTTTACGGCGATTCTGCCGCAATAGCCGAGCAGCACGTCCGGCGCGCCTTTAGCGAAGACGGTGAGCCGGCCCGCGTCGGCATTGTCCCGTGCGACGACGGACATGCGCTTGCGATCGGAGGTGAACGGAATCTCGCCGACGCGCGTGTAGTTGGCGAATTTGCGATCGGCCTTCACCTTGCGCGCGGCGACGATAAGCGACACTTCGGTCGGGTCGCCCACAGCCTCCCATACCGGATTGGCGGCGGAAGCGGAATCCGCACCGTTCTGCGCGGCTTCGACGGCGGTTTCACGAAGCTCGCCATCGTTCGCAATCGCGCCCACGGCCAGTGTGGCGACGGCCTCGGCCTGAGCGGCTTCGGTGGTTCCCGTGATGTCCGTGGCAGGCGCGGCGCCAATCGCAATCATCCTGCCTTCCGGCGCATAGCCGGTGCCGGTCAACTGCACTTCGCCGCTCGGCGTAACCACGCGTTCCACCGTCATCTCGTTGCGGGTGAGCGTGCCGGTCTTGTCGGAGCAAATCACCGACGCGGAGCCAAGCGTCTCCACGGAATGCAGTTTCTTGACGATCGCGTGATGCTCAGCCATGCGGCGCACGCCGAGCGCGAGCACCACCGTCAGAATCGCGGCAAGACCTTCCGGCACGGCCGCAACGGCCAACGAAACGGCCAGAAGCAGCGAATCGATCACGTCGTGGATGTCGTTGAAACCTTCGGTCAGCGCAAGCGCCACCAGCACCACGACCGCGATAATGCACACCGCGATGCCGAGGATCTTGGAGACGTAGTTCATCTCCTTCTGCAGCGGGCTGTCATCGTCATCCGTGGCCTGCAGCAGATCCGCGATCTTGCCGACCTGCGTGCGCATGCCGGTACTGGTCACGATGGCGCGGCCGGTGCCCTGCGTCACGGACGTGCCGTTGAACACCATGTTGGACCGGTCGCCCAAGGCCTTGGCCTCGGCGAGCGTATCGACGTTCTTGCCGACCGGCACGCTTTCGCCGGTGAGGCTCGCCTCGGCCACGCGCAGGCTTGCGGCGGCAAGCAAACGGCCGTCGGCGGGCACGGAATCGCCTTCGCCGAGCACGATCACGTCTCCCGGCACCACGTCCACGGTGTTGATGCGCGTGACGGCGCCGTCGCGCAGCACGTTGGTCTGCGGCGCGGTCATTTGGGAGAGTGCTTCGACGGCTTCCTCCGCTTTCGATTCCTGGATGTAGCCGAGCACCGCGTTGACGATGAGGATAAGCACGATGACGATGGCGTCGAACGGCAGTGCTTCACCGCCTTCCGCGCCCGGCACGGCATTGGCCCGCTCAACGAACCATGCGATGAGCGAGATGCCGGTGGCGGCGAGCAGCAGATAGACGAGGGGATCTTTGAACTGTGCCAAGAATTTCTTCCATTTCGGCACCGGTGGGGCGGACGCGAGTTCGTTCGGACCGTATTGTCCGAGCCTGCGTTGCGCCTCCGTCTGACTCAGGCCGGTGTTCGGATCGACGCCGAGGGATGCGGCCACCGCCTGCGCGCCGGCGAGCGACGGATCGAGTTGGGGCGGTTGCGGGCCGTGTTGCTTCCTCACGTCATCGCCGACAGCGGAATTTTCGTCGGAACCGGCATGGGACTGGATGGATTGATCTTCCTTGCGATCAACCATGGTGATCTCCTTGGGAGCGCCGCGGAGTAGTCAGCTCTCCCCCACCCACGTATGCTGGCGAATCGCGGAAATCCGTGCATCGCGATCATTTCGGCGGGCAGGGCAACGCTGCGCGGTTGCGGGCACCGGGCGGACGCCGTCGGTGCATTCCTGTCATTATCGCACATCCATAGCATGTGGAAAACGGACATGAAAGGAACCGATGTACGGCGTGCGGCATCATGAAGTGTGATACATTATCGTTTGTTGGTAAATTTTATTACCACAATCCACAGCCGCACGGCATCATGCGGCGCAACCGCAACGACGCAGTAGACAACGCAGCAACGCAAGGGGATTCAAATATGGCAGATGCAATCGAAAACGCGATACTCCACGCAACCGCGGCGAGCGCGGACTGGCTCACCGATCCGACGGTGTTCGCAGTGAATCGGAAGCCGGCGCATTCCAACCACCGTTACGTCATCGGTGAAACGGCAGAGCCGAAACAAAGCCTTGACGGCGAATGGAAGGTGCGCATCGAACAGGCGCGTGACGTGGATGTGGCGGACGCGCCGTTCGCGGCCGTCGATTTCGAGGATGGCGATTTCGGCTCAATCGAAGTGCCGAGCCACCTGCAGATGGCCGGATACCTCAACAACAAGTACGTCAACGTCCAGTATCCATGGGACGGCCATGAGGATCCGCAGGCGCCGGACATCCCCGAAAACAACCATGTGGCGATCTACCGCCGTCGGTTCTCGTTGGATGCGCCGCTCGCGCGCACACTGAAGGACAGGGGTACGGTGAGCCTGACGTTCCATGGTGCGGCCACCGCGATCTACGTGTGGATCGACGGCACATTCGTGGGCTACGGCGAGGACGGGTTCACGCCGAGCGAATTCGATGTGACGGAGGCTCTGCAAGGAACGACCGACGGCGAGGCCGCCGCCGAAGCCACATCGACCGAGCACACGCTCACCGTCGCCTGCTACGAATATTCGAGCGCCTCATGGCTGGAGGACCAGGATTTCTGGCGGCTGCACGGCCTGTTCCGTTCCGTGGAACTCGCCGCCCAACCGCGCACGCACGTCGAGACCATGCAGGTCGAAGCCGACTATGACACGACCGGCATAGCCGACACCGCCGAACTTGACGCGACGCTCGCACTGCGCAACCCCGCCGACGCGGCGACCATCGAAAGCACGCTGCGCGACGGCCATGGAAACGTCGTGTGGGAATCGACGCAGGCCTGCAACGGCGAGGTCACGCTTGATTCCGGCAAATTGTCCAACATCGCGCCGTGGAGCGCCGAATCGCCGACGTTGTATACGCTGACCGTGCGCGTCGTCGGACATGACGGCGCAACCATCGAAACCGTGACGCAACGCGTCGGCTTCCGTACGTTCCGCATCGAAAACGGCATCATGACGCTCAACGGCAAGCGCATCGTGTTCAAGGGCGTGGACCGCCACGAATTCGACGCGAAGCGCGGCCGCGCGATCACCCGCGAGGACATGCTCTCCGACGTGGTCTTCTGCAAGCGGCATAACATCAACGCCATCCGCACCTCCCACTATCCGAACCAGGAATACTGGTACGACCTGTGCGACGAATACGGCCTGTATCTGATCGACGAAACCAACATGGAGACGCACGGCACCTGGGTGGCCAACAACGTCGAACGCCCCGAGGACGGCATCCCCGGCAGCCGTCCCGAATGGGAGGGCGCGTGCGTGGACCGCATCAACAGCATGATGCGCCGCGACTACAACCATCCGAGCGTGCTGATCTGGTCGCTCGGCAACGAGTCGAGCGCTGGTGAGGTGTTCCGCGCGATGTACCGCCACGCGCATGCGATCGACCCGAACCGTCCGGTGCATTACGAAGGATCCGTGCACATGCGCGAATTCGAGGACGTGACGGATATCGAAAGCCGCATGTACGCGCATGCCGACGAAATCGAACGCTACCTGCAGGACGGCAGCCCGGTGCATACGGACGGCCCGAGAAAGCCGTACATCTCCTGCGAATACATGCACGCGATGGGCAATTCGTGCGGCAACATGGACGAATATACGGCACTGGAACGCTATCCGATGTACCAGGGCGGCTTCATCTGGGATTTCATCGACCAAGCAATCGAAGCCAAACTGCCTGACGGCACGACGCGCATGTGCTACGGCGGCGATTTCGGCGACCGTCCAAGCGACTACGAATTCTCCGGCGACGGCCTGCTGTTCTCCGACCGCACCCCCTCGCCGAAGGCGCAGGAAGTCAAGCAGCTGTATGCAAACGTGAAAATCGCGGTTACGCAGGACAGCGTGCGCGTCACGAACGACAACCTGTTCGTGTCGACGGGCGCGTACGTGTTCGTCTTGCGCGTGCTTGCCGACGGCAAGCCGGCGTGGAGCGCCACGCGCCGCTTCGACGTGCCGGCCGGCGAAAGCGTCCTGTTCGACGTCGATTGGCCGATCGACGATTATCGCGACAATGCCGAGGAGCTGGTTTTGGAGGTCTCACAGCAATTGGGCGAGGCGTGCGATTGGGGTCCGGCCGGCTATGAGCTGGCGTTCGGCCAGTGCGTGGTGGCAGTCGCGAAGGGCGTTGATGCGGCTGGTACGGCCGATAAAGCGGCCGGCACGGACAACGCGACTGCCGAAGCGACCACGGCACACACGACCGGCACGGCTTCGTCCGACGACGCCATCACCTTCGGACGCTGGAACGTGGGTGTGCGCGGGCAGGGCCGCGAAGCACTCTTCTCCCGCGCACAGGGAGGCATGGTCTCGTACACGCTTGGCGAACGCGAATTCGTGCTACGTCGTCCTTCGATCACCACGTTCCGTCCGTTGACGGACAACGATCGTGGCGCCGGGCACGCTTTCGAACGCGCCGCTTGGGCTGTCGCGGGTAAGTACGCCCGTTGCGTCGGCTGCGAGATCGCGCCCCGTGGAGAGGACGCCGTGGAAGCCACATATACATACGAATTGGCGATTCCACAGCGCACGAAGGTAACGGTACGCTACATCGCCGATACGGACGGCCATGTCTCGCTCGACGTCGAGTATCCGGGCGAGAAGAACGGCGATTTGCCTACGATTCCGGCGTTCGGCATCGAATGGGCACTGCCCGCGGAATATTCGAATCTGCGATTCTACGGTGTCGGCCCGGAGGAAACGTACGCCGACCGCAAGCACGCGAAGTTGGGCGTGTGGAGCACCGATGCGTACCGCGACCATGCACCGTACCTGCTGCCACAGGAGACCGGCAACCATGAGGAAGTGCGTTGGGCGGAGATCACGGACGATTCGGGTCATGGCCTGCGCGTGAAACGCACTGTGAAACCTTTCACGATGAGCTTGCTGCCTTGTTCGAGCGCGATGCTGGAGGAGGCGCTGCATCAGGACGAACTGCCGAAGCCGAGGCACATGTTCCTGCGCCTACTGGCCGCGCAGATGGGCGTCGGCGGCGACGATTCGTGGATGTCGCCGGTGCACGCGCAGTACCAGCTGCCCGCTGACCAGCCGCTCAGCCTCAACGTCCAGCTCGAGCTGTTCTGATTCCGAGGCGGGCCGCTTTCACGTCCAAACCGGTTCCGTGGGCTAACTCCGACGGGCCAGCCCACGGAACCGGCCCGTCAATTCGTGCGGAATGCCTTGCGCGCGAGCCGCATTTCGCATGCACCCTACGCAGCTTTGCACGTAAACTGCGCCCCGCACGAGCCGCATACCCCCTACTCATCCCAAATGTGTCACGATTCGATTTTTTGGGCCAAATTTCGAATCGTGACACATCCGTCACGTTTCCAATACCCCCGAACCGCCTATTTTCGGTTTCCGCACACTGAAATTGGCAATTCGGGGGTATTTCTTTCGTTGCCAATGTGTCACGATTCGAAAAAACGGCCAAAAATCGGAATCGTGACACATATTGCGGCTGCCAATGCTGTCACAATCGGCCGGCGCAACCGTTTGCGGCCATCGCAACAGCAACAATCGCGACAATCGCCGACACCGCGTCAGCCACAACAATCGCAATCACCCAGACACAACGGCAACCACGACGACCTCAATTCCCGATGGACAAGCGGGGCGATTCTGTCGATGGCTAAAAACAGACAGCATGCCTAAAATAAGGGAACGGCTTCGAAGCGAACAAGGCTTTGAGGCGCTTTCGAGGAGGAGGCCATCATGAGCTATCCAAATATGAACCCCGGCGATCCCGGACAGAGGCCGAACCAGCCGGAATACGGAGCCTATGCGCCGAACCAGCAATCACAGCAAAATCCGCAGAACAACGGAGCGGATGACGCGCAGACTCCCCGCTACTTCGACAATCCTTATGGCTATCCGTACGGCAACCCCTACGGATACGGGCCAAATCCGGCCGACGCGAACGGCAACGGCGAATGGAAGCCGATAAGCCCCTTCAAACTGGTGGAATCGTGGCTGCCGCAGCGCGCGAAGAACGCCATTCGCGGCGTGTACGGCGTGCTCGGCATCGTGGCGATCGTCCTTGGTCTGGCGCTGCTCATCTGGCCGGGAGCGACGCTCAAGATCGCCGCGATTGCACTCGGCGCATATTTCGTCGTTTCCGGCGTGATCCGCATCGTCACCGCGATTGTGGAGCTTGGTCTGCCAGGCGGCTGGCGCGTGCTTGACATTCTGGTCGGACTGTTGCTGACGGTCGGCGGCGTGGTCATGCTGAAGAATTCGACCTTGTCCGGCGCCATGCTGGCTGTGCTCATCACCATGGTGGTGGGTCTTGGCTGGATGATGGAAGGCGTGATGGCGCTCGTCGAATCATGGCGCATGCCAAGTTCCGCGTGGGCCGTGATATACGCGCTGATTTCGATTGTGGCCGGCTTCGTGATGCTGTTCAGCCCGTTGGCCTCCACCGGTTGGCTGATTCTGTTCGGCGGGTGCGCTCTGGTGGTGCTCGGCATCGTGGCGATTGTCCGCGCATTCACATTCGGCAGGGTCGGCAAGTCGAAGCGCGGATAATATCCTTTACCTTTAATCAGCATTAAGACAAACGGCCGCACGACATGATTTCCGCATGTTTTGCGACCGTTCCTCGTTTTATGCGCAAAATCATCACATTCGTGGGATAATGAAGAACATGGTATCCACAATCACGTCACGCGAACTACGAAACGTCCGGCTTACCACGACGTACCTCTCCGAGGGATACAACATCGTCGAGGTGAACGAGTTCTTCGGACGCTGCGCGGACGCGCTTGATGGCAAGGCCGAAATGTCCCCCGAAGAAGTCGAACGGCAGATGTTCACGACCGTCCGGTTCACCGACGGATACGACATCGGCCAAATCGACGACCTGCTTGATCGCATCGCGGAGACCCTGCGCCATCCTCCCGTGGAAGAACCTGAGCAACCGACCCAGCCGGAACGGCCGACCGCCCAGCCCATCCAGGCTGCGCAACAGCCCATTTTCGCCGCGCAGCAACCAGCCCAGCAACCCATCGTCACCGCGCAACAGCCGGCGCAGCAGCCGATTCCAATGACGCAGCCGGCCCAGCCCGAGCAACAGGTTCAGTCGCAGGCGCAACCCCCTTCCGCGTCTTCCGCGGCGGCAGGCAAGGGCGCAATCGGCGCGGTACTGCATGAGGGCAATCTGTTCTACGGAAAATTCCAGTGGAACGGCCATCAGCACGTGCTGATCACCACCAAAGGGGAAGTTCTCGAAATCGGCCCGACCGATATAGCCGGCTTCATTCTGCAGTAGGCTGCAGGCAATCCACGTCGTCCCCGTCGAGTCACTCCCTGTCGCACCGCATCCGCCGTTTTCCGGCGAATCACGCCTATACGCTTCATGAAGGCGCGCTTCATGAAGGCGAAGCATGCCGTCGCACATTTGCATTTTCTTCAAGATGACCAGATGATTTTACAATAAAAAAGACGATTGCGGCATGACGGCCCCATGCCAGCCTGCCTATAGTGAAGGCACAACCGAAGAACAACAGAAAAGCAAAACAAGAAAAACCATAAAAGCGACGCGCCGCACGATGTGGAGAAGACAGAGAAACAAAGAGACAAGCGGCCGTCCGAAAGGAACCATCATGAAGAACAACACTTTCGATCAGATCATCAATTCCAACCTCGCTTCCGTCGACCCGGGCTTCGGCCAGTTCGCGTTCGCCAAAGTCTCCGCCGACCTTTTCAAGAAGGTCCTCAACAAATAAGGCCTTTCAGTCGAAAGGCGGTGTGGGTCAGGCCGCGTAAGGCAGCCTTTTCAAGGCAGGCCGCGTAAGGCAGGACCGGCCGCCGTGGACATCGCGGCGTGCACGCCCCCACTTTCCTTCCTTTCGATTACTGAAATCACAAAGCGGGAGGATGCAATTCCCAATCGAATCGCATCCTCCCGCTTTTTCTATTCCTCTTATGCCGTCGACTGCCGTCGACGCGGCTTCACGGCTTCACACACGGCCGCCGTCAGCGGCCGCGTCATCCGTCATCAGTGGGCCGCGTCGTACTCCGTCTTCCAATTGTCGACGAAGGCCTTCTTGACGGCATTCCAATCGCCGGTGCCCTGCGCGTATTCCAGCATGGCGGAACCGAGCTGGTTCTTCCACTCCTCGGACGGAATCATGGCGGTCGGACGTGTGGACACAGCCTCCTTGCCGGAATCCTGGTAGGCGATTTCGGCCTGGACCAGAGGATTGTCGGACTTGACCTTCTCGAAGGACTTGAACGGCGTGGTCAATCCCATGTCCTTGGAAATCGCATCGATGCCGGCCTGATCGGTGACGACCCACTTGAGGAAGTCCTTGGTGGCCTTCTTATCAGCATCGGACGCCTTGTCGTTGATGCTCCAGTACGCGTCGGAATTCACATCAAGACCTTGGTTCTCCTCACCCTTGACGCCCATATAAATCGGCATCATGCCCACGGAATCAGCCTTGACGCCAGCCTTCTGCATATCCGGCCACGCCCAGGTGCCGTTCTGATAGAACACAGCCTGGCCGAGCGCGAATTCCGAATTGGCGTCATCACCGGTCTTGGAACTGACCTGGGTTCTCGGGCAGGTGGAGTCCTTCAGATACAGGTCGAAGATCTGCTTGAACTGCGGAAGATAGGTGCCTTTGATGGCGGCCGGCTGCTCGGTGATGTTGTCGTCGCGGAATTCGAAATACAGCGGATTGTTCGCCAGATGCCCCTTGAAGCGCCAATCGGAGCTGGAATCGAAGCCGGCGGAGGTGAACGCACCCTTGACGCCGAGCTGGTCCCTCTTGGCCTGGATGTCATCAGCGACGGCCTTCAGGGTATCGAAATTGTCAATGTCATCGACGCTTTTGATCTTGGCTCCGTCGGTAGCGATGTACTTGGCCAGCAGATCCTTGTTGTAGATCAGGCCGTAGCTTTCCACCACATACGGGACGCCGGCCACCTTGTCGCCATCCTTCAGCGCCATGGACTGATCCTTGAGCTGCTTGTACGGTTCGGTGTCGGACATATCCGTGGTGTAGGCCTTCCATGTCTGATAGTCGACCACGCCGTTGATCTGGAACAGGGTCGGCGCATTGGACTTGGCCAGCTCGGATTTCAGCGTCTGCGGATACGTTTCCGACGCGGCGGTCTGCACTTTGACCTCGACGCCGGTCTGCTTCGTGTACTTCTTGGCCAGCGCCTGCCATGCGTCGTTGGTCTCCGGCTTGTAGTTCAGGTAGTAGACCTTGCCTTTGCCGTTGTCGGATCCCGAATCGGAACCGCCGCACGCCGCCAGAGTGCCGATGGACATCGCCGCGATGGCCACCATACCGATTGCCGCTTTTACTGTGCGCTTCATGACCGCACCTTTCTCTCCTTGATTATTACCCTGTCGGCATGCGCAAGCTCCTCCATTGAGCCACGTCCTTGCAATTGCCGACTTCAAATATTGTGCGCTCAGAAACAAATTTTTGCAAACGCTTACATTTTTCTCACCCCCGAAGAAAAAACGACTTCCAAATAAAACGGGTTAATATTGTTGATTTATTGCGATTTTGCGATTTCAAATGCATTGAAATCGTTTTCGACACACCATTCCCCCGACGCACAACGAACCCGTTCGACGTACCGAATCGCCATCGTTGCGCCTTTTCTTGAACCGGTTCTTTTGCAATCGTTTGCATATTATTGTGCACATTCGTTTCGATACGTTGCGACCGCACGACGAACGGCACGGAACACGATTGCACCGACCGGCTTCGCGCGAACTTAACGAACTTGCCAGCAACTTAACAGCGAACTTAACAGCTGCGAAGTTGCTGTTAAGTTATGTTAAGCTTGCTGGCAAGTAGTTGGATTCATATCAGGAAGCGACCATGAACGCAAACGAGCTTGAGCATCTCATCCTGCAGATGCGCCAAATCGGGAACGATACGCAGGCATGCGAAGTCAAGGAATCGCGCAACAAAATCTCCGAAAGCATTCCCGACACGCTTTCCGCCTTCTCCAACGGCGACGGCGGCATCATCATCCTCGGCGTATCCGAAAAGGAAGGATTCACGCCGGTGAAATCCTTCAACGCACGAGCCATGCAGGAGGCCTTCAACGCGAAATGCGAGCAGATGACTCCCCGGGTGCGGCCGTTTCTGGAAATAATCCCCTTTGAGGGAACCAATGTCCTCGTGGCGCACGTGCCCGCGATGCCGCTCAAGGACAAACCGTGCTTCATCACATCCAAAGGACGATACCAAGGCTCATACATCCGCACCGGCGATGGTGATCGCAAACTCACCCAATACGAGATCGACCGTCTTATGGAAGAACACGGTCAGCCCACATTCGACGACGAAATCGTTCCGCAGGCCACCTTGGATGACTTGGATCCCAATCTGCTTTCCCAATTCATCGCACGCCAACGGGAGCTGCATCCACGCATTTTCGGCACGCGCGACGATGAGAACATCGCCATCAGCATGCACGTCGCGAAAAAGGACGACGCGGAAACCATCCGACCAACGCTCGGAGGTTTGCTGGCTCTCGGCTCGTTCCCCCAACAGTTCTTTCCGAGGCTCAATATCACCTTCACCGCTTTTCCAGGCGTCACCAAAGCCGAAACGGTGGACGAGGACCGCAGATTCCTCGACGCGCAGACCATCATCGGTCCGATTCCTTTCATGATCGAGGATGCCCTGAACGCCGTCACCAAGAACATGCGTACCGGAGCCGTGATCGAAGGCGCATTCCGACAGGACGTGCCCGACTATCCACGCAAAGCGGTCCGCGAGGCGATCGCCAACGCGCTCATGCATCGCGACTATTCACCGGACGCCCGCGGCTCGCAGGTGCAGGTGAACCTGTATGCCGACCGTTTGGAAATCCTCAACCCAGGAGGACTTTTCGGCAATGTGACGGTCGACACGTTGGGCACCGTGGGCATCTCCTCTTCGAGGAATCAGTTCCTATCCAACATTCTGGAAACCACACCATACCCCGATGGCGGATATGTGGTGGAGAACCGGGGAACGGGCTACCAGGTCATCGAAGAGCAGCTGCAGGCCGCGCTTATGAATCCGCCGAAGCCGCTCAATACCTTGACGTTCTTCTCCCTGACCTTCGATAAGCGAAGAATGACGAAAAGCGAGAAGACGGACACCAATCCGTTATCCGTGGAGGAGGCGATCACCGAATTGCTGGGCAGGCGAAGCTCCGCGACTTCGAAGGAACTGTCCGAACTGTCCGGGCTGTCCCGCTCGACCATCACCAGTCATCTGCGAACTATGATCGCCAACGATGTCGTGGAGCCGACGGAGCCGGCACGCAGCCCGAAGCAACGGTATCGTCTGGTCAGAAAATAGCCCGTTTTCGGAGATCTCGCCAGCTTCGCACGAACTTAACGAACTTGCCAGCAACTTAACAGCGAACTTAACAGATAACTTAACCGCTGCGAAGTTGCTGTTAAGTTATGTTAAGCTTGCTGGCGCGTGCTTGACATTCTGGTCGGTCTGTTGTTGACGATCGGCGGCGTGGTCATGCTGAAGAATTCGACCCTGTCCGGCGCCATGCTGGCAGTGCTCGTCACCATGGTGGTGGGCCTCGGTTGGATGATGGAAGGCGTGATGGCGCTTGTCGAATCGTGGCGCATGCCGAGTTCCGCATGGGCTGTGATATACGCGCTGATTTCGATTGTGGCCGGCTGCGTGATGCTGTTCAGCCCGCTGGCCTCCACCGGCTGGCTGATTCTGTTTGGCGGATGCGCGTTGGTTGCACTTGGCATTGTGGCGATCGTCCGCGCGTTCACGTTTGGCAAGGTCGGCAAGTCCGGCAAGAAGCGCTAACTACGCGTAGTTCTCCCGTATAGGCGATAAACCCATACGGGAGAACGCGACGTGCCGTACGATTGACATGATTTTATAGTTGCGCTATGCTAAGTGAAACGTTTCGACGAAACGATTCGATAGATAGCGGATAGAACGGCACAAAAGGGAGGCGAGACGCATGGCAGGCATCAAAGACGTGGCCCGCGAAGCGGGAGTTTCCGCCAGCACCGTCTCCTATGTACTATCCGGCAAGCGTTCAATCTCTGCGAAAACCACCGACAAAGTCATGGCCGCCGTAGAGAAGCTCGGTTACACTCCGGACGCCAGCGCCCGTAAGATGCGCGGCATGCGCAACCAGATCATCGCGTTGAGCGCCCCGATTCGAGGCGACATCAACCAGGCCAGGTACAACGCCTACTTCCTGCGCACCGCATGGGCCGCAAGGAATGCAGGGTATGACGTGATGTTGCTGACCGGTCCGGATGCAGTGAAGGATATCCGCCGCGTGACGCAAAGCAATCTTGCGGATGGCATCGTGCTGCTCGACGTGGAGCAGGATGACGAGCGCGCCACTCAATCCGGCACTTTTTCCAAGCCGTGCGTGGCTATCGGCTATCCGTCGTCGCACGCCGGCTGCGCCTGCGTGGACATCGATTTCGCGCTGATGGGCCGCAAGGCCGTCGACTTCCTGTACGAGAAGGGACACCGCACCGTCGTGTTCCTGCGCAACAACGAATCCGACTACAACCGCCATTCCGGTTACGTCGTCATCTTCCGCGAAAGCCTGCTGGCGCACGCGAAGGAGCTCGGCATGACGGTCATCGAATCCGAGCATTACGAAGCGGACAGCTTCGACGCGCAGCACTTCGTCAGCACCGTCTTCGCGCACCCCGACCGCCCGACCGCCATCATCAACCAGGCGAACGCAAGCGTCCTCAGCCAGGTGCTGATGGCGTTGCACGACGCGGGCATGTCGATTCCGCAGGACGTTTCGGTCCTGTCGTGCGGCACGTATTTCGAAGGCGAGCCGACGCGCTTCCCCATCACCGAAATGCCGGTCATGCCGGAGGAGCTGTGCGCCGAAGCCATGAACCTGTTGGTCTCCGCCATCGAGGAGCACACCGACATCAAAGGTTCCGTGGAACTCATCGAACCCGCGATGAAGCGCCGCGGATCCGTTGCGGAAGCGGGGTCCGGCGGAACAATATAGATTTTCCTGCGATTACCGGAAGGCAGAGCGGCCGGACGGAATCACAAGGCAACATAATTTCATACGGATAATCGAAGCGTTTCAATGACGATATAACGGTCTCCGAAGAAACCGAACAAACGAACAAGCCGGGCGAAATCCGGCGAATCCAAACGGACCGCGGAATCGCACGCACGTCATCGAAACGTTTCAATACAACCAGATGTGAGCCGTGCCGCAGGGCGCGCCTCAAGAAGGAAACAAGGAGAATAGCAATGAACATCAAACGAGGACTGGCCACGCTGGCCATCGCAGCACTGTCGCTGACCTCCCTCGCCGCATGTGGTAGCGATACCGCACAGGACGAGGAAAAGCCGGACAGCCTGTCGTTCTGGTATTACGAAGAGGACGACGCAGGCCAGACTCAGGCTTGGCGTCGCGCGGCCAAGGCCTTCGAAAAAGAGACCGGCGTCAAGATCAACTTCGAGCGCAAGTCCTTCACCCAGATCGCGCAGAACGGCAGCCAATTCCTGAACTCCGACGAAGCCCCGGACCTCATGGAATCCAACCGCGGCAACGGCTCCGCCGGCGTGCTCTCCACCATGGGCCTGCTCACCGACCTCGGCGACTATGTCAAGCAGTACGGCTGGGACAAGAAGGTGACCGGCGCAAACGCAGCAGTCGCCAAGTACGACGAGAACGGCATCATGGACGGCGATACCTGGTACGGTATGACCAGCTACGCTGAATTCCAGCGCGTCTACTACAACAAGGACCTGTTCGCCAAGTACAACATCAAGATTCCGACCACCTACGACGAGTTCGTGGACGCCTGCCAGAAGTTCGTGGACGCCGGCGTGACCCCGATTGCAGCCGACGCGCAGGAATACGGCGTGATGTGGCTGTGGTGGCAGCTCGTTTCCAAGAATGCCAACTCCAAGTTCATCGACAACTGGCAGCTGTACAGGGGTGACGTCGACTGGAATTCCAAAGTGCTGACCAACTCCGTCAAGACCATCAACGAGTGGCTTGACAAGGGCTTCATCTCCCGCAACGCCACTGGCATGAAGGCCGAGGACACCACGCAGGCCTTCATCAAGGGCGAATATCCGATCTACCAGACTGGTACTTGGAACCAGGGCCGTTTCGTCAAGCAGATCAAGTCGTTCGATTGGGACGCGGCCGTCATGCCGGAATCCAACTACGCAGTCGGCTGCGCAGGCAACCTGCTGGTGATTCCTGAGAAGTCGCACCACAAGGATCTGTCCGCCAAGTTCATCGACTACGTCCTCTCCGATAATGTGCAGAACTTCCTCGGCAACGCAGGCGGCATTCCGGTAGCGGCAGACACCAGCAAGATCACCGACGCGAAGAGCAAGGCCATGATCGAGGAATACGATTCCTACGCCAAGGACGGCAAGCTCAGCTACTACCCGGATTACGCGGCCTCCAACCTCACCGACGCGGTTCCAGCGGAGTTCCAGGAGCTGGTCAACGGCACCAAGAAGCCGGCAGACGTGCTCAAGAACATCCACGAGAAGTACGACACCGGCGTCGAGGACATGGGCGTCAAGAACAACTAAAAACAACCGATCCTTCCTTTCCATTCCAACTCCAATAATGGTGCGGCCCGTCTTCGGGCGGACCGCACCAACCCTTTCCTCCCCCATACATTCCGCACGTCGCATCGCGCCAAATCGTGCGTCATCACAGAACAATCCATCGGAAATCCCTCGGATCATCAATATTTCAAAGGACTTGCAATGTCTCAAAAGACCAAGCACGAAGCCTCCATGTCGAGACTTCCCGGCAACCGCTCCGCGAAATTCGTTCCATACCTCATCCCCGGCCTCATCGGTCTGTTCGCGGTAGTTGTTGTTCCGTTCATCTGGAACATCTACCTGAGCTTCACCCGCTGGCGTGGCGTCGGTCCCGTCAAGTGGGTCGGCCTGAAAAACTGGAAACGCCTGTTCTCCGATTCGACGTTCTGGATTTCCTTCGCCAACTCGTTCTGGATCATCGTGGCTATCGTGGTCATCCCTACCATCCTCGGCCTGTTCATCTCGTCTCTGCTCACCGACGTGATCCAAAAGAAGTTCGGCGGCAAAACCGCTTCCTTCCTGCGCGCGCTGTTCTATTTGCCGCAGCTGCTTCCGGTGGCCGTCGCCGCAATCATCATGGGCTGGATCTTCCGCCCGGAGGACGGTGCCGTCAACGCACTGCTCGCCAAGATCGGCTTGGGTGCATTGCAGCACAACTGGCTGGGCAGCCCTGACAGCGCACTGCCGATCCTCATGTTCATCCTGGCGTGGATCCAGCTCGGCTACCCGATCGTCATCTTCATGTCGGGCCTGCAGCGCGTCGATCCGGAACTCTACGAGGCCGCAGGTCTTGACGGCGCCAACTGGTGGCAGAAGTTCCGCGTGGTCACCCTGCCGTCCATCATCCCTGAACTGCTGGTGGTCATCCTCACCGCAACCATCGGCGCACTGAAGACCTTCGCTCCGGTCTACCTGCTCACCAAGGGCGGTCCGGGCACCTCCACCACGGTTCCGTCGTACTATTCCTACAACCAGTTCTTCCAGGTGCAGCAGGTGGGCTACGGCGCCGCAATCTCCACAGCGCTGACTGTGGTAATCATCGTCTTCTCCATCGTGTTCACCCTCGTGCAGAAGCACGTCGAGAAGGAACTCGTCTGAGAGAAAACCCGAAAAAACAATCGCAAGAACATACTAAAAATCCGAAAAGCAAAGGTGCCATCATGACTTATTCCATGTCCACGGCCGCCGCGCGCAAGGCCTCGAAGAAAACGCAGCACGTGCGTTCCGCAGGTGACTGGATCACCCTGATCCTGCTCGTCGCCGGAGCTCTGCTCGTCCTGTTCCCGCTGCTCGTCCTGACCGTCAACGCGTTCAAGACCTCCGCCGATTACAACGCCACCGGCCCGCTCTCCCTGCCGAAGCACTTCACCATGGAGGGCATCATCTCCTTCTGGACTACCACCAACTTCCCGCTGAAGTTCTGGAACAGCTTCATCATCTCCCTAGTGGTGGCTGTCGCGGCGGTCGTGCTGTCGGTGCTCAACTCCTTTGCGCTCGGCATCGGCAAGGTCAAGGGCAACACCTGGATCGTGCTCGGCATCATGCTCGCCAACATGATGCCGCAGGAAGCGCTGCTCTACCCGCTGTACACCATGTTCAAGCAGGTCGGTCTGTACAACACCAAACTCGCGATCATCATCATCTTCACCATCATCCAAAGCGCCTACGGCACCTATCTGCTGTCCTCCGTATACGGCACGTTCCCGCAGGCCATCCTTGAGGCCGCGGCCATCGACGGCGCCTCTCGCTGGCAAATCCTGCGCAAGGTGGTGCTGCCAATTTCTTGGCCGACCATCAGCGTGCTGTTCGTGTTCTTCTTCGTGTGGACGTGGAACGAATACATGATTCCGATGGCGTTCCTCATGAGCGATGACGTACAGACCATTCCGCTGGCACTCGCCACCCTGCAGGGCCAGCGCACCATGGAAGCGACCACGCTGGCATCGGCTTCGCTGCTGAGCATCATCCCGACCATCATCTTCTTCATCATCTTCCAGCGCAAGCTGTCGCAGGGTATCACTGCCGGTGCAGTGAAGTAACGCGACCCAACAACGCTGGGATGTTGTGAAATAACGCAAAAACAGACACAACCGGCCGCGGCGGCTTTCAGCACCGTGGCCGGCATTATCGACGCGCCCACTGCAAGGGGGATCTACGATAGTCGGCAGTGGTAGGCGGCGCACCCATTTCCGCGTTTCCCAAGCTGTTTAACAAAGGAGAGAACAATGAATACTATGGCGACTTCCGGTTTCGGCAACGGTGCCCTCGATTCGCTAGCAATCGCGACGGACCACGGCCGTACACGTTGCGTCAACGCCGAAAACCCGACCGGCGGCAAGGGCACTGCAGCCACCGCCGCCAGCGCGCTCGGCCCGTCACGCAAGGGCAGCCCTTGCATCCAGACGATCAAGGCAGGCGATTCGGTCACGCTGATGGACGTCGATGGCCCGGGCGTGATTCGCCACATTTGGATGACGGTCACCGACCGCACTTCCCCGACCGGTCCGAACGTACTGCGCAATCTCATCCTCGAATTCTATTGGGATGGCGAGGAGACGCCGTCCGTGCAGTGCCCGATCGGCGATTTCTTCTGCTGCGGTCACGCACAGGCCTGCCGTATCAATTCCATCCCGATCATGGTGGTGCCAAATCGAGGTTTCAACTGCTATTTCGCCATGCCGTTCGAGCACGCGCGCATTGTGCTGCGCAACGATCACAACGAGGACGTGCCGGCCTTCTTCTACCAAATCGACTACACGGAATACGACGCGCTGCCAGCCGATGCGATGCGCTTCCATGCGCAGTGGCGCCGCGAACGCGTCACCGAAATTGCCCGTGACTACACGATTCTCGACAATGTGCACGGCCATGGCGCGTACATCGGCACCTACCTTGCGCTGACCGCGCTGGAAAGCCGCTGGTGGGGCGAAGGCGAAGTCAAAATGTACATCGACGGCGACAAACAGTACCCGACGTGGTGCAGCACCGGAGCGGAGGACTATTTCGGCGGCGCGTGGAGCTTCGCCGACTTCGACGAGCACGGCCGCATGCACGAGAACACGTTCACCGGACCGTACCTGGGATTCCCGTTCTATTCGCAACGCCTCGCCGCACATCGTGAAAGCGACTACTGGGATGTGGCCACACCCGTCATGCGCGGCCTGTACCGCTGGCACATTCCGGATCCGATTTATTTCGATTCTGACCTGCGCGTCACCTGGCAGCAGATCGGCACCGAGGAAGCCGGCAATTTCGAGCGGCAGGATGACGTCGCGTCGGTGGCATACTGGTACCAGCTTGAACCGCACACGCCGTTCGATCCAATCGGTGACCGTCACTTCCGTCAGCCCCGCTGATTTACGATTATTCCGCTGATTTGCGCCGATATCGCCGTATCGTGCGTTGACATGGGAATGGATATGTTCCGTCTCGTGTCAGCGTACGATACGGCGATTGTGTTGTTATGCGGGCACAGTAATCACATTTTCTTCAAGATAACCCGATGATTTTACAATAGAAATGACGATTGCGGCATGCCAGACGCATACCGACGTGCGTATAGTAAAGGCACAACAGAAAAACAACAGAAGAACGAAGAACAAGAAAAACAACACAATAGCGACGCACCGCACGATGTAGAGAAGAAAAAAAGAAGCAAGAAACCAGGCGGTCGTCCGAAAGGAAACATCATGAAGAACAACGACACTTTCAACCAGATCCTCAACTCCAACCTCGCTTCCATCGATCCGGGCTTCGGCCAGTTCGCACTTGCCAAGGCTTCCGCTGATCTGATGAAGAAGGTCCTCAACAAGTAAGACCTTCAAGCAGGAAGGCAAGCCGAACCGCGTCAGGCCATCTCTTTGAAACAGACCGCGTGAGGCAAGGCACCGCCGCAGCGAACGCTGCGGCACCGATTCTCTTCTTTCCGATTTTTTAAATCGCATAGCGGGAGGCCGCGATTCCAACCGAATCGCGGCCTCCCGCTTTTTCATACGCGCACATGCACCCCTGTCTTGCCGGCAATGTCCATTATTTGTGCCACACAATCACGCCAATACATCGCTTTCCGTCAACTTCGCACGAACTTAACAGCAACTTACCAGCGAACTTAACAGATGCGAAGTTGCCGTTAAGTTATGTTAAGTTATCTGGCAAGTTCGGTGGCGTATCTACCGCACGCCACCTGCGCAGCGCAACCGCTACAGTTCCTCCATCGCAAGATTGCGGGCTGCGGCGCGTTCGCGGGGGCCGCGCGTCACGTAGAAACCAATCGCCACAATTACGAACATCACCGTGCAGCAGGTCCACAGCACGTGACTGCCGAACGCGTTGAGAATCCAGCCTCCAACCAACGGCGAAAACGCATTCGACAGCGACCACACCAGGTTGTACAACCCTTGGTAAGTACCACGCACGTCCTTCGGCGCGATGTTCGCCACCGTTGTGGCGGCGATCGGGAACGTACCCAGCTCGCCGAGTGTCCATAGCACGGTCGCAATCGCGAACGTCACCCACGAATTCGCACCAATCTGGAACGCGTAGCCGACCGCCGTAATGGACATGCCCAGCACCAGCACACGGGTGTTGCTCATCCGCTGAAACAGCCCGATCGCGGGAATCTGCAGCAGGCACAGCAACCCGCCGTTAATGGTCAGCAGGCTGGAATACTCATCCGTACCAAGCCCAATCTGCGTCATGGAAATCGGCAAGCCGCTGACGATCTGGTAATACGCCAGCGTGTACAGGAACATCAGCACCACCATCGACATGAGCGCTTTGTCGGTGCAGGCACGACGATAGCCACGCCAAATGGAGAATTTCGATTGCTGCGATTGAGCCGTTTGCGCAGTGCCAGAACGTTCCACAGGTTGTTCCACGGAACGTTCCACAGACCGTCCGACACCGTGCACGCCCAGCCCGGCCTCTTTGAAGAATGCCATCATCAGCAACGTAGCGAATACCAACACAGCCGCTTCCGCATAGAACATCAGCGAATAGGAGATTTTGACAAGCTGGTTGGCGATGATCGGGCCGATAGCGAAGCCGAAATTCGCAGCCCATGTTTGCAGCGAATACGCGCGCTTCTGCTTGCGGAACGGCACCACATCGGAAACGTAGGCCGCGACCACGGGCGTCGGTACGGATGAAATGGCACCGTAGACGAGCAGTGCGATCGCCATGATCCACGGATTGCCGATGAACGCCAGCAGCACCAGCATCACCGCGGAACCGAGATTGCCGATAACAATCATCGCGGGGCGCCCGAATCGGTCAGACAGCGCACCACCGTACAGGCAGCCGAAAATACCGCCGAAACCGTACATGGAGACGATAGTGCCAGCCACGCCCGCGCTCACATGCATGTCGGAAACGAGGTACATGGAGAGGAACGACGTGACGAAGCGGCCCATCCACAGGATGAGCAGCGTGACCCACAGACCCCAGAACATGAGGGGCAATCCGAAAATCTCTTTGTTCTTCTCCATTCTTGCCATCATATCGAGCAATATCGAGCAGACGCGAAGCCGCCGCCTTTTCCCGGGGTGCTGGGACAATGGACAACTATGGCAATGAAAAAAGGACCGACCAAGGGGTCGGGCGGAAAGCATCGTAACGCGCTGAAGGGCAAGGGGCCGACCCCCAAGGCCGAAAATCGCGTATATCACAAGGCATACAAGGCCAAGCAGGCGGCGGACCGCCGCAAAATGGCCGATCCGCGACTGGCCGCACGCCGTCGCGCGGCAAAGTTCACTTCGGAATCCGACGACCTCGTCATCGGCCGCAACGCCGTGCTCGAGGCGCTGCGCTGCGGCGTGCCGGCAACCACGCTGTACGTGGCGGCACGCATCGAACATGACGACCGCACGCGCGAAATCGTACGCCTTGCGGGCATTCACGGCCTGAACCTGCTGGAAGCGGACAGGCTTGAAATGGACCGCATCGCACGCTCGTCCAACCATCAGGGCGTGGTGCTGAAGGCCCAGCCGTTCCAGTATTCCTCGCTGGCGGAGCTCGTGGATCGCGCGGACAAGAAGGCACGCGCCATGGAAGCCGCCAATTCGGAAAGCGCGCGTATCGCGGCGCG
This sequence comes from Bifidobacterium sp. LH_743, assembly GCF_056355775.1. NCBI lineage: Bacteria > Bacillati > Actinomycetota > Actinomycetes > Bifidobacteriales > Bifidobacteriaceae > Bifidobacterium > Bifidobacterium sp. LH_743. The sequence continues at coordinate 20,798 of NZ_JBKESZ010000011.1, read as the reverse complement.
ACCGCTGTTCATCGCATTGGACGGTGTCACCGATCCGCAGAACCTCGGTGCGGTCATCCGTTCCGCTGCCGCGTTCGGCGCGAACGGCGTGATCCTGCCGGAACGCCGTTCCGCTTCGGTCACGGCAGCCGCTTGGAAGGTATCGGCGGGTGCGGCCGCGCACATGCCTGTGGCACGCGTGGTGAACCTGACGAAGGCGATCGAAAGCCTGAAGGAACGCGGATACTACAGCGTCGGTCTTGACGGTGGCGGCGACGCGCTTGTCGGCGAAACCGGATTCGAAACCGATCCGCTGGTCGTGGTACTTGGTTCGGAAGGCAATGGTCTGAGCCGTCTCGTACGCGAGGCCTGCGATTCCATCGCCGGCATTCCGATGTCGAATATGGTCGAATCGCTGAACGCTTCCGTGGCGGCCGGCATTACGCTGTACGCCGTGGCACGGGCACGTCGTGAAGCGGCCGCGGCAGCCAAGTAATCGTCGATTACGCTGCTTATGAAAAAGCTCAAGCCTTATCGGCTTGAGCTTTTTCGTATGCTTATGTCGCTGAATCTCAGTGGGTCCTGCAATTTCGGGCCGCGCTACGCGCGGACTCAACACTGCCCTCGCTACGGCTGCCGCCTCGCTCGAGGCTCGCCTACAAAGGCTCCACCAGAGCCTTTGCTTAACGGCTCGCCCATCAAATCAGTGGCTCCACACCGCCGCGTCAGGATCGTCGTCAGGGTTGTAGCCGTCCTCATCGGTGTCGTTGTACGTGTACTCGTCATCAATCACACCGGAATCAGCTTCGGCGTTCAACGCGTCCAGGTCCTTCTGATCAAGCTTGTACTGCGGAAGCACGTTCTCCACGTAACTCTTCACGGCCTCGGCCATCGGAACGTCATGTCCGGCCTTCTCGGCCAGGAACCAACGATGGTCGAGCACTTCGTGGAAGAACTGCGCCGGCTCGATCTGCGAACGATACTCGCGCGGAATCATACGTACGGTCGGCTCGAACACCTCACGCATCCAATCGGTCGCGACGATTTCAAGATCCTCACCGTCACGCCAGGTGGACGTGCGGTAGGCGTCCAAATCGTTGAGCAGTCGACGTGCCTGGTTCTCCTGCACGTCAAGACCCGTCAACCGCAGCAGCTTGCGGTTGGCATAGCCGGCATCCACCACGCGCGGACGCACCAGCACGCGTTTGCCGTCCTCGGCGGTCTTCATTTCCAGCTCGTCCACGTCGAAACCGAGATCGTTGAGCTTATTGACGCGCTTCTCGATCTTCCACATCTCGTCCGGGCTGAACTTGTCGGTGTCCGTCAGCGCGCTCCACAGCGAGTGGTAACGCTCCACCAGACGGTTGCCGATTTCGATCTCATCCGTGTTGCTCGGCAGCAGCGCGCCGGAAGCCAGATCCATCAATTCGCCGATGATATTCGTACGGGCCAAATCCACATCGTATTCGCGCTGGCCTTCGGTCAGATTGATCTGCAGGTCGCCGGTTTCGGCGTCCACCAGGAACGCGGAGAAGGCGTCGGCGTCGCGCAGAAACAGCACGTTCGACAGGGACACATCGCCCCAATAGAAGCCGGCCAAGTGCAGACGCACCATCAGCACAGCCAAGGCGTCGATAAGCCTTTCGGCGGTGTCGGGACGTAGGTTGCGTGCGAACAGCGCGCGATACGGCAATGAGAATTTCAGATGCTTGGTGACGAGGATGGCTTCCAGCGGCTCGCCTTCCGCGCTATGGCGACCGGTGACCACGGCGATCGGCTGCACGGTCGGCAGTTCCAGCTTCTGCAGTCGGCGCAGCAACTCGTATTCGCGCTCCGCCACGTTGCGCGTGATCTCCTTCATGGCGTACACTTCGTCGCCCACGTGCACGAAACGCACCACGTGCCTGGAAATACCTCGCGGCAGATTGACCAACAGGTCCTCGGGCCAAGTCGCCAGCGGCTTTTCCCACGGTAGTGTGAACATCTTCGGATTCGAACTCGCCGCGGTGATCTTCAACGACTGCGGTTCCGGGCTCTGCGCTGCGGGATCTTCGGCCTTCACGGAAGTGGCTTTGAGCACACGAGGATCCATCTGCGGCAATTCAAGTGATTCCATATTGTTCCAATCTACCCGCTGACCTACCCACAACAGGCGGCCCAAGTCGAACCCAAGTTGGCCCAAGTCGAACCCAAGTTGGCCCAAGTCGTGACAAGGAGTGGGAGGAAGATAAAAAAAAGGGAAGCCCCGCGCCAACGCGGGGCTTCCCCAACGAGACAATAAGAGAGGAAAGAGAATGTCTCGTTTAATGGTTGACGGACGTTTGCGCGTCCGCCAAGTCTTGGTTCAACCACCCGCCAGGCAGTTCGAAAAAAACGCCCAGCGGTTGGTTACTCGTTATCGTCTCAGTTCAGACGCAGCTCGGTGGACGGAGCGAACAGGTGCATCTTGGACGGGTCGATCTTGATCTTGACGGTATCGCCGACCTTCGGAAGAGCACGCGGGTTCACGCGGATCGTGGTGAGCTTGTTCTGATCGGACATCATGGTGGATGCCTCAGCGGCGGAGCCATCAGTGAGGATGTTGCCGTAGATGTAGCCGTCGGAGCCCAGATCCTCAACGTTCATGACCTTGAGGGAGAAGGCGTTGGCCTCATCCGGAGCAGCCAGGGAGGCATCTTCCGGACGGAAGCCGACCACGATCTGGCCATTGTCCTCAGCGGTCAGCTTGTTGACAGCCTCGGCCGGCAGATCCACGGTGTCCTCGCCGATCTTCGCCTTGCCGTTGACCACCGGGTGGGTGTTGATGTTCATCGACGGGGAGCCGATGAAGCCAGCGACGAAGACGTTGGCCGGACGATCGTACAGCTCGGTCGGAGCGCCGACCTGCTGCAGAACGCCAAGCTTGATGACGGCGATGCGGTCGCCCATGGTCAGAGCCTCGGTCTGATCGTGGGTCACGTACAGGGTGGTGACACCCAGCTGACGCTGCAGAGCGGCGATCTGGGTACGGGTCTGGACACGGAGCTTGGCGTCGAGGTTGGACAGCGGCTCATCCATGAGGAAGACCTTCGGCTCACGGACGATTGCACGGCCCATGGCCACGCGCTGACGCTGACCACCAGACAGAGCCTTCGGCTTACGGTCGAGGTATTCGGTCAGGTCGAGGATCTCAGCGGCCTTCTCGACGCGCTTGCGAATCTCATCCTTCGGAGTACCGGCGATCTTCAGAGCGAAGCCCATGTTGTCGGCGACGGTCATATGCGGGTACAGAGCGTAGTTCTGGAACACCATTGCGATGTCGCGGTCCTTCGGCTGCATCGTGGTGACGTCCTTGCCACCGATGAGGATGCGGCCCTTGTTGACCTCTTCGAGGCCGGCGAGCATACGCAGGGTCGTAGACTTACCGCAACCAGACGGGCCAACCAGCACCAGGAATTCGCCATCCTTGATGTCGAGGTTCAGGTCATCCACAGACGGCTTGTCATTGCCCGGGTAGATACGAGTAACATGGTCGAATACGACTTCTGCCATGATTTTTCATCCTTTCAGAGGCAGGTACGTGCCTCACGATCCGTTGTAAAGGGATTTTTGTTCGGTGCCCATCGTCGCGGCTTACTACTTCGACAAAACCACGATTCAAAGCGTTTAATTATTTTTGGTTTAGCGAAGATCTCTTCGTTGAGCCACCAACAACTATACACAACCTTTCTTCCGACCCGGCAACGCGTGTCGCGCGCAAATACGGTCCAATTACCGTACGAATCGCCGCATAATCGTGGCAAAAAAGAAGAGAAAAAATCAGGTGGATGGATCCGTAAATCGCACTCCGGCTATTACAGTTTCCTACTAGAGAACGCGATATCGCATGAAAAATGAATATCGCATGGACGGACGCACGGGAAACGCACAGCGACGCGACGGCAGGACAGGGAGGTCGATTGATGCGCAACATACGGATCGGAGTCGTCGAGGACGACCCGGCAAGCTGCCAGCTGGTACTTGACTATCTCAACCGCTACCAGAAGGAGAACGACGAGCAGTTCACCGTATCCGTATTCGACGACGGCGCCCGAATCGTGGAAAAATACAGCCCCGTCTACGACATTCTGCTGCTCGACATCGAAATGAAGGAAATGGACGGCATGGAAGCCGCCCGCCGCATCCGCGAGCGCGACGACAAGGTGGTGATCATCTTCATCACCGCCGCGCCGCAATACGCCATCAGCGGATATGAGGTGCGCGCGCTGTCGTACCTGCTCAAGCCGCTGCCATGGTTCGCGTTTTCCCAGGAAATGAAGAAATCGATCGGCATGGTGCGCAGCAACGTCGACGATTCCATGCTCATCGACACCGGCAAGGGGCAGATGCGCCTGAATCTTGCGGACATCCTCTACCTCGAATCGATCCGCCACACCATCGTCATCCACACGCTTGACGGCAAGCTGTCCATCAACGGCACGTTGAAGGATATGGAGGCCAAGCTTGCCGACTATCACTTCTTCCGCTCGAATTCCTGCTATCTGGTCAATCTCAGGCATGTGACGGGCATGGCCGATCAGGATTGCATCATGTCGAACGACGAGCGTCTGCGCGTGAGCCGTCCACGCAAGAAGGCGTTTCTGACGGCGTTGACGGACTACATGGGGGGTGGTATGGGATGATCGGCGCGATTTCCGATTTCGCGACGCGCGTCATGGTGGTGTCGGTGCCGTCGATGACGCCGATCACCAACGCGCTGCCCGACATTCCCCGCTCGTATACCGCCATCTGCGAATGGCTGGCGTGCGTGGTGTATATGGCGGTGCTGTTCCGCCGCGTGCCGTTCCGCCGTTCAGCCATCGTGGGCGTGATCGGCTTGGTCGTGTTGATCGCCGTGCAGTATTTCGACGGCGTCATGCCGATCTGGTTTTGGATCGTCGGCATGATGCTCGCCTTCAGCTGCATGTACCTGATGATCCTGTTCGGCGCCGGAACCGGCAAACGCGAAGGGCTGTACATCACGGCCCGCGCGTTCGTGCTGGCCGAATTGGTGGCGTCGCTGCATTGGCAGATCGTCACGTTCATCGGCATGCGCAACGGCCGCTTCTCCGATTACGATTGGCGCGCCGTCCTGCTGCTCATCGTCACCTACGCGCTGTGTTTCGGGCTGTCCTGGCTGGTGGAACGCGGCAATTTCAGCCAGACCTCCCCCACGTTGCCGACGGCTTCCGCAGCGACGGCGACGGTGGCCATCACAATCGTCACCTTCGCCATGAGCAATCTGAGCTTCATCTCCACGAACACGCCGTTCTCCGGAACGGTGGGCCAGGAGGTCTTCTACATCCGCACTTTGGTGGATTTCTGCGGATTCGCGATTCTGTTCGCGCAGCAGGAGCAGATGCGCCGTCTTGAGGCGAGCACCGAACTCGCTTCCATCAACGCGCAGCTGGAAAGCCAGCATCAGGAGTACCTGCAGTCGAAGGAGAACATCGAATCGCTTGGCCGGCTCGCGCATGATCTGAAGCATCAGATCGCGGCGTTGCGCGCCGAGGTCGATCCCGAGCATGCGGCGGCGGGCTTCGAACAGTTGGAGAAGTCGGTGCAGCGTTACAGCGCGCAGCAGCACACCGGCAATCCCGTGCTCGACGTCATCCTCACCACAAAGGAGCGTGCCTGCAACGACCATGGCATCACGTTCACCGCCGTGGCCGACGGCTCGCTGCTGGCCAACATGTCGTCGATGGACATCGCGTCGCTGTTCGGCAACGCGCTCGACAATGCGATTGAAGCGACATCAAAATTGCCGAATCGGGAACAACGCCTTATAAAACTGGCCTTGTTCGAACAAAATCGTTTTATTGTGATTCGTGTCGAGAATTATTTCGATTCCCGGCTGAAGAAAGACGCCGACGGCAACCTGCGTACCACGAAGCGCGACGACCAGCATCGGCATGGCTTCGGCGTGAAATCGATACGGCACATCGCGCAGCAATACGGCGGCGAGGTGACGATCCGCACCGACGACCACTGGTTCGTGCTGACCGTGCTCATCCCCCGCCAAACCGGCCTGATGGCCATGTGACGGACGGGCGGTTGGACGCTGGCTATTTCTCCGGTTGCGCGGATTGCGGAATCGGCAGATGGAAGCCGGCGAGCGGCTTGGCCAGACGGGAGGCGGTGAAGGAGCTGACGGCCACCGCGAGGCCGATCGGCACGAACAGGTTGATTGGGGCGTCGGCCAGCTCCATCACCAGGCAGATTGCCATCAACGGCGCCTGCTGCGAGGCGGCGAGCAGCGCGCACGCGCCCAGCAGAGCGTACATGCCGATCGAATTCGTATGGAACATCTGCATCCACAGAACACCCAATACCGCGCCGCCGGAAGCACCCAACGCAATGCCCGGCTGCAGCACACCGCCGGAAGCGCCGGAACGAATCGTCAGCAATGTGACGATCGCCTTGGCCACGAAAGACAGCAGCAACACCGGAATGACGGCCAAATCGGCCTTCGATGAGAAACTCAGCTGCGCGGTGGCGCGGCCGTTGCCCATCACCTGCGGCACGACGATCGCCACAACGCCCGTCAGCAGGCCGGCAAGCGGCATCATCCACAGAATGCCAGTTCCGGACGGCTTGCTCTTCTCCGCCCACTGGGAACCGCGACGGAATAGCGCGCCGGCCGCGCCGAGAACCAGACCGGCGATGAGAGCGAACAGCATGTAATCCGGCGTGAACAGGCCGTCCGCCTTGCCGATCAGATAGAACGTGTGCGTGCCTTTGACCAGACTTGCCACCCAGGAGGCGAGCGCGGAGCAGGCGAACGCGAGCGTGACCGTTTCCAGCGTCACGTCGGCGAGCAGAATCTCCACCGCGAAGAACGTGCCCGCAAGCGGCGCGTTGTAGACGCCCGCAAGGCCGGCCGCGGCGGTGATGGCCACCAGCATGCGCGTATCCTTCGCGTCGAGACGCACCCAACGGGCGAAACGCTGGCCGAACATCGCGCCGAGCTCGCGAGGAGCCACCTCGCGGCCGATTGACATGCCAGTGCCGACGATGAAGATCTGCAGCAGCACGTGCACGATGGTCTGCCAGACTGGCATCAGCGCGCCGCCCACGGCCTTTTTGACGGATGGCACTTTGGTGGTGCGGGTGCGCAGCAGCCACCAGATCACGGCGGCGATGGTGGCACCGAGCGTCACGGAAACCACGCGGCGGATGGCGGGCACGTTGAACGGGCCGGATTCATGCGCGTTCTCGATATAGCCGAGCGCGAAACGTTCGATCTGGTACAGCATGAGCGTAAGCAGGCCCGCGGCTGCTCCGATCGCGATGCCAACGACGGCCACCGCCGCGATCAGCGCCGGTATTCTGCCGATCTTCAGCTGCGATTGCGTCGCTTTCCTTGCTTCCTTCACGCTGTGTCCACCTCGTCTTCGGTTCGTCTTGTCGTTCGTTTCGTCGCATCACCATCGTTCCACCGATGGCGGATTTGTCCGCCGATGGCACCAATCGGCATTACTTCGGCATCGCTTCGGCGTTGCCTGGCTTGTTTCAATCGCCCTGTTTCACGGCTTGTTCCACGGCCTGCATGATATAGCCGATAAGATTGTCGGCGGCCGGCCCTTCGAAATGGGACAGCGGTATCCGCGAATGGATGCCACGGACCAGATCGACGGCCTGTGACACATCGAAATCCGCCGCGGCGGACAGATACAGGTAGATGGCCTTCTTCGGAAGGTGGAACAGCGATGACAGCAGACTTATGGAATACGCCACGCTTTGGCGCAACGCCTCGTTCAGATCCTCATGAAGACCCAGCGCCAGCAGCTTTCCGTCCGCGTATGCGAACGGCCTGTCGTGGACGCCGAAAAGCCCGTCGGCGACCTTGCCGGGAATGACGGTCAACGTGACCGTCGCGCGAAGCGGAGCCTCCAAAGCGGTCAACGCCACTTCCCCGTCGCCCTGCGCGTAATGGGGGTCGCCGATGTAGAAACCGGCGCCATCGATCTGCACCGGCAGGAACAGCGTGCTGCCTTCCGTCATGTCGTTCACGTCGATATTCCCACCGAACGCATAGGGTGGAATGGAGCACTTCCGTTCGTCGGAATCGGGCGTCACGCCCATGATTCCCAGGAACGGACGCAAAGGAAAGGACGGATAGTCCGTCTTGTCCAACGCCTGGTCGTGGAACTGCGTTCCGTCGGGAACGATCTGTCCGAAAGCCGCGCCGTCCACGGAAATGACCTTGCACAGCGCGCCGTAATCGCCCTCAAGCCCGGAATCAACCATGACGCCACGGCCGTGACGCGTGGAGATCACGCCGTATGGGGCGCGGCGCTCAAGCCTGTCGATGGACACCATCAGCACATCGCCGGGCTTGGCTCCCTTGACTTCGATCGGCCCGGTGACGACGTGGGAGCCGTCGTGCTCGCCGCGGGACTTGCATGCGGGAATCGCGATGGCGTCCTCCAGAAGCTCGCCGCGGCCGATTCCCCTGGAACCGAAATATCTGACGGGGTCGGAGCCCTGATCCGGCATGAGTCCTTCATGGCTGATGGTGTCGATCGTTATCCGCTGGCCGGATGAGACGGATGCGATCGGGCCGTCCGCCCGGGACGGAAGCACGCCCCAGAACGTGTTCCGCACGCTGGCGGGCACGTATCGGCCGCCCATGTCCCGCGCCTCTTCCGGAGTGAGCCTTTGCAGCACCGGTCCGAATGCCCTTGAATCCTTCATCGATCTCCGCCTTTTTGGTATGACGTCTTTTTGCATGACGTCTTTTTCCGTACATCCAATTTGCGTTGAAGCCAACAATGAGACCAATGGTATGGTCTTCATACTTCAGTTTCCAGCACTGAAATAGGCGGTCACGCACTTGTTACAGAACGGAAACGGCGAGCAGACCAATCATGTTGTTTTATGCTGAATTGGTATGACCATTAGACCAATCCGCATCGCAGGCAAGGCGACGGCGAAAACATCGGCAAAGTGAGGATCAGCATGGCTTCCACGACGAACCCATCCCATGACGAGACCGTCATACCACCAATCGAATTCGTCAATCGCAATATCAGCGGACAGATCACCGACCATCTCGAAAAACTCATCATGACGGGCGTGCTCAAGCCCAGTGAACGTCTTCCTGCGGAACGCGTTCTGGCTGAACGGTTCAAGGTCTCGCGGACCTCCATACGCGAGGCGCTGTCCGAACTGGAATCCAAACAACTCATCGAACGGGTCCAAGGACGGGGCAGCACCGTGCTCGACCCCATGTCGAACACCCGAAAACTGGCGGCCATGCTCGAATCGACCGACGTCGAGCTACAGAACGCCACGGAATTGCGCGAATCACTCGAACCTCGAATCGCGGCCTTCGCGGCGCAACGGGCCCTTCCGACCCATATCGCCGCATTGCAGGGCATCCTCAACAAGGAAGCGGACGAAAACCTCAGCCAAGCGCAATCGATGAAACTCGACATCCAATTCCATCTGCTGCTCGCGCACGCCACCGGCAACAAGCTGCTGCTCACCATTCTGCAGTTCACGTTCAAATGCACCGAGCATGTGAGGGAACTGTCCCATCAGACCCCTACCGGCCGCAGAATCTCGCACATGGGGCATCAGGCCATTTTCGAGGCCGTCAGTTCCGGCGACGCGCAGGCCGCAGAACAAGCGATGAAACAGCACCTCGCCGACGTCCATGACGTCAGCGCACTGGTGGGTTAGGCCGTGCGTCTCTCCCTATGTCCTCTCCCCTATCCTAAAAAACGGCAGACTCGCATTCCCTCCTCTTTGCAAACCGCCGTATGACATCCGCTATTCGAATTGGCTGCGAAAAGCTTCCGGAGTACTTCCAAAAACTCTCGAACGTTTCCAAACTTTCCCCGCAACGCTTCCGCACTCCCCCGAAAAGCGATTTCGGTATCGTGTTGTGAACGATTTTGTGTCACGATCCGAAAAAACGGGCAAAAATTGGAATCGTGACACAAATCTCAGCGGACAGATACCCCCGAAATGGCTTTTTCTGGACAAATCGCACCAAAAAATATGGTTAGGGGGTAAAGAAGGAATGCCAGATGTGTCACGATTCGAAAAAACAGCCGAAATTTGGGATCGTGACACAAATTGCGTCGAATTGCGACGATCAGCGGCGATCGACGACAGGTCGCAACCTGTTTTTGCATGCACGACGCATTTTCCTCCGTCCCCGACGCACTATCGACGGTTCGCCGCACCTTTCGGCGTGAGAAATCCGTCCATCGGCGTAATGTACGGCGCCTCACTTCATCGATGAGCATGGGCAAATCTCTGGAAAATCAAGCATTACAGACATGCGATGCACAAAACGGACAATTTCAAAATGGGGTTTTTGCACAAAACAGACGATTTCGTTGCCGTATTTTGCAGCTTCCACCGCCTGCCACAGCCGCCGAGAAGACAGGAAGACGGAAAGCACAAAAGGCACGGAAAGACGCGAAGGAAAGCATGAAAAAACCCACCCGGGGAAAAGGGAACCCGGGTGGGCTGGAAAGGAAGAGAAGGATTCAAAAAAGACTTACTTGGCGGCCTCCTTCTTCTTGCCGTCAGCGGACTTGTCGCCGTTCTTCGGCATGACCCAGAACTTGAGCAGCGGATAGCTGACGACCACGGCGAGCAGAGTGTTGACGATGGAGGCGATCGTGCCGGCGATGCCAGCGTTCATGCCCCAGCCCTGGCACAGGCCGGTCACGTAGCCCGGCAGCACGAGGTTCACCACCACGATAATCACGGCGAGGATCACGTACTTCCAAGCGGCGTCCTTGAAGCTGGAGTCGGACTTGAACACCCACTTCATCTGCACGAAGAAGTTCACCACCTGCGCGAGCACCTCGGCCAGCAGGAAGGTGAGGAATCCGCCCAGACCGTTGCCCTTGGTGTCGTAGTTGAAGATCAGGAAGTGGAACGGCTGGGTGAGGCCCATGCCGGAAATGAAGATGGCGGTGCCGATCCACGTCACCACGAAGCGGGTGATGGTGGAGATGTTCGACAGCACGTTGAACAGGATGAACTCCCAGATGTTCGGATGGTCCTTGATCCACTGGCGGATCGGCCCGACCTTCTTCTCGCCGGCGGTTCCAGCCGGCTTCGCAGCGTTGTTGTCAGTCATGGTTCAGCTCCTTTGCGGTGCGCTTGTTTGCGGATTGGTTGCGGAAGAAGCCGGCGATCACGCCGCCCAATCCGCGGAAGGTATGGCCATTGGCGATCTTCACGATGGCATCGACCATCGCCGAATCGACCATGCCTTGGGTCATCTTGCTCATGGCGCGAGGCGGCATGTTGAGGATGAACAGGGTGTTCAGATCCGGAGAGCCGGTCTTCTCAAGGATCTTCGCTTCTCGCTTGGTCAGCGTCTTGGCGACGGTGCGCGCCGCGAATCCCTTGGAATCCACCCACGACATGATCGGATCGTTGACGCCGAACGTCGTCGGCTTGCCGGGGGCGATCACTTCATGGCCGAACAGCACGGCCATTTCGGCATCGGTCACGTCCTTGACCCGTCCGGTCAGGTAGTGGCCGAGCGCCGGATCGGCGGCGCAGTCGGCGGCCGCGCAATCGCCGGCGACGGTGTGCGGGATCTCCAGCGGCAGATGCTCGGCGCTGTCGCCGACCAGCAGCGTCCATTCGCCGCTTTCCGTCTTCCACGCATTGGCGGCGACATCGAAGTGACGGAAGGTGTAACGGTCGAAATCGATATGCACGCTCTTGCTTTCGTGCGCGGCCAGCTCAATCTTGGCGAAGCCCTTCAGCTCGCGGTCGGGGTGCAGCACACCGCCCTGCGGCGCGCGCACATACAGCTGGGCCACGGTGGCGCCGGCGACGTCGGAATCGTTGGTGACGACGAAATCGACGCCGGTCGCGGTGGCGGTGATCGCGCTGTACGTGAACGTGGAGTAGCTCAGGCCGTATCCGAACGGGAAGCGCACGGGCACGCCGGCGGTCTCGTAGTAGCGGTAGCCGACGAACGGGCCTTCACGGTAGATCGCATCGCGTCCGATGGCCGGATACCAGCCGGAGCTCGGGCAATCCTCGTACCGCATCGGCCAGGTTTCGGCCAGATGGCCGGACGGGTTGACCTCGCCGGTCAGCGCGCGCACGGTGGCGGAGGCGCCGGCCTGGCCGGACAGTCCCACGTACAGCATGGCGGCAACGTCGTCGAACCACGGCAATTCCACCGGGGAGCCCGCGACGAGCACGATCACCACCGGCTTGCCGGTCTTCGCCAATGCCTTGACAAGCTCGTTCTGCACCTGCGGAATCGCCATGGTGGAGCGGTCGAGACCCTCGGATTCGCTGCGCTCGTCGAGGCCGACAACGGCCAGCACCACGTCCACGGTGTCCTTCTTGGCGAGCGCCACGGCGTCGTTCAACAGCACCTGGTCCGGCTGGCCCTGGCGGTCGTAGCCCTGCTCGTAGCCAGCCAGCACGAGGCCTTCGGTGTGCTTGACCTCGTCGAGGATGTTCTCCTCCTTGGTGGCGTTCACCTTGGACGAGCCGGAGCCCTGGTAACGCGCGGTCGCGGCCATGTCGCCGATGACGGCCACACGGGTGCCCGGCTTGAGCGGCAGCGTGGAGGCGTCGTTCTTCAGCAGCACGCTGGAATGTTCGGCGACCGTTCTGGCGATATTGTGGTGCGATTTCGCGATGTCGTCCTTGAGCAGGTCATCGCGTCCGACGCCGACGAGTTTGGTTGCGGCGGCGATTTTGGCGACTTCGGCGGCGCGCTTGTTGATGTCCGCTTCGGACAGCGTTCCCGCCTTGACGGCGCCTTCCAGCTCGCGCACGGAGGTGAAGCCCGGCGACGGCATTTCCAGCGAGCCGCCCGCCTTGACGGCCGCGACGGCGGAGTTGGAGCCGCCCCAATCGGAGACGACCATGCCGTCGAAGCCCCATTCGTCGCGCAGGATTTCCTGCAGCAGATGCTTGTTTTCGTGGGCGTAGACGCCGTTGATCTCGTTGTAGGAGGTCATGATGGTCATCGGCTTGGCTTCGCGCACGGCGATTTCGAAGCCGGTCAGGTACAGTTCGCGCATGGTGCGTTCGTCCACGACGGAGTTGCTGGCCTGGCGGCGCAGCTCCTGGCTGTTGACCGCGAAATGCTTCGGACATGCGGAGATGCCGTTGCTTTGGATGCCACGGATCAGGCCGGCGGCCATGCGGCCGGCGACGATCGGATCTTCCGAGTAGTACTCGAAGTTGCGTCCGCACAGCGGGTTGCGCTTGATGTTCATGCCCGGGCCGAGCAGCACGTTCACGTCGAGGTCGTGCGCTTCCTTGCCCAGCGCCTTGCCCATTTCCTCGGCGAGCGCCGGATCCCAGGAGTTGGCCACGGTTCCCGCGGTCGGGAAGCAGGTGGCCGGCTTGGATGCGCCGAGGCCGAGATGGTCGCCCTCGCCGAGCTGGCGACGCACGCCGTGCGGGCCATCGCTCATGACGAAGCTGGGGATGTCGGCGCGATCGTTGCCACGCGAATCCCATTCGGATCCGCCGGACAGCATCGCCGCCTTCTCAACGATCGAAAGGTCTTCAAGTTCCATTGGTTCTCCCTCGCACTAGATTTTCGCAACCCGCTTCACCAAGCCTGCCCTGCCTGGCCTGCGCTGTTTTTCCTGCGATTTCCCGCTGTCGCACCGCGCCGCATCGCGCCGCCACGCACGTGGGATTTCGCCGCTAGTTTGATTGAACCAGCTTTTGCGTCGCCATCGCCGCCGCGTTACACAACCTGTCGTTTTGTGGACACAATCGGCACACGGCAGGGAAACGCATCGGAAAACAGACACCGCTGTCGGCAAACTGCAGAAAAAAAGGACGGCGCCCGCTGTTATTGCGAGCGCCGTCCGGGGCAGTGTTTGATTATGGAATCAAAGATATTGCGATTGGTTTCGCATATTCAGTTACTTGGCGAACACCTTCTTCCGCCGATCGATGAATCGCTTGATGGCGATGATTTCGAGGACCGCCAGCAGCACGCCCAGCACCGCGTCGGCCGCGATCATGGCGACCTTCCACACCGGCATCGGATCGGCCGGCTCACCATCCGCGTAACGCCAGCTGTTCGCCGCGGTGTACAGGATATGGTGGGCGGCTTCGCGCATGGCCTTCACCGAGGTGGCGCTGTGGTCGGTCACATGGTTGGTGGTTTCGGTGGTGGCGAGCATCGCGTCGGTGCCGCCGCGGATGGCTTGATCGGCGGTCTGGTAGGCGTAGTTGGTGCCGGAGAAGTAGTCCGTTTCCACGAAGCCCTTGAATCCCCATTCGCCGCGCAGCACGGTCTGGTTGAGCCCGGTGTGGGCGCTGGAGTACGTGTTGCCGATGTAGTTGAACGATCCCATCACGGCCTGCGCGTCGCCGTCGGCCTTGATCACGGTTTCGAACGGCTTTAGGTACAGTTCGCGGATGGACTGCTCGTTGGCCCAGGTGCACAGCTGGCCGTTGCGCTGGGTCTCCTGCTCGTTCAAGGCGAAGTGCTTGATGAACGCGTACACGCCGTGTTCCGCAGCGCCGAGCACCTGCTGGCTGGACAGGTCGCCGGTCAGGACCGGATCTTCGGAGAAGTACTCGAAGTTACGTCCGGCGAACGGGGACCGGTGCAGGTTCACGGACGGCGCATACCAGCCGGACACCTGCATTTCGTGAGCCATTTCGCCGATGGTTTCGCCGTATTCGCGTGCCAGGTCCTTGTTCCAGGAGCAGGCGAGCACGATGTTCGACGGCAGGCCGATGGAGCTGACGCCGGTGAAGTTGTCCTTCAGCGCGGCGGGACCGTCCACGTCGGACAGACGCACTTTGCCGATCGATTTGATGGCCGCGTTCTGGTAGCCGGCATTGGCGATGAGGTTGTCCATGTCGTCGAAGGTGAGCTCGTCGAGCAGCTTGCTCCACTTGGCATCGTTGTAGTCGACGCCGCGCAGGTCCGCCAGACGCAGGCCGTTCTTGGCACCGGTGGTCGGCATCTTGTCGGAAGCTTTGTCGAACTTGGTCGGATCGTAATTGCCGGTGTTGTAGAACGTGGACTTGTCCTTATCGGACATGGAATAGTCGGTCGGGCCGGCGAGCGCGGCCTTCGCGTTGGCGAAGTGGTCCTTGCGGCTCAGGTAGTTGAGTCCGCCGTTGGCGTCGTCGAAGACGTTCGTGGCCACGGTCTTGTCGCCGTTGTGGGTGTTGCTCTTGGAGTCGTACGTGATGGTGTCCTTCACCGTCACATCCTTCGAATCGATCACATGATGCGAGTCGGAACGGATGGAGACCGCATAGTCGCCCTTCTCCAGCACGTACGCCTTCGCGTTCTTATAGTCGTAGGACGCCATGTCGTCGTCATCGAACTCGACCTTCACGGTCTGGGACTCGCCCGGCTTCAGCTCCTTGGTCTTCTCGAAATCGACCAGGTTCGCCGTGGCCTTCTCGATGCCGCCATTGGTGTACGGCGGGTTGTAGTAGACCTCGACCACGTCCTTGCCGGACTTGCTGCCAGTGTTGGTCACGGTCACGTCGAAGCTGACCTTGCCGGACTTCGCATCGTACTTCACATCGCCCATCTTCTGGTCGAACGACGTGTAGGACAGGCCATAGCCGAACGGATACTGCACGGTCGAATCGTAATCGATCAGACCCTCATCCGAAGCCGTCTCATAGTAACGGTAGCCGACATAAATGCCCTCGTTATAGTTCACGAAATGCGGGAAGCGGACGCCACGGGCGGAGTTCACTTCGAATTCCTTGACATTGTCGTATTCGAAATTGCCGAAGTTGTTCCAGGTCGGGTTCTTGGTCAGATCGGTGAGGAAGGTGTCGGAGGTCTTGCCGGACGGGTCGGTCTTGCCGGTAAGCACTTCGCCGAGCGCTTCGAAGCCGGCCTGGCCGGGATGCGGTGCCCACAGCACGGACTTGATTTGCGGATAGTCCTTCACGAAGTTCAGTTCGAACGCGTTGGCGCCGTTGTAGACCAGCACGATCTTCTTGAAGTTCTTCGCCACCAGGTCGATCATGTTCTTCTCGGACTGGCTCAGCTCAAGATAGTGGGTTCCCTTCGGGAAATCCTTGTACGACTTGGAATTGTCATGGTAGGTGACGTCCTTGGCCTGCATGTCGGTGGGCAGGTCGAGACCTTCGCCGCCGAGGCGGCCAATCACGACCATCGCGGTGTCGGAGAAGTCCTTGGCGTCATCGATGAGCTTGTCGCCGTAAGTGTTCGCAGCGGGTTCCGGCAAGGTCCAGTCAGCGGAGGTCACGCCGATTTCGCCGCGTGACGTGGAGTAGTCGGTGTAGAACTTGGTGAGCTCCTCGTTGGTTTTGAAACCGGCATCGTGCAGACCGTCCAGCAGGGACGTGGTGTCGTATGCGTCGGACAGCGCGCCGGAACCGGTGCCACCGTAGATCGGGTTGGTGGAGGCCCAGCCGAACACGTTGATGTTGCCGGCGCTCTGCATCGGCAACGTATCGTCGTTGTTCTGCAGCAGCGTGATGCCTTCGCGCTCGATGTCCACCGCAAGCTTGTTGGTTTTGTCGATGGTCTTCTGCGTCAGCTCATGCTTGGTGGCGGTGGCCATGGTCAGCATGCTGCTCAGCGGGCCGGTGAGCGCCAGGGAGATCGACACGATCGCGGCGATTGCCACAACCACCCAGCTGGTCGAATGCACAAGCTTGCGTGTGGCCTGGTTGGCCACCGTTTTCTTATTGACCGCGATGGTCACGATGATGCCCAGCAGCAATGCCACGACGATGGCGATCAGCTGCGGCCGTATCGATTGGATTACCGCGATGACGTCATCCATGTTGATCTCAAGCATGACGATTCCTTCCTCGGTTTCTCTGCTATTCGTCTCCGCCTCAACGCGGAACGCTTGACGGCATCATTGTCGGGAAAAGGAAATCGATTATCTAATTGAAAAGCAATACCTATTAATATGCATTTTATGCATATATTGCATGACTAAACTTGAAATACCAATATTGACAAGGGTTTACTGCAGTTCATCCAATCGGAATCAAAGCCGGTTGCCCAAGGAAACCCCGGACAACCTGTCACCATCGGAGCATAACCTGTCCGCCCATCCACCCCCTACACATTCAGGTGTGTCGAATAGTGCGCACATATCCCGGCCATACGAAAACACCAGTATCCGTTTGCCTACCTTTTCGGACGCTCACGCTCCGAGCAAGGTCAGCGGCACCACATGGATGCCCTCGGGAGTGGTATAGGAATACGCGCCGTTGCCTACTAATACCATAAGGAACGATGGATCCCGCTGCCGGGCATAAGGATTCGCGGTTCAATGAGCCTTGGAATGTAACCCTGTGGTTGCAATGCCATGTTTCCGCCTATTTTCAACGATTAGGAACCGTCATCTTACATTTTACGCCGGTTCCATCTTACATTTTACGCCAAATTCAACGAACGCTCGGCACGCATTTCAGCGTGCGTTGAGCTGCCAGACGCACCATACGGCGTAGGAGATCAGCGGGCAGATGGTGGCCGAGACCATCACGTCGGTCGGATAGTGCAGGCCGAGCAGCAGACGCGAGCAGGCGACCGCGAACACGAGCGCGACGGCACCGAGCACCGCCCTGCGGAGAAGCACCCGCCTTTGGCTGGTCTCGCCGTCGGGAAAGCGTTTGCGCGCCAGGTTGCGCACGGTGAGGATCATCATGACCGATACGATCACCGCGGCCGCCGTGTGTCCGCTGGGAAAACTGGGATCGCCCGGCAGCAGGCCGCTGCCGAGGGCGGTGATCGGCCGTGGCCTTTCCACCAGCCATTTCACGCCGGTCACATACACAATCGGCGCCGCCGAAACGACGACGTCACGGAAAACCGTCCGTCTGCTGCCGGTGATGCGCAGGTCGATCGCGGCCAAAACCGCGACCAACGCAATGCAGCCGACCGTGGAGAACAGGTACGCCAGCACCGCCGAGCAGTCGTGCAGATATTCCGGCCATGCGGCAAGCGCCTGCAATACGTTGGTCTCGCGCGTGGTCGCGACCGTCGAATCGCGCAGTGCGACACCGACCATCGGCACGATGCAGCACAATATGGCGGTCGCGGTGACGACAGCGACGGTTTTTGCGATGTTCCCGTTTTTCGTATGCATGGCACGATATCGTAGCCGCGCATTCACCGCCAGTTCACCGCCTGAGACGGCTTTTGCCAATATCCGCACGTTTCATACGACCATCGTCCGTCACACACATGCCGATTCTCGAAACGATGGCTAAATGGCTAAATATATTTAAATATAAATAAATACGATGCAGCCATTCCACTCATCAACCGCAGTGAACATCCGATACCAGGCGAAGGCTATTCCACGGCATCCGGATCGTATTCCACCACGCTGAGCGCGACCACGCCATCCGCGGTGTGCACGTACACGTTCGCCTTGCCGCCGATGTCCTCCAACCCTTCGACAAGATGGGAAATCGGCTCGGAATCCAATACCGGCAGCACCTGGGCGACCCCGTCGGAATCGGTGACGGTCAGGGTGTCATCCAGATAACCGGTGGCCAGTGTCTCGTCGATGGCGTTTTCAAAGTCCGTCAGCTCGCGGATCTCCGCTTCCGCAGCCTTGTCGGCGGACGATTCGATGGCCCGTTCCACTGTCTCGTCTGCCTTGTCGTTTTCGCCCATCATATTTCTTCTTCCGTATTGGCCTACGTATCGCACGTTGCATGCCGAACAGGTCCGTATCCGCGTCGCGGAGCAGCGCAAAAATCCGCCATACCCCATGTACGCGGCAACCCTACCGCCGAAAGGTGTCGAACCCGTTTCATGCATCGGAAATATGAGATGCCACGACAAACATACGTAAAACCGCGGTTTTCAGCCGATTCGAACCACTTTCCATCGACGTTCCGGCACTCGGACCATGTCCCGTCGTTTACATAACCGTGCGAAACGTTATCGGAAACGTTACAAATCAATCGTTAGCATGTGACCCCATGAGCAGCACCGAAACAGCAAGCGAAACAACCACCGAGAAACCTGTCGAAACGGTTTCCGCCACGCATGAGCGCAACGTCGCCGACCTGTTCGTCGAATGCCTCGTCAACGAAGGCGTGCACGTCATCTACGGCATTCCCGGCGAGGAAAACATCCCCCTTATGGAAGCTTTGGAGCGCGACGGACGCATCCGCTTCGTCCTGACCCGGCATGAGCAGGGCGCCGGATTCATGGCATCCACGCAAGGCCATCTGACCGGCGAACCGGGCGTGTGCCTCGCCACGCTCGGCCCCGGCGCGCTGAACCTCACCCTGCCGGTCGCGCAGGCCAACGCAAGCACCACGCCCATGGTGGCCATCTGCGCCCAAGGCAACGTGACCCGCCTGTACAAGGAATCGCATCAGATCGTGGACCTGGTCTCCGTGTTCCGCCCGCTCACGCAATGGACCAGCATGATAACCATCCCCAGCGCCGTGCCGGAAATCGTGCGCAAAGCCTTCTCCATAGCGCAACGCAAACGTCCCGGAGCGACCTGCCTCATCCTCCCCGAAGACGTTGCGGAAATGCCCGTGCCGGCCGGAATCGGACCGTTGCCGCTCCCCCACACCATGCACATCCGCCCGACCGACGACACCATCGCCCGTGCGGCCGACATCATCGGCAGGGCACGCCATCCAATCATCCTCGCAGGCAACGGCGTGGCCCGCGCGCACGCCGAAAACCGGCTGCTGGCATTGGCCGAGCAGCTCAACGTGCCGGTCGCCACCACATTCGAAGGCAAGGGCGTGATCTCGGACCATATTCCCAACGCGCTCGGCGTGGTCGGCTTCATGAAGCACGATTATGAGAACTTCGCGTTCGACGAGGCCGACCTGATCATCGCCGTCGGCTTCTCGATCCAGCAGTTCGACCCGAAGAAAATCAACCCGAACGACGACAAGACGATTATCCACATCAACACGTTCGTGGAGGACACCGACGCGCATTATTCGACCGCGCTCAACATCATGGGCGACATTGACCAGACGCTGGAAGCGCTGATCGACCGGCTGCGCGTGAAGGGCATCCGGTTCGACGAATCGCATCCGATGATCCACGAGCTGCTCGACGGCGAATTCCGTTCGTACGCTGAAGACGACTCCTTCCCGATGAAACCGCAGCGCATCGTCTACGACACCCGAAGGGCCATGGCCGACGGCGACATCACGCTCGTGGACACCGGAGCGCTGAAGATGTGGATGGCGCGACTGTACCCCACGTACTATTCCAACACGTGCGTAATCGACAATTCCCTGTCGACGATGGCGTGGACGCTGCCGGGCGCCGTCGCCGCGTCCCTGGAGAATCCCGGACGACCGGTATTGGCCGCGATGGGCGACGGCAGCTTCCTGATGAACGTGCAGGAGATCGAGACCGCGGTGCGCGTCGGCGCACGCATGGTCGCGCTTGTCTGGGTCGACAAGGCGTATGGCCTGATCAAATGGAAGATGAACATACACAACGGCTCGTACGAGAACGTCGATTTCGACAATCCCGACGTGTGCGAGCTGGCGCGCAGTTTCGGCGCGCGCGGCCATATGATCGAATCCGCGGACGAGTTGTATCCGACGCTGTGCGAGGCGCTGCACGCTGGCAGCGGCGTGGACATCATCGCCTGCCCGGTCGATTACGGCGAGAATATGAAGCTCATCGAAAAGCTTGGCGAGGTCGATTTCAGCGACTGATGAGCTTATGCATAAATGAGGGGCATGACTCATTTTGAACTGCGCCCCGATTGTTGGACGCTGTTAATTAGGATACAGCCCTAGACCGCGAGGGACATGCCCCGGAACTCCTCCGGGGTGCGTCCCTCGAGTCGTATCTGGCG
>NZ_JBKESZ010000010.1:0-80719 GCF_056355775.1 Bifidobacterium sp. LH_743 | reverse complement strand
CAGTGCCTCGCGCCGGAACCCGTCGTCGTAGTGTTTCCTTCGATCCTCGCGCATACGAAAGAACCGCACCTCCGATCATTGAATCTGAATTTCTTCAGTCCAACAATCGGGGTGCGGTTCAAAGCTCCTAGTAAAACCTCTCGTATTCCTCAACGAAGCCTGAGCTGAGAAGCTCAGGAAACTTCGAATAACGTTGAAGTCGCATCAGTTTCAAATGTCCTCAACGAAGCCTGAGCTGAGAAGCTCAGGAAACGGTCTTAGTTTAAATCCTTGCAATGACACGCATTCCAAGAACTTTTGCGAGCGCTCATCACAAGGATCATTCTACAGGGACCAATTCAGTCACATATAAATGACACATCGCAATGATTTTGCATTGCGAGCGCTCATCGCGTGTCGGCACGATGATTCACCTCTCGCAAATATGGCAAACAGATAGAACACTATTCAATTGTCAAACAGCTTGGCCATATTTAAAAGCCCAAAATTAGATAACCGACGGAATTTCCAGATCCGTATAGCCGCGTCGGCCTAGAAAATCCAGCCCTTCTTCCGTCTGCGCAAGCGTACCCAATGCACAAAACACCACAGAATCGGATTCAGAGTCAATCTCTCCTTCAATCTGCATGCGAACATCAAGTAATTTCGACGGGCGAATTCGCAATAGGAAAACGCTGTATTGAAGCCGTTCCCCATAGTGCTGAAGTATTTTTGACACGTGGTTCCGCCGGCAATCATCGTTGATGTCATATGCAACCAAATACCCACGTCTCTGATCACTCATGCTCATTCTCCTAACGAATTCTGATGCCTCGATATTCTTTCTGGCTTCCGTCAAGATATCCCAAAATCATTCGAGCCTGAATCTCAACAGTCCGACGCCAAGATGCCTTGTATTTGAATATCGGATGGATGATTTCAGTGGCCATTCTTCGCTCATATGCTTTTATGACTGCTTTGCGCGTATCATCTGTCATACGTACAGAACCAAG
This sequence comes from Bifidobacterium sp. LH_743, assembly GCF_056355775.1. NCBI lineage: Bacteria > Bacillati > Actinomycetota > Actinomycetes > Bifidobacteriales > Bifidobacteriaceae > Bifidobacterium > Bifidobacterium sp. LH_743. Next base: position 79,727 of record NZ_JBKESZ010000010.1, on the reverse strand, counting down.
CACATCAGTAAAACCTCGTGCATTGATCTCGCCGTTATTAATCACTGTCTGCACTACAGAGTCCGCAACAGGAGCTCTGAATTCCTCCATAAGATCCAATGCCAGTGCAGGCTTGTTACGTTTACCGCTATGCAGAAAACCGGCATGCGGATCAAGACCGCAGGAGATAAGCCCTCTGACGCAATCCGCCAGCAATAACGTATAGGTGAAATCCAACAATGCATTAAGAGCATCCGGCGCCGGCCTTCTCATACGCGCAATCCAAGGCCATTCCATTTGTCTGTCCGGCTTAATCAAATGTTCGAATTGCGAAAAGTACAGTGCCGCCGATTCCCCTTCCAACCCAAGGACATCCTGCCACCTATTGGCATTGGCCACCTGCTTTTCGATTTTTCTCAACTGCGGCAATACAGGATTATCCGATTCGGAACGACGCAGCAAAACCATCTGATTGTGAATTTTGGCTGTAATGAACTCACGGGCAAGGCCGAGCCTTCCCTCATGCGAAGCTACATGCTGATCAATACGTTGCTCACCATTCGGTCCATATGATGGCACAGACCATCCATACATGCGTCCCGCTCCGCTGCACCAGACAATAGGGATGTCACGCCACATCAATTCGCGAATCAGACCACTTGACAGATCTGTATTGCCGTAGACTTGCAATCCTTGCATGGTATCTATCGGGATGGAAGCTAGTTCCTCACCATTTTTCTGAACAATCATTCTGCCGGCTCTGGTAAACGCCTTCGCTCCAGGAGTCGCGATATGAGTCACCTGATTATCTGGTGATGAAACCATCACACGGTGCGTCACTGCACATAACTTTCGCTCTTCAGGTAGGCAAATTCCCACATGCGAGCAACGCATGCATCTGGCGCTATCCTCCAATGGATCTGGCGCATGATCCGCATTGATCAGCGCACGTGTTTCCTCCACGGCTTTGTGGGCATTCTCAAAATCCTCTTCGTCCAGTTCGACATCAACTCGTCTATGATGCGTTGTGAAGAAAATCTCCGTTCCCGCCACACGAAAACCCATATCTTCCAGACAAGCGGCCTGCAAGGCGAGTTGTGTCCGCATCGCTTCGGTGACAATCATCGCCCGCTTTATCGGTGTCGCTTTATATTCACGGATGACAATGCCCTCATCCGTCATTTTCGCTGCATCGAGTTTGCCGATAACACCCCATTCCTCATGCCTGATATTTACGGCCTGATACGAATCAGCATCAGAAGCCCCACCGGTGCGATCAACTTTGCGATGATCGTATGTTCCCCTCATAATCTGATCCGAATCAACTTTTTCACCAGCTGCTTCAAGCCATGCTCTACGTGGACAGAACATGTAATTGGCAACCAGACTAATCGGAATGGGGTCATCGTCCATGATTTCCTCCGTGCCTAATCTTCTGCCTCTTTTATCGGAATGATTGCGCCAGGTTCTAACCATCGTTCCGGAGCACTTGCGTTATCTGACATGAACTGGTTGAAAAGACAACATGCCAAAACGCCCTTTTCTTCAAGCCAGTCAGTTGATGCACTTGCCAATCGTGATTGTGCATCAACAAGTCGAACGTGCTGGATGCCAAATTCCGCAAGCGCACCGCTACGAACAACGGAACGATATTTCGCAGTTGTCCAGTATTGATCAAACAAAGGTAGAATTGCAAAGCGGATCGGCCCTTTAAGTTGGAATAAGGCCGCGCTGCTGTCTCGGAAAAAATTAGCTCCAGTTGAAGAGCTGGATCCTGCAGTTGAAACACGAGTCGGGAAAACCGAAACACCAATCAGAGCGCACCACGCGCATGCATTATCAGTTTTCGACGGAGCATGCAAGCCTGTTGCTGTACGACTTGTCGGCTTATTCTTACCCGCTTCATCTTCAACTTTTGCGCCGAGTAATCCGTCACAAACCTCATCAACGGATCTCGCCGCAACTATCCGCGACAACGGAAGCAAGCGATCTCGGACAAACTCCTTTCCCTGATTACGTGTCACCATTTCCCAACGAGAGGCGCCATAATCAGATTGCAGTTCGTCTTTATTCTTTTTCCCCGACCAGTACGAGGGCTGCCCAAGAGCACCGAAATAACGGTAATCACCTGCAGTTTGCATGGCATCAACTGCAGCTTCCCTGTCTTTCTGCAGTTTTTCCCATCCAAGGGGAATACCCAGATTGCTCAGTCTTGGGGACATGGTTGCATGAAGTGTCTTACTCGGCTTAGCGTTTTCATCATCAACCGTATAATCGTTCTCAGAAGTTAACGGCAACGACTGCGACCACCGCTTCGCGTGGGCGTGAACGACTTCAGCTATCTGACCGATATCCAGATCATCATTGGTCTTCAGCTCAAACGCCTGCAACGTGTCCTTCCAACGGAAAGCGCATACCCTTTCAGCATCGGCATCCTCAAGAATCGAAGCAAGACCTACCATGAACAGGTGAGAAAACGCATCGGTTGCATCTGCGGGAATAATGACACTCATCACAATCCCTCCTTTGAACATGTAATATCAGCCGCACGCAATAGCGCTTCCAGATAGGAAATACCCCAAAAACCATACCGCTGATTGGTTTGATCAATAAGGGTCTCCCACTCTCCAGAATCGAATAGACGTTTCGAGATTTCTTCCAATTCCGGGCTTACATTGAGAAAGTCAAACTTCTCCTGGGGAAGCAAATACGCCGTTTCATGTCTGAATGCCGCACGGCCATGACCATGTGACGTACCGATAAGACGTTTAATAAACTGTTTGTCAGTCTCATTCATGTTTTTCAACTGATTGCAGCTCTCACAGGCATATTGGAATTCCGCAACAGAGCGTTGTTCGTGACGCCAATCATGAAGCTCATATGTATTGCGGAGCTCGCGTTCCCGAGAACGAGACATCCGGAATCGGCTTTTGGCTCGAAGCTCCTTGTCCTTTGTCTCCCGACCGTTACGAAGCAGCTTCTGGAAACGCTCATCTTTCTTGCCTTCATCATGGTATTCGCCGGCAATGCGCAGGTCTTCTGCCATCGTGGAATCCAGCCCGACAAGAGCGCCAAGTGCTTGGGCACGGCAGGCGACATGATCCTGATGTCCTTCCTTACGACGAGACCCGTCAGAACTATTCAGTCCTCCCAAGAACAGAGTTTTCTTCTTTCCTGACGTCAAGATTTCCTGATCGGATTCGGAGTCCTGCGTATTTTCGGAAGCACTGCTCACAATCCATTGGACATTGCGATGAATCACATTGCCCTTGACATCGACGTAATTGATTTTGGAATCTTCGTAAATCGGTAAAATCAACGAATATTCCTCATCTCTCCCGCATTCAGGGGAATTACCAGTCGTTGCCGTACGAAGCAGACAAAGCGCTTTTTGCATATCCTCTTCAGCAGACGCGGAAAGCTCCTCTCCTTTTTCACGCAGATTTTCTTCTTCGCCTTCCCGAATACACTGGAACGCTTCGTCAATCTCTGTTCCATTGCGCTTACGCGAAACACTGGAATCCGTAATCAAGGTGGAAGAGCCACACCGATTGAATACATCGACTGCCGTTTCAGATCCCTTTACATCGAATATGGCAGCTTCCCCGGCGAATCTGGAGAAGACCTTCTCATAGTCGTCAAAGATAAGCACATCACCCGACTGCACGATTCCCTGATTGGCATTATGCAAACAAACAACACGATGCCCTTCGGGATCCGAAGCGCGGTATCGGAACACCCTATGGTCGAATTCGACGGTATGGGCAATACTCTTGCCAGAATCCGTTTCTTCATCAAAAACGACTTCAGCCTTAACGCTTTTATCAGTTAGCTCTTTAAAGAGTCTCTCAATTCCATGCCATCTTCTGACGGGGAACAACTCATCATTTTCCGGTTGCGTCACTTCCAACAATTTACAAGCCAGAGCTTCATCCCAAGGCAGATGACGAACCGCAACGTTAATTTCGTGATTTTCAGAGCCAAGATTATCACGCAACCAGAGATTCAAATCCGAATGCCCCTGCTGCAGACCATTCACAGTAATATCAGCACACAAATCTTCATCAGTGACCGACAAATTTTCAACATCCCATGGTTCCAGACGTTGGAACAACAGTCTGCCCGACTGCTCTCCTGGAATCGGAGAATGGCTCATATTCAAGGACCAGGCGCTGATATCAGCACTATCAGCTTCTTCCCTGTTCAGAGAATTCAACCACTTCTGCGCCGCATCTATATCCTCCGGCATGTATGGAGCGACCTCTTGCGCCTGTTTTTTCTCACTGAACTGTTGCAGGTCAAGGCCGAATACATATACAGACCCTTCGGCCCTTATGCCACGACGGTTTACGCGTCCCGCACGCTGGACTAATGCAGAGCCTGGAGCGATTTCAGTCACCATATTTGCAAAATCGACATCGATGCCGACTTCCAAAGTCTGCGTGCCAATAATGCAGCAAGGTGCATCCTGCGGATTCATCGAGGGCAGATTCCGAAGCTTTTCGGCTACCTTGCCCTTATCGTAGGCACGCATCGGACCAACATATACATCAATAGGACGCTGGATTCCCTCTTTCTTACACTGCTTGGCAAGTGCTTTAGCGACCGCCTTGCCCTTGTCAAGGGTATTGATAACACATCCAAGAACATGCGGGTCAGAATCGCTTAGCTGATCAGCCTGCTCATTGTCATGAATCAGTTCAACGCATTTCGATACAATCGCGTCTATTTCGTCCTTGGATTTCTCGAAATCGAGGCGGGCAAATACGAATTTGGGAGTGCACAGACGCTGCTTTAATGCAGAATCGATGTCAAAATCCGATTCTTCAACGGAAACCATGTTATGTGCATCATCAGATGCAGGAGTTGCGGTAGTCTCAACAACCTGCAGAGAAGCAATGCGTTTGGCGAGAGGATTCTCAGCCATGTTTTCAATACGAGCTACTTGACGAGCCGTCTTCAGCAATTGTCTGCTTAAATGAGCCTCATCGACAATCAATACCGTGTCATAGGCAAGCAATCCCGCTTCCATGGAACGCATGGTACGGCTAGTGCCATAGCCACGGAACAACAGACGACTACCAAACATGTCCGGCGTCGCGCAGATTATCGCACAAGTTTGCGGATAATAACGCCATTCACGATCAGGACTAATACCGCCACGAAGTTCAACCGCAATCATTCGTGGACTTGGAGACTCTTGCTCAATCCCATCGTTGATAGCAGAACGCAGATCCAGACCTTTACGATATATGGCAAGCTCATCATCCTCGCTGGCTTCGGCCTGCATTCGCTTCTGCAATTCGTTTGCTTCATCGAACTGATCATCGACCAACGAACGACGATTCACAGTCAACACCAAACGACGCGGAACACGCTGTAAAGGCAAACCAGCAAGCACTCGGGAACCAGACTCGTTCTCGGTAGCGGCAAGCCCTGCCATAGCGTTAAGAAAAACATGGATGTCGATCACGCAAGTCTTGCCTGATGCGGTTGGAGCTCCAATACCTTGCGGCCAAAACCCATGTCCAGCGACATATAGCATCAACCTAATCTGCCATTGGTAAGGCTTACGTACCGGTTGACCGTCTCCGGTTGGATGAACAGCAGCAACAAATTCTTCGAATCTTGCAACAAGATATTGCTGCTGTTCCAAACTCATTTCAGCCATGTCGGAACCCCTTTTCCAAAATTCTCATCCGGCCGAAGCGCGCTCAAGCAAAAATCCACCGGCACCAGGAATCCACCACCCAGATGACGGCTTTGCCCAATCGCCATTGCTGCGCAATCCAGCGAATCCGCACCATCTGAAATCGCAATCAATGCTTGCATACCATGCAAAACATTGGAGGAATCCGCATGATGCGCATAGTCGGTCATATTGACACGATGCACAGCGCGACTGCTGAAAATACGGAAATTGGATGTTTCTGTCCTTACAGCATCTACAAGATTCCAATAGCGCTCTTCTCGACTCATCTTAGGCCGCTGTCCGCTACAGGTTTTAGACGCATAGTCATCGCGCCACACATGTCCCAAAGCCAAGCAGAGGGCTTCATAAACACCCCACTTACGTTTCCGTTTCGGATCAGGGATAGGACGCGTCTCAGCAATGGCCATAGGTCGAATTGTCCAATATCGGCACATTCCCTCAGGTGCAGGCTTCCATAGTCGTTCAGCATCAACTACCGTAGTATCTCCGAACCGCAAAGCTGGCTTGTCCGGTGAATAGTACAAAGTCTTGCCTTTAACACACGCGCAGACATCACGCAATTTCTGAATATCGGCTTTCGGCATATCGCATGGCAAAAAAACAATAAATATAATATAGCTTTTATAATAAAACCGGTCCTGAAAAGCTGATCCACCATCGATGAATTTATACGAAGAATAATAGGAGCCGTTTGGCTCTTATCACCCTCTCCTTAGCCCGGCCGCATAATCGTCAAGCACGTCGAGAATGCCGCGATGCTCATACACGACGCTGCGCTGCCTTCCCGTGCGCGCTACCACAACACCACGTTCGCTCAAGGTCTTAATCGCACGCTCCGCTTGTGGTTTCGACAATCCCACTGCTTTCTGCAGATATTTCGTGTTGATGATCGGCTGCGCAATCAGATTCGGCAACACCCGCCACACGGCGGCATCGGAACGTACACCTTGCAAAAGCGAACGAGCTTCGTCCAACTGTTCGCACAAATCGTCGATAAGCTTCCTGCCGCTTGTCGCAGCGAATCGGCATGCCTGTGCGAATTGTCCGATAATCGGTGCGGCATCGCCTTCCCGGAAGAGTGTCAACGCCTCGAAATAGCTCTCCGTATCATGCAACAAACCAGCGGAAACAGGAGGCGTGGTATTGCAGGACAACCCTTTATTACGGAGAATCGCATGCACCAACGCGCGCCCACAACGCCCATTGCCATCCACGAACGGATGAATGGTTTCGAACTGCGCGTGCGCAATCGCACATTGCGCCACCACCGGCAGATCGTCACGCTTGATGAATTCAATCAAATCTTTCATCGCACCGGCAATCAGCTCGGGCTGCGGGCCAACATGCGCGGCCCCACGCGGCGAATAGCTGTCGGTTCCGACCCACACCAGGTTCGTACGATAGGCACCCGCGTATTCCTCCCAACCACGCTGTGAGGAAAGCAAAGCCTCATGCATGGCGAGAATGTTGCTTTCCGTCATATTATTGCCAAGCCTCAACGCAGCCTCCATGGCACGCACATTGCCAACCACGACCGCGGCGTTGTCACTCGTTCCCTCATCAATCGTTTCTAAAGCAAGATTTTTCGCCCCAACCGTCAGATTCTCTATCTGCGAGGACGATGACGCTTCCGTACGCAGCAACACCGCACTCATCGGGCCGAGCACATGATTGCCCTCACCAAGTTTCGCAGCAGCATAGGAATCAAAGGACGCCAACGCGCATGACGCCTCTTCACAATCCGCAAGCAACTCGGAGGGAAAAACAAGATTCAGTCCCGCAAGTTCGATTGGTACGGTCGACTCATATTCGCCATTGCCACGCGAACGACGCGACCGCGAAACGGGAGCATCCTCCGGAATATGCCAGATATGCCGTTCTTTTCCAAGCGAGGGAATGACAAGAGACTCGTTGTTATCCATGGTTCCCGTTCCTACTTAGCTACACTTATCCGTTTAAATGTAGCTTACATTATTTTTAGCTACACTTATCTGATTAAGTGTAGCTAAGCGATGATGTCGGTCACGGATAAGGTCCAATAAGTTCGAAAGTCCCACTTGCTTTTATGAGCATTGCCGAATCCCACCCGCAAACGATAATGGCATATACAAGAGCAACGGAAACAGGAACAAAGGAGAGCGCCATGCAGCTGGGCATTACGGGAAATATCGATTTTGACGAGAGTGCCGCACATTCCGACAACCTGCTGTTTCTTGGGTTTCATGGCTATGGCAACGACGAGTCCGAGATGGTTCGCATCATCAACGCGATTTGCAGCGCCGATCATCATAGCGGCGATTGCTACGATACCGGCGCTTCCGACGACAACAACACAGCCGCTTGCATCGCCGGTCACACCACAGCCGCCAGTATCACCAATCACACCATTGCCGGCATCACCCATTCCCCCACTACTCGCCGCCCCAACTATCTTTCGTTCCGCGCGCCACATGCACGCCCGTACATCGGCGGACATTACTGGTATCCGGACGGGTGCTCGTTCGGCGAGCGCCGCCGCGCGTGCACCGAGATCGGCAATAGCGTTGTACAACTGCTAGCTTCTCCGACTTTCAGGCAGTTTCGTAAGGTGTTGATTGGGTTTTCGCAGGGTGGCTATCTGTCGTATCGTATGGTTGCGGAGCATCCCGACGTGTTCGATGCCGCGATTTTATTAAGTCCGTCGTTTAAAGGCGAGACTGCCAGCATGCCGGTTGCGGGCCGTACTCGTTTCGCATTGTGCTACGGCACTGATGATCGTACGATTCCCGTCGCCGATCAGCAGTGTGCGCGGACGAAGCTTACGGCAACGGGCAACTGCACGGTTTTCGAATATCCCGGCATGGCTCACGCCGTATGCGACCAGGAAATCATCGATTTGCGGAATTGGCTTAAATACTAGATTTTGGCGTGCCTATTTGACATTTCTTACCATTTCTACTTTACATTTTCTACCTTGATGGCGATGGGATCCAGACGATGATTCATGGCGCGCACGGCCAGAAAAAAAAGGCAACGCACCCACGCATGGCCCGGCGCCGCTCGACGCATAGCCGCACCGGCTCGCCAACAAAAGAAAAAGCCGGACGGCGGATTCTCGGCGGCCTGCCCGCATTGGGGCATGCCCATCAAATCCAGCCGTCCGGCAACGCGACTGCTTCTCAAGAATGTGTGCTTGACTCACATGGATGGTACTGAGAACCATTCGCTTAACGATCTGCTTCCGCACGCTTCGGCCGCATTGAACAACGCGGTCACGCACGCGGACACAAATCAAGTCTTGCGCGGCTCGAGCCGCGATGGACGCTGCCGCGGCGACTCGAAAGCCAAAAGATTACTCTAGCCGCAGCTTGGAACAATCGCAAGCTGATTGGGTTCCGTGGAGTTTGCGAGCCTAACGGACTTCGCAAACTTCACAGAACACCGGTTCAAGCCTTGGCCCAGCTCAGGCCTTGACGACTTCCACGGCCAGCTCGGCACCTTCGGCACCGGTTTCCACGCTCACGCTGTCGGCGGAGGTGTCATGCGCCACCAGATCCTTGAACTGTTCGATCTTCGCCACGTCGCCGGCCGGAACGGTCAGCTTCAGCGTGATACGGTCGGAGATCTCCAGGCCGGCGGCCTTACGAGCTTCCTGCACGGCGCGAATCGCGTCGCGGGCGTAGCCTTCGGCCAGCAGATCGTCGTTCAGCTCGGTGTCGAGAATCACGAAACCACCGGTTGGCAGTGCGGCGGACACGGAGTTCGCGGCCTCCTGCGCGTCCTTCTCCTCCACACGGTTGATCAGCTCGTATTCGCCTTCCTCAAGCGCGATCTCGCCGTTCGGGGTCTCGCACACCGGCACACCGGCGGCATCCACATGCCAGGCACCGCTCTTGGAAGCCTTGATGGCGAACTGCACGTCCTTACGCAGACGCTTGCCGGCCACACGCGCGTTCACGCGCAGCTCGTTCACGATCTTCAGGCCCTGGGAGCCGGCGTCCTCCAGCGTGCAGAACTCGATGTCCTTCACGTTGAGCTCGCCCTTCAGCACGTCGCTGTATGCGGCGACCGCATCCGGATTCTCGACCACCACGGTCAGCTTGGCGAGCGGCTGGCGCACTCGAATCTGCTTGGCCTTACGCATCGACAGCGTGCCGGACACGACCTCGCGCACCTTCTCCATCGCGTCCACCAGCTTGGCGTCGTCCTGCAGCACGGCACCCAGTTCGGTGGTCTCGCCGGTCTTCTCATCGGCGAGGAACGGCCAATCGGCCAGATGCACGGATTCGCCGCCGGTCAGGCCGCGCCACACGGCTTCGGCTTCCATCGGGGCCAGCGGAGCCAGCACGCGCATGAAGGTTTCCAGCACGGTGTACAGCGTGTTGAACGCATTCTTGTCGCCAGCGCCGAAACGCTCGCGGTTGTTGCGGATATACCAGTTGGTCAGCACGTCGATGAAGTCGCTTGCCGCATCGCATGCGTCGGAGATGTAGAAGTTGTCCAGCGCATGCTGGGTCTTCTCCACCAGGCGGCGCAGACGGGCCAGCAGGTAGCGGTCCATTTCCGGCAGACCCGCCACTTCGTCAGCGTGAAGCTTGCGTGCGTCATACCCGGCCGCGTTCGCGTACAGGGTGAAGAAGTAGTAGGAGCTCCACACCGGCAGCATCACCTGGCGCACGGTGTCGCGGATGCCGTCGGCGGTCACGATCAGGTTGCCGCCGCGCAGGATCGGCGAGCTCATGAGGAACCAACGCATGGCGTCGGAACCGAAGTCGTTGAACACGCCGTTCACGTCCGGGTAGTTGCGCAGGTGCTTCGACATCTTCTGGCCGTCGGAGCCGAGCACGATGCCGTGGCAAATCACGTTCTTGAACGCCGGCCTGTCGAACAGGGCGGTGGCCATGATGTGCAGCACGTAGAACCAGCCACGGGTCTGGCCGATGTATTCCACGATGTAGTCGCACGGGAAGTGCTGTTCGAAGGTTTCCTTGTTCTCGAACGGGTAATGGTACTGGGCGAAGCTCATGGAGCCGGATTCGAACCAGCAGTCCATCACGTCGCTGATGCGGTGCATGTGGCTCTTGCCGGTCGGATCGTCCGGGTTGACGCGGGTCAGCTCGTCGATGTACGGACGGTGCATGTTGATGTTGCCGTCCTTGTCGCGCGGGTAGTCGCCGAAGTCGGCCTTGAGCTCGTCCAGCGAACCGTACACGTCCACGCGCGGGTACTTCGGATCGTCCGAAACCCACACCGGGATCGGGGAACCCCAGAAGCGGTTGCGGGAGATGGACCAGTCGCGTGCGTTCTCCAGCCACTTGCCGAACTGGCCGTTCTTCACGTTGCCCGGGATCCAGTTGATCTGCTGGTTGAGTTCGAGCAGGCGGTCCTTGATCTTGGTCACGGCCACGAACCAGGAGCTCACCGGCTTGTAGATCAGCGGGGTGGCGCAGCGCCAGCAGTGCGGGTAGGAGTGCACGTAGCTCTTCTCCTGGAAGAGGATGGCGCGCTGCTCTTCGGGGATGCGGGCCAGCGGACCGTCGCCTGCACGCAAGTTGCGCAGGATCGGCTTGTTCGCGTCGAACACGTACATGCCCTCGTAATCCGGGCACAGCGAAGTGAACTTGCAGCCCGCGTCGAGCACATCCACGCTCTTGATGCCCTTGGCATTGAGCGTGTTCATATCGTCCTCGCCGTAAGGAGCCTGATGGACCAGGCCGGTACCTTCGACGGTGTCGACATAGTCGGCGGTGAAGATCTGGTAGCCTTCCGGCCCCGGCACCTCACCCTCGGTGGCGTTCTTGTCGCCGGCGAAGTACGGGAAGACCGGATAGTAGCGCCAGCCTTCCATCTCGGAGCCCTTGAGCTCGCGCACGATCTCGTAGTTCTCGCCGAGTTCCTTCTCGTAGGAGCCGAGCAGCGGCTTGCCGAGGTAGAACTTCTTGCCGGCGAACTTGCCTTCGGTCGGGCGCACCTCAACGTAATCGATGTCGGCGCCGACCACGATGGCGAAGTTGGTCGGGACGGTCCACGGCGTGGTGGTCCAGAAGACGGCGTAGGCGTCCTCCTCGTCACGCAGTTTCACGGCCACGGATACGGTGGTGTCCTGACGATCCTGGTACACGTCCGCATCCATGCGCAGCTCGTGCGCGCTCAACGGGGTCTGGTCCTTCGGGCAGTACGGCAGCACGCGGTAGCCCTGGTATGCCAGGCCCTTGTCGTACAGCTGCTTGAACGCCCACATCACGGATTCCATGTATGGAATGTTCAGGGTCTTGTAGCCATGCTCGAAATCGACCCAACGGGCCTGACGGTGGACGTAATCCTTCCACTCGTTGGTGTACTTGAGCACGGAGGCACGGCAGGCGTCGTTGAACTTGTCGATGCCCATTTCCTTGACCTGATCGACGGAATCGATGCCCAGTTCCTTCTGCGCCTCAAGCTCCGCCGGCAGACCGTGGGTATCCCAGCCGAACACACGATTGACCTTGTGGCCTTTCATGGTCTGGTAGCGCGGGATGACGTCCTTGGCGTAGCCGGTCAGCAGGTGACCGTAGTGCGGCAGGCCGTTGGCGAACGGCGGACCGTCGAAGAACACGAATTCGTTCTGGCTGTGATCGCCGGACGGACGACGGTCGATGGACTTCCTGAAGGTGTCGTCCTTGTCCCAGTAGTCAAGCACGGACTCCTCCAGCTTGGGGAAGCTGGGGTTCGGCGCGACGTTGGCGCTCTGCTCGCCGGCAGCAGCCTTCGGATACACATGATTGGTGGATTCGCTCACCGTATGCTCCTCGTTTGGCGGTTTCATTACTTACCTTACGAGGACGATGACTTCCGTACGATCACGCACGTCCGGCACCGCGGTACCACCTCGCTTGCCGCACTCCCCTGTTGTTCTCACGCAGGTTGTCCTCCTGCGCAGGTTCCATACGACCGCTTGACGTTCGGCTGTTCGGGCCGACCCCGCCGGTTCTACTAAGCCGCGCCCAAAAGCGCCAGCCGTTCTTCCGGAAGCTCCCCGCTGATGACGGATCATCGCTTTTCGTTTCAAAATGTCAGCCTAGCACGCCGTACGAACGTAGAAACGCGAAAAGCCGCACGGCGTCCACCATGCGGCTTTCGTAATCGCAATACGATCGACAGGCCGACCATGAATCAGCCGAAGACGATCGCGGTCGGCGACGAATCAGCCTTCGTTCAGCTGCGCCTCAAGCTGCTTGACGATATCGTCATGCATCTTCTCGGTGATCTTCACCTTGAACAGGAATACGACCGCGCTCAGAATAATGATGGCGAGCGGCACGTAGAAGGCGCAGATCTCGAAGGTGCGGATGTTCGCGGCGGTCATGTCGGCGGCGGTGGCGTTGCCGATCATGCCTGCGGCGATGGCCACGGCTCCGACGATGCCGTTGGAGCATGCGCCCGCGATCTTGTCAAGCATCGGGCGGACGGACAGAGTGACGGCCTCGTTGCGCTTGCCGTTCTTCAGCTGGCCGTATTCGATGGAGTCGGTCAGGGAAAGAATGGCCGTCATCTGGATGAAGGTCTGCGGCAGATAGAAAAAGACGAGGCCGACGGTGACGACCGGCAGGCTGGTGGGGTTGACGATGAACAGCAAATAGCCGATGACCATAAGCACCATGCCGCCAAGATACAGATAGCGACGCGGAATGCGCCTGTTCAGAATCGGATACAGCGGAGCCATGACGATGCCAGCGACGACGGAGACGACACCGACGATGGAATAGGCTGCGGAGTTGTCCAGGATGAACTTGAACAAATACATGAGCACGCCGGTGGTGGCCACGTTGGCGATGGCGTACAGCAGGTAGGACAGGGCCACCCACAGCAGCTGGTCGTTCTGGGCGAGGGCCTTGAACGCGGCGAGCGGACCGCCATTATCCTCGGCCTTGGTACGCAGGGTGCTGGTGCTTTCCTTGGTGCCGAACGCGACGGAGCACACGGTGAGGACGCCGAGGATGGCCACGATGATGGCGAAGCAGGTCCAGCCGCTCTGGCTCTCCTGGTGCTTGCCGGTGAAGACGTAGCTGAAATAGGTGACGATCGGAATGACCACGATGGTCAGGCCGTTGTAGCCAATGGAGCCGCCGAAGGAACCGAGTGCGGTATAGGTGGAGCGCTCATGGGAATCAGAGGACAGCGCCGGAATCATACCCCAATAGGAGATGTCGCGCAGAGAGTAGAACACGTCGAGCACGATGAAGGTGATGACGAACAGCACGATGAACAGCGTGGTGTTGACGTTTACCAGGCCGAACAGGCCGGTGTAGACCAGCACGAGCAGCACGGCGGAAACGGTGCCGCCAATGAGCTGCCACGGTTTGAAGCGGCCCCACTTGGTGTTGGTGTTGTCGACGATGTTGCCCAGCAGCGGATCGATGAAGATCTCGGCAATGCGGATGACCACCACCAGACCGGTGATGACGCCGATAAGCTTAGTGGCGAGCGCCTTGTCAACGCCGGAGAACAACGAGCTGGTGACATAGACGATGAAGTAGGTGCTCAGCGCGTTGTAGAACGCGGACTGGCCGACGTTGCCGAACGCGTAGGCGACACGGGATAGCATGCCGCTCTTCCTCGCCGGTTCCGTCGTTTGTTGAGTCTCCTTCGGCGCGGTCGTGGTGCTGGATTCTGCCATCGTACTTCTCCTTAGAAGTCGTGTTTGAAGCTGCGAAACGGAAATCACCATTTGATTTTCGAATACGCGTTTAGTATATACCTTTACTTTTGTTTGGTAAAATTTAATACTTGCATCGCGTATCATCGGCGTGTCGACACCGCACATCCGCCAAGCAAAACCGCGCATCCGCCACATAAAAACAGAGGCGACCGTTGACATCCCAGCCATCGGTCGTCTCAACCATATCCCCTATGGAAATCACACGGAACGTTTTGCGCGGGATTGCCGACCCGTCCGCGCCGTGCGTTGCGAACCATCGTCTTTCGTCGGATCCGTCGGCACGAAGCTATTCCGCACCTCCAGCCTCGTCGACAGATACACATGCTGGCGGGATGCGCGCTTGCTGGCGATCGCGTCAGCCAACGTGAAAATGGCGACGCGCGCAAGCTCGTTCTGGTCGATTGCGAACGTGCTCAACGGCGGTGACGTCAATTGGGCGATCGTCTGGTTGTTGATGCTGATGACGCTGATGTCGCGGGGCACGATCACGCCGACCGCGTTGAACGCCTGCAGCACGCCGACCGCGATGACGTCGGCCGCGACGATGACGGCGTCCGGCAACGCACCGTTGTGGTCGTGGATGAAACGTTCCCCCAGCCTGCGTCCGTTCTCCACCGTGAACGGACCGTCGGAATACACCAATCCGCGCAGGTCGAGGCCGCGACGGGCCATCTCGCGCCGGAAATAGACGGCGCGGCCTTCCTCGTCGACTTCGTAGAAATTCGGCAGCGCGCCCCTGCCGCCGATGAAACCGATACGCGTCATGCCCGCCTTCGCGCAGGCCCCGACCGCATCGTACATGGTCTGCTGCAAATCAGGCTGCACGGAATCGAATAGATTCGGCGCGGGATTCACGTCGATGAACACGCCGTACGGCATGACCTCGTGCAGCTTCTCAAGGTCACGTTCCGCTATAGCGCCGGCGCCGATGGCCATGAAACCGTCAAACTTCCTTTTCTGCGCCAGCATATCGTCGAGACCGTGGAAGAGGGTGAGCTCCATACGCTGCTGCTTGGCGTTGCGCTCCAACGCCGAACGCAAATCGGCGAAATACGAGTCGCGCAACGCCTCATCGGACTCCTCGTTATCCAGCAACGCCACCTCGTGCGGAATGACGATGCGCTTGGCTTGGGCACTGTATCCCAAATCCTCGCTGGCGCGGATGATTGCGCGACGCGTCTCCTCACGCACGGACAGCGTCGGATCACCGTTCAGCAGACGCGACACCGTGGCCTGCGAGAATCCCGTACGTTTCGCAATCTCCTTGATGGTCGCCATCGCTCACTCACCCTCCCATAGATGCCTCATCAAATTTTTAGTAAAAGCATTACTGAAACCACCATACTACATTACCGAACGTATCCTTATAGCCATGACTCAGCCACAGCAATCGCGGAAACCGCAAATCACGCATCAGTCCACGGAGAGAATGAACGAACTGCGCGCAAAACAAAAATCCTTTGTCCTGCGGAACATGCGGGGCAAAGGATTCGGCAATGCCGGCCTGCCTTTCAAGGCGACCGGACACAAGGGCGGCATCAGCCGGCAGGGATCCAAGCGCGGCTGACACCATGGAGAAGCTCGGCCACAACCAGTTCCACAGCACCTACACATCCCTGCACAACCGATCCGCCATACGAACACGCTAACGCCGTTGCGTCCATGCCAACTTCACGTCTTACGGAAAGACACACACCTTCGGCCGTCCCTCCAAAAGATGTTGTGGATAAAATCATGCACATATCCACATTTTTCACAGAAGCGGTTGCAAGGCCGCCGACTTTCCATATACCGTCGGCGCATGGAAAGCTTTGGTCACAATACATTTTTCACGTTGGAACAGGCACGGGAGGCTGCGGCAAGGCGGCATCTCGAATGCAGGCAAATGTTGGCGCGAATAAAGTCTCGTTCCTCGGTTCCGCTCTATGTAAGCCATGGCACGGCGCTGGAGTTGCATGGCATGATTGCCACCATGAATTACCTGCCCGGATATGGTTCGGAACTCATTCATGTTTCGGTGTGCCGGCAACGTGACTTGCGGAAAATCCAGGGAATGAAATTCCATTACGCAAAGCATGGCGTAGACATGGCGCATGCCGACGAATTGGTGTCAAGCGTTTCCGCGATGCAGGCAGTCTGCCAGATCGCGCCCTATGTCGATGAACGAAGTCTGGTGATAGCTATGGATTGGCTTACTTGCGCCAATCCGGATTTGCGCGTCTGCACTCACGATGAACTCTCAGATTATATTCAGAGCATGCCGCGATTCGTCGGGAACATCAAATGCAGAAAGGCCCTGTCTCTTTCCAGGCCAGGCACCGATTCCCCGCAGGAGACGGTGCTGCGTTTGGAAAGCGATGCCTACGGTCTGCCTGAGGCATATGTCAATTATGAAATCACCGACCATATACGCGGTTCAGGCACGATGAAGGTGGACATCGCCTACCCGGACGACCGCGTCTGCATAGAATACGACGGGAATTACCACTACACCCACGGCCGTTGGATGTATGACCTAGATAAGCGGAACCGACTGAGGGATCTTGGATTCACGCCTTTTGTCGCCACCCGCGAGCATTTGGCCTCCAAGCAGAAGCTGAATGAACTATTCGGCATGGTCGCCCGCGCAATAGCCAATCATCGATACGGCCTGGAATAGTTCCGTAGGCGGTTTTTCGCTTCCGTAGGTGGTTGCCCTCGGATACCAGGCATGGAAACAGCCGAAATACAGCCTTTTTCCAACCCCGATATCACGACCAACCACCTACGGAGCGCTCAAACCGCCTACGGAACCATATGAGATAGGTTGCGGACCACATCAGTATCGCTTAATTCAGCGAATGCTGTCGTACAGACTCCTCGTAATCACCGATTATGACTGCGGCGATCATTCACGCGCAGCAGGATGGTCGTCAGCACGGCAAGCAGGGCGAACACCGCGCCGACCGGCCCGAGTCCGCTCAGACCAACCGTGTTGTAGGCCACGCCGCCTACCGCCGACCCGAGTGCGATGCCGATGTTGCATGAGGTGGAGTTGAGCGAGGATGCCAGCGTCATCGCGCCCGGGTATCGTGTCGTGGCCACATGCAGGTACAACACCTGCGACGGCGAGTTCTGCAGGTAGATAGCCATGCCGAGAATCACCAGCAGCACCGCACCAATCCACGCATAGGTCGCAGCCAATGGCAATGCCGCCATGCATACCGCCTGTAGCGCGTAGATCTTCCCCATGCCGGCGAGCGGCCAGATGCCGGTGCCTCGCGCGGCCAGTTTGCCGCTGGTCAGATTGCTCCATAGGGCGCATACGCCGAACGCCACCAGCGCGATGCTGACGTATGCCGAGGGAATGTGGAGCTCCGTGGTGAGCATGGGCGTCAGATAGGTGTACCACACGTAGGTTGAGGCGAGGCCGAAGACCACGGCGAGTACGCCGAGAATGATGCGTCGGTCGGTGAAGAGCCGGAATTGCTGCAGGATGCCGACCTTGGATGGCGTGGAGTGCTTCGGAAGTACGGCGAACATGACGATCATCATGGCGATGGTGAGCACGTCGATGATGACGAACGAGGTGCGCCATCCGGCGAATCCGGCGATCCAGGTGCCCAAGGGCATGCCGAATACGGATGCGATGGAGAAGCCAGAGAACACCCATGAGATGAATTTCGGCTGGAGTTCCCCGCTGGCGAGGTCGGGGCCGAAGGTCATGGCCACGGCGACCAGCACGCCGGACACGGATGCGGTGACGATGCGCGCCACGAGCAGCATGGCGTAGTTCATGGCGACGGTGCACAGGATGTTGCCCGCGAGGAACACGCAGAGCAGCGCAATCAGCGCATGGAATCGTTCGAATCTGGAGACGATGGCCGCGCCGATGGGCGTGAGCGGCGCATAGACGAGCGCGAATACGGACACGAGGTTGCCGATGGTGGTGAGCGGCACGTTCATGTCGGAGGCGACCTGCGGCAGCACTCCGACGATGATGAATTCGCTGGTGCCGAGCATGAAACTTTGGAAGATCAGCATGATGACCGGCAGGGTGAAGAACCGACGAGATGGCATATTCGTATTACTCCGATGACAGTGGGCAGTGCTCTTGCAACCGCCAATCGTATGTTTTGCACAATATGCCGACATACCTCGCGATATCATTAGCTTGCCGGTAAATAGCATTATCGTATCGAATTGATGAGGTGAGCCATGAAGCGCCGCAAACCATTGCAGCCTCTCGCCGTGTTCTCCGACCTGTCAGAGCGCATCTACTACAATCAACCCGATCTGCCGCTGTACACGCGCAACGACATGCTTTCCCGCTTCGATTTCAACATGGCCTGCCATTGGCATCGTGACCTGGAATTCGTGCACGCGGTTGCCGGATCGATGGATTATTTCGTCAACGGAACAATCGTCCATATTTCCACCGGCGACGGCCTGTTCGTCAATTCGAATCGCCTGCATTACGGCTTCTCGCCCCCGCGCAGCGAATGCCGTTACCCCGCGGTGGTGGCGAGCCCCGCTCTGTTCGAAACGGTGTGGCAGCCGGCGAGCACCGAGACGGAACTGCTGTGCGGCCCAGATGCGCCGGATTATGTGTTCCTCGACCATCGGGTCGCCGCGCATCGCAGGGTGTTGCAGCTGATCGACGACACGGTTCGGTTCAATGTGCCGAATGCGGACGAACCGGTCAATCCGCAGGCCAGTACGATTCAGGCGATCGGTCTGGCGATTCAGTTGTGCGGCGCGGCGTTGGAGCTGGCGAGAGAGGCCATGCAGTCCGGCGAGCACTACGAGCGGCCGCAACATGATGTGGACGGACAACGCAATAACCGCGATCTGATGGCGGCTTTGACCATGACGGGGTTCATTCACCGGCATTTCCCGGAGCGCATCACACTGGACGATGTTGCGGCGTCCGCCGCGACAAGCCGCAGCCGCTGCTGCCAGGTGTTCCGCCGGTATGTGAATCGCACGCCAAACGAGTATCTGACGGATTATCGGATCGAGCAGGCGATGCATATGCTGGGCGGCACCGCCTCGGATGTGGCAGAGGTGGCGAGCGCATGCGGTTTCAGCTCGCCGAGCTATTTCATCCGAGTGTTCCGCAAGCGCACGGGGCTCACCCCGCAGCAGTGGCGGCACGCGCACTAATTGGACACTATTACGGTCTGAAATAGTTCCGTAGGTGGTTTTTCGCTTCCGTAGGTGGTTGAAGCCGGATACCCAATATGGAAACGGCCGGAATAAAGCCTTTTTCCAACCCCGATACCGCGACCAACCACCTACAGAACGCTCAAACCGCCTACGGAACCGCATAGGTAGACTTTGCGATGGATATTTCACATTGATTCGGGAAATTATGAAGAATCATAGGGAATGCACCCCTGTATAAGGGGTATATTGTCTGCCGATTTATTGGAATCGTGTAATGAAAGGGCTGTGCGGGAGCCACATATGTGGCTCCCGCACAGCCCTTTCATTCGTTAACTGTTACCGCTCAACCCGTCCCATTCCACCAGGAACAGAACAAGGATGAGACAGAAGGAATTACTCCAGTTCCACGGCGCCCGTGTACAGCTGGTAGTACTCGCCCTTCTGCGCGATGAGCTCGTCGTGCGAACCGCGCTCGATGATGCGGCCATGGTCGAGCACCATGATCACGTCGGAGTTGCGCACGGTGGACAGGCGGTGCGCGATCACGAACACGGTGCGTCCCTTCATGAGGTTGTCCATGCCGGCCTGCACCACTTCCTCGGTGCGGGTGTCGATGGACGAGGTGGCCTCGTCGAGGATCATGGCCGGCGGATCGGCCACGGCGGCGCGCGCGATGGAGATCAGCTGGCGCTGGCCTTGGGACAGACCGGAGCCGTCACCCTCGAGCACGGTCTGGTAGCCGTTGGGCAGCATGCGGATGAAGCTGTCCGCGTTGGTGAGCTTGGCGGCGGCGATGCATTCCTCGTCGGTAGCGTCGAGCCTGCCGTAGCGGATGTTGTCCATCACGGTGCCGGTGAACAGGTTCACGTCCTGCAGCACGATGCCGAGCGACTTGCGCAGGTCGGGCTTGCGGATGCCCTTGACGGAGATGCCATCGTACAGGATCATGCCTTCCTGGATGTCGTAGAAGCGGTTGATCAGGTTGGTCACCGTGGTCTTGCCGGCACCGGTGGCGCCGACGAGCGCGACCTTCTGGCCTGGCTTGGCGAACCAAGTGATGTCGTGCAACACGGGCTTGTCCGGGTTGTAGCCGAAGGTCACGTCGGTGAAACGCACGTCGCCCTGCAGCAGGGTCAGACGACCGTCTGGCGAGGTGATCGCGTTCTCGCGTGCCTTCCTTGCCACTTCTGCGGCCTTCGGGCTCAGCGACTGCGCGGCCTTCAGGGAACGGGTGCCGTCGTCGCCTTCCTCACGCTTCCAGGCCCAGTGGCCGGTTTCGTGGTCCACTTCGGTCATGGTGCGGCCGTCCTCGCCGAGTTCGACGTTGACGAGCGTCACGGAGCCGCCGTCGTCCTCGGGCTTCTCGTCCATCAGCTGGAAGATGCGGGACGCGCCGGCGAGCGCCATCATCACCATGTTGAACTGCATGGAGACCTGGCCGAGCGGGTTGACGAAGGAACGGGACAGGGTCAGCAGGGAGACCAAGGTGCCGAGGGTGAGCTTGCCCGCGCCGGACAAGCCGAAGTTGCCCATGCCGGACAGGGCCATGGCGCCGCCGACGATGGCGAGCAGGATGTAGAGGATGTAGCCCATGTTGCCCACGACCGGCATGGTCACGTTACCCCAAGTGTTCGCTTCGGCGGAGGCGTGGAACAGTTCCTCGTTCTTCTCGTCGAAGGTCTTCTGCGTGGCGTCCTCGTGGTTGAAGACCTTGATGACCTTCTGGCCGTTGACGGATTCCTCGACGAAGGCGTTCACATCGCCGATCCACATCTGCTGCTTGACGAAGTAGCGGCCGGAGCGGGAGACGATGGCGCGCACGACCACGAACAGGATCACGGCGAACACGAGCACGAAGATGGTGACCGGCACGGACAGCCACAGCATGGAGACCAGCGCGGCCAGCGCGGAGATCGCGGACGAGAACATCTGCGGGAAGGACTGGCTGATGGCCTGGCGCAGGGTGTCGGTGTCGTTGGTGTAGCGGCTCATGATGTCGCCGTGCTCGTTGGTGTCGAAGTAGCGGATCGGCAGTGTCTGCTGGTGGGCGAACATGTCGTCGCGGATCTTCTTCAGGGTGCCTTGTTCGACGGTGACGATGAGCCACTGCCACAGCCAGCTGCAGAAGGTGCCGGCCGCGTAGAGGCAGGCCATCAGCGTCAGGGCGCGTAGCAGCGGGTTCCAGTCGGGGTTCTTCACGCCGACCAGTGGCAGGATGTAGCTGTCGATCAGGGATTGCAGGAACAGTGCGGAGCCGGCTTGCGCGGCCGCGCCGATCAGGATGCACAGCACGATCGCCACGACGTGCCACTTGTATTGGAAGATGTATCCGAAGATGCGCTTGGTGGTGCCGGGTGCGGCTTTCTGCATCGGCGGTTTTGCGCCTGGCTTGCCGCCCGGCTTGGTCTGCATGGTTTTCTCAGTGTTTTTCTCGGTCATTTGCGTTCCTCCTTTCACTTCAGTTCCTCGGGCTGGGCCTGGTTCTTGGTCTGCGACTCGTAGATGGAGCGGTATTCGTCGCAGGTCTTCAGCAGTTCCTCATGGGTGCCGGATGCGGTGATACGGCCCTCCTCCATGACGAGGATCATGTCGGATTCCTGCACGGATGCGATGCGCTGGGCGATGATGATCTTCGTGGTGTCGGGGATCTCGTTGCGGAACGCGGAGCGGATCAGCTGGTCGGTCTTGGTGTCGACCGCCGAGGTGGAGTCGTCGAGGATCAGGATCTTCGGCTTCTTCAGCAACGCGCGGGCGATGCACAGGCGCTGGCGCTGGCCGCCGGAGACGTTGGTGCCGCCCTGTTCGATGTACGTGTCGTACTTGTTCGGGAACTCCTGGATGAAGCCGTCGGCCTGAGCGAGCTGGCAGGCATGGCGGACTTCCTCGTCGGTGGCGTTCGGGTTGCCCCAGCGCAGGTTCTCGGCGATGGTTCCGGAGAACAGCACGTTCTTCTGCAGCACCATGGCGACCTGGTCGCGCAGGACCTCCATGTCGTAGTCGCGCACGTCGACGCCGCCGACCTTGAGCGAGCCGGAGGTCACGTCGTACAGACGCGGCACGAGCTGCACGAGGCTGGATTTCGCCGAACCGGTGCCACCGACGATGCCGACGGTCATGCCGGAACGGATCTTCAGGTTGATGTCGTCGAGCACCGGCTTCTCGGAATTGTCGGAGTAGCGGAAGTTGACGTTGTCGAATTCGATGGAGCCGTCGGCCACTTCCTTGACGGGGTTGGTCGGGTTGGTCACCGTGCTTTCCTCGTTGAGCACCTGGCAGATACGTTCCGCGGACGCCTGGGAGATGATGCACATGACGAAGATCATGGACAGCATCATCATGGCCATGAGAATCTGCATGGCGTAGGTGACCAGTGCGGTCAGGTCGCCGGTGGTCAGGCCGAGGGCGGCGTTGTTGCCGGAGGCCACGATCTGCTTGGCTCCCATCCATGCGATGAGGATCATCGAGACGTACACGCAGACCATCATGAGCGGGTTGTTGAAGCTCATCACGCGGTCGGCCTTGCTGAAGTCCTTGTAGATGCGCTGGGAGATGCGGCCGAACTTGTCGACCTCATGGGATTCGCGGGTGTAGGACTTGACCACGCGGATGCCCTGCAGGTTCTCGTCGACCACGTTGTTGAGCTTGTCGTAGGTGTGGAACACGCGCTCGAACACCGGGTGCACGTACACCGCCAGACCGCACAGGCCGATGGCGAGGATCGGGATGCAGGCCAGGAACACGAAGGAGATCGACGGGCTGATGCGGAACGAGAAGATCCATGCCACGATCATCATAATCGGGGCACGCACGCCCATGCGGATGATCATGGAGTAGGCGTTCTGCAGGTTGGTCACGTCTGTGGTGAGCCTGGTGATGATCGAGCCGGTGGAGAAGCGGTCGATGTTGGTGAAGCTGAAGCCCTGCACCTTCTCGAACTCGTCGTGGCGCAGGTTCTTGGCGAAGCCGGCGCCGGCGATCGCGGCGAACTTTCCCGCGAGGAAGCCCGCGGCGAGCGAGCACAGCGAGCACAGCAGCAGAATCAGGCCGTATTTGATGATGGCCGGCATGCTGCCGCCGGTGATGCCTTCGTCGATGAGCGATGCCATCACCGTGGGGATGAGGATTTCGAGAATGCCCTCGATGGCCACGGCCACCGGGGTGAGGATGCTGACTTTTTTGTATTCACGCAGGGATCTGCCGAGCGTGCGCAGCATGTGCTGCTTGGGCCGTTTGGCCTGTTCGGGCCGCGTCGCGGCCTGTGTTGTTGCCGTCACTGTTCTTCCTTTCCTTCTTCTTCGTCTTGTTGTTTGCAAATCTCGTCGATATCCAGGCGTGAATATCTGCTTTCGTCGCCTATCTTGCCGGTACTGACCAGATTGGTCTGCATTTTGTCGAGCACACGCATGAGCTGGCGGATTTCATCATCGTCCAGCCCTTTCATCAACTCGTTCTCCATGCGTTTCGCGTTGTCTCGCATCGCTTCGGCTATGGCACGCGATTTGTCCGTCAGCACGATTTTCTTCAATCGTGCATCACGCGGCACCGGTTCGCGTGCGATCAGCCCCTTGCGCTCCATCAGGCCGAGCACACGGCATGATGTGGAGCGCGTCACCCCGAAACGGCGTTCGATGTCCTGCGGGAAGATCTCCTCGCCTTGATGGTGTGCAAGGAAGACGATGATGTCGATATTTCCCCCGCTGACATCCTTCACCTGTTCGGGTCGGGTGACGTACAGATACCGGTTGATGACGTTGTGCAGCGCCCGGATGGCGACGCTCGGTGGCTTGCACCGATCGTTTTCCCAAATCTCGATCAGCTGCGGGCTGATCGATGATTCCTCGCTCGTTGCGTTGTCTGTCACGTCGGCCATCATAATCCGTTGCATATACAACAGTTGCATATACAACAATCAGCGTGTCGCGAAAAGCACCCCCGAGAACGCGGAAAACCGGGGGATTCGACCGCGTCGTTTCATTCGCGGACCAATCCCCCGGTCATATTCCTAGCGAATCATCTCTAGACAGACGATCCGCCGATGTGCGGTTACCAGCAAATCACCGATTCATCAGGCGACCTTTCTGATCAGCATGATGACGACCGCACCCACCAGCACAGACGCGACCGCGATTGGGAAGATCTGCGCGTAACTGCCGGTGGCAACCACGACGGCGCCGGTTACCACAGGAGCAAGCACCTGGCCAACGGTGTTGGCGAGATTCAGGATGCCAAGATCCTTGCCAGCTTCGTCGGCGCTCGGCAACACATCCACATTCAGCGCTTGATCGACGGCGATGTAGATGCCATAGCCGACACCGCCGACACCCGCGTACAGCAACATGCCGGTGGCAGTGGGCATGAAATACGGAATCGCCAGTCCCACGGCGATAATCACCGAACCGACCGCCACGATGATCTTGCGCTTGTGCAGCTTGTCGGAAATCGGCCCGGACACAATCGAGCAGACGATAAGCACGATCATCGAAATCACCGACATGGTGGCAAGCGTCGAGGCCGCCGATTCCTTGCTCAGCCCACAGAATTTCTTCAGGATGTACAGCTGGTAGCCGGAGACCATGGACCATCCGAAGATGAGCAGCAGACGGCCGACCAGAGCAAGGTAGAAGTCACGGCAGTTCCTGGTGGGCGGAATGAACGATTTGGCGATGGCCGCCGGGCTCAGCCTGACGTTCTGCTTGGTATCGTCCAGGGCACTGCCCACTTTGGACGAACGTTCCGCAGGCCAGATGATCACCGCCAGAATACCGGTGATGCCGAAGAGTACGGCGCCAATGATGAAGCCCGCGCCCATGGCGTCGATGAACTTCGATCCGAGGAAGGTGCCGGCGGACTGACCGACGATCATTGCACCACCATAGAACGACGAGAAGGTACCGCGCACATTCTCGGGAATACGGTCGGACAGCACCGCCACAGCCGGAGCGATCATCATGTTGACGCCGACCTGCACGACCGACCAGCCTGCGACGATGCCAACCAGCGAAGTACTGGAGAAGGCCAGCACATAACCTGCCGCTGTGACCAGACCGCCCGCCACGATCCACGGCGTACGCTTGCCGAAACGCGAGCGGGTGATGTCGGACAGTGCGCCGAACACGATGTTGGCGACGAGCGCGAACACGCAGCCCACCGAGTTCATGGCGCCGAGAATCACTTCCGGAGTGCCGATATCAAGCTCGTCGAAGCGCTGCGGCAGCAGCACCCCCGACCCCGATGTGCCGGCCGTCATCCATAGCAGCGAAAACAGCGCAAAGCCGATGCCGAAGCGGATTTTCTCGCCTGTCGACAGTCTTTTGCCCGTATCGGGCGCCAGATCCGACGGAACAGCTGTAGATTGCGTCATTGCAATTCCTTTCCTTGCGATTCTTTACGTGTCATCCGGAGCATCACACCTGGCATCACAGCGCCATGGTGAGATGATGGGTTCCCGCCCCCAGTTCGACAGGTTCATGATCGGGCAGATCGACCACGGCCGAGGTACCGACGGGAACCGTCACCTCAAGATCGAGCTTGCCGGCGGCCGTCATCCAGCTGACGGACGCCTTCCCATACGGCGTGATATGCGAAGTACCGGCATGGTCGAGTGCGGCATACGCCCGAGGCGAGACACGGAAACGTTTCCAGCCCGGTTCGATGGCTTCCAGTCCACCGACGCGTGAATGCAGCCATTCCGCCACCGACCCGAGGGCATAGTGGTTGAATGAGGTCATGCCGCCCGGATTGAGAGACCCGTCCTCGCGCATGGAATCCCAACGCTCCCATGTGGTCGTGGCACCCATCTTGACTTGGTAAAGCCAGCTCGGGCACTGCGTGGAAAGCAGCAGGTCGTACGCCTCCTGGTCATGTCCGGTCGCGGAAAGCGCAGGCAGCACGAACGGCGTGCCGGCAAAACCGGTGCTGACCTTGCCACCGGATTCGCGCACCAATTCGGCCAGGCGGTTGCCTGCCTTGATGCGGCGCACCGGTTCGCCGTCCAACAGACCGAACGCGATGGACAACGCATAGGCGCACTGCGTATCGGATGTCATGGTGCCGTCCAGCTTGGTGAATCTCGCGATATAGCCCTGGGTCACGTGATCACGAAGCGCCGCAAAACGGACCGCATCGTCTTCACGCCCCAGAATCTGTGCGATGCGGGTGGCCTGCGCACACGAACGCGCGAAGAATGCGGTGGCGACAAGTTCCTTTTCGGTCATCGCCTGCGTCGGATCGTCCGGCGGGGCCGTCGGGTCGAGCCAGTCACCAAGCTGGCCCAGTATGTAATCCGGCTTGCGATCCCACACGCCGTCCTCGGAAAGATAACCAGCCACCTCATCGATCCAAGCGCAGGTCAGATCGTACGAATCCGCAAGCACTTGCGGATCACCAGAATCCATATACAGCACCCATGGCACGTTCACCGCGGAATCGCCCCACGTGGAAATAGCCTTCGGATGCGCCCAACCTCCCAGCGGAACGAAGGGCACGTAAAACGGCACAGTCCCCCACTTGACCTGTTCGTTGCGCACATCGCGCAACCACGATCCCAGGAACCCTTGGACGTCATACAGGTAGGCGGCCGTCGGCGCAAACAGACAGATATCGCCGGTCCAGCCCATACGTTCATCACGCTGCGGGCAGTCGGTGGGAATGGAGACGAAGTTGGAGCGCATCGACCACACCACGTTGCTGTGCAGCTTGTTCAACAGCTCGTTCGAGCAGAAGAAGTCGCCTGTGCGTTCCATCACCGAATGGTATACATGGCATTCAAGGTCATCCGCAGTGAGTTCGCCCGGAAGACCCTCGATGGTCGCATAGCGGAAGCCGTGCATGGCGAAGCGCGGCTCCCACCATGCGTCGGCACCATTGGAGGTATACACATCACACTGCTGACCGCGACGCAGCGTACGAGTGGCAAGCGAGCCATCGGGTTCCAGCACCTCCGCGTGATGCAGCGTCACACGCTCCCCCGACTTCAGACCACGCATATGCAGTCGAATGCGCTGCGAGCAGTTCTGTCCGAAATCCACCAGCCAGATGGTTCTGCCCTCGTCGTTCACTCCATATTTCGCAATCGACTTGGGCGCGTGCAGCTCATGGCCACGAACCGGTGACGTCATGGGGTTCTCGATGCGCGCGGGGTCGTACTGTATTTCTGCGACCGGTCTCCAAGCGGAATCATCGAAGCCCGGCATCGACCAGCCGCTCATCTCTTCGCGAGCGTCGTATCGCTCGCCCTCACACATGTCGGAGCAGATGATCGGACCGGGTGCGACCTTCCACTGGCGATCCCATGCATTGGAATACACACGCGTCTGGCTGCCGTCGGCGTACTCGACCTCCAATTGGGCGAACACGCCGATTCTGTCACCATAGAAGTTCGCATACCCTCCATCGAATCCCAGACGGCCACGGTACCAGCCGTCACCGAGCCAGAAACCAAGCGCATTCGCGCCGGCCTGTAACTCGTCGGTGACGTCGTAGGTCCAGCACTCGACGCGGTTGTTGTAATCGGTCCAGCCTGGAATCAGCGCATCATTGCCGACTTTCCTGCCGTTGATTTCGGCTTCGACCAAACCCAAAGCGCTCAG
The DNA here is from genome assembly GCF_056355775.1 of Bifidobacterium sp. LH_743. Lineage (NCBI taxonomy): Bacteria > Bacillati > Actinomycetota > Actinomycetes > Bifidobacteriales > Bifidobacteriaceae > Bifidobacterium > Bifidobacterium sp. LH_743. The sequence continues at coordinate 51,622 of NZ_JBKESZ010000010.1, read as the reverse complement.
GTACAGCCTGGCACGCACCGGTTCGTCATCAAGCTCGACTTCCGTGCGGACCAAGGGCAGACGTCTGTGATCGGTCTCGGCTTCCGGCCAGGACGGTCCCACGAAATCGGCTATATGGTCGAACTCCTCGAACAACCCAGCCTCGAAATGCAGCACCTCGCTCACCGCGCTCAGCGGCTGGTGCGCGGCGGACACGATCTGCACTGTGGCGAACACCTCCTCACGCGAGGCCAGCGGCTCAAACTGCCATGGCACCAGCACGTTGGAATCGGCAGGCAGATAGGTTTCCTGCGCACGCGAGCTGCCACCCGGCATACGGCGGGTGACGCTTACATGAATCTGGGAACCGTCGGGAACCGGACGGGAATAGATCCAGTTCATACGCGGCGTCGCGGTGGGGATGCCCAGCGCATCACCGGGGAAATGCTCGATGGTGAATCGGGTGATGCCCAGATCACCCGTGGCCACAGGCTTGATGACCTGAACCTGCGCATGTGTTGAATCTGCAGCAGACATTGAAAACTCCTTCGTCGCGTCTATAGCTTGGACCGCCGAATCAATCGGCAGTCGGGAAAAATGTAGATGATATGAATCAGGGCCCGGGAAAAGAGAGCAAAACCGGGCCCTGTTCACGGATTGTGTGTAGCCGTCAGGCCTCGACGCCGGCTTCGCTGGCCTTGGCCTTGAGCTGACGTTCCTCGTCGGTACCGTACTTCTTCTGCTTGGTGATCATGACCGAGCCGGCGATGAGTTCAAGCACGACCACACCTACGAAGCACCACATGGTGGTCTTGATGGTAGACGGCATCACAAGAGCCGGGGTGACGAGTGCGAACAGGCCACACAGCAGGCGGGAGAAGCCGTTGATGAAGCCCTGGATGGACGCGCGGATCTCAATCGGGAACGACTCCTGGGTCCATACCTTGTACAGGGCCTCGCCGGCGAACGGACCGCCAAGGTTCATCAATGCGGTGGCGCCGAAGATGACCCACATGTTGGTGCCGCCCAGAGCCAGGCAGACCATGGCTGCGATGGAGATGCCCATGCCCACGAAGAACAGCTTGTTACGGTACTTGCCACCGGCGATGGAGGCGAAGGCGATGTTCAGAGCGAGGGTGATGAAGTTCAGGATGATGCCGAGACCAGTAGCCAGGGACTGGGAGGCGTGCGCCTGCACCAGCATGTAGGTCTGGAACTGTCCCCAAGTGTTGGCCAGCAGGTTCCAGCCGCAGTAGAAGATGGTGATGGCCAGGAAGAAACCCCGCAGCATCCTGCTGTTGGCGGTGCCGGAGAACAGCATCTTGACGACGGAGACCTTCTTGTCGGAAGAGACGGCATGGCCGGCGGCGGCATCACGGGCGTCGGCCTCCTCATGGAATCGGCGGAACGTCGGGGAAAGCAGACGCCACAGCCAGGCGACGACGGCGAAGACGGCGAGGATGGCGAAGACCACACGGCCGCCCATCGCGCCGTCCATGGTGGAGACGAGGAACGCGCAGATGAAGGAGATGAACACACCTACCTGCCAGAACACCTGGGTGGTGGAGACAAGCTGAGCGCCGACCTTATCGTTCGGAGCATCATGGGAAACAATGGTCATGGAGATCGGCAGATCCGCACCGGAGGCAACACCGGCGATCACCAGGCCGATGAGCAGCACGGTGAAGTTCGGGGCGAATACGCAGATCGCCGCACCGATGGCATACAGCAGGTTGATCCAGTTGAAGACCAGCACACGGCCGATCTTATCCGCTAGTCTGCCACCGAACAGCGAGCCGAACGCAATGGCGAATGTCAGGATGCCGGACAGCAGGCCGACCTGGGCAGTATTGAGCCCAAGGCCCTTCTGCCAGACGGTGATGGTTGCGGACAGACCGACGATGATGCCGGAACCAAGCATGGAACCGATACCTGCGGCCACGGCAAGCGGCATGTATCCGCCGAGTTTCTTCTCATTCTGCGCTGCAGTACTCATTTCTATTCTTCCTTTGAAATGTTCAACGAGCCTTGCGACCCCATTGTTGCAGTTGTTTTCTTCATTGACAGTTGAAATACTAACGCCGCGTTTTGAAAATTTCAACTTATTTCAGCATCCGCGTGTTGAATTTTTCAAATTCTTATCGTTGAAAAAACGTATACTGAACATAGATTTCAATGAAAAGCACGATGGCGCTTCAAGGAGGACCAATGCCGGCCAATAAGAAAGTGGGGATTTCGGACATCGCCAAACATGCCGGGGTATCCATCGGCACCGTATCGAACTACCTCAATTACCCGGAACGCGTATCCGACACATTGAAGGCCAGAATCAGCAGTTCCATCGCAAAACTCGGCTACGTCCCCAGGCATAGCAACGCGCAGATTCCGCGCTCCAACACCACACCGATCATCGGATTCGTGATGACCGACATCGAGCATTCGCTGTTCACGTCGATATTCGAGGGCGCACAGGAGGTCTGCGAAGACCATGGCATGCAGGTAATCGGATTGAACGCGCTATCCGACAAACAGCGCCAGAGTGACATGGTCCGTTTGCTGATTCAAATGAACGTGGCCGGCATATTGCTCAGCACCGTGGAGGACTCCCCCGACGACGTGGCCGCCGCACGCGCCGCGAACATCCCGATCATCCTGATCGACCACACCAATCCGCAGGACGCCGATCCCGTATGCAGCGTGATGACCGACAACGTGGCGGTCGGGCAGATTGCGGCGGCGGAACTCATCAGAACCGGATGCACCAGACTCGCGTTCCTCGCGCATTCCTTCGATTACGAATCCGTACAGGACCGGCAGCTCGGCGCGCAGAAAGCGGTGATGCTTGCCGGTGGAGACGTTTCGCTCGAAATCATAGATTCCGGCGGACTGTACATAGAGGATGGACACGAAGCGGGATTGCACATAGCCGAACGACCGGCGGATAAACGCCCAGACGGCATCATCAGCGCCACGGATACACTGGGCATCGGATGCATCAACGCGTTCCTCACCGAAAGCGATATCCACGTCCCCGACGATATCAGCGTAATCGGATGCGAGAACGCCAAAGTCGAGCCAGCGGGAATGATGCCGCTGACCTGCGTGGAGCCGTCGGCTGCGGACATCGGGCGAAAAGCGATGACGCAGCTGCTCGACCATATCGAGGACGAGAACGCGCATGTGCATGCCACCACGTTGATCAAACCCACTTTGGTGCGAAGGAGCTCCACAAGAAAATAGCCCCCGCACATCCTATGGACCTATATGAGAAAAGTCCGGGGATGAAAACCGCATGCCGGTTCATCGCGCGGTTTTCGTCCCCGGACCAAACATCAATGCTCCCGATGCCTACTTGGTGAGCCTGTCATATTCGGCCAGCATGAAGGCAGTGATCTTCTTGCCACCCTCGCTCATGAGCATGGGCATGGAATTGATCGGCATGGAGCTGAGGAACATGCGCATCATGTCGTTGTCCGGCAGCTTCGGCAGTTCGCCGCGTTCGCCCGCCGCGCGCACGGCGTCAACGACCTTGGAGCCGACCGGATCACAGGACCACTCGCCGAACGTGGACCATTCGGTCAGCGGTTCGGCCTTGCCGTCGCCATCGAGCGTGACCGTTGCGACGCCGGCGATATCGCGGCTGGACGTGCCGACCTCGATGCCGTATTCGCCGGCCTCCACATGCCAGTCATCGAACTTCTCGGACCAGTAGGCGAAGGCGCGCTCGTCCAGATCGAAGGAGACCTCCGCCGATTCGCCGCCCTTGAGGAACACCTTCCGGAACCCCTTGAGTTCATGCTTCGGTCGCGCCACCGCGGCCTTGCCCGGCGCCACATAGACCTGCACGGTCTCGGCGGCGTCCACATCGGAGGTGTTGGTGACGGTCGCAGTGACGCGTGCGGTGTTGGCGCCGGTCTTCTCCGCCTTGACGCCGGAGACCTCGAAGGTGGCATAGCTCAGGCCGTATCCGAACGGATAGTCGACGGTCTTGCCGTAGGTGTCGTAGTAGCGATAGCCGACGAACACACCTTCGCCGTAGTCGACATGCCCCTCCTCGCCCGGCCAGTTGATTATGCTCGGATCGTCGTTGATGTCCATCGGAACGGTCTGCGCCAGCTTGCCGGAAGGACTCACCTTGCCGAAGATCACGTCGGCGAGTGCCGGTCCGCCGGCCTGGCCGAGCAGCCAGGATTCGAGGATGCCTTTGGCGTTGGCCGCCCATGGGGCCACGGAGACGACGGAGCCGTTGGAGAGCACGACTACGATGTTCTTGTTTTCGGCTGCGACGGCTTCGAGCAGTTCGACCTGCTTGGCGGGGATGTCGAGGGTTTCGCGGTCGAAGCCTTCGGATTCGGCGGCTTCCGGCAGACCGAGGAACATGAGTACCACGTCGGCGTCCTTGGCGGTTTCGACGGCTTCGGCTTCGAGCGTCTTGTCCGCCGGTTCGAGGTCGAGGGTGAATCCGGGCGCGAACTTCGCATCAACGCCGTGTGCGGCGAGGGTGTCGAGGAAGCTGGTCATCTTGGTCGGGGTGATGTGCGAAGAGCCGCCGCCCTGGTAGCGCGGGGTGCGAGCGAATTCGCCGATGACCGCGATTCTGGCGTCTTTGGCGACCGGCAGGATGGCGTCGTCGTTCTTGAGCAGCACCATGGATTCGATGGCGGCCTGGTGGGCCACCTCGTTGTGGGCGTCCACGTCGAAGCGGTAGCCCTCGACGCTCATGGCGGCGCGCGTCTTGTTCACGAGGTCGATCATGCCCTGAGCCATGCGGTCGAGCTGTTCCGGCTGGATGCGGCCGTCGCGGGCGGCGTACACGATCTGGTCGTCCGTGTAGCTCGGCGGCATTTCGAGGTTGAGTCCAGCGTTGAGGGAGGCGACGCGGTCGTGGTCGGCGCCCCAGTCGCTCATGACGATGCCTTGATATCCCCATTCGTCGCGCAGCACGTCGGTGAGCAGCCAGCGGTTCTGCGCGGAGTGCACGTCGTTGATGCGGTTGTAGGAGCACATGATGGTCCACGGCTGGGCGGTCTTGACGATGTGCTCGAAGGCCGGGAAGTAGATCTCGCGCAGCGCGCGCTGGGAGATGTTGGCGCTGATGCGCAGGCGGTCGGTCTCCTGGTTGTTGGCGGCGAAGTGCTTGAGCGAGGTGCCCACGCCCTTGGACTGCACGCCGGCGACGATGCCGACGGCCTCATGGCCGGCCAGATACGGGTCTTCGGACCAGTATTCGAAGCAACGGCCGCCAAGCGGATTGCGCTTGATGTTGACACCGGGTCCGAGGATGACGGCGACCTTCTCCTGGATGCATTCCTCGGCCATGGCTTCGCCCACCTGATGGATGAGGTCCGGATTCCAGGAGCTGGACAGTCCGGCGGCCGGCGGGAAGCAGGTGGCCGGCACGGAGTCGTTCAGGTCGGTTTCGCCGGTGCTGGACGCCAGGGACTTGCGCAGTCCGTGCGGACCGTCGGTGATCATGTAGCCGGGGATGCCTTTGGATTCGACGCCCTGCAGGTGCCAGGCGTCGCCGCCGGACGTCAACGAGGCCTTCTCCTCAAGCGTCAGATCGTCGACGGAAGGGTATGCGGTGTCGTTCATATGCGCCTCTTTCATAGGTATGGTGTTCGTTTGTCTGCGGTCTCGGTCGGTTCCGGCAACAGCTCAGCTCCGAGCTATCTACCAACCGATTGGTAAGTACTTTATCAAACTCCGCCATACGACACGCCAACCACCTTGAAAAGGTGGCTAACCGACCATACAGTAGGTTGCCGAGTGAAGAATGACCATGGCATGTATGTATTGCCGGCGATAAAGATGGGAGAATAGCGCGATATGGCCAACGATGAAGTCGACCGTAGAAGCGAAATCCTCAATGCGGCGATCGAATATTTTGGAAAATTCGGCTATTACGGCACCTCGCTGCAGAGGATCGCGGATCGGGTGAAGCTCACCAAGGCGGGCGTACTGCATTACGTCGGCAGCAAGGAGGGCCTGCTCATGGCGGTGCTCGACGGCATGTTCGACCGCGGTACCGAAAACGTCGTGTCCGACATGCTGACCCTGAGCAAGCCAACGATCGCGGAAATGTGGCGTCGGACCATCGCCATCAACGCCAAGCGACCGGAGCTCGTGCACATGTTCTCCACGCTCAGCGCCGAAGCGCTTGACCCGAGCCATCCCGCACATGACTATTTCGCCGAGCGTGAGGAACGAGTCGTCGGCGTGGCCAAGAACATCCGCTGGTATCTACCCGAAGGCGTCGACGCCGAGCAGTTGCTGCGCGCGGGATTCTCCATGATGGATGGCGTGCAACTGCGCTGGCTGCGCGTGCCGGGCCGTGACCTCGTCAAGATGTGGGCCGACTGCGAGGAGATGCTGTTCCCCCTGCCCCAGTGGGAGGGCTACCGGTAGGCCATGCGCTATCTGCTGGCACCGGATTCGTTCAAGGAGGCCGCTTCCGCACAGGCCGTGGCTGAGGCGATGCGCCGGGGCGTGGCGGCCGGCGATCCCGACGCCGAATGCCGCATGATGCCATTGTCCGATGGCGGCGAGGGATTGACCGACGCGCTGGTCCAGGCCACCGGCGGCGAATTGCAATCGGAGCACGCGCATGACGCGCTGGGCCGGCCGATCATCACACGATATGGATTCCTTGGCGAGGGTGGTTTCGGAACATCCCACGATGGAGAGAATCCGCGCACCGCGGTGGTCGAGTTGGCTGCAGCGAGTGGCATCGAGCGCATCTCTCCCGCCGACCGCGATCCGTTAGCGGCGTCCACTTTCGGCACCGGCGAGCTGATTCGCGCCGCGATCGACGCCGGAGCGGAACGCATCGTACTTGGATTGGGCGGCAGCGCCACCACCGACGGCGGCACTGGCCTGGCCCGAGCGCTCGGCTATCGTTTCCTTGATGCGGACGATTGCGAGCTGCCGCTTGGCGGCGGCGCACTCCCCCGGCTTGCCCGCATCGACGACGCCGAGGTTTCCGACGACGTACGAAACATCCCGATCATATTGGCATGCGACGTCACCAATCCGCTGACCGGGCCGGACGGCGCCGCCGCCGTGTTCGCGCCGCAGAAAGGCGCGGATGCGCAGCAAGTGACGACGCTTGACACCGGTCTTGCCCAGCTTGCCGACGCCATCGAGGCGCTGAACGGCCGCATGATCGCGAATCGGCCTGGGGCGGGCGCGGCAGGTGGTACCGGCGGTGGCATGCTGGGCCTGTTCAACGCGTCCATGCGTCCCGGCATCGAGCTGGCACTCGATGTGCTGCATGCGCGCGAAGCCTGCGCGTGGGCCGATATCGTGATCACCGGCGAAGGATCGATCGACGGACAGACGCCCTATGGCAAAGTGCCGAGCGGCATCGCACGGCTGGCGAAATCGCAAGGCAAACCGGTCATCGCCATCGGAGGCAAGGTGACGCGGGATCCGCAGACCATGGCCGCATTGCGTGAAGCCGGCATCGTCGCGACGTTCGGCATCGCGCCGGGCCCAGCCGCCCTGCCGCAACTGCTCGCCGACACGGAACGCAACGTGGAAGCCACCTGCGCCGCGATCGCCGGGCTGCTGAGCGTCGCGTGCAAGTATGTGCGTTGAAACCACATCGATTCGGTCATGATTGACCAGAATCATATTTTGGCCGATCACACTGGCGTAGCGTCATGAACATTCACTAAAAGCCGATGCCGCAATGGTCTTTCGTGTCGAGCAAACAGACAATATTCAACGTGCATCACCCGGTCCCGTCGCTGTACGCGTACGAGAGTAATCTGGGCGAAAGAGCAGGCACTCAGTCTGCCGCACCGACATAAGGACTGCTTTTTGGTCATTGTTCTGTAAGGAACGGCTTGCCACCGTTATGCATCCACACTTCGCGGAGGCATATGGCTCGGTTTTGGCATGCCCGTTTCACCCTTTGATTTATTCGTAATCGATATTTCAATGACATACAGAACAAGGAACAATCATGCGTTTTTCGAAAGCGAACACATTCGATCAGACCCTTATCCGATCCAAAATCATGGGTCCGAATCCCCTCAAACTCTGCGAAGAGCTCCTTGCCGACGCCGGAATCCCCGCCGGTTCGACGGTATGCGATCTTGGATCAGGAACCGGCATCACCAGCGCGATGCTCGCCCGTGAATACCATCTCGACGTCTACGCCGTCGATCTGTGGAGCGATCCGGATGACAACCGGAGGTTTTTCGACGGACTCGGCATTCCCGCCAAAACCATCCACCCCGTCAAAGCCGATGCCTCGCGGGGCCTGCCGTTCGGCCATGGTTTCTTCGACGCGGTAATCAGCATCGATTCGTACAACTACTACGGACGTGATCCGCAGTATCTTGGCACGAGACTGTTGCCGTACGTCAAGAACGGGGGCATGCTGTACCTATCGATTCCTGGCATGAAACACGATTGCCATGACGCGTTGCCCGATTGTCTGCTCAAGTCGTGGACGCCCGAGCAGCTCGAATACATGCACGACATCGATTGGTGGCGGGCGATGATTTCGCTCACATCCGGCATCGACATCATCGACATGCATGAGATGCATTGCACCGCCGAAGCGTGGAACGATTGGCTGGCTTGCAACAACGCATACGCGGACGGCGACCGAGCGGCCGTTGAGGCAGGCGCGCTCGAGTATCTCAACACCATCGCCATCACCCTGCGCAAGCGCTGACACGCACGACTATCGACTCGGCTTAGGCGGGTACACGGCATCATCAACCGGCCGCTCGCCTGAGCCGCGCATGACCGGCTATGCGGCGCGCTTGGAGAAGCGGAACATGAGCAGGGCCAGGATCTCACCCGTCACGGCCATGCCGAAGAACACCCACATGCTGGTGGAAAACCCGGCGACGTAGGCGGCCGCGGACTTCATGCCCGCGGCACGGTTCACTGCGGAAAATTCGGCGATCAGCGTGGACGCGACCGCGGTGCCGATGGCGCCGGCGAGCTGCTGCACGGTGTTCATCACCGCGGAACCGTCGGCGTTCATCGCAGCCGGCAGCTGGTTCAGCGCATGCGTCTGGTCGGGCACGAGCACGAATCCGGATGCGGCCATGAACAGCGCGTAGGCGATCGCGACGGCCCATTCATGCGCGCCGCCGAGCATCATCACGATATCCATGATGGCCACGCCGACAAAACCGCAGGCGATGAATTTCGGCGGAAAATGCGCTTTCAGCGCACCTCCGATCAACGGCGCGGAAATCGCGCCGACCACGGCACCCGGCAGCAGGATCAGGGCTGCGATCATGCTGGTGTGGCCGAGTCCGCGCTGCAATAGAATCGGCAGCAGGAAGTTCACGCCGAGCACTCCGCCGGACGACATCAGCAGAATCAGCATACCCAATGTGAATCCGGGAAATGCGAACGTACGCACCTCGATCAGCGGATGCTCCATCTTGAGCTGCACGGCCGCGAACACGCCCAGCACCACGATCGCGCCGGCAAGCACCGTCCAGAACCGCCAATCGCCATTCCACTGCGCGAAGAAGCTCGCAGCCACGATGATGCCGGCCAACCCAATCGCCACCAATATCAGCGACGGCACCGACAGGTAGCCCTTCCCGCCATGGCGGATGTCGGGGACGGTGGCGCATCCCAGCACGAGGGAGAGAATAAGAAACGGAATCATCGTGTAGAAGATCCAATGCCAGTTGAGGAATTCCATGACGAGCCCGCCGAACACCGGACCGATGGCAGGGGCCGCGCAGGTCACCAGACTGACCAGTCCAAGCATCATGCCGCGCCTGTTGAACGGCGCTTTCTCCAGGATGATGTTGGTCAGCAGCGGCAAGGAGACTCCAGTGCCCAGCGCCATGATGAGCCGCGCCGCGAGCAGCATCGGAAAGTTCACGGCGAGCGCGCCGACCACCGTGCCGGCCGAGAACAGCGCCACCGCGGTGACGAACAGGCCTTTGGTGGGGAACGTGCGCACCATGAACGGCGAGGTCGGAATGGCGATGGACAGCAGTAGCAGGTAGCCGGTGGTGAGCCATTGCACCACGTCGGCGGAGATGGCGAACTCCCCCATCAGCGTGGAGTACGCGATGTTGAGCGACGTTTCGGACAGAATGCCGAGGAAGGTGAGGATGGCGAGCGCCACCACCACGATGGTGAGTCTGCCTTCGCTCATGGTGCCGGCGGAGCTGGCTGCCGGTGTTGTCCGATGGTTGTGTCGTTCGTCGTGGATGCTCACGGTTCTCCTTGTCGTGTTGGTGTCGTCGGCGTTGACGTCCGCCGGCGATATCCGCATATCGTATTGCCTCGCCTATATCTAGGGAGGAAAAGTTACGCGAAATTGCATGCGCGCATTCGGACACGCCTCCGATTGCACCTGCTGCCTATGATGAGATGAAAGCGTGCCGATTACGAAGGGTGCGCATCAGTATAAGGAGAGACTGATGAGAAGGACACCGTTGCTTGTGTTGCGCGGCGGCATCGCGGCGGCGGCCGCGGCCGTCATGGCGCTGGGCGTCACCGTGCAGGCGCAATGTGCTGAACCGTACCCCTCAGATACGAGCCAGCCGGACTATACGGCGCTGCTCAGCGATTTCGGCAACTATTACCAGCCGGATCTCACCAAGCCCGCCACGGGTCTCTATGGCCACGTGGTCAATGCGGACGTGCTCAGGGCGAACAGCGACGCCGCGGTTTCGGTGAACCATAAGGCCAACGAGGGGCGGACCGGCAACGACGCTCCGCTCAACGCGCAGCAGCAGCGAGCGTTGAAGGACAGCGATCTTCTCTTCGAGGAGACGTACCCCGATGCGCTCGGCTCCACCTTGGGCGAGTTTCTGAGCGAGGGCATCGAACGGGGCGACCTGCCGCTGTCCACGACGCTGCTGGTCAAGCAGCCTCAGGACGGCGCCGCCTCCGGACATGACCGGACCGCGCTGCTTTCGAATTACGTGAAGAGTTCCGCCGTGAAGAAGAAGTACGTCCATCCGCGCCCGTTCGCGGACCGCACGAACGGCGGCTACGTGGAGGCGGGACTGCCGAAGACCGAGGACATCATCCGCCTGCCGGAATGGACGGACGGTTCCGGCAATCAGCATGATCCCGGCTACGATTCGCTCGTGTCCACCGGATCGTTTCCCTCCGGGCATACCATCGTCGCCTATGCCGGCGGCATAGGGCTGGCCACGCTGCTGCCGCAGCTTGCGCCGGAAATTCTGACGCGCGCATCGGAGGCGGCCAACAATCGTCTGATCATCGGCGTGCATTACCCGCTCGATCTGGTGAGCGGGCGCATTCTCGGCGAGGCCGGGCTCGCGACGCGTTGGTCCGATGAACAGTTCCGCAACGACAAGCTGATGCCGGCATATCAAGAGATGCAAGCGTATATGGCGAAGCGTTGCGTGGGCGCCAATATCGTTACCCGCGCGGCGGATGATCCGACGACCGTGCAGAATTGCGTGACCGCGTTGAACGCGAATTCCGCTGATTCCTCCAAGCCGAGCGGCGGATACACCAACGATTTCACCGACGATTTCAGCACACAGCCGGTGACCAACCGCACATCGGCATTGGCCGCCTACCAAGCACGCATGAGCTACGGATTCAAGCCGACCTCCGCCACCGGCAAGGCCGCCGTCGTACCGGAAGGCGCGGAAAATCTGTTGATCACCGCGTTCCCGACGTTGAACGCCGAACAGCGGAGGGCCGTGCTGGCCGCTACGGAGATTGATTCCGGCGAACCGTTGGATGCAAGTTCGAACGGCTATCAGCGGCTGAATCTCGCCGCCGCCTACAGCGCCAAAGTGACGCCGTCCGCAGACGGTTCCGTGGTCAAGGTGGAGCCGGGGCAGGCCGTTGCCTCCGTGGTGTGCGAGAACGGTTCGGCCGATTCCGACTCCTCGAATGGAAGCAATGATGCCGCTGCCGGCACCACCAAAACCATTGCGAACACCGGCTCGGACATGCTGGCTCCGGCGAGCATGATGGTTGCCTGCCTCATGCTCGGCATCGGATTGATGCTGACCCGCCGACGCGCGTAAGGCAATAGGTCGGGTCACCCTATGGGAGGTCCGACCTTCACTTACCTATTGGAACGGCAACGACGCCGATGCTCATTGCAGCTTGTACTCCAGATACACCTGATTCTCCTCTATAAGCCCCTGAAGCAGAGCCTTCCCCCACCCTGCGATGCGGAATCCGCACCGTTGGTACAGGCGTTTCGCCGGCTCATTATGCGCATAGGTGTCGAGACGGACGACCGCGCAGCCGTGCCCGGCCGCATATTCCGTCGCGTATTGCACCATCCGGCTTCCATACCCGTGGCCCGCGAACCGCGGCGGCACGCACAGCGTATGCACGACAAGCACATCCTCGCCTTCGCCGGGATACCGCCATGCCACGTCGGCGTATTCCGCGGGCTGGGCATGGTTCAATATCATGCTGGCACGGATCTCACCATCCTCTTCCAGCACGACCATCTCCCCTGCGGGCACGGCGCGCTTCGGCACAGCGATCGTCGGGTATACGCCCAATTCCCAATGGGAATCGCCTCCATGCTTCTGCTCGTAGGTCAGCAGGTCCTCGTAGGTCGCGGCAATCGCCGCGATATCCGCAGATGTCGCCTGTCGTATCATGCTATTCCTTCCTTTTCGAACCCCGGTGAGCCGTAACCGATGTGTCATGGCGAGATTCCGTAGGGGGTTTCACTGTTCCGTAGGTGGTCGCCGGTGGTATCGGGGATGAGGAACGGCTTTATTCAAGCCATTCCTTCGGCAGGCATTCGGCCCCAACCACCTACGGAACCCGAAAACCGCCTACGGAAAGACCGGACCTTGCCGCGACCCGGCCCGTATGCATGCACGGAGCCGATACGGCAACCAAGAAGTCATTGTAGAACCGCCCATACGAGCGATGCCCACAATATGCGCGACATGCGCTGCGGCGATTTGTGAAATTACCTGAATCATCGTAAAATACCAAGTGGTAATTAAAGGACACCGCTTCAACGAGGAAAGTGAGCAATCCATGACCAACACCACCGATCTGCCGTACAAGAACCCCGGACTTCCCGCGTCCGAGCGCATCGCCGATCTGCTCGGACGCATGACCCTCGAAGAGAAGGTCGGCCAGATGATGCAGCTTGACGCGCGCAGCGGCGACTTGGACGACCTGATCGTCAACAAGCACGTCGGCTCGATCCTGCACACCTCCCCCGCGGATCTGCCCCGCGCGGTCGAGACCGTGAACACGAAGACCCGTCTCGGCATTCCGCTGATCATCGGCGACGACTGCATCCACGGCTATTCCTTCTGGCCTGGCTCCACCATCTTCCCCTCCCAGCTGGGCATGGCCGTGAGCTTCGATCCGGCCAAGGTCCAGGCTGCGGGCCGTGCCACCGCCGAGGAGGTTTCCACCACCGGCGTGCATTGGACGTTCTCCCCTGTGCTGTGCATCGCCCGCGACACCCGTTGGGGACGCGTGGACGAGACATTCGGCGAGGATCCGTATCTCATCGGAGAGATGGCCTCCGCCATCGTCAAGGGCTATCAGGGCGGCGCCAAGGCCGGCGAGCCGCTTGCCAAGGACGCGATTCTGGCCTGCGCCAAGCATTTCGCGGGCTATTCCGAAACCCAGGGCGGACGCGATGCCTCCGAAGCCGACCTGAGTCACCGCAAGTTGGAATCCTGGTTCCTGCCGCCGTTCGAACGTGTGGCGAAGGAAGGCTGCGGCACCTTCATGCTCGGCTACGAATCCATTGAAGGCGTGCCGGTCACGTTCAACAAGTGGTTGCTGTCCGACAAGCTGCGTGGCGCGTGGAACTACCAGGGCACGCTGATCACCGACTGGGACAACGTCGGCCGTTCCGTGTGGGAGCAGAAGATCAAGGCCGATTACGTGCATGCCGCCGCGGACGCTGTCAAGGCCGGCAACGACCTGATCATGACCACGCCGAAGTTCTACGAGGGCGCCATCGAGGCCGTGAAGACCGGTCTGCTGGATGAATCGCTAATCGATGAGGCCGTGTCCCGCATTCTCGCGCTCAAGTTCCGCCTGGGTCTGTTCGAGGATCCGCGTCTGCCGGACGAGGAGCGCATCAAAACGGTTATCGGATCCAAGGCCCATCAGGAGCTCAATCTGCAGATCGCGCGCGAATCCGTGGCGCTGCTCAAGAACAATGGCGCGCTGCCGTTCTCGGCCGCTCCGGGCAAGCGCATCGCCGTCGTGGGCCCGCTGGCCGACGACGCCCAAGAACAGCTGGGCGATTGGGCCGGCAATTCCGGCCAGGTCAATTGGATGCCGGACGGCCAGCCGCGCGGCATGATCACCACCATCCTTGATGGATTCAAGCAGCTTGCGCCCGAAGGATGCGAGGTCGTGTATTCGCGCGGCGCGAACATCATCGACCTGGTGGACGATCCGGAAGGCGAGTTCTATCCGGACGGCCAGCCGCGTCCGAAGCTCGGCGTCTCCGCCAAATTCGACCAGCAGCTGCTGGATGAGGCTGTGGACAACGCGCGTCATTCCGATCTTGTCGTCGCCGTCGTGGGCGATGTGGTGCAGCTGGTCGGCGAGACCTGCTCCACCGCCACGCTGGAACTGCTCGGAGGGCAGAACGCCATGCTCGAGGCGCTTGCCAACGTAGCCCGCGAGACCGGCAAGCCGCTGGTCGTAGTGCTGATGAGCTCCAAGCCGCAGGTGATGCCGGCATGCGTGATCGGCACCAATGGCGTGATTGTGGACGAATCCGCGGCCGATGGCGTCAGCGCGTTCATGTGGGCGCCGAATCCGGGCATGAAGGGCGGTCAGGCCATCGCGGAGATCATCCTTGGCAAGACCGAGCCGAGCGGCAGGCTTCCGATCACCTTCCCGCGCCATGCCGGACAGCTGCCCGTCTACTACAACCAGATCCGTGGCCAGCATGGCAACCGGTACGCCGATCTCACGCAGGATCCGGCATTCGCGTTCGGCGAGGGCCTGGCCTACACGACCTTCGCATATGGCGAGCCGACGATCACGAACGTACCGGCTTCCGGCACGTTCGCCAAGACGGACACCGTGCATGCGGAGATCGCGCTCACGAACACCGGCGAGCGCAAGGGCACCGAGGTGGCGCAGCTGTACATCGGTGATATCGTGACCTCGTACAGCTGGACGGACCGTGAGCTCAAGGCGTTCCAGCGTGTGGAGCTCGAGCCGGGCGAGACCAAGACCGTCGGATTCGATATTCCGGTCGCGGATTGCACCATCGTCGACCCGGACGCCAACCGCATCGTGGAGCCTGGCGAGTTCGAAGTGCTGATCGGACATTCGAGCCGCCGCAAGGATCTCAAGCGGACCACGTTCACCGTGGCGTGAATGGTTCCAGCTTGGTAGTGGTCGGCAATCGTCATCGATGGTCGGCCACTACCGGCGACTTTTTTTTGGGGGGGGGCGGCCATCAGACTGCCCCCAAATTCATATGCGGATCATCATATACGGATCATCGGCGGGAATCAGCGATAGGAGTCCCACAACGGTGCGGGGAACAGCATGTTCTCCATTTCTGCCCACTCGCCGCATAAATCGACTTCCGGTTCGCGCAGCCACCACAGCTGAATGCCATCCATGATTTCCATGGCTTTGCGCACCACTGGCCGCATGCTGCCGGCCCATGCGCCCAATTGCGGCGGAACCACCCACGGGTATTCCGAGTAGTGTTCCCAGATGTCCTCCATGCGTCCCATGAATTCGTCATGCAATGGGTGATCCGGGTTCAGGGATTCCGCCGACAGCACGGTGAACAGCTGCACCATCATGCGGCGGCGCGAGTTGTGTTTCACCAGGTAGCGCAGATACGCGGGAAAATGCGGCGCGGACGGGTCGCTGCCCGGCATGCCCGAAGAGAAGAAGTCCTCCGGCGTGCCGGTCTGCCCGTAGTATTCGTCATATACCAGCGCCAGCATTTTGTCTTTGTTGTCGACGTATCGCAACACGCCTTGTTTGGAGATGCCGACGCGATCGGCCACGTCCTGGATGGAAATGCCGTTGAATCCGCGTTCGCTGATGAGCTGCACCGCCGCATCCAGCACTTCCGCACGACGCTCTTGTGGCGATTTGCGGGTACGTTTCAAAGTCTCTTCCTCTGCCATGACTCCGAGTCTAATGCCCTTTGCGTCGATTGTCGTTGATTGACGGCGCCGATGCCACGTCATCGTGGGGCGCATCCGCTTGAATCCATCCGTGACGCCATACGCGGGTCAGATCCCATGCTTCGAGATTGCCGCCGTTGCGCGGGTCACGTGGCGGTTTTCCTTCGCCGCTGCCTGGTTTCGCGGAACGCGCAAGCTGGTAGCTCCAATAGACCTGCCCCGCCGACGCATCCCATGCCGCGCGTTGCAATCGCGATACTTGACGGTATGCGTCCGCTCGGTTCCGGCCGTGCAGGGCCCACCGGTTCTCCACGCACCACTCGCCCACAAGTACAGGGATATGGCGGGCCGCCGAACGGATGGCGATTTCGCGCGCACCCACCAGCATTCGGTACAGCCATGGCAGGTGCCGCGATTGCAGGTACAGTCGGCGTGCCGGTCCCGCGAACAACGGCTCCTCCATGGCGATGAGATATTGGTGGGTGTCGAGCATGACGTTGCGCATGCCGGCGCGACGGAACCAGTCGCCCCAGCGGAGCAGTCGGAAGCCGTCATGGAATACGATTATGGTTTCCGGGCGCAGTATGGCGCGCAGCCGGGTGTAGGCGTCGCGGTAGAAGCGCTTCAGAAAGCGTAGTGGGACATGCGTGCTGCCGGAGGCCTCGCGGACGTCCTTCGCCGTATTCGACGTGCCATGGAACACCGACCAGCTCACCGGTTCGTTGAGCACTTCGATGCTGTGTAGGGTCGGCTCGTCACGATATCGGCGGGCCAATCGTTCCAGCACATTCAGCGCGTATTCCACCAAGTCCGGATTCTGCGCCCATTTGCACACGCCCGTCAGACCGCCGTTGTCGAAACCATTCTGTGAGCCGGGCACGGTATGCAGGTCGATCATGATCTTCAGTCCCGTCTCCCGCGCCCAACGGAACGCGCGGTCGAGGTATGCGATGCAGCCCGGATGTCCGGGCCAGTCGCCGAAGATGAAATATGGTATGGGAATGCGCACGAGATTGAGCCCATGGTCGGCGATGATGCGGAAATCCTCCAGGGTGATGTAGGCGTCGCGGTGCCGGCGCAGTTCCTCGGCGAGATTCCGCTCGGACCAGAGGGCGCCGTGCGTGCGGTGCATCCAGATTTCGTCGTCTTCGTCAGTGCGGACGAACGGTTCCGGATCCATCCATTTCTCCAGCACCAGCCAGTTGCCGAGGTTCACGCCGTTGATTCGCTCGTCGATGCCCAGCACCATGCGTCTCACCGCCCTTACATTCGGGGGTTGCCCGACTTTTCGTTTCCGCCCATCACAACCCATGGCAAAACCCATTCAGCCCAATGGGCCAAGGAACCGCGCGTCATTCGCAACGTTCCTTAGTCCATTGTATGTGCCCCGCGAGGGCCCATGGTCACGGCGCGACATGTCGCCGTGACGAGAGACGGGCTACTTCTGGAGGGGGAACCAGTCCTGGGCGATGCAGCGTCCAAGGTCCCATGCGTCCCAGCCGATCCAGCCGGGAGTGTTGACAGTGTCAGTGAGCAGCTTGTAGTTCCAGTAGTAGAAGCCGCTGCCCTTGCTCCATGCGGCGAGCTGGGATTCGGCTACGCCCTGGTACAGCGAGCGCTTCTGTTCGGCGGTCAGGGTTTCGACCTGAGCCCCTTCCTCGCCGTTGAGCACGCTTTGGCCGCCGTGGGTGTCCACACCGCAGCCGACGGAGTTGAACAGGCACCACTCCCCCACAATCACCGGGAAGTATTCGCTCATCTCGGCGATCATCGGCGCGTAGGTATTCCTCACGAAGTCGTCGTAGCCCTCCGCTGTCTGCGGGCAACCCATCGTTTCGGCGGTCATGAGGTATTGGTGGGTATCAAGGACCACGTTCTTAAACTCGGGCGCGAGCTTGCCGTCGGGGCCGCGCATGAAGTCTTTCCACTGTTCGATGTCGAAACCGTCGTGGAACACCACGACTTTGTCGGTCGGCAGCGCGCCCTTGTCGGCGTCGCGTAGACGGTGGTAGGCGGTGATGTAGAAGTTCTTGAGCCAGTCGAATGCGATCGGGCCGGTGCCTTCGGCGAGTTCCGGATCGACCGCCTTGTAGCGTTCGGTCACGTTCGCCATCGGCCAGCAGGTGGTGGTGTTCGGCTCGTTGATGATTTCGATGCCCATCAGCGCCCGACGATGGCCGTACCGCCTGGCGAGGCGTTCGAGCACGGACAGCACGAATTCGACTTCGTCGGGCAGCTGCGCCCACTTGCACACGCCGGAGATGCCGCCGTTGTCGAAGCCGTTCTGGCTCATCGGCGCGGTGTGCAGGTCGATGAGGATGGTCAGGCCGTATTTCTCGGCCCAGTTGAAGGCCTTGTCGAGTTCGTCGATGCAGCCGATGAACGGCGCGCGGTCGCCGAAGATGAAGTACGGCACGGGGATGCGCACGGAGTTCAGTCCCCACGATTTGATGGTGGCGAAGTCGCGCTCGTTGATGTATTCGGCGCGGTGGGTCCTGATGCGGGCCTCGTAGACGGCCGGATCGAGTTGCGTCGGCAGATAGTATTCGTCATCGGCAGTGGTTCCATCGAATAATGCCGGGTTCATCCACTTTTCCAGCACCAGCCAGTTGCCGAGGTTCACACCTTTGATGTAGTCGAGGTTCATATGCACTCCTTTGTACGTTTTCAATCATATTTTCTATTACTTAGTAATCACTAAGTTAGATGATAGTACATCATTTTTCTTCTCCCCGCAACCCGTCTCGGACATCTCTCCGAACCGCTGTCGCACGATTTCGCATAAAGTACCCTTTGCGAAAATCGTGGGGCCGACAATCAAAATCGTGCAGCAATTTCGCAGAATCATGCGATTAATCATAAGGAAAAAGCCTCTTTCTTGCGGGAAGAAAGAGGCAACCTGCAGCCGGAGAGACGATTACTGCTTATCGCTGGCGAATCGTTACGTGCAAGGCACTCACCGAGGCAGCGGGCAACGTTACCGTCAGCTCGGCGCCGCCGGCGGATTCGTGCACGCTCACGGCACTATCCACGTCCACGGCATGAGTGCGCACCAGATCCGGATGCTCCACCGTGTTGCAATCATGCGGGTCTTCGGAAGCAAGCGTTTCCATCGAATCAACCTGAGCGCCGCACGGCAAATGCAGCCGCACTTCGGCACCATCGTTCATATGCGCATTGGTGAGATTAATCAGCAGCTGCGTGCCATCCTCATTACGTGACGCAAACGTATACACGGCAGAATCCTCGGAATCGTTACGCGCCACGTCAAGTGCGGTCATGCCACGATGCATCTTATACATCATGAACACATCGTAGTTAGGCGTAAGGATGGTCCGATCGCCTTCAGTCAAGATCAGTGAGTTAAGCACATTGATGGTCTGCGCGTTACACGCCATGGTCACCTTGTCGCAATTACGCTGCAGCAGATCCAACGTAAGCGCGGTGGTGATGGCGTCGCGCATGGTCACCTGTTGCTTGAGCGCAGGGCGTGCGAAGAATGCGGTCTTGTGCCAATTGCCCCATTCACCGATGATTAGATCGACATGCGCGAGCTTGGAATCCATAGCCACCTCCGGCTCATGAATAAGCGCCAGGCCGTCATTCATCAAACGCCACTGATCACGCAGAATATCTTCAAGTTCGAGGCATCCCTCAATCACCGCATTCCAGCCGTCTTCATCGAACCGGGTGGGAGTGTCGGCATCGTTGTCCACGTTCCAATTGTAGAAATGCAGATCATAGCCGTTGATATTCGGCTGACGATATTCGGCAAGACCGCGGAAGAAATCCTGGGTCCACTGCACGCGTTCGCGCGGCTTGTTGCCGTCGGGACCGCTCGCAATAGCATACATTGGGGTCGGCGCGAACACATCGGTGGTGAAGCTCGGCATGGCGGATGCGAACCTGCGGTATTCATTGAGGTAGGTCCGCGGAGTCATGGTACCGCCACCAGCCCACACTTCGTTGCCGATCCCCCAATATTTCACCCCGTAAGGTGCCTTATGGCCGTTAGCCTCACGTTCCTTGGCAAGATCAGTGGGCTGCGCACGATTGCAGTACTCCATCCAATCCTTCATTTCGGCGACCGTGCCGGAAAGCATGTTGATATTGATCCACGGTTCAGCGCCGAGCATTTCACACAAACGCAGGAATTCGTCGGTGCCGAAGCTGTGATCGTCCAGCTCATAGGTGGCGAAATTCTCGTTGAAAGTGGTTTTACGTTCGCTTCGCGGGCCCACACCGTCACGCCAATGGTAGGTATCCGCATAGCATCCGCCCGGCCAGCGAATAACCGGCGGCTGCAATGCACGCAAAGCATCCAATGTGGCCTTGCGGTAGCCACGCTCGTTTTCGATCGGGGAATCCTCTCCCACCCATAGACCTTCATCAATGCATTCGCCAAGGAATTCAATGAATTGGCCATGCAGTTTCGGATCGATACGACCAATCGTACTGTTCGGGTCAATGCAGACAACCATGGTTTGCTCCTTTTGCCGTAGTGCTCACATCTGCAACGTTCGTAATTCGTATGGTTCTTGTAGTTATTGTGCCGCACAATATATGCGAAATGGCCGAAGATTCCAGGAGAGATAATGAAAGAATCTCCGGCCAAGTTATTTCGAAAAGCGCCGATGCTACTTCACCTTTTTAATCATCAGAATGAAGATACAGGCGAGCACCACCATAATGATTGCCGTCGGGAACACCAGTCCGTACGAGCCGGTAGCTACCACAATGGCGGAGGTGACAATCGGGCCGACCATCTGACCGAGAGTAGTGGCAATGTTCAAAATGCCCAGATCCTTCCCGGCCTCTTCTTCATTCGGCAGAACGTCAACATTGAGCGCCTGATCGACAGAACCGTACATGCCGTAGCCGAAGCCACCGATGGCGGAGAAGAGAATCATGCCCAACGCGTTGTGCATGAGCCATGGCAGAGCATAACCGATGGCGAGCAGCACGCTTGCGGCCACAACCGGAATCTTACGGCGACCGATTTTGTCGGAAATCGGACCTGCGGAAAGCGCGGAAATCAGGGAGACAACCATCAGCACCAAGCTCATGGTGGAAATGGTTGCCGCGGAATCTTCAACACTTTGACCAATGTAGTCCTGCAGAATATACAGCTGGTAGTTGAGAATCATGTAGTAGCTGAACAGCAGCAGGGAACGGCCGATAAATGCCAGCCAGAAGTCGCGAGCGCCTTTGGTCGGCGGACGGAAGCTCATGATAATACCCTTGAAATCAACCTTTTCCTTAGGCATATCCTTGCTGGACTTTTCCTTCGGCCAGAAGACCACGGCAAGCACACCGGAAAGACCCATAGCCACACCGGACACGATGAAGCCCGGGAGCTGCAGGGTGATGAACTGCGCACCAACAATCTGACCAAGAGCAGAACCGAACAACGTACCTGCAGAGATAAATGCGGACATGGTGCCGCGCATATCTTCAGGAATACGGTCAGACAGAGATGCGATGACCGGTGCGATCATCATGTTCAGACCGACCATGGAAATGCAGTAGCTGATGCCAATGCTCACACCGTCCGGCAGAATGCCGATGAGGAACAGCGAAATGCCCGCAATAATGCCGCCCGATGCGATCCATGGCGTACGACGTCCGAAGATCGAGCGCGTACGGTCAGACATGTTGCCAACCACGAGGTTGGAAATCAGCGAGGCCAATGCCGTGGCCGAATTCAGCACACCGAAAATGGCGTCTTTGCTGTCGGGCGCGATATCAGCCAAACGCTGCGGCAGCAGCACTGCAGCAACGATCTGCAACGCCAGCATCCATGCGAATGAGAACACGAAGAACGCTACGCAGAAACGCGTTTTGTCGATTTTGGAAAGCGCGTTGGCATGTTCCGTAGGCCGTGCGTCAGTCATGCTTGTCTCCTTGTCTTTCTTTTTCAAAGTCAGCCCTCTACGTTTTTGCCGAATCTTCAATGATCATGCAAACAACAGGCAAAAGAGGCGTTGTGTTGAAGTCAACTCTCATCGGCTTCGTCAGTTATCTTATATCTTAAAGATATAAGATAACAAATCGGCGTGTTGAACAACGACCTACTTTCAAGCACAGCAATCAACCGCATAACCGCAATATCGAAACCACATGAAAACGCATGTGGGCAGCGGCAATAGTATTCTTCAAATCAGTATGGAACCACAGGAAAACACATCAGCAAACAGCATCAAGAGCCGTCCAATCAACCAAAGAAAACGACTCTCCCCAGCGCAGCGACGCAAGCAAATCGTACAAGAAGCGGTAACCCTAATCACGCAATACGGGTCATACGGCTTCCCCATGCAAGCATTAGCCGATGCAGTTGGCATGACCCTGCCCGGACTCAACCATTACGTCAAAAACCGAGAAGAATTACTCTCATTGGTCATCGAAACGTTCTACGACTCCGAAGAAGAAGGCAATGCCCACACAGCATTGGGCGCAGCCATCAGCCACTGCAACCAAACGGATTCAGCAACCAAAGAACGCCGACATCTGCCCAGCACATTGCATGAAACCGTGCGCTTCAACGCCAAACGTCCCGAACTTGTCGCACTGTTCATGCGCCTCGCCATCGAAGCGTCCGATCCAGAACACCCAGCCCACGAGTTCTACCAGAACAGACACAATTCGATTTTGACCGACATGACCAGCGTGGACTGGGAACTACCGGAAGAATACCGCGATCCAGAACGCCTGCATGACCTCATCGTCACCGCGTTCTTTGCCATGGACGGCGTGCAAATCCAGTCGTTAACCAATCCCAACGAATCCATGATGCAACTATGGGAACGTGCAGAACACATCCTATTCCCCTCCCCCACATGGGACGGCTACCGCTGAACAGAGCGCAAACAAGCAAAGACACCGCAAAAGCAAAAGGCGTTTGCCCGCGGCGACCGGTAACCGATCACCATAGGCAAACGCCCCGCAACACAACACCGGCTTGCGAAGATGACAGGAAGAGAAGGAAACCTGCCACCCGGCATTCAACAAACCGTTGCCACAACCAAGCCGACGCGTTACGCACACATTCGCATCAGCCAGGCAGCTCCCGTCAGTCCAGCACGAAGGTGTTGAACGATCGAGGGGCAAGCGTTGCCTTGAAGCCGCGATCGGCATTGCAAGGATCGGCAAATTCAAACGGACGCTCCTCTTCGAGAGCGTTCTGGGCCACCACCACAATGGTGCCATCCGGATTACGGAACGCAATAGCCATCGAATTGAAATGACCCGTAGTGCCAAGCACATGCGCACCCGGCTTAACGAAATGCGAGAAATGACGCATCACATAATATTCCGGATTACGGCGAACCTCATGCGTATCCGCAGTAATGGTGAACAGTGAATTCTGCCACCACCCCCACGTAGAATCCTGATCGTCAAGAATCATATTCCAATAAGTGTAAGCAGTCGCGCCATTACGCAAATAATGGTTGATCAAGTGGAAAATATACTCCGCATATTCCCACGTATTATCGCCCATACCGCATTCGGATTCAGACTGAATCAGCTCGATTTCAGGCCAGGATTCATGCGTACGCGCAATACAGTTCTGGCCGGCCCACTGGTAAGCGATGCCCTTGATGTACTTGCGAGCGCCATCGTCGAACAGAATATTGTCGACAAAACGGTTATAATTATTCAGCTTCATGCCGTAGCCGCCGGTCCACGCCATATCTTCCGGACCATTCAGCGTACCCAGCCAAATATCGGTGTCAAGACCAGCTTCGTCAAAAGCAGGTCCAAGATAATCGCGGATGAACACCTTGAGCGCTTCGGAATCCCACAGGGCGCTCGGGAACTTCTGGTCGGCGAACACCTCGTTCTGCACGTGCAGCTGGTTCACAGTGATGCCGTGCTCGGCGTAGGCCTGGATGTACTTGACGAAGTACTTGGCGTAGGCTCTGAGGTTCTCCGGGGTCTGCACGAGACGGCCGTAGTTGTAGGCCTTCGGACGCTTCATCCACGTCGGCGGACTCCATGGGCTGGAGAACAGCTGCATGTTCGGCTGCCATTCCTGCGCGCGGTGGATGTATGGAATCAAGGTCTGCTCGTCGTGTTCGACGGAGAAATGCTCCATCTCGTAGTCGCCGTCGACCTCGTCGTAGCTGTACCAGTGATCGGCGAAGTCGTTGGCGCCGACGGGGGCGCGGTTGAAGGTGAAGTTCATCTCGTCGGGGCTGAACAGCTCCTTGATGATCTGGTCGCGTTCGGCTTCGCTGACGTTCTGCAGCGGCAGCCAGCCGAGTTCGTTGAAGCAGCCGCCGAAGCCGCGCAGGGCTTGGTATTCGTTGCCGTCGAGCTGCAGGTCGGCCGCGGTGGTGGCGTTGGTGGATTCGATGTCGGAGGTTCGGTCGGCAAGCTTGTCGTCTTGCGTCGTTGCAATCCAGGTGGTCATGATGCTCCTTGGTATCGTCGTTGATAATTCGAATATGCGTTGATGGTTGGTATGGATGGGAGGCGGGGCGATTCGGCCCCGCGGAGGGGAGACGGTCTACGGTACGGCCGTCTCCCCCGGTTTGCAGCAGCTGTCTTACTTGACCTTCTTGATGGCCATGATGAAGAAGCAGCCGATGATGGCCAGCGCGATGGATGTCGGGAACGCGAAGTTGTAGCCGAGGTTGACCACGATGGCGGACATGACGACCGGGCCGCACATCTGGCCGAGGGTGGTGGCCATGTTCAGGATGCCTAGATCCTTGCCGGCCTCTTCCTTGTTCGGCAGCACGTCCACGAGCAGCGCCTGGTCGACGGCGGAGTAGACGGCGTAGCCGAGGCCCGCGATGCCGGCGAACAGGTACATGCCCATGGTGGACTTGAAGATCCACGGCATGGCGATGCCGACGGCGAAGAGCACGGAGGCCACGACGACCGGGACCTTGCGGCGGCCGATGAGGTCGGAGACCGGGCCGGAGATGAAGGAGCCAACCAGGGACATGACCATCATGATCATGGACACGACGGACACGGTGACGGCGGATTCCTTGACGGACTGGCCGATGTAGTTCTGGATGATGTACAGCTGGTAGACGTTGATCATCTGGTAGGCCATGAGCATGCAGAAGCGGCCGGCGAACGCCTTGTAGAAGTCATGCGCGGTGGAGAACTTCGGCGGGCGGAAGGAGGAGAGGATGTCCTTGGCGGAGCCTTCGTCCTTCGGCAGGAAGTCTGCGGACTGCTCCTTCGGGATGATGATCACGGCGACCACGCCACCAAGGAACATGAGCACGCCGGCGACGGCGAAGCCCGGAATCAGGTTTTCGATGAACAGTGCGCCGAGCATGGTGCCGATCGGAGCGCCGATGGTGGAGCCGGCGCCGTAGAAGGCGGACATGGTGCCGCGGATCTTGGAGGGCACGCGGTCGGACAGGATGGCGACCATCGGTGCGATCATGCAGTTCAGACCGAACATGCAGGCGCAGTAGAAGATGGTCAGCAGCACGGCGTTATGCGTGGTGCCGGTCAGGAACAGGGTGACGCCACCGAGCACGGCTCCGAAGAGAATCCACGGAGTACGACGACCGAAGCGGGAACGGGAGCGGTCGGAGAAGTTGCCGAACATCAGGTTGGCGACCAGGGATGCGACCGCGGTGAACGCGTTGACGATGCCAACCAATGCATCGGCGTTGACGCCCGGGATGGTCTTGTAGTGCATGGGCAGCAGCACTGCGGAGACGATGCCCAGACCGGACATCCACAGCACGCCGAACACCAGGAAGCCTGCGCCGAAGCGCGCGGCGTTCATCTTGGACAGTGGCTTGCCGGTTTCCGGGGACAGCGTCGGATCCTTTTCCGCGGCCGCGATGTTGGCGTTGTACGCGGCCAGCCGCTCTGCTTTGCTTGCGATTGCTTCACTCATGAAACTCTCTCCTTCGAATCATGCTTCAATAGTGAACTTATGTTGTGTGCGATTCCGCACCTTAGCGGTGTATGTGGTGGTGGGGCGGCTTCGCCCCATCTGTTAACTACCATATGGTAACTAACGTGTTTGCCAGTGTAAACCATCTTTCGCAAAGACGCAAGTCGACGTCATGTCATCGCCGTCTCGAAGCGTTTGCAAAACCAGCCAGACACTGTTTCGTTCGGTTCCGCAATCACTGGTTTTTTATTACCTAGTAACTGCTTAGTTAAAGCATATTACAAATCGTTTGTCTGCGATAATCCGGCGTGTTCCAAGGGTTTCCATCGTCTTCTTCTCCCCCTTCTTGTACCTTAGTAAGCACCAGATGAAGGAGAGCATATGCGTCGCCGCACCGAAAACAAACCCAGAAAGCGAATGAGCGCCGAGAATCGCAGAAAAGCGATCCTCGAGACCACGGTCTCATTCATCTCCCAGTTCGGTTTCTGGGGCTTCACCATACGCGATGTGGCCCAGGCTCAGAACATCACCGAAGCCGGCCTCCTTTACTACTTCAAATCCAAAGAACAACTGCTTGAGGAAACCCTAAAATACGCCGATCGGACCAATCAGATCGCCATCGCCGAGCATCTTGGCGTGCAGGGCGTGACCGGCGAAGTCCTTGACGACGGCATCGCATACCACTGCGATCTGGGGCTGAAGGCCATTTCCACGGGAACCGTGGAGACCAACGCCGACCGTCCGGAGATGGTCCGGCTCTACACCCTGCTGGAAAGCGAGGCGCTGAGCAAGGACCATCCCGTGCACGAGTATTTCGAGCAGCGCGAGATCAATCTGCTGAAGGAATACGCGTTCGCGGCCAAGCGCGACGGCGTCGCCGATTCGGAGCGCACCGCGCTGCAGGTCCTGTCCGCGATGGAGGGTCTGCAGCTGCGCTGGCTCAACGGATCGCATGACGTCGACTTCGTCGGGGAATGGAAGGCCATCATCGACCTGCTCATCCCCTGACCCGGTCGGGCCGGCGCGCCGCCACCGCTTTGCGGCTCAGCCGGCGATGACGACCACATTCCAGCGGCCGATCGTCAGCTTGTCGCCCACCTCGACCTTCGAGCCCTCCTTCAGGGCGATCGCCGCGGTGGCGGATTCATCGACGGTGCCGTCGGTGCCCACCGCCACCGGAGCGACCACCACATCGCCCGCCACCGGGCTGTCGATGGTGACCTCGTTTGCGGAGTAGTTGAGCAGATACGTCACCTGCTCGCCTCGGGTGTTCGTTCCGCGACGCACCGTCACCTGTCCGGCGAGCGCGGTGCCGGCATCGGCGATGCCCGCGTGTTCCACGGCTTCGCGCAGGACGGCGCGGATGGTGTCGGCGTCGAGCAGGGTGGCGATCCATTCGGCGTCGCCCTTGCCGAAGCCGTGTCGGGTCACCGCGGCGTAATCCTTCCACGCGTAGTGGCCGTAGCTGGCGAGCACGTCGGTGCCGTCGAACGGGGTGACCAGTTCGATGAGCGCCTGTGCGTCGCTTGCCGGGGTTTCGGCGAGCGTTCCGGCGAATTCCACGGATACGTGGCCGTTCGGGCGGGTGAACTGGTTGTAGCTCATGCCGAACACGTCGGTGAGGTTGTGCGGCGCGCGGTCGTGCCATACGGTCACCTCGTCGTCGGTCACGAAGGAGCGCATGGTGGAGACGAGGTGGCCACCGTTGGAGACGAATTCGCGCAGACGGTCGGTTGTTTCCTGCGGAGTGCAGTACAGTGCCGGGGTCACGATCATCTCGTATTTGGCCAGGCGTTCGGCCGGCGCGTCGGACGGGATGAAATCGCATTCCACGTTGAGTTCGAACAGCGCGTCGTAGATGTTGCGCACCACGTCGTTGTACTTGAGGGTGCCGCCGAACGGGAAGCCGGCTTCGATGAGGAACCAGTCGAGCGCGGTCAGCGATTCGTTGCTGACCATGATGGCCACCTTGTTGTGCTTCTTCAGGTGGACGAGCCGCTCCCCCACTTCCGGTTTGGCGATCTCGCGGCCGAACACGCCCGCCTCACGGTAGGTGGGATTCGGTTCGAGATCGTGGCTCAGCAGGCCCTTCCAATATGTTTCAAAGGAATTGTGGATGGAGTGCCAGTGCCAGTATTCCACCATGTCGGCGCCGGAGGCGAGGTGGGAGTAGGCCTGCAGGCGCAGCTGGCCCGGGAACGGCACCCAGCCGTGCTGGCCTTGGGCCTCCGTTTCGAGCACCAGGTAGTTCCTGCCGTCCTTGGTGGAGCGGGTCATATCGCCGCCGAAGGCGATCTCCTTGCCGGTCAGGTCGTCCTCGGTCGGGTGGTAGATGTCCACGCCGGTGATGTCCACGGCGGTCGAGGCCTTGAAGTGGTCGACGGCCGGCTGCACGCCGTAGGAGTATCCGCGCCATTCGAAATCGAAGTTGTGGGTGATGAACTGGTCGTCATGCGCGTATTCGCGCACGATGTCGGCCTGCCACTGCAGGAAGGCGCGCACCTGGTCGCGACGGAACTTGTCGAATTCGCCGCCCAGGGATTCGTTGATGGTGGCGGTCACGTCCGGGAAGTCTTCCCAGGAGTCGATGCGGTTGGACCAGTAGTCGAGGCCGAAGTGGTGGTTGAGTTCGTCCAGATCGCCGTGGAACTTCTCGCGCAGATACTTGACGAACAGGCGCTGCATGTCCTCGGAGACGGAATCGTAGTATTTCGTCTCGTTGTCCACCTGGTAGCCGATGACGGCCGGATGGTCGGCGACGTGGGAGATGAGCTTGCGGATCACACGTTCGCCGTAGAAGCGGTAGGTGGCGTTGACGATGTCCATGATCTGACGCGCGCCGTACTTGCCCTGTCCGTTCGGCGTGACCGCAAGCACGTTCGGATCGAGCTTGACGAGCCAGCTGGGCACCGCGTAGGTCGGCGTGCCGACGATGACGTCGATGCCGGCACGCTGCGCGGCGTCGAGCGCGCGGTCCACGTAGGTGAAGTCGAACACGCCCGGCTGCGGTTCGCAGGTGCTCCATGTGGATTCGGCGATGCGGATGACGTTCAGTCCCGCAGCCTTCATCATCGCCATGTCCTCATCGATGCGGTCAATGCCCTTCATCATGAGATATTCGTCGTAGTATGCGGCGCCGAACAGAATGTGGTCTGCCTCGTAACGGCTCATGAGTCCTCCATCGTCCTCGTTGACTTTTATATCTAACAGTTATTAGATATGAGAACTATATATCTTCCGGAAAAAATCGTCAAGTGCCGCAGATTTTCAGGCGTTTCTTAACTAACAACCATTAGATACGTATCAGCGGAAGGCTTACCGGTATCCGTCCCACACCGGCGAGGGGAAGATCATCCGCTCGAAGACGAGCCATTCGTCATACAGGTCGATCGGCGGCTTGCGCGTCCACCGCAGCTGGACGCCGTCCATCGCTTCGATGCATTGCCGTACGATCGGCCGCATATTGCCCCATCCCCCGATCTGCGGCGGCAACTTCCATGCGAACTGCGAATAATGCTCCCACGTTAGATCCGGCCGGTTCTCGAAATACTCGTGCAGCGGATGGTCGGCGCTGAACGATTCGGTTTCCAGCACCATGTACAGCTGCAGCAGGCTGCGGCGTTGCGCGTTGTACCGGACCAGGAAGCGCAGATAGGCGGGGAACAGCATACCGTCCGGATCACTGCCGGGCAATCCCGACTTGGCGAAGTCGGCGGGCGTGCCCTGCTGGTCGTAGTTATCGGTGACCAGCAGCGACAGCAGCCGCTCCTTGTTGCCGATGTAGTGCAGCAGGCCGGGCTGGCTCATACCGATGGCGTCGGCGATGTCCTTGAGCGATGTGCCGTAGTACCCCTTCTCGCCGATGAGCCTGCCTGCCGCCGCGATGATTTCGGCTTTGCGTTCCTGCGGCGATTTGCGGATGCGTTTCTTCCCCTCGTTACTCATACGCAACAGCGTATCAACGGCCGCGGTCCTATGCCTGGAAGACGTCCGGATGCTTCGGATCGCCCGGTTCGTCGGCGAGCACGCCTTCGAGTCCCAGGAACTCCTGCCAGAATTCCAGCGAATTGCCGTATGGGGAGGCTTGGCGTCCACGCGCCTGCAGATTCGCCTTGGCTTCGAACACATCCTCCTCGCGGATGCCGTCGAAATAGCTTTCCAGGCGTTCGAGGTTCGTCGGATCGTAGAACAGCGAGCCGATGATCTCAGTGAGGCGTTCCGCCCGGGCGACCGGCAGCGAATCCCAGTGGCGCAGTTCGATGAAGTTCTTCAGCCGCACATCGTTGAAATGCGTGGAGATCACGTGGTTGATCTCGTACGCGTTGAGCTCGCGGTCCGGATACACGTCGTTCGCGTTTTCGTAGAACGCCGGATGGTGCAGGTCGGTGCCGGGCACCGCCAGCGCCTCCGGAGTGTGGGTCAGGTCGGCGAACATCATCGGCGTGGACAGCACGTCCACCGCGTAGTCCTCCCAGCCGAAGCGCGGGTCGAACAGGCCGGGGATGACGTTCGTGCGCTGGAAGTCCAGATAATCCCACATGCGCTGGCGCAGCAGCGGATACGGGTTCTCACGGCCTTCGAAATACGGGGTGTTGCGGAAGAACCATGCCAGAATCGGGCCGATGATCGTGCCGAGCCGCAGCTTGGTGATCGCGTCCCGCTCGTCGGTGTAGTCGATACTCACCTGCGTCGAAGCGGAGCAGCGCATCATGCACGGGCCGAACTGGCCCACACGGCCCAGATAGGCGGTCATTGCCTTGTAACGGTCCTTCGGGTTGACCGGAATGTCCGCGTAACCGGACTTCGGCTGATAGCCGTAATTGACGAGTCGGATGCCGAGTTCGTCGAGAATCGGATCGGCCTCGCGGCGGAACGCGCCATACAGGGCGTTGAGTTCCTCGGGGGTGCGCAGCACGCCGATGGAGGTCTCCAACTGGCCGCCCGGCTCGAGGGATATGGAGATGCCTTCCCTGGCAAGGCCCACCAATCGTCCGTTCTCCCAGTATTCCTTGCGCTCGTCGTAGTAAGGGCGGATGCGGTTGAGCAGCGCCTCGATGCCATGCTCCTCGTAATAGGTCACGGCGGTGTCGTCACTGTTGTGCACCGGCAGATGTTCGATCTCCACGCCGAAGCCGCCGGTGCCGCGTTCCTGGCAGCCGGATTCGAAGAATCTGACCAGGCTTTCCACGTGCTTCGGATTTGGTTCGGTGAGCAGGTGCGCATACGTGATCTTTGGCGTTGTCATGGTGGCAATCCTAACGAAAAACGGCATCCGCAACGCAGATGCTGCTATATGGAAAATCGATAACCACCCATCATTCCCCGTCGGTCCGATGGTGTGACGACCGCCGAGCGCACGTCCAGATAGCTGCCGGATGTTCGCCCGGCGATACGGATGCGATGGCCCGATCAGGCCGCCGGTTCGCTGTTGCGTGCCGTTTCGGCGGCGCGGGCCGCCTTCTTGGCTGCGGAGATCATCAGCTTGATGCGGTTGAGCTGGTTGGCTTCCGAAGCGCCCGGATCGTAGTCGATGGACACGATGTTGGCTTCCGGATGCAGTCGGCGGATCTTGCCGAACATGCCTCGGCCGGTCACGTGGTTCGGCAGGCAGGCGAACGGCTGCGCACACACCACGTTCGGGCACCCGGATTCGATGAGCTCCAGAATCTCGGCGGTCAACAGCCACCCTTCGCCGGCCTGCACGCCTACGGACGTCACCTCGTCGGCCTTCTTGACCAGTTCCGGCATCGGCAAGTCCTGCGAGAACTTGCCATGTGCCAAATTGATCGCCTCGTGGACCGGCGCGTTATACAGGTCGAGGCCCTTGCGCATCAGCGCGTAGCCGAGCTTGCTACCGCCCATGCCGAGGTAATGCTCGTTCCAGTCGGAGATGTACGGGCGGGTGGTCATGAATTCCATGATGCCCGGCACCACGGCCTCGCAATCCTGCGATTCGATGACGTCCACTACGTGGTTGTTGGCGTCCGGCTGGTACTTGACGAGGATCTCGCCGACCACGCCGACGCGCACCTTGCGCGGCTCGTCCTTCAGCGGCAGCGCGTCGAACGACTTGACGATCTCCTTGACGAGCGTCGGATACGGCAGGTAGCCCTTGCCTATGAACTTGCGCGCGGTCTTGGAATGGCCGTGGTGTTCAAGCGTCTCACGTACGATGGTGTCCCACGTATGGTACAGCTGGTTCGCGCTGCCGGGTGTCACTTCGTACGGACGCACGCGGTACAGGCACTTCATCAGCAGATCGCCGATGATCAGCGCCTTGATGGCGCGGTGCAGCAGCGCCGGCGTGGCGGTGAAGCCGGGGTTGTCCTCGATGCCCTGCGTGGAGATGGCGATCACCGGGATCTGCGGATAGCCGGCGTCCACCAGCGCCTTGCGGATCAGGCCGAAGTAGTTGGTGGCGCGGCACATGCCGCCGGTCTGCGTGATCGCAAGCGCGGTGTGGTCCGGATCGTATTTGCCTTCCAGAATCGCGTCCACGAGCTGGCCGATGACCATGATGGCCGGATAGCAGGCGTCGTTGTTGACGTATTTCAGGCCGGTTTCGACGTCCTCGCGGCTGGCGTGCTTGAGGATGTCGAACTTGTAGCCGCCGGAGCGGATGACGGATTCCACCAGCGAGAAGTGAATCGGGCTCATCTGCGGGGCCACGATGGTGTAATCCTTCATATCCTTGCCGAACGGGATGCGGTTCGCGTACTTGGACATGGTGGCCGTGTTGTGTGCGGACGAACCGTTGCCGGCGGCGCGCTTGGAGGCGGCCTTGACGGATTCGGTGAGCTTCGGGTTGGCTTTCATGACGGTGTCGAGCATAACCTGGCGGCCCGGGGTCGGTGCCTCGGTTCCGGTCTTGCGGAAGCCGTCGTTCTTCTTGTTGCGTTCACGCTCCTCGACGGCGGCCTTGAGCGAGCGCAGGCGGATCTTCGCCGCGCCCAGGTTGGAGACCTCGTCGATTTTCAGCATGGTGTACACGTCGGCCTTGTCCGCCAGGATCTCCGACACCTGGTCGGTGGTGATGGCGTCGAGGCCGCATCCGAAGGAGTTGAGCTGCACGAGCTCGAGCCCCGGATAGGAGGCCACGAAATGGGCCGCCGCGTAGAGGCGCGCATGGTAGGCCCACTGGTTGGTGACGCGCAGCGGCATCTTGGTCACAGTACGGTCATCGACATGGCGGAAACCGCTCGCGTTCTTCTTGCGGGGATCCTCCTCACCTTCGGCGAGGAATTCGCTCAGGTTGAGCTTCTCCCCTGGCTGCAGTTCGCAGATGGAGTCTTCGGACAGCACCACCATGCCCAGCGAGCAAATGGTTTCCGGAATGCCGTGGTTGATTTCCGGATCGACGTGGTAGGGGCGACCAGCCAACACGATGCCCTTGCAGTTGTGCTCCTTCATGTAGGCGAGGGCCCTGAGGCCTTCCATCTGCACGTCGTGCTTGAACACCTCGTTTTCGGCGTAGGCGGCCTTGACCGCGGTCTCGGCCTCCTCGCGGGTCACATTGGCCCAGGCGAATTCCTCGACGATGCGATCCACCATGAGCTCGTGGTTGGCCATGTTGAAGTACGGGCGCATGTAGCGCACGCCTTCCTCACGCAGTTCGGGCATGTTCGCGCCGATCACCACCGGATAGTTGGCCACGACCGGGCAGTTGTAGTGGTTGTCGGTGTTGGGAACGAAGTTCTCCTCGTAGCTCACGCACGGGTAGAAGATCGTCTTGATGCCTTTGTTGAGCAGCCACTTGATGTGGCCGTGCACCAGCTTCGCCGGATAGCAGATGTTCTCGGAGGCGATTGATTCAATGCCGGTTTCGAACAGTTCGTGCGAGCTGCGGCCGGAGATCATCACCTTGAAGCCGAGCGAGGTGAGCAGCGTGAACCAGAACGGGTAGTTCTCGTACATGTTGAGCACGCGCGGAATGCCGATTTCGCCGCGGGTGGCCTTCTTGTCGGTGAGCCTGCGGTAGGCGAAGCAGCGCTTGTACTTGTAGTCGTACAGGTTGGGCCTGTCGGAACGCTGCTTTTTGGCATCGCCGCCGCGTTCGCAGCGGTTGCCGGTCACGTAGCGGGAGCCATCCTGGAACGTGGTGATGGTGAGCTTGCAGTGGTTCTGGCATAGCTTGCACACGTCGCGTTCGGTGGTCATGGACAGGTTGTCGAGCTCGCTGCCGGACACGATGCTGGACGCGGTATGCGTGACGCCGTCGATGTCGACGGTCTTGCCTCCGTCGGCGTCCGCGTCGCCGTCGTCGAGTCCGTCGGCGATGTCGGTGTAATGCATGCGCGCGGTCAGCGCGGCGCCGTATGCGCCCATCAGGCCGGCGATGTTCGGTCGGGTCACCTCGCGTTCGGTGAGCAGTTCGAAGGCGCGCAGCACGGCGTCGTTGAGGAACGTGCCGCCCTGCACCACCACGGTGTCGCCGAGTTCGCCGGAATCGCGCAGCTTGATCACCTTATAAAGCGCGTTGCGCACCACGGAGTAGCACAGGCCGGCCGCGATGTCCTCCATCGAGGCGCCTTCCTTCTGCGCCTGCTTGACGGAGGAGTTCATGAACACGGTGCAGCGCGAGCCCAGGTCGACGGGATGCGTGGAGTTGAGCGCGGCCTGCGTGAACTCTTGGATCGTCAGTCCCATGGACTGCGCGAAGGTCTGCAGGAACGAGCCGCAGCCGGACGAGCAGGCCTCGTTGACGGCGATCGAGTCGATCACGCCGTTGGAAATCGCCAAGTATTTCATGTCCTGGCCGCCGATGTCGATGACGGCGGTGACGCCCGGCGAGACCATTTCCGCACCGCGATAATGGGCCATGGTCTCCACCACGCCCTCGTCCAGGTGCAGGCCGGTGGTGATCAGTCCCTCGCCGTATCCGGTGGCGCAGGAGCGTGCGATCCACGCGCCTTCCGGCAGCTGGCTTTGAATCTGCTTGACGATGTTGACGGCGGCCGTCAGTGGGCTGCCTTCGTTGGTGGCGTACGACGACCATACGATTTCGCGGTCGTCGTTGACGAGCGTCGCCTTGATGGTGGTCGAGCCGGCGTCGATGCCGAGGAAGTGCGGGCCTTGCGCGCCTTCCAACATGCCGATGTGCACATGCTCGCGATGGTGGCGCTTGTTGAACGCCTCGCGGTCCGCTTCGGTCGGGAACAGCGGCGGCATGGTCGGGGTGTTCGCCGGCAGGTTCTTCAGGTCCTCGAGGCTCTGCAGGATGTCGGCGCAGGTGCGCGCCTCGAAATGCTGGCCTTCCTCAAGCTGGTCCGGTTCGCCGGCCAGCAGCGCGGAGCCGAACGCCACGTACAGGTGGGCGTCGGTCGGCACGATGAATTCGTCGACTTTGCCTTCGAGCGCGCGATGGAACGCCTCGCGCAGCTCGGACATGAAGAACAGCGGGCCGCCGAGGAAGATGACGGTGCCGTGGATCGGACGGCCGGAGGCCAGGCCTGCGATGGTCTGGGTGGCGACCGCGGTGAAGATGGATGCGGCCAGATCGGGCTTGGCCGCGCCGTCGTTGATCAACGGCTGGAGATCGGTTTTGGCGAACACGCCGCAGCGGGAGGCGATCGGATACAACGTCTCGTAATGCTTGGCCATCTCGTTGAGGCCCGCCGCATCGGTGTCGAGCAGGGTGGCCATCTGGTCGATGAACGCGCCCGTGCCGCCTGCGCAGGAGCCGTTCATACGCTGTTCGGGCGTAGGCTTCAGGTAGGTGATCTTGGCGTCTTCGCCGCCAAGCTCGATGATCACGTCGGCCTGCGGATATTCCTCGTCGATGGCGCGGGTTTCCGCGATGACCTCCTGCACGAACGGCACGTGGAGGTTGTCGGCCAAAGCGAGGCCGCCGGATCCGGTGATGGCCAGGCGGATTGGTTCGTCGCCACGGCCAAGGGACTCCAGCTCCTTGTGGATGTCTTCCAGCAGACCCGCCACCGTGGCACGCACATTGGCGTGGTGGCGCCGGTAATCGGAGAAGAGTACGGCATCAAGGGAGTCGGTCTGATCGAGCACCACGGCCTTCACTGTGGTGGAACCGATATCAAGACCCACACGCAACGGCTTCACGTCGCAGGTTTTGACCGCAGTGTCTGCTGCTTCGACCATGTAATGTACCTCTATCGTTCTCGTCCGCCGGGCCGCGTTCCTGCCAGCATGGAAGCGGTAGAAACGCCCTCTCCCCGGTTATCCAAGCATGTAATCGTAGTCTGTGCCCACGCCTAATCGCGCCCGGCGATGAATGATTCGCACGACACGGCGCATAATTAGACAACGAATTTAGTCAGCATGCATAATTTTCGTCCCGAACCGACCATATCCGCATCCACAGACCGGCCGTCCATCGGCGAAGCTCAGGAGGCCGCACCCTCCCCAGCCGAGCGGTCCTTGCCGTAGATCTCGGGAATGAATCTGGTCTGGTCGTGCAATTTCTCCCAAATCACGACCTCGCCGCGCTCCAGCGACTTGGGCACATCGATGATGCGCTGGTTGCTGCTGCCTCGGAACTGCAGCAACGAATCGTGCAGGTCCTTGATATACCGTCCATCCACAAGGATGTCGATTTGTTCGAGCAGCTCGCGCTTGTCGGGGGTTTCGCCGTCTCGCATGAGCTCTTCCCACGTGTATCCGGTCCAGCACCAGATGTCCTTGGTGTGGCCGAAACGTTCGCGAATCCTGCGCGCGAGCGGCAGCAGCACGCCGGTGTTGAGCAGCGGCTCGCCACCGAGGAACGTGATGCCCTGCACGTATGGCAGGCTCAGATCGCTCATGATTTGAGCCTCAAGCCGGTCGTCGTATTCGTGGCCCGCGCGGAAATCCCATATCGAAGTGTTGTAGCAATCCTCGCAATGGAACGGACAGCCGGATACGTACAGCGAGCAGCGGATGCCTTCGCCGTCGGTCATGAGGAACCGCTTGTAGTCGGCGATCATGTTGCGGCTCATGGCGTTCGTCCATTGTCCCGCCTTGGGATTGCTGGAACGGTTCGTCGGAATGAACGGCCCGCGTCCGGTTTCGCCCGACGCGAAATCCCTGCGGACCACGGAAGAATCGGCGCTGCTTACCATGCGTTGCTCCTGTTGTTTCTATTGTCCATGTGCGATATGTGCGATCTACCACGACGATCTGCGGTGGGAATTCTGCGATCGCGTCGCAGTCGTGGGAAAATCCGCGACGGACATGCGAAGAGGGCGGATCGGCTCCGCCCTCTTCGTCATTATTTCGTTATCTTCTCCGCCACTGCACGGCGACCGGTTTACTTGGCTTCCTCGAACCACTCGCGTTCGGAGCCGTCGTCAAGGGTGACATGACCGGTCTCGCCGCTCATGTGCTTGACCCTGTGCGCGATCTCCTCATGACGGCCGTGGACCATCGGACGCTGCACCGGATTGCCGAGATAGCCGCAGGTGCGCTTGGTCACATTGCAGCGGTCGGGATCGGAATTTCCGCATTCCGGGCACTTGAAGCCTTCCTCGGTCGGCTCGAAATCACCCTCGAATCCGCATTCGTAGCAACGGTCGATCGGGGTGTTCGTGCCGAGATAGCCGATGCCGATGCCGTAGGCGTAGTTCCACACAGCCTCAAGAGCCTTCGGGTTGGCCTGCAGGCACGGGAATTCGCAGTAGTTGATGAAGCCGCCGGAAGCGTAGTACGGGAAGTCCTTCTCATAGTCGAGCTTCTCCATCGGCGTGGGCTGCAGCCATACCGGATAATGGAAGGAGTTGGTGTAGAAGTCGTGGTCGGTGACGCCCTCCACCTTGCCGAATTTCTCGCGATCCATGCGGTTGAAGCGGTCGGTGAGCGATTCGGCCGGGGTCGAATACACGGAATAATGGTAGCCTTCCGCAGCGCTCCAGTCCTTGCACAGCTGGTTCATGCGCTTGACGATGGACAGGGCGAACTCCTTGCCTTCCGGATCCCAGCTGTGGTCGCGCATCCAGTCCTTGCCGTAGAACACGCTGGTCGCCTCATACAGGCCGATGTAGCCGAGGGATACGGTGGCGCGCTCGTTGCGGAACAGCTGGTCGACGCTGTCGTTGGCGCCGAGACGGCCGAAGGCTCCGAAACGGAACAGGGTCGGCGCGTTGACCGGCGTGGCCTGCTTGCAACGCATGATGCGGAACTGCAACGCCTGGTGCGCGACGGCCATACGCTCGTCGAAGATCTTCCAGAAGCGGTCCTTGTCCCCATGGGATTCCAACGCGATGCGCGGGATATTCACGGTGACCACGCCAAGGTTCATGCGGCCGTCCTCGACATCCTTGCCCGTCTTCGGATCGGTCCAGCCCTGCAGGAAGGAGCGGCATCCCATCGGAGCCTTGAAGGAGCCGGTGATCTTCACGATGTTCTCATAGAAGATGACGTCCGGGTACATGCGCTTGGTGGCGCATTCGAGGGCCAGCTGCTTCATGTCGTAGTTCGGATCACCCGGATCGGCGTTCACGCCATGCTTGATGGTGAACACGAGTTTCGGGAAGATGGCGGTGTGGTGTTCGGAACCGAGGCCACGGATGCGGTTGAGGAAGATGGCGCGCTGGATCTCACGGGCGAACCAGTCGGTGCCGAGGCCGAAGCCGACGGTGACGAACGGAGTCTGGCCGTTGGACACGCGGTTGGAGTTGATCTGGTATTCCATGGTCTGCATGGCGTCGTAAATGGCCTTGCGGGTCTGGATCTTCGCCCAGATCTCGCGCAGCTGCTGCAGACGGCTGGCGTCCTTGCTAAACGGTTCGTCCATCGGCAATGCCGGACGGTCCTTTTCGAAGTGCAGACGCTTCGGCTCGACCTCCTTGGCCATGCGCACCTGACGTTCGGCGATTTCGATCGGCAGGTCGTCGGGCATGATCTCGTGGGCCTGCTCGAGGAACTTGTCGTAGTCCTTCTTGGCGTACGGCACGAAGTTCTCGTCGGCGCGGTTCGCGGTCTGGCCGCCATACTGGCTGGAAGCCACGTCCTTCATGATCTGCGTGATCTGCGTGGCCGCGATGGAGATACTGTTCGGCGAGCCCATCGGAGCGTTGCCGAGGGTGAAGCCGTTGGCAAGCATGTCCCAATAGTTCGGCAGAGAGCAGTTCGACTGCGCGGTGAACGGCGAATAATCGGCGTCATGGAAGTGGATGTCACCCTTCATGTGGGCATTGGACACCGCGTCCGGCAGCATGGAGAAGGCGGAGGCCTTGGACACCGCTCCGGCCAGCAGGTCGCGCTGGGTGGAGTAGACGTTGGAATCCTTGTTGGCGTTCTCGCGCACCAACGCCTCGTCCCTGTCCACCAGACGGCGAACGGCCTCGTTGATGTCCGTGGCCTTGGCCCGTTCGATGTCCTTGTTCAGACGGTAGTTGGTGTAGGTGCGGGCCACGTCGTACAGATGGTCCTCGATCAGACCATGCTCGACCAGATTCTGGATGTCCTCGATCTTCGCCGGACCGTTGTAACGATCCTTGATTTCGGCTTCGACCTGATTGGCGAGGTCTCGGACCAGCCGCTCCTCCTGCGGACCGATCTTCTTGTCGAGGTCGGCGAAGGCGGATTTCACCGCGCTGATGATGTTGATCGGATCGAAATCCACCACGCGTCCATCACGTTTTTCGACAAGTACCTTGACCGTTGCCGGCGCAGTCGCCGTTGCGGTTGCGACGCCATCCAGAGTCTGGGTTTCCATGTATTGTTTCCTTTCCGGGTCGGTCCCATCCGACCAGGTTTCATGCCTCTTCCGCATGCCATTTCCTTTGTACAGATGGACACTGTACGCCAAGGTCGTCACTAAATATAGTATCGCCACGCCGCCAGAGAAACTATATATTCCATTTTCGGCGTAATTCCGCCGTTCTTGAGATTCTGTGACAAAACTAACGGATGAGACACGGAGTGTCGCTTTGACAGCACCCGTCCAAGCGGCTATTTTCACTCAAGGCGCATCCGCAACACTCGAACATATGTTCCATTTGTCCGCAAGATGATGGAACCTTGACCTATGACTTGGAATCCGAATTACGCCCCGACGACGACGCAGCCGCAGCAGACGGCATCGAAGCCCCTGCCCCGTCTTGCGGGCGAAACCACAGCGGACAATCCATGGCCGGTGAGCCTGCTGAGCGAGAAATTCCACACCGCGGTCGAACGTTGGCCTTCCGTATGGGTGGCCGGCCAGATCACGCAGATCAACACGCGCCGTCAGGGAAGCGCCTATATCACGCTTCGCGACGATTATCAGGATATTGCGATGGAGGTCAACGGCTTCGGCCAGTTCGCAGCGGCCGCGGCACCGTTCGTGCAGGGAGACCGCGTCATCATCCACGGCAAGCCGAACGTGTGGATGAAACGCACGTCGCTGTCGCTGCGCGGCGACGCCATCATCGCGGCGGGCGCTGGCGGCAGTCTGAAGGCCATGATCGACGAACTGCGCAAAAAGCTCAAGGGCGAGGGACTGTTCGACGCGGACCGCAAGAAACCGTTGCCGGAATTCCCGCATTGCATCGGTCTGATCTGCGCGCCGCAGGCGCGCGCGGAAGGTGATGTCATCACCAATGTCCAGCTTCGTTGGCCCGTCGTCGATTTCAAGGTGGTGCATGTGCATGTGCAGGGCGACCAATGCCCGTCGGACGTGGTGGCGGCCATCAAGCAGCTGGACGCCGATCCGGACGTGGATGTGATCATCGTGGCGCGCGGCGGCGGCGCGTTCGAGGATCTGATCGGTTTCTCCGACGAGAACGTGGTGCGCGCGGCGGCCGCGGCGAACACTCCCCTGATCTCCGCCATCGGACATGAGGACGATTGGACCCTGCTCGACTTGGCGGCCGATGTACGAGCCTCCACTCCGACCGACGCGGCGAAGAAGGTCGTGCCGGACGTGCGCGAGCAGATGCAACTGATCCAGGTGAATCTGGACCGCATGCGCATGCGCATCGACGCCACCGTCTCCAACGAGGCCAGACTGATCGAAGGCTACGCGAACCGCCCAAGCCTCACCCATCCGCTCACCATGCTGGAGCCGCATCAACGGTTCCTCGATGACGCGCGCGCACGCATGCGCATCGGATTGACCCGCATCGTGGATGACGCGAGCCTCACCATCGAAAAAGCCCACGCCTCGCTGACCGCGTTGAGTCCGCAGTCCACGCTCGACCGCGGATACGCGGTGGTGCAGAGCGCCGACGGACATGTGGTCGACGACGCGTCCTGCGTGAAGGCGGGCGACCAGCTGACCATGACGCTGAAGCACGGCATCGTCGTGTCCGAAGTGAAAACCGTGAAGTAAAAAGAAAATCGCAGCAAAGCAGCAATAAGGAGAAACACATGGCCAACGAGACTAACGAAGCGACCCCGGCATCCAGCCTGACCGACAAGGAACGTGAGGCGATCGCGCAGATGCCCTACGAGGAGGCGAGGGACAAGCTCATCCAAGCCGTGCAGTCGCTGGAGGCGGGTGGCCTGAATCTCGATCAGTCCATGCGCCAGTGGGAGATCGGCGAGGCGCTGGCCAAGCGCGCGCAAAGCCTGCTCGGCGAGGTGCGTGCGAAGCTCGATGCGGCTCAGGCCGAACAGGCCACCGCAGCCAATACGGCGGGCACTCAGGACAATCTCGCCTGATAGCACGAATGCAACAGCCGTTCCACTCCCCCATGGATATTCCGCAGGGATCCTTTTTGAACGGCTTGATCCGGAACGATCCATCGTGCGCCGATTCCGGACATCCGTCATGTCGAGTCCGCATTGTGTGTACAATGGTGACTCGTTGCCTCAGTAGCTCAGTGGATAGAGCACTTCTCTCCTAAAGAAGGTGTCGTAGGTTCGATTCCTATCTGGGGCACTTTTTCATGTCTGCTCCGCAGTTGGCTCACATCCGAGCCAAACCCGCCATCGACGAGTCCATGCCATATGACGGCGGAGATGAACATGGCGGTGAGGATGACACCGCCCCAACCGCGGAATCACCCCACCGCCATATCATCGCGATCGACTATAGGCGAATCCTCTGCACCGCGTCCTTCAACGCGTCGACCTTATCGGTCCTCTCCCACGTGTAGTCCGGATCATCATGGCCGAAATGCCCGTAGGCGGCGGTCTTGTAATAGATCGGACGTTCCAGATCGAGCTGGTCGATGATGGAGAGCAGACGGAAGTCGAACACCTGCTCCACCGCCTTCTGGATGATTTCACGCGG
This sequence comes from Bifidobacterium sp. LH_743, assembly GCF_056355775.1. Taxonomy (NCBI): domain Bacteria; kingdom Bacillati; phylum Actinomycetota; class Actinomycetes; order Bifidobacteriales; family Bifidobacteriaceae; genus Bifidobacterium; species Bifidobacterium sp. LH_743. The sequence continues at coordinate 9,504 of NZ_JBKESZ010000010.1, read as the reverse complement.
CACCTGTTCCGTGCCATACGTCTCCACGTCGATCGACACGGGAGCGCCCTGTCCGAGGATGAAGCCAAGCGTCACCTGCGCGCGATGCGCGAGCCCCGCGGCCACGATGTTCTTCGCGGCCCAACGAGCCGCGTACGCTTCGGAACGGTCCGCCTTGTGCGGATCCTTGCCGGAGAACGCGCCGCCGCCGTGGGAGCCGATGCCGCCGTACGTGTCGACCACCACTTTGCGGCCCGTCAGTCCCGCGTCGGAATGGGGTCCGCCCTGGATGAACGGCGTGCGGTTGATGACGATCCTCGCCTTGGAATAGTCGAGGCCAAATTCGTCGAGCACCGGCTCGAGCACTTGCTCGCGCACCTGGCTACGCACGTCCTCCAGCGCGATGTCCGGGGAATGCTGGGTGGAGATCAGCACCGCGGCGAACCGCAGCGCACGGCTCAGGTCCTCGTTGTATTCGACGACGACTTCGGTTTTGCCGTCCGGCCGAAGCTGTGGAATGATGCCGTTCTTGCGCACATACGCGAGCCGTTGCGCCAGTTTGGTGGCTGCGACATACGGCAGCGGCAGGTATTCCGCGGTCTCGTCGGTCGCGTAGCCGACGACGAGACCCTGATCGCCTACGAACGTGTCGTAGATGCGTTCCTTCTCCTCCTCACTCGACGCGTCCTCCTGACCGTAATCGCCCAGGTCGGACGAGAAATCGCGCGGCCACACATTGTTGATGATGCCTGCGCCACGGGGGTCGAGGCCGCTGTCGGCATCCGTGTAGCCGATCTCCTCGGCGGCCTTGCGCGCTATTTCCCCGTGGTTCAGCGTGAACGGCGCCGAAATCTCGCCCTGCAGCGAGATGAGCCCTTCCTTCACCACCGTTTCGACGGCAACGCGGGCGTCCGGCTCCTTGGCGAGGTACGCGTCGACGATGGCGTCGGAAATCTTGTCCGCGACCTTGTCGGGATGGCCTTCGGTGACGGATTCGGAAACGAGATAACGAGACATGATGGAAGCCTTTCTTGTTCGGACCAAGCCGACCACGGCGCAGGTCCGGTTCATACGGATATGGATGATGTTCGGATTTTTGGGTTGCGCATTGCGGGCTACGCATTGCGAATGATGGAATCGGACGCGAGTCAGCGTTCCGCCGCAGGTTTGGTGGCGATGATGGCCACGTAATTGCCTTGTGTGTATCCGGGGACCGGGTCCTCGACGACGTCGTTCTGGAATGTGGAGTTCGCCAGCACCGTCTGTCTGAACCGCAGGTCGGTGAATCCGATGCGTTCGAGCAGGTCGATGTAGAACGTCGTCACATGCCAGTTCGGCTTGTATGTGGGCACTCCTCCCTGCGCGATGTCGAAGAACGCGGTGCCCGAAAGCAGGTCGGCGTATGGGCTTCGGTCGATTTCCGGATGGTTGAGCACCGTCAGCAGCAGAATGCCGAGCGTGCTTTCCTTGGGCACGTCCGAAAGGATGAGCCGACCGCCGGGACGCAGGGCATCGTAGTTCTTACGGAACGTCGATTCCAGATTTTCGTCGTCGATGAAACCGTGGCTGGAACCGTTGTAATAAATAGTGTCGAACGATTCCGGCTCGTAGGGGTACTCCTCGGCGATGCCTTTCCACGCGTGGAAACCCTTCTCCAGGATGGCCGGGAACAACGCGTCCGACGGTTCCACGATCTCGTCGACGGTGAAACCGTACCGGTCGCGTAGAGCCTCCTCGACGTCTCCGGTTCCGGCACCGATCGAAAGCGTGCGTCCGGGGACTTTCGTGGTCAGAGCGGCCCACAGCAGACGCAAACGTGATTCCGTGACGTTCGGCCGTTCCGTATAGTGGCGTTCGAAACGATGGTATTCGAATCCGTCGTTAGCACCATCAGTAGTCATTACAGTATTCCTTATTGAATTAAAAAAACGCGCAGTGAAGCTATTAAAAATGCATAGCAAGGCTTATTAAAAGCGCGTTAATACATGAATTAAAAGATGAATTGATGAATTGCGGACAGGAATAAACATCCCACGCAATCAGCAAAAACGGCACCGCGTCCGACGTATCGGGCCCTCCGTACGCATTTCAAAAATCGGAGGCGGACACCGCGGATCAGCGGTGCCGAAAAAAGATAACAGCCGGGTAAAACCTTAGCGAATCGCAGGTTCCACAGGCATCATGCCCATACAGGAATCCGCCATACAACACATTCGCTTGCTTCCTTCGTTGGAAATCGTCATCGTACGAGACATGCTACCGGACTCCTTTCTGGAATATCGATTATGTGAACGGGCATCCAACTTTTCCAGCCCGCAACCGACGATAACAAACCACACAGCGCAACACAAGCGGTTTATCATAATTTCTTTTTATAAGGAATCATCTTTCCCGCTTTTCAAAAGGAATTAATAAGACAATATAATTTTTAATATTGGCCAAAACGGCGGGCAATATCTTCCGATGTGCTATCATCCATCACACCGGTTCATCCAACAACCGTTCCAGTCCTTTTCGATTCAATCCCAACCCAATTCCGATTCGCATCATCGCCGCGAAGCCGTATCAATGTCGGACCGCGGCCCATTGAAAGGACTTTCCATCATGAGCGACAACCTGCAGAACACCGTCGGGCAAACCTCCGCGTCCACATCTGGACGGACGCCGTCGGACGTGGACGCATCATTCTCATCGCTTGCCCTGCATGCGGGCTATAACCCGGTGGAGCACCACAATTCCAGTAGCGTTCCCATCTACGCGACGGCCGCATACGCGTTGCGCAACGAGGAGCATGCCACGCAGATCGCTTCGTTCGAACTCGTCGACGACATCTACACACGCATCTCCAACCCGACGACCGGCATACTCGAAAAGCGTCTGGCGGCCCTTCATGACGTGGAAGGCGCGGTGGCGACATCCTCCGGTCTCGCGGCGCTCAGCGACACGATCCTCAACATCGCCGCGGGCGGCGGACGGATACTGACCTCGTACCGTCTTTACGGAGGCACGGTCGCCGCGTTCTCCAACATCCTGCCGGATTACGGCATCGATATCGACATCGCCCGCAATCCGGACGATCCGAAGTCCTGGGAGGAGGCGATCCGCCCCGACACCAAGGCCCTGCTCGTGGAAAGCGTCTCGAATCCCCTGAACGCCATCGCGGACCTCGAGTCGCTCGCCGAAGTCGCGCACAGGCATGGCATCGTCCTCATAGTGGATAACACGGTCGCCACGCCCTACCTGCTCAATCCCTTCAATTTCGGAGCCGACATCGTGGTGTATTCGACCACGAAGGCCATCAACGGCCATGGCAACGCGATCGGCGGCGTCGTATTGGAGAACGGCACGTTCGACTATGCGAACAACGAACGCTACCCGCAGTTCTCACGCAAGGCGTGGTTCTTCAAGACGCGCGACGGAAGGGAGCGCAGCGTGTTGGAGATCGCTCCGAACGCGCCTTTCACGACGAGGTTGAGGGCCTTCCTCGTCACTTTGCTCGGCTCGTCGCCCAGCCCGTTCAACAGTTATCTGACGCTGGTCGGCCTGGAGACGCTGACCGCGCGTCTCGATAAGGAGCTTGAGACCGCGCGGACCGTGACGCGATATCTCGATGGCGACCCCCGCGTGGGAAGGGTGTATCATCCGGACGCGAATGGCTATGGCTATCGGGATTGGGCGAGGAAATACCTCAAGAGGAACGGCAGCACGATAATCACGTTCGATTTGGATACGGTCGAGCACAAGCGCGCCACGCTCGACGCCCTGAAACTGTTCAGCCTGCAGGCCAATCTCGGCGATTCGAAGTCCCTGGCGGTTGACCCGTTCGTCGTCACCCACCCGGAACTGACGCTTGACGAGCTCACCGCCGCGGGCATACATGCCGGCGCGATCCGCCTGTCCATCGGCCTGGAGGAGCCCGACGATCTGATCGCGGACCTCCGGCAGGCGTTGGACCGAACGTATGGCCCGGTAGAGGATTAATTAGACCGTCCGCCTCCGAACGAGGGCCGGACAGGGCCGGGCGCGATCCGAACGCAATCCGGATGCGGGCTAGTCGATGCGCACAATCGCCAGCAGCGCCTTATGGTCGCTGCCATCCACTTTGACCGTACGCACCTGACCGGCCCGCATGCCGGAATCCAGCACGATATGGTCGATTCCGGCGAACGTTGGCACGTAGTCGATGTTCGCCGGCCAACTGAATTTCAATCCGTTCGCGGCCTGTCGGGCGGCGTCGGAAAAACGGTTTCCCAGAAAATTACGGAACGGCGTATGGTCGTAGGTCGCGTTGAAATCGCCCATGAAAATGTATCGGCGTCCGGTGTCGAAACGAAGTTTCGCCAGTTCGTCGAGCGACCGTTTCCATTGCTGCCAGTAACCGTTCGTCGGCGACGTGGTGTGTACTGACACGAAACGCACCTGCGAGCTTCCCCCGTTGAACGAGATGGTCGCACCGGGCATGAAGGACGCGCTCGAATCGACGTCGTCGTCGGATGGATCGGAAAGCGGGCTCGCCGACCATATTCCGTTGCCGTACACGCCATCCGAACTGGCCACCTGCGAATACGGCAGATAAGCGGCGATGCCGGCGCTGTTCAACGCGTTCACGAAATCGTCGGTCGTCTCCTGCAACGCGAGCACCTCGACATGCTCGCTACGCACCAGATCCACGATCTCGCGCGCGTCCGCACGCCCCTTGTACACGTTGCACGTCATCAGCCGGGCATAACCATCGTCCGTGTTGACGTTCTCGCCGGACACCGCCGCGACCGCCGCACGCGGCAGTTGCGTGGAACCGTAGAAGAACGGATACTGCCAGAACACCTGCAACGCGATCGCCAGAACGGCCACCACAGTGGACATCACGCGTTTGGAGACAATACCACAGATCAATGCGACCACGGCAAGCAGCGTGAACCACGGCACCAAGGAAACGACCACCGGCATGTACGGCAACGCCTGCAATTCTTCCGGCAGGATATGCGTGGCCGTTCCCAGCAGCGCCGCAAGCGAGAAGACGAAGGCGACCACGGCGCAGATGAAGTTGCGCACACGGTGTTTTCTTCCTTGTTTCAGCGTGCGCAACGGCTTCACGGGCCTCGCTGCGGATGTTTTGGCCGATTTGCCCGCCGAAGTCTGCGGTCGGCGCGCTCTTGACTGAGCCATGCTCTTCCCAACTTTCCGAAATTCGCGTCCGTAATGGTTATCGCGTGCTTATCCGACGTGGTTTTCATAGATGGCCGCGCCGGTTTCCGTACGTGGTGCCTCAGTCGTCGAGACCGAGCTCATGACGGATGCCGTCGATGATGATGCGGCTGGCGGTGGTGCCGCGTTCGCGCGCGTTCTCCTGCAACATCATCTTCAGATCGGACGGAATCTTGAAGCTCATGAGCACACGTTCGCCGTTGACGCGCCTGCGGGCGCCCTGCACGCCGGTCAACGATGCGGCAGCCGCGGCCTTCGCGCCGCCATTCGATTTTCTGGCCGTCATCAGACGATCGTCTCCTTAAGTTTTAGATACACATTTTGACACCCGCTATATAAAGCGTATATACGTTTTATATATTATATGGGCGACCTTGTCATGGATTCCATGACCCTTGACCGATTCTCGATTCCGTCTTCGAAAAGGACGTAGTTCCGAAAAACACGGTTTCGGAAGGACATGCCAGCTGATTCGCATATGAAAAATCCCGAGGAGCTCGGCTCGACTCGGGATTTAAAAAGAGTAAACGCGGCGACTTGCTACTCTCCCACACCCTCTCGAGTGCAGTACCATCGCCGTGCTAGGCCTTAGCTTCCGGGTTCGGAATGGGACCGGGCGTCTCACCTAGGCTATGATCACCGCAAGAGAAAACAATACGCGCATGGCCTCCAATCGCCAAATCACAGCGTGTCGCATACCGGGTCGGCCGGCGATCAACCATCAATCGATGGCAATGACGCGAATCGCCATGCCGGTGCGCTACAGTCGAGACAACGCTTCCATCAGCAACGAAAGAAGGCCAGCAATGACGATCGCCTCCTGCGGTTCCGTTTCCGCAATTACATTGGGTCTACCGAATTCCACTGCGATTCCCGCCGAAAAGGCGACGCTGCCGAAAGGACTTTTCGTGGCGAAGATTCCGGTTTCCGCAAAAACGAAGCAACGATTGGCCGGCGATATCGAGACAATCACCATGCTGTCGCTGCTGCAACCGCGCAACACCGGACTTGCCGCCGGTACACGAATTCCCGAAATACTGGTGATCGGCCTGCGATTGCACGGGACGAACGCCGCCGTTCCGACGGACATCGTCGAATTGATCGCCATGCAACGCAAGTCGGGCATGCTGTTCGTCTGCGTGCGCGACGCCGATTTCGAAGACACGACGCGTCAGGAATGCGCGTTCGCCGTGCGTCGAGCCTTGCCGGCCCGCGCGGGACATACGACCACGTCCAAGATATTCGTTTCCGATTGGAAGCCTGCCGGCGAGGCCACTCTGGAGGCCGCGGACCCGTCAGTCGATTCCGTGGATGCCTTGTGGGAATCGTTCTGCTCGCAGGTGATTCTGGACGATCCCTCCCCTGTCAACCTGGACGCGCGTCTCGCACGACGCATGCAGATCGCACGGCTCACCACGCAGATCGACAAACTCACACGCGACCATCAGCGCGCCAAGGATGCCGAACAACGTAACGAGATCTACGCGAAGCTGCACAGGATGAGGAAACAGCTGGAGGAATTGCAGAAGCAATGAAAGCTCATGGGGCTGGTGTCGGGCTGACTTGCAAAGCCAGTCCGACACCAGCCCCATCGCATAAACGCACGATTAAGCGCACGATCCAGGTTTCAGAAACCGAGCCTTGTACGGCCGAACTGGTCGAGCCAGCGCAGAATCGCACCTTCACGCAACGCCCACGGGCAGATTTCGATTTCCTTGACGTCAAGCGCCTTCATGATCTCATCGACCACCAGACCGCCGCCGACGATCTGATAGGTACGTTCCGGCGTGACTCCCGGCAGCGCGGTACGCTGGTCCGGCGATATGGAGGCGAGGCGGGGAAGCCAGTCCTCCAGCTGGTCTCGGGTCATGACGGAGGTGTCGACGCGGCCGGGAACGCGTAGCACCGCACCTGCGAGCCGGGCCAGGGAACGTATGGTCTTGGATGTGCCGACAGCATGCATCGGATGCTTCGACTTGGGGAACGACTCCACCATCGGTTCGAGGATCTTGCGGATCTTCTTACGGGCCTTGTCAAGCTCCTCCTCGTTGGCGATGCCGCTTTCCGGCAGAAATTCGCGGGTCACTCTGCCGGCTCCGGCGGGTACGGAAAGCGCCACGGTCGGGTCCTCGTCGGATCCCATGGCCACTTCAAGCGAACCTCCGCCGATGTCGATGACGAGCAGGCGACCGGCATCCCAGCCATACCAGCGGCGGGCGGCAAGGAAGGTGAGGCGCGCCTCATCCACACCGGAAAGCACGGTGACCGGCTGTCCGATGGCATCCTCGATCCTGCGCAGGATCTTGCCGCCGTTCGGTGCCTCACGCAATGCGGAGGTTGCCAGGACCAGCAGTTGGGTGATCTCGTATTCCTCGGCGAGCGCCATCGCCTTGTGCACCGCTTCGAGCACGGCTTCGACGCCGGCCTTTTTGATGGTGCCGTCATCCTTGAGGTATTGCATGAGACGGACCGTGCTTTTGACGCTTGCCTCGGGCTCGGGACGGGCTCCGGGAGCTGCGTCGACGATCAGCATGTGCACGGTGTTGGAACCAATGTCAAGAACGCCAAGACGGGTGGCGCGGGAATGTAATTTGACCATGTTCCCAGCATAGGTATTAACCGATTAATCCGTTGTCCGACATGCCATTGACATCCTTTGCAAATATGAAGGCGCCCACCCTTGAAAAGGAGGATGGGCGCCCAATGGCCGCAATGCGGGAAACGATTGCAGAGGTGCGGAAAAATTCCGCAGAAAATCTCAGCCGATCGAACGACGGGACGTTTCCACACCGAAGATGCCGGTGATCAGCATGGCGATCACCGCGACGATCGAAATCGCGATGAACACAGAATTCGTGCCGACCGCAACGAGCATCCAGCCGACGATCATCGGCATCAGCACGTTCAGCAGTTTCGCCACGGCATTGGCGAAACCGACGCAACGGAAACGCACCTTGGTGGAGAACAGTTCCGGAGCGTACACGGCCACCACGGAGGCCATCAGCACATACAGGCACATCGTCAGCAGGAAGCCGCAGACGATCGCGCCGACCGTGGTCGTCTGAGCGGCATAGGCGAGGCCGAACACCGCGGTCAATCCGAATGCCGGCACGATGACCTTCTTACGTCCGATGTGGTCGAGCAGGATGGAACCGATCAGGCAGCCGACGGGGGCGCCGCACATCATCAGCGTGCTCGTCCACAACGAGCTGGACAGATTGATGCCGCGCTTGACGAGAATCGTCGGCACCCAGGAAGTGAACGCGTACGAGCACACGTTCGTGGCGGCGACGGCCACCACGCCCACCATCAGGCAGATTCCCAGCGAATGGTTGCGGCGTTCACGCGCGCTCATGGAGGTCACGTCCGCAGCGGACTCATCGGAACGTGCGGCGACCTCGTCGTATTCGGAACCGTTGGCCTCAAGCTGGCGGACGATCGCGTCAACCTCCTCGTAACGTCCGTGCACGGCAAGCCAGCGCGGCGATTCCGGAACGTCACGACGCAGCCACCAGATCACGGCAGCGATGATGCCGATGCCGACGAACAACGGACGCCACGACCAGCGCGGAATGATCCATGCGCACAGCAGCATGGCGACCGGCACGCCGCAGTTCGCCACCAAGGACACAATCGCGCACCAACGTCCGCAGCGTTCGACCGGCGCGAATTCGTTGACCATGGCGAAACCCGTCACGATCTCGGCACCCAGACCGAGACCTGCGCCGAGACGGCACAGGGACAGTACGGACATATTCGGCGCGAACGCGCCAAGGAACGTGAATCCGCCGAACAGCAGTAGGTTGATCTGGTAGGCGACGCGACGACCCTTCAGATCGCCGATGAAACCGGCCAGCAGCGAACCGATCAGCAATCCCAGGAAACCGGCCGACATGAACGTCGAATTCTGCGCCACCGTCGACCAATGCGTGGACAGGGAGCTGGACGCCACGGCCGATCCGATATACACGTCAATGGAATCCATCAGCATACCCGCCGCCACCAGCGCGACGATCTTGTGGAACATACGCGTCTCCTTCGCGTAATCCACACGACGGGTAATCTCCTCGACTTGCCTCTCCTGGACGGCGGACAATCCTTCCACCACCGACGAGGACTTCCGCTTCACATTCTGCACAGCCTGTGCGGTCATGATGCAATACCTCTTGTAATTATGCTCTTCTTCACCCGTTTAAGACGGTGAGGGCAGTCCCATTGTGTATGAACTGCGCCCCGATTGTTGGACGCTGTTAATTAGGATACAGCCCTAGACCGCGAGGGACATGCCCCGGAACTCCTCCGGGGTGCGTCCCTCGAGTC
>NZ_JBKESZ010000009.1:0-94068 GCF_056355775.1 Bifidobacterium sp. LH_743 | reverse complement strand
ACGACGCCAGATACGACTCGAGGGACGCACCCCGGAGGAGTTCCGGGGCATGTCCCTCGCGGTCTAGGGCTGTATCCTAATTAACAGCGTCCAACAATCGGGGCGCAGTTCAGATACGCTGGCGGGCCCACGTTTTTTCATGCCGGATACGCGGCGCGCGAACCGTCCGGGGTGGGTGCGATGCCTGGTTTGCGTTGGTCTGGGCGGCGTTGTATGGTTATGGCAGTTCGCAACCGTGAGATTTCGCGGTGAACTTTCGTTCAACGGATTTTTCCGTAATTCTTTTTTACAGCTGTCGCGGGCGCATGCCTGTGGAAGCCAAGGAAAGGCAACTACCAGTGGCAACAAGCCCTAATCTCGATGATATGAAACTGCCCGAGCTCAAGGAGCTCGCCAAGCAGATGGGACTTCGCGGTATCTCTACCATGCGCAAGACCGAATTGATCGCAACGATCCAGGCCGCCCGTTCCGGTGGACAGGCGCCGGCCGGAGTCACCGTGCGCGCTCCGAAGCCCGTCTCCACCGTAGACGCTGATGTCAACACGGCGAAGAAAGACGATAAGAACGGCGCCGCCGACGATGCGAAGCAGAATCGTCCCGTCCGCGCCAAGAAGTCCAAGTCTGCGGAATCCGTCCACGTTGCGGAATCCGCGAACGCTGCAATCGCCAAGGATGCCGCGAATGCCGCGGCCGCCGTGGATACGCTGGAATCGCGCGAGGAGACGCCGAGGCGCCATCGTCATCGCGATGCCGAGGCCGGTGCCGACCTGCTCGCCGAGCTTGGCCTGGACGAACCGTCGCCGAAGCGTGAAGACCGCCGTCGCCGCCGCGACGACAATCGCAAGGATGACTTCGAACCGCGTCGCCGTCGCCGCACGTCGGACGAGCCGAAGGATGAGGACGTCGTGCGCGACCTCGACGACATCCTCGCCACGCTGCCCGCGCAGAACTCCTCCGAGGAGAGCGGCCGTCGCGATGACGCGGAGGAAGGCGAGTTCACGCGCCACACCCGTGGCCGCAACGACCGTCGTGGCCGTCGTATGCGTGGCCGAGACCGCGACTACGACGAACGCGACGACCGTCGCGACAGGGGCGATCGCAACGATCGCATGGAACGCGGCAATGACCGTGGCGATCGCATGGACCGCAATGCCGACCGTTCCGCGGATCGCAACGACCGCAACGATCGTAATGACCGCAACGATCGTAATGACCGCAACGAATCGAAGGAAGATCTCGTGCCGGTCGCGGGCATCGTCGACGTGCTCGATTCCTACGCCTTCGTGCGCACGTCCGGCTATCTGCCGGGACCGAACGACGTGTATGTCTCCATGGGACAGATCAAGAAGTACGGTCTGCGCAAGGGCGACGCCGTGCACGGCTCCATCCGCGCTCCACGAGAGGGTGACCGCCGCAACCAGCGCCAGAAGTTCGTGCCGCTGCAGTCCATCGACTCCATCAACGGCATGAGCGTCGAGGAGGCGCAGCATCGCCCGCAGTTCAACAAGCTCACCCCGCTGTATCCGCAGGAACGTCTGAAGCAGGAGACCACGCCGAACAAGCTCACCGGCCGTCTCATCGACATCGTCGCGCCGATCGGCAAGGGCCAGCGCGGCCTGATCGTGTCCCCGCCGAAGGCCGGCAAGACCATCACCCTGCAGAACATCGCCAACGCGATCGCGACCAACAATCCGGAAGTGCACCTCATGGTCGTCCTCGTGGACGAACGTCCGGAAGAGGTCACCGACATGGAGCGCACGGTGCAGGGCGAGGTCATCTCCTCCACCTTCGACCGTCCGGCCTCCGACCACACCACCGTGGCCGAACTGGCCATCGAACGCGCGAAGCGTCTGGTGGAGCTCGGCCAGGACGTGGTGGTGCTGCTCGATTCCATGACCCGTCTGGCCCGCGCCTACAACATCGCGGCCCCAGCCTCCGGACGCATCCTGTCCGGCGGTGTGGACGCGCAGGCGCTGTACCCGCCGAAGAAGTTCTTCGGCGCGGCCCGCAACATCGAGAACGGCGGTTCCCTGACCATCATCTCCTCCGCGCTGGTGGAGACCGGCTCCAAGATGGACGAGGTGATCTTCGAGGAGTTCAAGGGCACCGGCAACATGGAGCTGCGTCTGAGCCGCGAACTCGCCGACAAGCGTCTGTTCCCCGCCATCGACGTGAACGCCTCCGGCACCCGCCGCGAGGAGCTCATCACCGATCCGCAGGAACTGCCGATCATCTACCGTCTGCGTCGCCTTCTGGGCGGCCTCGAGCCGGAGCAGGCCTACCAGACGCTCGTGCCGCGTCTGAAGAAGACCGCGACCAATCGCGATTTCATGGCGTCGCTCATCCAGCAGAGCGGCAACGTCACCAACGGCAACTGAGGTTTCCTGAATCGTCGGAATCCGATTTTTCGGAATCGATTTCCTTGATTCCAAGGGGTCATGCGACTTTGATCATCGCATGGCCCCTTTTCCATACCATCCCGTTCCACACGCCCATGACCATTTTCTGGACATTTTTATGGACAATGAAATCGCAAAAAAGAAGATAAAAATACGAAAAAAACGAAGCGATGAAATAAATAATTTCTATTTTGATGGGGGTATTTGCAAAATTTAACAAAACGCGTATGGGTGGGTGTTTCTCCGAAGGTAAAATGCCCGTCGTTCCGCGCCGTTATGTGCGTGGTGGTGGGTATGGTGGGAGGGACAGTAACTTGGAACCGCAGTGGGGACGGCCGCTATGGCTGTGTGGCGACTTGTTGAAAAAAGGGGGTATGGATGGCCAATGATGATCATGGCATGGATGATGCACGTTCTATCGCAAGTCAGCTCGATGACACCGATGGTGTGATCCTCGACATTCTCGAGAACAATGGACGCGCCACACTGTCCCATCTTTCCGAAGCGACCGGTCTGTCCGTATCCGCGGTGCAATCGCGTGTGCAGAAGCTTGAGCGCCGTGGCGTGATTCGCGGATACAAGGCGATTATCGACGACGAGCGCCGCGGCCTCACGGTGAACGCCTACATCGCGGTCACGCCGACCGATTATTCGCGGGAAGCCGACATCCCCGACAAACTCAAGGACATCAACGGCATCATGTCCTGCGATTCCGTCGCCGGTTCGCCCAGCTTCATGCTGACCGTCCGCACCGAATCGCCCGCAAAACTTGAGGAGCTGCTGAACCTCATCCACCGCACGGTGCCGGTCAGCACCGAAACCACCATCGTGCTGAAGCGCTACTTCTCGATGTGATCCACGCGATGTGATTCGCGCGCTGCGATTCGAGTGATGCGCGCGATATGCATCCACGGGATATGTGACCCGAAAGATGATCCTACGAAATCCGTAGAGGTAGCCTTCGCGGTAGTCTGGAGACCATGAGCGACAGCGAACACGACTGGCCTCGGCCAGAAGAAGAAACCGAATCCGAAACCGTCATCGACGCGCGGACCGCGCGGAACAATCCCGAAGTGGCCGATGCGGTGGCCAAAATCGCCGCGTTGCGTCAATCCATCGACAATGTCGACACGGCCATCGTCTCGCTGCTGGCCGAACGGTTCAAATACACGTCCCAGGTCGGCGTGCTGAAGGCCCGCGCGGGCTTCGCCCCGGCCGACTACCAGCGTGAGAACTCCCAGATCGAACGGCTGCATCGTATCGCCGTCGAAGCCGGACTGGACCCGGACATCGCCGAAATGTACCGTGAATTCGTGGTGACCGAGGCCAAGCGCCGCCACAAGCGCATCGCCGAGGCCGGAGGAGACCCGGGCGTCCTCGACGTGTTCGCCTGATTCAAGCGGGTTTAGTTTTATCTGCTTATTCCTTTTTGCCCGTTTCGCGGCGATGCCGGCATGCGCGCGTCGCCGACGGGCAGACCGGGCATTACATTGAATGCTTTGGAAATGCTACTTCGATTGCGATTGTGAGGGACGGTATGCGTCACGCACCCACGATTCGTCCGCAGGCAGACCGCCGTCCATTCGCGGCGGCGGTTGCGGTCGCCGTCATCGCCGCCGTTCCGGTCGCGGCCGTCGATGTGACCGACGTGGCCGCCGCGGCCCATCAAAACGACCAATACGCGGCTGAAGCGGCACGAAACGACGTGATGAGCGCCTACACGTCCATCGACAGGCCCGGCCGGCTGTTCCTGACGCAAGGCGGCTCCTCCGCATCGCATGAATCGCAACGCGTGCCCAAAGGCGCCGTCCCGTCGCCATGGAAGGTGTCCGTCACCTTCAGCCTTGACGGACCGGACGTGAGCGCGGCCGACGTTTCCGGCGCTTCCGGCATGGTCGGCATACGAATCGACCTGCATTCCGTGGATACGGCCAAAACCGCCGGACTGACGCCGGTGGTCGCATTCACCATCCCCAGTCGAGTCGGCGACGATGTGACCGCAGATGACGGCGTGGTCGTTTCCGCGGGCAATACGTCGACGCTGGTCGCGACCGCCGGAAAACCCGGCGAGGACCTGACCTTCAGCACCTACGTGACGGCGAAACGCTTCTCCATGAGCTCGCTGGCCATCGCCGCGGTGGACGGCGACGCCGACCAATCGCTATCCGACCTCACCAAGCGCGCATCCACGCTGGTGGACGGGCTGACCAATGTCGGCTCGCAGCGCAATCGCAAGCTCATCGCCCAACTGGAAAAACTCCGTGACAACGAGAAGGCGCTGGCGGAACAGACCATCGCGGAACGCTCCAAAGAACACGATCAGGCGTTCGACAGCTACATCAACGCGTATGTCGGCTCCTACACCACGCACCTGTCCGGCTCCATCGGCAGTTCGACGCAGCTTCCCGCCATTCTCGGCACCGCCTCCGAACTGAACGGCGACACCCCCGTTGCCAAGGCCGTGGCGGAACTGGCCAACGCCGTCAACGACGTGAGCGCCGCGTACCGCCATGTCGGCGCGGCCGATGCGGTCGATGAGGTGATTCGCACCATAGAGCAACGCGGCACGTCCGGACTGGTGAGCGAGCTTACCAAACGTGTCGGCGAGGAAGGGCAGCGCGGTTCCAAGGACTACAGTTCCGGCCAATCGCAGCTTTCCGCAGCGATGATCCCGTATTCCATGGATTTCACCGACTCATACACGGCCCGGCTTAAGGAATTGGGAGCGACCTCCGGCAACGCGTCCGAATACGAGAACCAGGCGATCGCCGATGTGCGAGCCGGTATGAAAGGCAACGCGAAGCTCAAATCCGCGTACGACAAGGTTTCCGCCGCGATGACCACGTTGTCGGACGCCAGCGAGCATACCGGTCAGGCCAGCGCGTTCCATCAGATCGTCGTGAGGTTCGCCGACCAATTGGATTCGGATGATGAAGCCTCCGATACGGAGACTGCCGACGGCTCGTCCGTGCTGGATTCGATGCGTTCCGCTTCGGCCGGCCAGTCGTTGTGTGCGAAGGCCGAGAAGGTGCGTGCCAAGGCCCAGCGCAAGGCGGAGCGGGCGCAGGCCAAGAACACTTCGGACACGCTGACCAGCTTGGTCAACGACAAGAACGCCATCAGCATGGATGACGTGATGAGCTATGCGGGTGGATTGCGACCGTCGTTCGGCGCGGCCGCGGACACCACGTCGAAGAACGTGGCGAAGGTCGGGGGAGTGGACTCCTCGAAGAAGGACGATTCCGCCGCTTCCCAGAAGAATTCAACATCGCTTGCCGTCTCGCTGCCGATCTCCGGCTACGGATTGGCGAAGACCGGCTTCACGCCGGATAGTGGCGATCTGGTAGATGAGACGGTCGATTTGGCGGCGGCCGCGGAGATTCTGGACGATGCGATGCAGGCCGGACTGTCCGTCGCTCCCGGCAAGACCTCCGACGGCCCGCAGTACCTGCTGTCGGTTCCGGTGCTGTAAAGACTGCGTTGTAAAGGCCTGTTCCTGATTCGTTAGGGAGATGGACCTACATACGACAAAAGCCTCCTTTGCGATGCTGCGATGCAGCGATGCAAAGGAGGCTTTTGTCATTAGCTGGCAGCCCCCCCGTGAGGACTGCCAGCCGCTATGATCTCAAGATCACTTCTTCGGCTTCTTGGCCGGTGGTTCGCCCAGTTCGCTTTCGGCGACCGTCACGTCGGCGGCCTCGTCCTCGCCTTCGGCGGCGGCCGGAGCGGCGAACGCGATCGGACCGGTCACACGACCGGCTTCGGCGATATCGCCCAGCGCGGTTTCGACGGCCGCACGGACCTCGTCGGTGACGGCCAGCGTCACGGACAGAATCGGCGTCTTCATCGAAACCTTGGCCTTCGACTTGATACCACGCAGCGCGGCCAGAGCCTCGCCGGCATACGTCAGCAGGTCCGCGGAGGCGTCACCGGCGGCGGCCGCATACGTCTCGGCCTTCGGCCATGCAGCACGGTGCACGGAGCCTTCGCCCGCATGCATCCAGCTCCACACCTCTTCGGTGGCGTACGGCAGATACGGAGCCAGCAGACGCGCGAACGCGTCCAGACCCAAGCCCAGCGTGGTGCGTGCGGACTTCACCGCGGCCTCGCTTGGCACGTTGCCGGTCGAATCAGCGGTGCCGTAGGCGCGGTTCTTGACCAGCTCGATGTAATCGTCGCAGAACTGCCAGAAGTAGTTCTCGATGATCTCCAAAGCCTTGGAATGCTCGTAGTTGTTGAGGTTCTCGGTGGCTTCGCGCACCACGTCGGCCATCTTGGCCATTGCGGCGCGGTCCAGCGGCTCGGTCACGTCGGCCGGATTCCAAGTGGCGGTCGTAGGGGCTCCCACGTGGTGGTTCCCGTCCTCACGGCCGATGGCCAGGGCGAACTTGGTGGCGTTGAGCAGCTTGATGGCAAGACGACGGCCGATCTTCATCTGGCCTTCGTCGTACGTGGCGTCCAGGCCCAGACGGGCGGCGGCGGCCCAGTAACGCACCGCGTCGGCGCCGAACTGCTTGATCGGCTTGTCCGGCACGACCACGTTGCCCTTGGACTTCGACATCTTCTTGTGGTCCGGATCGAGGATCCAGCCCGACAGCGTGGTGTTGGACCACGGCAGGCACTTGTTCTCCAAGTGCGCGCGATCCATGGTGGAGAACAGCCAGGTGCGGATGATGTCCTGACCCTGCGGACGCAGATCCATCGGGAACGTGGCGTTGAAGATCGCCTGGTTCTCCTCGCCCGGCTCCTCCCAGCGGGTCACGATCTGCGGGGTGAGGGAAGAAGTCGCCCAAGTATCCATGATGTCCGGTTCGGCGGTGAAGCCGCCCGGCACGTCACGCTGGTCCTCGGTGTAGCCTTCCGGCACATCGTCGGTCGGGTCGATCGGCAGACGATCCTCGCTCGGAGTGATCGGGTGATCATAATCCGGGGTGCCGTCTTCCTTCACCGGGTACCACAGCGGGAACGGGACACCGAAGAAGCGCTGGCGGGAGATCAGCCAGTCGCCGTTCAGGCCATGCACCCAGTTCTCGTAGCGCACGCGCATGAAGTCGGGGTGGAAGTTGAGCTCCTTGCCGCGTTCGATGAGTTCGGCGTTGAGTTTCTCGTCGGTGCCGCCGTTCTTCAGGTACCACTGGCGGGAGGTGACGATTTCGAGCGGCTTGTCGCCCTTCTCGTAGAAGTTCGTCATACGCTTGGTCGGCGTCGGCTCGCCGTCCAGATCGCCGGAGGCGCGCAGCTCGTCGACAATGATCTTACGTGCGGAGAACGTGGTCTTGCCGGCGGTCTCCTGGAAGATGCGCTTGCCTTCCTCGGTTTCGATCCAATCCGGGGTGTCCATGACGATGCGTCCGTTGCGCTGGATGATGGAACGCAGCGGCAGGTTCAGGTCACGCCACCATTCGACGTCGGTCACGTCGCCGAACGTACAGCACATGGCGATGCCGGCGCCCTTGTCCATCTCGGCGGCCTTGTGCGCCAGGATCGGGACCTTGACGTGGAACAGCGGGGAGTACACGTACTGGCCGAAGTACTTCTTGTAGCGCTCGTCGTCCGGGTGCGCGATCAGCGCGCCGCAGGCGGCCAGCAGTTCCGGACGGGTGGTCTCGATGTAGATCGGGGTGCCATCCTCGAAGCGGAAGGCGACCTTGTGGTAGAAGCCCGGGTATTCACGGGATTCCAGCTCGGCCTGAGCCACGGCGGTCTGGAAGGTCACGTCCCACAGGCCGGGGGCATCCTTCTGGTAGGCCTCGCCACGGGCCAGGTTGCGCAGGAACGCCTTCTGCGCTACGCGCTGCGGGTGCTCGCCGATGGTGTGGTAGGTCTGGGACCAGTCGATGGACAGGCCCAGGGAACGCCACAGGGCCTCGAACTGCTTCTCGTCCTGGGCGGTGAGCTTCTCGCACAGCTCGATGAAGTTCTTACGGGAGATCGGCACCTGGTCCTTGGCGTCGATCTTCTTGCCGTCGGTGCCTTCGAACGGCGGCTTGAAATCGGGATCGTACTTCAGCGACGTGTCCACGCGCACGCCGTAGTAATTCTGCACACGGCGTTCGGTCGGCAGGCCGTTGTCATCCCAGCCCATCGGATAGAACACGTCGTAGCCGTTCATGCGCTTGAAACGCGCGATCACATCGGTGTGCGTGTAGGAGAACACGTGGCCCACATGCAGGTGGCCGGAAACGGTGGGCGGCGGGGTATCGATGGAATAGACGGCCTTGCGGTCGCGGGTGCCCTGGAACTTGTAGACTCCGCTCTCGTCCCAGACGCCACGCCACTTGTCTTCGAGACCGTCCACGCCGACCCTGTCGGGCAGCGGCGTGAGGTTCGCGTTGATGGTGTTATCTTGGCTTTCAGTCATAGTCGTTAGTCTAGAAAGCGAATGTGACAACTGCCATAGCGCCGGCTTCCATCGAACCGAATGCCGGAATCGCACGCAAATCGCGGAAAATCCGCAGCAAAAACGGCGCTGCCTCTCAGCCCAGCCTCACCTTGTCCAGCGGCAGCAGCCGGTCGGTCAGATTCTTCGGATATCCCTGCAGCTGGTCGGACACGGCGATGAAGTTCTTGCGCGTGTACAGCCAGTCGCTGGCGGCGTCCTCGCTGACGATGCGCGCGTAATCGCGCATGCGCGCCTGATAATCGTCATCGTTGGTGGCGGCCATGGCGTTGGCGTAGGCCTGCTGCGCGTCGCCGTTCTCGAAATGGAACACGGATTGGCCGTTCGCGAAAACGCTCGCGTCGCCTTCGCCGCTCATGGTGGTCAGCGCGATGTTGTACGTGCCCGCGTTCATGCGTTCCGTCACGTCCGCGGCGGAATCGAGCACCTCCAGATTGGCGCCGACGTTGAGGCTTTCGATTGCGGTCTTCACGGTGTCGCCGATGGTTTTGTATTGCTTCGGCACCAGAATGTCGATCGGTGCGATGTAGTTCGCGCCGAAGTAGGAGCGCATCTGCTGCCCCTGCCCGAGATTGTAGGGGTACAGTCCGCTCAGATCCTCATAGCCGTCCTCGAGCGGGCTGATTGGCCCGCCCAGCGCGGCATAGGCGTCCGGGCTATTTTTGGCGATGGACTGCGCGTCGATGGCGTACCGCGTCATTTTGCGGATCTGCTCGTCGGAGAAGGGGCTGTTCCCGTCGTTGTTGAACGCCAGCAGCACTTTGTCGAAGCTGATGCCGCTGACCGCCGTGATGCCGTCGGTCTTGCCGAGTCCGTCGGCGGCTGATGCGCTGAGCGGCAATGCCATGTCGATTTTCCCGGCTTTCATGGCGTTCGTCATCGCGTCCTCGTCGCCGTAGTAATACAGGGTCACCTGCGATGAGGCGGCTTTACCTCCCCAATACGAATTGTTGCGCTGCAGCACGATTTGCGATTTCGACGCGTCGGATACAGTGAACGGACCCGATCCGACCGCGGTTTTGGCGTAGTTCGCTTTGTTCTCTTGGTCGTACACGATGCCAGCGCGTCCGGCCAGCGCGCGCAGCAGCCGCGGATTCGGCTTGGACAGCGTGACGGACACCGTGTCCGCGTTCGGATTGGTGATTTCTTTCAGGTCGCCGAGCTGGTCGGAGCCCACGTAATGGTTGTTGATGGTGTTCTGCAGCGACCAGACCACGTCGGACGAGTCGAGCTTGTGCCCGTTGGAGAAGGTCATGCCGTCTCGCAGCGCGAATGTGTAGGTCAGTCCGTCGCCGGAGATCTGCCAGGAGGAGGCGATTCCCGGCTGCAGCTTGTTGGTGTCGCTGCGGGACACCAACGTCTCGTACACGTTGCCGAGCAGCGCCTGCTCCACGGCGGTGCCCTGTTCGGTGCGGATATCAAGCGATTCCGGCGCCTTGCCTTCGATGCCGACCGTCACGGACGAATTGGAGGAGAGCGTGCCGAAGGAGGCGATAGGGTTCTTGTGCTCGACCAGCGACAGTCCCAGCCACAGCATCACGCTGAGTACCGCCGCGACGCCGAGGAATATCAGCCATCGCGTGGCTTCGTCCTTGAGATTGCGCTTCCGCCCGTTTTCATCCATGCACCCGAGTCTAGTTGACGTGCGCTACACGGTCCGTTCTGGCCGGCGGACGCGTATAACGGACAAGCGTAAGGCGGACGATGCGTGCGATTCGCCCGGAGAACACGGCAGACTTGGTGAACACGGCAGACATGTTGGATACTTACGCGGCGAACGCGCTCGGACACGTGCCGTTGAGCGGGCAATCGGCGCAGTCCGGTTTTCGCGCGTGACAGATGGCACGGCCGTGCAGTATCAGACGGTGGGACAGATCCGTCCACTCCTCGGGCGGGAAACAGGCGGTGATCTCACGTTCGATGGCCACTGGATCGGGGGAGGGGGATGCCCAATCGGAACGCCACCGCAGACGCCTCGTCACCCGGATCACATGCGTGTCCACGGGGAATCCGGGCACGCCGAACGCGTTGCCAAGCACCACATTCGCGGTTTTGCGCCCCACGCCCGGCAGGGAGACCAGCGAAGCCATGTCGGCTGGAACCTTGCCGTCGAATCGTTCGCACAATTCATGCGAAAGCCCGATGATATTGCGTGTTTTCGTACGGAAGAAACCGATGGTGCGGATGATGTCCTCGACATGTTCGGGATTCGCGGCCGCCAGCTCGGCCGGTCCGGGATATTCGCCGAACAGCTCCGGCGTGACCGCATTCACGCGCTTGTCGGTGGTCTGCGCGCTGAGGACCGTGGCCACCAGCAGTTCGAAAGGCGAATGGAAATCCAACGCGCATTTCGGATGGGGAATCTCCTCGCACAGCAGTTCGTATTCGCCGTGCATGCGCGCGATCCGGGCCTTCTTCGATTCCCGAGGCATGCCTTCAGCCCACCCTTCGTATGCGGAAGCCAGCGGAACCGTCGAAATCCGCGAAAACCGACATGAGCCGGCGCGAATCAGCGGAACCGATGGCGTAATCGCAGGAAAACCTAGTTCTCGCCGGTCTCGCCATCCTCGTCGCGTGCCGCGTCCTTGGCCGCGGTCTCATGCTCGTTCTCCTCCGGAGGGTCGAAACGATAGCCGACGTTGCGCACGGTGCCGATGAGATGCTCGTATTCGCCGCCCAGTTTGGCGCGCAGACGACGGATGTGCACGTCGACGGTGCGGGTGCCGCCGTAATAGTCGTAGCCCCACACCTCCTGCAACAGCTGCGCGCGTGTGAACACGCGGCCGGGATGCTGCACGAGATATTTGAGCAATTCGAATTCCTTGTACGCCAAATCGATCGGATGACCATGCAGGCTGGCCGTATAGCCATTGGTGTCCACCACCAGATCGCCGGAGCGGATCAGACCATCCTCGTCCTGAACACCCTGATCGCCATGCCCCGAGGCCGTATTGACCGGCGCGTTGCCGCGTTCGGAGACCAGACGCAGACGCCCCTCCACCTCGGCCGGAGATGCCGTGGCGACCACCACGTCGGCGATGCCCCACTGCGAATTGACCACGGTGAAGCCGCCTTCGGTGAGGATGAGCACGATCGGCGTGGACAGGCCGGAGGCGTGAATCAGCCGGCACAGCGTTTTCGCGGTGGCCAGATCGTCGCGGGCGTCAAGAAACAGAATGGTGTTCTCGGGCATCTTCACCAGGCTGGCCGCATCCATCGGCAGCACGCGCACGCGGTGGGAGAGCAACGCCAACGAAGGCAGGACGGTAGCCGGGTCGCTAGCGAACGTCATAAGCGTAAGATCCGTCACGTCAGCTCCCTTTGTCTTATACTGTTGCCGCGATTGTACACGCGAAATGTGTTATCGGCGTTTCGTCGATTGTAGCCGAAGTATGTGGACACATACGGCTACATTTATTCATATTGCATACGTATTGACCATAATATGAAAAGGGGGTCGAGGATGGCCGCTGTGAAGGACGTTGCCCGGAAACCTGCGTCGAAGGTCGCCTTCGGAAAGGTTCTGGCGATTCAGATCGTCGCGTACGTGGTGTTGGTCGTGCTCGCGTTGATTCCCGGCATCACATACGGTAATCCGGCCAAGCCGGCCGTGGTGTCGTTCTCCGTCATCGGCTCGCTGGCGATGATCGCGTTGCTGGTGGTGTTCAGCCCGTTCCGTGACGGCGCTGCCGGACATGTGATCGCCGTTGTGGCCGGCCTGCTGTCGGTGGTGTGCGCCACGACGATGATGCTGGGACGCACGATTTTCCCCGCCGGTGTGGATGGCTCCAGGAACTTCTCCATGGAGGAAGGCTGGATCGCCGGCGTCGGCGGACTGCTGATCGTGCTGGTCATCGTGTCGTTTGGCCGCCAGATGGCACGCGAGAACCGCACGCACCTGATCCGCTCGCTGTCGCACGGCGTGGTCGAGGGCGCCGCCATGATCGCCAGCGCCGGTTGGTGCTTCCTGCCGACGCTGCTGCCGACCACGCGTGACAAGGCCATCGCGGTATCCGTGGCGGCCGGAGCCGATGGCGCTTTCGTTGGTCCGACCACCATGACGTGGGCCATCGCTGCGGTTGTCGTGGTGCTGGTGGCCGTGGTGCTCGGCGTGTGCTCGTACTTCTGGCATCGCGACGCCGACCCGGAGCCCGATGCACGCTCCCCGTGGATCGGCATCGCACTGCTGCCGGTCATGCTGACCGGTGCGGCGGTGGGCATCGCCGCATTTGCCGCCGTGACGTTCTGACGGAAGCTTCGATGGACGGCCGATAACGGCCCTATGACAAGAAAAGCCCGTAATCGATTGCGATTACGGGCTTTTGCGTTTGCTGCGGCCGGGGCGATCAGCCGATGAAGCCGAGATGCTCGAGCAGCACCTTCAGGCCGATGAGAATCAGCACGACGCCGCCTGCGATCTGCGCCGGCTTCTGCCAACGCGAGCCGAACATGCGGCCGATGACTAGACCGGCCGCGGAGAACAGGCCGGTGGTGATGCCGATGATGACCACCGACAGCCAGATGTTGAGCGTCATGAACGCGAGGCTCACACCGACGGCGAACGCGTCGATGCTGCAGGCCACGGCGAGCGGCAGCATGTGGCGCCAGTCGAATTCAGGGGTTTCCTTGGCGTTCTCTTCATCCTCTTCGAACGCCTCACGGACCATGTTGCCGCCGATTAGAGCCAGCAGGCCGAAAATGATCCAATGATCCACTGCGGTCACATATTTGCTGAACGTGCTGGCCGCGAAATAGCCGAGCAGAGGGAACAGCGCCTGGAACCCGCCGAACCACAGGGCGGTTTTGAACGCATCGATGCCGCGCAGCTTCTTGACGGTCAGGCCTTTGCCGATGGAGACGGCGAACGCGTCCATGGACACGGACACGCCGATGAGCAGAATCTGAATGAGCATAGCTGGTGAAAAAAGGTTCATCCCGCCGGTCTCCCCACGGGATGGGCCTCGACGGATTGCGTTCCGCCTACGCCTAGGGGTACCGACACAGAACTGCCGCACGCGGATGTGATATACGACGTCCAGCGGGCTTTGAATTCAGCGAATACTGTTCGCATGCCGTAAATTACAAGGCACCACTATAACGCAAGAGCCGCCCTTGAAACAAGGGCGGCTCTTCTCACGTCAGTTCGCGTCAGTACAGGCGCTCACTTCTCGCTTTCTGCGAGGCGCTTGCGTGCTGCGACGATTTCCTCCTCGGTCCGGCAACTACGGACGACCTTCGGCCGGCTCAATGTTGCCTTGTCTCACCTGCCGGCTCGACTGCGGCCTTCGGAGTCGGACAGCACGCTGTGCTGTCCTCAATCGTCTCGCCGCTTCACTTCTCGCTTTCGGCGAGGCGCTTGCGGGCTGCGACGATTTCCTCCTCGGCCTTGGCGGCACCGGTCCAGTAGTCGCCCGGCAGGACTTCCTTGCCCGGCTCCAGAGCCTTGTACTGCTCGAAGAAGTGCTTGATTTCAGCCTTGTGGTACTCGGACACGTCGTCGACGTCCTTGATGTCGTCGAAGCGGACGTCAGCCGGCACGCACAGCACCTTGTCGTCTCCACCGGCTTCGTCGACCATGTGGTACAGGCCGACGGCGCGGCACTCGACCACGCAGCCCGGGAACACGGAGTTCGGGATCATGACCAGGGCGTCGAGCGGATCGCCGTCCTCGCCCAGGGTGCCGTCGATGTAGCCGTAGTCATCCGGGTAGCCCATGGCGGTGAACAGGGTGCGGTCCAGGAACACGCGACCGGTCTCGTGGTCCACTTCGTACTTGTTCTTGGAGCCGCGCGGGATCTCCACCACAACGTTGAAGGTTTCTGCCATTGTTTTCTCCTTGATCGAACGATCAGCAGTAATTCGTAACCTAGAATACCCGCTTTCGCGCACCATTGGCACCATTCGCCCGGATACCTATATAAATGGTGCCCTGCGCTGTGGTGACAAAGCGTTGCGCGCTCGCTGGTCAACATCTTTTTGAGCCAATTGATTGCCTATACTGCTTTGGAACACCAGAAGAACGATTCCGTAGGTGGTTTCGTGCTTCCGTAGGTGGTTGGCCCTGGTATCACTGCGGCAAAAAGGCTTGATTTCAGCCATTCCGTTTGCATGGATTGGCCGAAGAGCACCTACGGAATCAAAAAACCGCCTACGGAATGCGCAAAGCCGGGTTGAAAACGTGAAAATGTCTTCAACCCGGCCTTGATCTATGTGTTTTGCACTGGCTGGGTGCTAGGCAGAGTGCCTAGCTGACTAAACTCAATCAGTCCTCGACCACCGTCAGCACGTGCGCCACGTCAGCCCACGGAGCCAGCGAGACATAGTTGTCCCAGCCCCATTCGAACTCGCGTCCGGTCAGCTCGTCACGCACCTAGGTGCGGGCTGGCAAGGAGCTGTTGCCGATTCGTTATTTCAGGAGATAGCAGAGCGGCCCGTATCGTGAAAGTGCATTTTCGACGTTTTGATAAGTCTTTTGCCTTCATTGGGAAAATAAGGCGCGAGCGGGGTTGATGGACATGCTGCAATTACCACAATCTTATGGTAGAAAACTCCATAATCATGCAATAGAAAAGACCGTAATCCTACAATAATGAAAACGTTGAAACTAAGCCTGAGTGATTAGGTGAGCGATCGTAGTCATTGCGGTATCACGGTATGTGTAAGACCGTCCTGTGGGTATTTCGCTATCGTTGGGCGGTATATAGTGTGTCGTTGGTTGGACGGTGGTACTCATTCCAACCGAATTCGCATTCGTCCTGTTGAATGGCGGCCATCGGTGTGATTGGTGTCAATTAAGGGTATGGCGGCCTCCAGCGTCCACTGATCGTCGGAAGCGGAAATGGATAATTCGCCGCCTAGAGTCGCGAGTCGTGTTTGATATGAGCGTATGCCTGTGCCATTGCCAAATTGCTCGTTAATGGTATTGACTTGCGGGGGCTTTGACGCATGCGTTGAGGTGCTGTTTTTAAAAAGAGGTGTGTCGCTGGCGCTGATATGCAATGTGTTGGCGTTGGCATGCGCGGTGATGACATAGCCGCGTGAGGGATCCGCATGTTTGAGTATATTGCCGAAGATTTCTCTGATGAGCTGTTTGATGATAATGCTTCTGCTGGGTGTTGTTGCCAAGTTGTCGGAACCGTCCGCTGCAATAATGCCTTCGAAACCTGCCTTAGCAAGTTTCATGCGTTCTTGTTCTAATAGTTCGGTGAGGTTGATTGTGACGATATCGATTTCGGAGGCGGAACAACCGTCATCGTCTTTGCGGAGTGTGGTTATGGCGGTCCTTGAGCAACGCAATGCTTCTACGAGACTATCTCTGATGTCAAGTAGTGCCGTGTTCTCTGCGATTTCAGGGTTTCCTTGACTGTTCGTTTTTTCGATTTTCAAAAGATCTATTTGATGTATTGCGTAGGTAAGATCGTTGCACACGATGTCGTGCAGCTCTTCTGCGATTTCTTCCTTCCATTTATGGATGGCCAGTTGGTTGATGGCGCGTTTTTGATCCTGATGGAGGCGAATAACGCGCCCGATTATGGCTAAGGCCAAGAATGTTGTGCTGAACATGACGAGTGCGCTTTTGTCTGTATGGGGTTGGAAAAATAAGATGCCTGTGACGGGCAAGAGGATGCTGATCGCTGAAGGGATATTGATATATCCGAGAATTACTGTGGCGGACAGTCCCGCGAATACGAAGGAATAGGGTAGCGCTGGCTTTATGCTAATTGCAGTAATCCACAATATAATAATTATTATTGATCCTGTATAGGGGAATTGAATAAAAAGAACGATTGAGCATAGTTCTATGCAGATAAAAACAATGGAAAATACTGTAAATTGATGATAGTACCCACTGATAAGTTCTAGAGAATACAATAGAAACAATGGAAAAGCTATGCATAAAGATAATTTTCTTGGCAAGCTACGATTCATGTCGTAGCATAATTCTTTGATTGATTTTATAAAATGTCGTATTTTTTGCATAGTCGAATTGTCTCTGATCTATTTTTTGCGCCTATTTTTTTCGAGACTCTGTGAATGTAAGAGAATACAGTATTGGAAGAAATGCCAAGTTGCGAAGCGATTTCTGAAGTGTTGTTATTTTGTGTGTAAAGACGAAGCACTTGGAGCTCTCGTGGACTGAGCTGCTTGATCTGAGCGGATGAGGAGGGTTGTTCCGCCAGTATGTCATGCGCTTGTTTCGCGGTTGGGAACGAATTTGGTTCAGTGGATTTGCCTTGTGCCACGATGGGCAGTACTTTATTGCAGACATGTGCCAAGTCTTCTTTGGCGATAAGGGCTTGACCGCCGGCAAGCGCTAAATCGGTCTTGTACCGTTCTGGGTCATATGCGGTGATGCCAATGATGCCGATATCGGCGGTTTGTTTTCGTATCTGAGTGCATACGGATATGCCAGTGGCGTCGTTCAACGCCATGTCAAGCAAGAGAACATTTGGTTTGTCATTGGTATATATACATCGATGAATCGCTTCTGCTGCAGAAGTGGTTTGCCAGATGACATGATATAAAGGCGAGCTGCCATCGATCCACCGCGCGATTGCCCGTAAGCTCCATGAGTCATTGTCCAGAACGGCGATGGAAATACCTTCAGTCATATAACGTGAGTGTAGTCGTGGGCCAATTGATCCATGGTGCCATGTGATGAAAATCTTTACATTGCCTTGTTCTGCTGTTGCGTAAACGGATTAAATGGAGTCCTGATAACTGAGCGTGGCTGTGTGGCGTAGAGGATTGCTCTTCTACGCCACACTGTTTGGATTCAGGAAGACGAAGGGGTCTTGATGGATTGGCGGTTGATGAGGAATCAGTTGGTTGGGCAACTGCGAAGCGTCCGAATGACCGGTGTGATCGGCATATCTTGTATGTTGGTCGCTGTCCAATATCTAACCACGTATAGGGCGAGTTATGTCATTCCCCCGAGTAAATCTACGTTGCTGCGGGACGTGATGCTGTTCAGTCAATACGGAACGGGTGGTGGCATGTATCTGCTGCTGTTGCCTTTCTTGTCGGCTCTCTTGGGGGGTGGTGTCGTGTCGTTGGAACGGCACGCTGGACGGCTCCCCATGGTCGTGATCCGAGAGGGGCGAGGACGTTTTTTGACGACTGCGATGTTGTCTGGATTCGTACTTGGTGGTGTGGGTGGAATAATGCCAATGATTGCGAATCTGTCAATAGCTGCTATGCGCAATCCTCATTTGAACTTTATCGATGGTGTATCGGCGGATGCGCGAGGGCGTGTGCATAGCGGCAAATATATTTTGATTTCTTCTGATTCTTGGATATATCCGTTGTATAGGTTCAATCAGGTGTTATGCATACTATGCGTGGTGTTGTTGATATTTGTGATTGCCGGACTTTTCTCCACGGTGTCCGTTGGCGTGTCCTTTTTCATGCAACGCAAATATACGGAAGTATTGGTTCCGTTCGTGCTGAGTCTTGTGTGGTGGATGCTTCCTTCTCTTACGGGGGGTAGGATACCGGACCAGTGGAGCCACGTCATCTTTTTGGATTTTGCTCCAGGTGCGGACGCTTCTGTGCGTTGGCAAAATTATGTGGGCATTGTGCTTTCGATATCGCTTTTGCTGGCATTGTCTACCGTGCTGGTGTGTGTGGAAAGGCATCGTGATGCTTTGTGATGGTTTTGCTTCCGTGCGGTATTCCACTATCGGTATGAGAATCAGTGCCATATTGGTTATGGTGGTGGGGTTTGCGTATGGCATTTCATTATTGTTTGACCCTCACGATTTCGTATCCGACTATATCGGATTCATGAAGCAGGGGGCCTCTGCCGCAGTGCTTCCAATTTGTTTGATGGCAATGTGTTTGGGCTGTGTCCGATTCAGGACGTTTGAATTGGTGCGTCGTAATCCACGTGACGAGCTTGGCGAAAATGTTATATGGCTGAACGTGATGTCTTGCATATGCGCCGCATATGGCGGCCTTGTTTTTGCTGTCATGGAATTCGTTGTCAAGAGACAAACCGCATCTGTTCTGCACTGGTCTTTGACTGCGATGCTGGTGGTTCAATGCTTGATGATGAATATCTCAATAGGGTTGGTCCAGTTATTGTTGAGCTACATGGGATTGGTCATGGAACATGTCGCCGCGGTGCTGATCGCGTTCTTTGCGATTGCGCAGTGGCTATTGACTCCGTTGGTCGATGGAGCGGATCGTATGATGTTCTATTTTTGGTATCCGATCAGTCCGGATTGGTCGGATATTGTTATCTGCCAAGTCATCCCATGCTTCGGATTCTGCTTATTGCTCGTCATGGCCTGCATCATGGTGTTCAATTCCAGAGATCGGTTGAAAAGCTAATGTGTGCTATCCGTCGCAGTATTTGTCGCATTGGACAGGTTTGTGGCCGTAAAAAAGGTCTGCGAATGCTGATACTTGTCATTTACGCCATATTCGCTTCACGCTTTTACTACAGCGCACAGGATACAAGTATCTTTATGGGGATGTTTCGCATTGCCCCTGCGATGAGCCATCCGGATCTTGCATTGAACATGTATCCGTTGCTGTTTATGGTCGGGGGAATAGCGCTTGCGCTGGAACAGTGCTCTGAATATCTGATGATTCCTGATTATCTGGTATATGTCAGAAGTCATCGAGGATGGTCTCATTTTTGTCGATATTGCGCGCTGCTGCTGTTCTACTGCGTCCTGTTCACTGGTGTGCAATTAATCATCGCGTTAATGATTGTTCCTGGGAATCGACAGGAGCATCTGTTGACGACTGCGATTTGCGCGTCTTTGACGCTTGCCGTGCTGATGCTCATTATCAATGTTGGTTATTTACTGAATTGCCGGGTGATGGGTTATGTCGCAGCTGCGGCGCTGTATATTGCGTTGCTTTCGTTGGATGGGGCTCGGCGATGGTTAATATCCTCGTGGATTGGCGTCATTCCATGTTGGGCACCTGTTTTGACGGTTCTTTTTCTGGTGCTCGCTATGGTGAATCTCATTGTTTTCGAGCATGTGGAAATGTATTGAATTCCAGTAAGACAAAATGCTGGTTGCAATATGGCGCAATGCAAAGGAGGAATGACAAAATGTACGTCGAAGTGCATCATCTTACGAAAACCATCAAACGCAAAACGGTATTGCGTGACGTGAATGCTGAATTCGAACGAGGCAACATTTACGGCATTGTTGGTCCTAATGGGTCAGGAAAGACAATGCTGTTGCGTGCGATTTGCGGTTTTATCCGGCCGGATACTGGTACGGTGAGCATTGGTGGTAGACCTGTGGAATTCAATAAGAAATTACCTGAATCCGTAGGAGTAATCATCGAGAACCCTGGATTCATCCCTGGTCAGAGCGCTATGGAGAACCTTCGCTATCTTGCTGACATTAACCACGCCTTTGATCGGCGTGAGATCATGCGTTTGCTGGAGCTATTTGGCTTGCGGGACCACGCGCAGGAAAAAGTGCGATCTTACTCCTTGGGTATGCGACAAAAGCTGGCGATCGTGCAGGCATTGATGGAACATCAGCCTTTGATTTTGCTCGATGAGCCGACCAACGGCCTTGATGAGCATTCTGTCGCAGTGTTTCTGGAGGAGATGAGGCGCCAGCGTGATGCGGGGCGAACCATATTGATTGCCAGTCATCATAGTGATGAGCTATCTCAAATCGCGGATTATCTGTACCTTATGTCGGATGGGGTCCTGTCTTTCCCTGATGCCGATTGCTTCTAGGGTCACAGGGTTGCGGATAGCTGGGTGCATGCGAGAAGCGCGGGCAAGCCAATCAAAATGAGCTTGCCCGCGCTTCTTGTTAAAGCCGACCGAAAATCAGTCCTCGACCACCGTCAGCACGTGCGCCACATCGGCCCACGGAGCCAGCGAGACGTAGTTGTCCCAGCTCCAATCGAACTCGCGTCCGGTCAGCTCGTCACGCACCTTGAGCGGCTTGTCGGTGGCGAAACCGAAGTCCGGCAGCTCGATATGCACGATGGACTGGTGCGCGTTGTGGCCGTCGAGGTTCACCACCACGATCACCGTGTCTGCCTTGCCGGTGCCGGTCAGTTCGGCCGGGGTCTGGCGCAGGAACGCCACGACGCCCGCGTCATCGCTCGGCAGGATGTGCAGATTGTGGTAGCTGCGGCATGCCGGATGCTCGGCGCGGATTTTGTTGAGCGAGGTGAGCAGTTCGGCGATGCCGTACTTGTCGGCCTCGCTCCAGTCGCGCACCTTGACCTCGTACTTCTCGTTGTCGATCTGCTCCTCGAAGCCCGGACGCTGCTTGTTCTCGATTAGCTCATAGCCGTTGTAGATGCCCCAGCTCGGGCTTCCCATCGCGGCCAGCACCGCGCGTACCGCGTGGCCGGCGATGCCGTTGTCCCGCAGATAGGCGGTCATGATGTCGGGCGTGGACGGCCAGAAGGTGTTGTGCTGGTAGAAGCCTTCGTCGCCATTGGTCTCCGCCAGATACTCCTGCAGCTCCTCCTTGGTGTTGCGCCACGGGAAGTAGCAGTGCGACTGGGTGAAGCCTGCGTAGCTCAGTGCGCGCATCATGCCCGGGCGGGTGAACGCCTCGGCCAGGAACAGCGTCTCCGGATGCTTCTTGGTGACGGCCGCGATCACGTCCTGCCAGAAGCGCACCGGCTTGGTGTGGGGGTTGTCCACACGGAAGATGGTCACGCCGGCCTTGATCCACAGGTCCATGATGCGTTCCACTTCGGCCTCGATGCCCTCCATGTCGGCATTGAAGTCGATCGGGTAGATGTCCTGGTACTTCTTCGGCGGGTTCTCGGCGAAGGCGATGGTGCCGTCCGGCTTGGTGCGGAACCAGTTCGGATGCTGCTTGACCCACGGATGGTCGGGGGAGCACTGCAATGCGAAGTCGAGTGCCACTTCGATGCCCAGCTTGTGCGCGTAATCGCAGAACGCCTTGAAATCATCCATGGTGCCGAGCAGCGGATCGACGGTGTCATGGCCGCCAAGCTCGGAACCGATGCCGAATGGGGAGCCCGGGTCGTTGGGGCCGGCGACCAGCGAATTGTTGCGGCCCTTGCGGTTGGTCACGCCAATCGGGAAGATCGGCGGCAGATACACGATGTCGAATCCTTCGGCCTTCGCGCGGTCGAGGCCGGACAGCGCCGTCTTGAGCGTGCCCTGCACGATTTTGCCGTCGGCGTCGAAATGCGCGCCTTCCGAACGCGGGAAGAACTGGTACCATGCGGCGAAGCTCGACTTCGGGCGCTCCACGCGGAAGCGCTGCGGATTCGATTCGCTCAGGCCGTCACGCAGAGGATTGGTCTCATGCAGGCTTGCGATCGCATCGCCGCTCGCCGCCGCCAGACGCTCGTCGGCTCCCAGTGACTTGTCTGCTACGGTTTTCGCGGCTTCGCGCAGCGTCTTCTTGTCGGCCGCGGTCAGCTTGGAATCGCGTGCGCCCGCCCAGCGTTCCAGCAGCTGCGCGCCGGATTCCAGCGCGTTCTCCACATCGTCGCCGACCTTGACTTTGATCTGCGCGTCATGCAGCCAGGAGGCATAGGTGTCCTCCCAGCCTTCGACCACGATGTGCCATTCGCCCAGCTGGCGTTTGATTTCGGCGTAGCCGTCGTCCCACGGTTTCAGGTCGCTGTGTTCGCCGATTCTGACCATCGCCTCCCAGCGGTCGAGACCGGGGTTGGTGCAGGTCATGGGGAAGCGGGCCTTCTCGGTGCCGCGTGTGTTGCGCACGGATACGGTGGCGCCCGCCTTGGTGCGGCCTTCGATGAACACCTGGGCGGTGACCTTGAAGGCCTCGCCGAGCTCCACGCGGGCCGGATACAGGCCGTTCTCGGCGTTCGGGGTGATGTCCAGGACGTTCACGCGGCCGAACTGCTCCGGGCTGGTGCGCTTGATGACTGGTGCGGGGGTTTCGCCGATGGTTCGCGTCGCTGCTGTTTTCGGCTTGGAAGTGCGTTTGCTTGCTGGCTTCTTGGCTGCTTTCACGGCGGTCCGTGCCGTTTTTGCCGCCGTCGTCTTGGCTGATGTCTTATCTGTCTTTTTTGCGGTTGCCTTTGCGCGTGTCTTCGCGCTTGATGTTTCTTCTTCCATGTAGCCGATTATAGAGGTATCGGTGTTCATCCCGCGAAGCCCTTTTTAATAGTGAGCGCACGTGCGGCCACCATAAAATTCTTCACTAGCGATTGGTAAAACGCTTTAGTCACATACGATGCAATCGCTTCACTACGGTGGTGACCCGATTGATTTCGGGCGATATTGCGATATTGACGGTCCGACGGTGCCGATGGTGTGCGGCCGGGTAGAAAAGGATTGGGCTTGGCTGAATAACAAAAAACCGGAAACCATGTGGTTTCCGGTTTTGATTGGTAGCGGGGCATGGATTTGAACCATGGACCTCTGGGTTATGAGCCCAGCGAGCTACCGAGCTGCTCCACCCCGCGTCGGCTTGTCTCCCTTGAGACAGCTCTTATTACTTTACGGATATGGTGCGTAATGTCAAATCGGCGTGTCGCATGCTGCGCCCCTTGTGAAAAGGCATGCCGGATAACCCGTTATCCATTTTTCATATATCGTCAAGGTTCGCTTCGGGAAACTTCCGGATACGCCATATCCGTGCCCGCACCATAATAGGAGACATGCCTATCAAGATCCCCAGTGGCCTTCCGGCCAGAGATATCCTCGACTCCGAACGAATCTTCGCGCTCGAAAAGCCCGAAGCGGAGCGTCAGCGCGTGCGCCCCCTCAAGCTGGTGATCCTGAATCTCATGCCGAAGAAGATCGAGACCGAAACGCAGCTGCTGCGCCTGATCTCCAAGAGCCCGCTGCAGGTGGAGGTCGATTTCATGAAGACTTCCACCCACGAGGCCACGCATGTGAGCGCCGACCACCTGGTCAAGTTCTATGAGACGCTGGACACGTTCAAGGACAATTATTATGACGGTTTCGTGGTGACGGGCGCACCCGTCGAGCATCTCGAGTTCGAGCAGGTCGATTACTGGGACGAGTTCAAGCAGATCCTCGATTGGGCCTCCACCCACGTCTTCTCCACCATGTATCTGTGCTGGGGCGCGATGGGCGCGCTCAACTACCGTTACGGCGTGCGCAAGGAACTGCTGCCGAAGAAGATTTTCGGCGTGTTCCCACAGTATCTGCAGGACGAATACTGCTTCCTCACCAACGGCTTCGACGAGATCTGCCTACAACCGCATTCGCGTCTGGCCGGAGTGAACGAGGGCGACATCGCGCACAATCCCGAGCTGCAGGTGCTCACGTGGGGGCCGGAGTCGGGCCCGGGGCTCATCGCCACCCGCGATTTCTCCGAGGTTTTCGCGCTTGGCCATTGGGAATACGGCAAATACACGCTCGCCGAGGAATACGAGCGGGATATGAAGAAGGGCATGACCAATGTGCCGTTCCCCAAGAACTACTTCCCTCATGACGATCCGAAGCTCGAGCCGCTGTTCGCCTGGCGCGCGCACGCCAATCTGCTGTGGCGCAATTGGCTGAATTGGGTGTATCAGACCACGCCGTACGATCTGGCCGAAGTGCCGCGCCTGCGTGCGGAGAAAAGGCTCGGCACCGACAGGTCGATCCGTCACGAGCCCGGCTCTCCGCGCGTCGACGCGTTCACGCCGTTCTCGCATGACGGCTACGGCGTCATCCGTGGCTGATTCCATATATATTCCCGCGCATATTCCACGTGTTTTCCATCGTTGTATGCCGCGTCCTTTCATGGGACGCGGCATATTTTGTTGTGACATGTATCGTGCGATATGCTTGGTAAAACGTTTTAACGATGAAGCAAACATACAACTCAAAATGGAAGAATCGACGGAAATCGCGGCGGTGTCTAATAATCGCGACCAATGCGAAACGCCGGTTTGAGCCTTACGGCAGTAAGGGATTGCCTGTGTGTGTGGACGTTGTCTAGACGCGGGCTAATAATCCTTTCCAGCCGTTCGGGGCTTGTATGCGAACGCGTTTACGGTCGCGTTAGCATATTCCCGAAGGACGTTGCGGTTTTGGTAACCGGGACGTCACATTCGACTCGGCTGTTGGGCTAAACTGACAGCTGACACAAGAGCAGGAGGCGTGAATGATTAGTGCATTGGGAGAGGGCATGCTGGCCATCGCCGATGGTCCAGAGATGCCGAGCATCAATGACTTCCTTCCCGATCCGTTTGTTTTTCAAGGCACGCCGTTCGCCATCAACCGCATCATCCTCGTTCGTATCCTTGCGACCGTCATCATGCTGCTGGTTCTCGGAATTACGGCAAGCCGTGCAAAGCTCATCCCCGGCCGTTGGCAGGGCGCAGTCGAATGGCTGATCGAGTTTGTCCGCGACAACATCGTCTATCAGGTGATGGGCGAGCTGCGCGGCAAGCGTTACGTGCCGATGATCACCACCGTGTTCTGCACGTTGCTGGTCTTCAATCTGTGCGGCATCATCCCGGGCTTCAACATCGCGGCCAGCGCGTCCATCACGCTGCCTCTGGTGTTCGCCATGTGGTGCTTCTGCCAGTACTGGATTGCAGGCATCCGCGAAAAGGGCCTTGGCCACTTCCTGAGGGACGAGATCTTCCCGAAGGGCGTTCCGGCCCCGATCTATATTCTGCTGTCCCCGATTCAGCTGCTTGAGCTGCTGATTATCCGCCCGTTCTCGTTGACGATCCGACTGTTCGCCAACATGGTCTCGGGCCATCTGATCCTTGCGTTGTGCCTCTCGGCCACGCAGTTCTTCCTTGTTGATGTGGTGAACAAGCTGATGATGCCGTTCGGTATCATCACCTTCGCGGCTGGCATGTTCATGTTCCTGTTCGAGGCGCTGGTCGCCTGCCTGCAGGCTTACATCTTCGCCATCCTGACCACCGCATACATCAATATGAGCTATCCGGAGATCGACTGACCACCGGCTTTTTAAGTGTTGCTTCTTGTCAAGCAATAACCAGAAAGGAAACAATCATGGATATCGTTACCCTCGCTGAGGTTGCCGGCAACCTGAACGTCGTTGGCTACGGCCTCGCCGCAATCGGCCCTGGCATCGGTCTGGGCATCCTGATCGGTAAGACCATCGAAGGCACCGCTCGTCAGCCTGAGCTCGGCAGCCGTCTGCAGACCCTCATGTTCCTGGGCCTGGCATTCGTCGAGGTGCTGGCACTGCTCGGCTTCGTGCTCGCCTTCATCAAGTAAGACTTGATTTCCAAGGTAAACACCGAAGACGCAAACGAACGTGAAAGGAGGAAGACACTATGGTGACCGCAGCTAGCGAGATGGATCTGTTCCTTCCGAAAAGCTACGACATTTTCTGGTCGCTGATCATTCTGATCATCGTCGCCGTGTTCTTCTACAAGTTCTTCCTGCCGAAGTTCCAGGCCGTGTTCGATGAGCGCGCAGCCAAGATCGAAGGCGGCATCGCCAAGGCCGAACAGGCCCAGAAGGATGCCGACGAAGCCAAGGCGAAGTACGACGCCCAGCTGAGCAACGCGCGCGTCGAGGCTTCCAAGATCCGCGACGACGCTCGTGCGGAGGCATCCCACATCATCGCCGACGCGCGCACCCGTGCGGAGGCCGATGCGGCGCAGATCACCGCCACAGCCCAGCGTTCCATCGAATCGCAGCAGCAGCAGGCTCTGGTGAGCCTGAAGGGTGAGGTTGGCGTGCTGGCAACGGCACTGGCCGGCAAGATCCTGGGAAGCAAGCTGGAAAGCGACGACGTGCAGTCGACGATGATCGATCAGATGATCGCCGATCTGGACAGCGACAAGAAGTGATCGAAACCTTCAAGAAAGGGAGGTGACCAATGCGAGGAGAAGCATCGCGTATCGCAGACCGCGTTTCGCGTGACTCGCTGGCCCCCAGGCTGCGTGACAGCGGAGAGGACGCATGGCGCATCGGGAACGAACTGTTCACGATCACCAACGCGCTCGACCACAACGTCCAGCTTGAACGTGCCCTCACCGACCCGTCGCGCCCAGTCGAAGACAAGGTTGCGGTAGTCAAGACCCTCATTGGAGATGAGGCCCATCCGTTGACGATGGAAATCATGTCCGATCTGGTGGCCCGCCGTTGGAGCCGCGTGTCCGACATCGCCAACGCCACCGAGGATTTCGGCGTGGATGGCATGATGTACTACGCGGACCACACGAATTCGACCCTGCAGGTCTCCGTCGAGCTTGCAGAGCTGCATTCCGCACTGCTCAACCTTCCGGTCGTACGCAGCAAGCTGTATGACACTACCGTCCCCGCCGAAGCCCGCGTCAAGCTGCTCTACAGCCTGATCGGAAATGCGGACTTCAACAAGGTGACCAAGCGTCTGGCCGAGCATGCGACCTGCAACCTGCGCAACCGCCGTTATCTGCAGACCATCCAGTGGCTGATCAACAAATTCTCCCGTCACATGGGCGAATCGATGGTCACCGTCACCACGGCGAAGCCACTGAGCGAGAAGCAGGTCGACAAGCTCATCGCCGTCTATTCGGCGAAGACCGGCCATCCGGTGCACATCAACTCGGTGGTCGATCCGACCGTCATAGGTGGCATGCGCATCCAGGTGGGTGACGAGGTCACCGACAACACGGTGGTCGCACAGCTGCAACATCTTCAGCGCACGGTGAAGGCGACCGCCTGACGGCGAGCCGCACGGTGAACAAGCCTGAAACAAGACTTGACTGAATTTATAAACAACAATAAGGAGTGATCATGGCAGAACTTACCATTGATCCCACCACGATACGCAAGGCGCTCGATGAGTTCGTCGAGTCGTA
Organism: Bifidobacterium sp. LH_743; assembly: GCF_056355775.1. NCBI lineage: Bacteria > Bacillati > Actinomycetota > Actinomycetes > Bifidobacteriales > Bifidobacteriaceae > Bifidobacterium > Bifidobacterium sp. LH_743. The sequence continues at coordinate 66,528 of NZ_JBKESZ010000009.1, read as the reverse complement.
CAAGCCGTCGGACACGCCGACCCAGGAGGTCGGCTACGTCGCGACCGCTGGCGACGGCATTGCGCACGTGACGGGACTGCCTGGTTGCATGGCCAATGAGCTGCTGACCTTCGAAGACGGCACGCTTGGCCTGGCGTTCAACCTTGACGCCCGCGAGATCGGCGTGGTTATCCTCGGCGATTTCACCGGCATCGAGGAAGGCCAGGAAGTGCGTCGTACCGGCGAAGTGCTCTCCGTGCCCGTCGGCGACGGCTACCTTGGCCGCGTCGTGGACCCGCTAGGCAACCCGATTGATGGTCTTGGCGAGATCAAGACCGAAGGCCGTCGTATTCTCGAGGCCCAGGCACCTGACGTTATGCATCGTCATCCGGTTGACGAGCCTCTGTCCACTGGTCTGAAGGCCATCGACGCGATGACGCCGATCGGCCGTGGCCAGCGTCAGCTCATCATCGGCGACCGCCAGACCGGTAAGACCGCTATCGCAATCGATACGATCATCAACCAGAAGCGCAACTGGGAATCCGGAGACCCGAAGAAGCAGGTCCGCTGCATCTACGTGGCCGTCGGCCAGAAGGGCTCCACCATCGCATCGGTGAAGCAGTCCCTGGAAGAGGCCGGCGCCATGGAGTACACGACCATCGTGGCCTCCCCGGCTTCTGATTCCGCAGGCTTCAAGTACATCGCACCGTACACCGGTTCCGCCATCGGACAGCACTGGATGTACAACGGCAAGCACGTGCTCATCGTCTTCGACGACCTGTCGAAGCAGGCCGAGGCCTACCGTTCGATTTCCCTGCTGCTGCGTCGTCCGCCGGGGCGTGAAGCTTACCCGGGCGATGTGTTCTACCTGCACTCCCGTCTGCTCGAACGTTGCGCCAAGGTTTCCGATGACCTCGGCGGCGGCTCGATGACCGGCCTGCCGATCGTCGAGACCAAGGCGAACGATGTGTCCGCCTACATTCCGACCAACGTGATTTCCATCACCGATGGCCAGATCTTCCTGCAGTCCGACCTGTTCAACGCGAACCAGCGTCCTGCTGTGGACGTCGGCATCTCCGTGTCCCGAGTCGGTGGCGCGGCGCAGACGAAGGCCCTGAAGAAGGTCTCCGGCACGCTGAAGATCTCGCTGGCGCAGTACCGTTCTCTGGAGTCCTTCGCCATGTTCGCTTCCGATCTGGATGCGGCATCCAAGGCCCAGCTGAACCGTGGCGCCCACCTGACCGAGTTGCTGAAGCAGCCGCAGTTCTCCCCGTACTCGATGGAACAGGAAGTCGTGTCCGTGTGGGCCGGCACCCATGGCAAGATGGATGACCTGCCGATCGCCGACGTGCTTCCGTTCGAGAAGGGCATGCTGGATTATCTGGACCACAACACCGATATCCTCAAGACCATTCGCGAGACCGAGGACTTCACCGCCGACACCGAGGCTGCACTCGACAAGGCCGTGGAAGCGTTCCGTGAGACCTTCGTGACCAGCGCAGGCAAGCCGCTGGTCGAGAAGAAGCCCGACACGAAGAACGCCACTCCGGTCGAGCAGGAAAAGATCGTCGCAGGAGAGAAGTGATTCATGGGCTCGCAACTCGCATTGAAATCTAGGATCGCCTCCACCGCGTCGCTGGAGAAAATCTTCAACGCGCAGGAGATGATCGCGTCTTCGCACATCGCCAAGGCACGTGACGTGGCCTTGAACGCGAAGCCGTATACCGATGCGATTTTCGACGCCGTGCAAGCGCTGGTGGCCCACACCCATATCGATCATCCGATCGTGAAGAAGGACGAGGACAACCCCCGAGTGGCTGTCCTCGCCCTCACCTCGGATCGTGGTATGGCGGGTCCGTACACCTCCTCGATCATCCGCGAAACGGAATCGCTGCTGGCCCGACTCGATGAGAAGGGCAAGCAGCCGGAACTGTATGTGTATGGTCGTCGTGGTGTGACGTATTACAAGTACCGCAACCGTGATGTTGCCGGCACTTGGGAAGGCGATACCGACCAGCCCGGCGTGGAAGTCGCAGAGTCCATCTCGAAGGCACTGCTGGACGCCTATATGAAGCCGGCGGACCAGGGTGGAGTCTCCGAACTCTACATTGTGTTCACCGAATTCGTGAACATGGTGGTACAGAAGGTGCGCGTGCTGCGCATGCTGCCCGTTGAGCTCGTGCTTCCGGACCAGCCGGACTCCGGTCCCGTGCCGGAATCCGATGCCGATGCCGCGACTCCGCTGTATGCGTTCGAGCCGAGCGTCGACGAAGTGCTTGACGCCATTCTGCCGAAGTACATTCAGTCCCGTATCCATGAATGCCTGCTCACCGCAGCGGCATCCGAGACTGCAAGCCGACAGAACGCCATGCACACGGCTACAGACAACGCCCGCAGCCTGATCGACGACCTGACGCGCAAGCTCAACGCTTCGCGACAGGCTTCGATTACCCAGGAACTTACCGAAATCATCGGCAGCGCTGATGCGCTGAACAAGAAGGAAGAGTAGGAACGCATATGGCTGAGAATCAGACCACAGCGGCTCCCGAGACGGCTGCGGAACCGACCGCCGGACGCGTCACGCGTATCCAGGGCTCGGTTATCGACGTCGAATTCCCGGTGGGCCACCTGCCCGACATTTACAATGCACTTACCGTTGAGCTGAACAGCACCGGCGTCCACGAAGAGGGCGAGACCACCAAGAAGATCACCCTCGAGGTGGAGCAGCACCTTGGCGATTCCACCGTGCGCACCGTCGCCCTGAAGCCGACCGACGGCCTGGTCCGTGGCGCGACCGTGCTTGACACCGGCGGCCCGATCTCCGTGCCGGTCGGCGACGTGACCAAGGGCCACGTGTTCGACGTGTCCGGCAACATCCTCAACAAGAAGCCCGGCGAGACTGTCAAGGTCACCGAACGTTGGCCCATCCACCGCAACCCGCCGGCATTCGACCAGCTGGAGTCCAAGACCCAGATGTTCGAAACCGGTATCAAGGTCATCGATCTGCTGACCCCGTACGTGCAGGGCGGCAAGATCGGTCTGTTCGGCGGCGCAGGCGTCGGCAAGACCGTGCTGATCCAGGAAATGATTCAGCGTGTGGCCCAGAACCACGGCGGTGTGTCCGTGTTCGCCGGCGTCGGCGAGCGTACCCGTGAGGGTAACGATCTGATCGGCGAGATGGACGAGGCCGGCGTGCTTGAGAAGACCGCACTGGTCTTCGGCCAGATGGATGAGCAGCCGGGTACCCGTCTGCGCGTCCCGCTGACCGCACTGACCATGGCAGAGTACTTCCGTGACGTGCAGAACCAGGACGTGCTGCTGTTCATCGATAACATCTTCCGCTTCACCCAGGCGGGTTCTGAGGTGTCCACTCTGCTCGGCCGTATGCCGTCCGCCGTGGGCTACCAGCCGAACCTGGCCGATGAGATGGGCGCCCTGCAGGAGCGCATCACGTCGACCCGTGGCCACTCCATCACCTCGCTGCAGGCCATCTACGTGCCGGCCGATGATTACACCGACCCGGCTCCTGCGACGACCTTCGCCCACCTGGACGCGACCACCGAGCTGTCCCGTGACATCGCCTCCAAGGGCATCTACCCGGCAGTCGACCCGCTGAGCTCCACTTCGCGAATCCTCGATCCGCGTTACGTGGGCCAGGCACACTACGAGTGCGCCAACCGCGTCAAGGCGATTCTGCAGCGTAACAAGGAGCTGCAGGACATCATCGCCCTGATCGGCATCGACGAGCTCGGCGAAGAGGACAAGACCACCGTGAACCGCGCCCGTAAGATCGAGCAGTTCCTTGGCCAGAACTTCTACGTTGCCGAAAAGTTCACCGGCCGTCCGGGCTCCTACGTCCCGGCCGATGAGACCATCGAAGCCTTCACCCGCATCTGCGACGGCGTGTATGACGATGTCCCGGAGCAGGCGTTCTCCGGCATCGGCGGCATCGACGACCTCGAGAAGAAGTGGCACGACATGCAGAAGGAATACGGTGCGTGATGGCCGGATCGACATTGCAGGTGAACATCGTCGCCGCTGACCACCCGGTGTGGCACGGCACGGCGAAGTCCGTTACCATTCCCGCCTCCGAAGGCGGAATGGGCATCCTGCCCGACCACGAGCCTGTGCTGACCGTGATCAAGGAAGGAACCATCGTCGTGGTGGATCCTGAAGGCGAACGTCTCTCCTTCGAGGTGACCGACGGCTTCATCTCCTTCGATTCGAACAAGCTCACCGTCGCGGTCGAGCGTGGAACCAACGTCAAGCGGGCCGAATAATCCGGTTCCGTTGAAACGTCAGGCGGCTCGTCGATAGCAATGCATTGTGTATTGCGATTCGACGGGCCGCCTTTGTTTTTGCCTTCGCTTCCACCGTCATCGTGCGCCCGTCATCGCGCGCATGGTAGGGTAGTGCCTCGTGCGAATTATTGTTGCTGACTGCTCCGCCGAATATTCCGGACGATTGAACGCCTCCCTGCCGCTCGCCAAACGCGTGCTGCTCATCAAGGCGGACAACAGCCTACTCATCTTCTCCGAACTCGGCTCATACAAGCCGCTCAACTGGATGTCCGCGCCCTGCAGCATCAAGGACATCACCCCGGACCGCGCCGACGACGACGTGGACACCGAGGTGCCGCAGAAAGTGATCCGCGCCTCGGCGGACAAATCGAATGATGTGCTCGAAGTGACCCTGCAGCACATCTATTCGGATGAAACCTACGATTTGGGCGAGGATCCCGGACTGATCAAGGACGGCGTCGAAGACCACCTGCAGAAATACCTGGCCGAGCAGATCGAACGCATCGGCGAAGGCGCGAAGCTGGTCCGACGCGAATATCCGACCGCCATCGGACCGGTCGACATCATGGCCATCGACGGCAACGGCGAACACGTCGCCATCGAAATCAAGCGCAACGGCGGCATCGACGGCGTCGAACAGCTCACGCGGTACTGCGACCTGCTCAACCGTGATCCGCTGCTTGCCCCCGTGCATGGCATCTTCGCCGCGCAGACCATCACCCCGCAGGCGCGCGTGCTCGCGCAGGATCGCGGCTTCAAATGCCTGATTCTCGATTATGAGGAGATGAAGGGCACCGAAGACGATTCGTTAAGACTCTTCTAGTTCCAACTCCGGAAATCGCGGCAACGGAGCGTTACCTGCGCTGAGCCGTGAAATGAACAGTCCAGTGGACTGTTCATAGGCGAAGTGAGCGGCTATGCCGCGAAGGGTGGCGCAAGCCGGCACCTCAGTCGGCGTACCTTGGTACGCCTTCCTTCGGTACGCCTTGGTACCGCACGCGTTGCCGTGATTTCTTCTAATTGGTCTTGGTTTCCGACTCTGGGAATCGTGATAATGAAAAAGCCTCCCGTGGGGGAGGCTTTTTACATTTGAATTAGGCTGGATCAGTAGGCGGCGAGGATGTCGACTACGAAGACCAGCGTGGAGTTCGCCGGAATCTTGTCCTGCTTTTGATCCTTGTAGCCGAGGCTCGGCGGAACGACCAGCAGCACCTGCGAGCCGACCGTATGTCCGGCGAGACCCTGCTTCCAGCCGGCAATCACGCCGTCAAGCGAGAACGTGGAGGATGTGCCGCGATCCCAGGAGGAATCGAACTGCGTGCCGTCAAGCAGCCAGCCGGTGTAATTGGCCACCACGGTCTGCGTGTCCTTGACCACAGCGCCCTTGCCCTTGATGAGGTCCTGGGAGACCAGGGAATCGGAGCCCTTGTAGCCGTTCATATCGATCGACGGCTTGCCATCCTTGGCGAGCGTCACCTTCGGCAGGTCGGCGGGCACGTCCGTCACCTTGTCTCCGGTGGCCTTCTTCAGATCCTTCGACTTGGACACCAGCGTGAGCACCATGAGGTACGAGGAGCCGGTGGAAGAGGAGCCGGTGGAGCTCGAGTCGTTGACGCCGAACGCCACGGTGGAGTTGAGTTTGAGGCTCTTGAAGAGCTTGTAGTAGTCCTCTTTCATCTGGCTGGTGTCGGATGTGACCAACGTGGAGCAGTCGGGGGTGTTCTTCTCCCACGTGCTGCCCAATTCGGAGCCGTCCTTGACGTTGATTGCGATGCCCTGCGAGCAGACGCGGTCGCCGTCCTCGATCTGGGCGCCGTCGCCCTTCTGCAGCACCACATAGCTGTTGTTCTCGACCGTCATCGGCGTTTTGAAGGAGATGGTCGGCTTCTTGCCGAGTTCGCCTTTGGCGGTCACTCCGGCGATCTGATGCATGCCGATTTTCTCTGAGGATGAAGAGGATGAAGAGGATTTCGAATCCGATTTGGTGTTTTTCGCGTCGGAATTGCCGCCGCACGCCGAAACACCGAGGCACAGGACCATCGCGCAGGCTGCCGTGACGGCCTTGGAAAGAAGTGATTTACGCATAGGGTCAACCATAGCGGCAAACCTTGATTTTCATGCAGTTTTCAGGCTTTTACAGGCGGGCACTGTAGAATGGCGGGTGCTATGACTTTATCGCAGGAAGAACAAGAGAAGCCGCGGATCAAGACGGGCCCGACCCGGCACGCGAAGATCATGCGTGGCATCGTCACGCCCATCTTCGGTCTGCTGGCCATCACGTGCATCGTGCTTGGCGCGCTGAACGCGACCGTGTGGAAGCCGGATAGCAGAATCGCGGCCACGACGTCGGTGAAAGGCACGCAATATGTCGTCACCGACCCGAATGTGCTGCAGTTGGTGGATGACCATGTCGTCGCCTCCGCGAAATCGCGGGACGCGAAAACCGAAGTCTGCATCGCATTGGGCTCCACGCGTGACGTTTCCGGCTGGATCGCCGGCTCCAAGTACACGCGTATCACCGGTTTGTCCGATTGGACCACGCTGTCCGCACGACGTTCCGCGGCGCAGGGTGATCCCGACGCCTCCGCGAATCAAACGGCGTTCAAGGATTCCGACATGTGGCGTTCCGTGAAATGCGGCACGGGTTCGGTGAATATGCGGGTCCAGGAATCGTCCTCGAAGGATGCCGGCAATTCCGTGGCGCTGATTGATTTCGGCGATGGCAAGGCCGGCACGATTTCGCTTGATTGGAATCGCCGTTCCGTTCCCGACTTCGCCATGCCGTTCTACCTTGTCGGCGGTCTGCTGGTGATTCTCGCCGTGCTTTCCGCTTCCGTGTTCGCGATGCCTCCGCATAAGCGCCGTCATCGCCGTGCCTTCGCTTCGGTCGAGGGCGCCGGCACCATGGAAGGCGACGATACGGAGGTCGCCGAATGGGTGCGCAATGCCGAAGCGAGCGCTGCGTTCGGCGGTGGTGCCGCTCCGAAGCGTCGCCGTCGCCATGCGAGCCATGCGGCTGGCGCTTCAAGCGAGCCGGGGGAGGCCGCGCAGCCGAAGATCGTCGATCCGGCCAACCGCAATCTGGTGGCCGACCAGCAGAATGCGGTTGGTGGTTCCGCTGCTGTGGCCGCTCCGGAGGATGACGTGGAGGCGACTTCCGTGATTTCGCAGGATGAGCTGATGGCGTATTTCGCCCGACTTGCCCGTGAGGAATCGTCCGAGGCGCAGCAGGCCGCGCAGCCTGCGGCATCCGTGGAAAACGAGTCCGCCGTGGAGCCGGAATCCTCCGTGCCGCAGTCCGATCAGCCGGATGAAGCGCAGGCGGATCCGCAGATGGCAGATGTGCAAGCGGAGAATCCGCAGGAGGAAACGGCAGACGATTCATCCGACGCTACGGAATCGGATGAATCGGCCGAGGGCGAGGCGACTTCCGAATCGGCGGAAACAGAAGCTTCGGACGAAGCAAGCGAGCCAACGGAAGCAAACGAATCGGCGGAATCGTCCGAAGTGTCCGGAACGGACGAATCGGAAACTTCGGAAACGGACGCTGAGTCCGCCGCCGAATCGTCCAAAGCGAAATCCGATAGCCAGCCGGAAACGTCGGAGGATTCGCACGCCAAGGAGCCGGCCGTCGGCAGCGTGTGGACGCCGCAGGAATCGGAAGGCATCGATATCATGCAGGCGATCAAGGGATTGCAGGGAATCAAGGGATTGCATGTGTTCGGGGAACCACAGAAGCAGGATGGCGACGATGAGGGGGCGCAGTGATGAGAAAACGCAGTAACGCGATTATCGCGGCCGTGCTTGCCGCCGGACTGGCCGTCGGACTGTGCGGCTGCGAAGGGCAGCTGCCCACGCCGGTCCAGACGTCGTCGACGAATCAGACATCGCCCGTTCTGACGGCCAAGCAGGAGAAGAAGATCCGCACGGGCATTCTTTCGACGCTCGACCAGTGCAACCATAATCTCGACGTCGCCACTTTGGAATCGATTCTCGAAGGGCCGGAACTGGACATCCGCACCAGCGAGCTGAACGTGGCGAGGGCCACGGGCAACCTCGACCGCAAGACCACCATCCCCACCGATCTGGCGCAGACCGTGATCTCCACGGACAGCGGCTGGCCGCGTACGGTGTTCTCGATCACCACGACCACCGAGGACCAGCAGTCCAAGCGTCTGCTGGTGCTGAAGCAGGATTCCGCACGGCAGAACTACAAACTGTGGGGCGTGGCCCGTCTGTTCTCCGGTGTGAAGATGCCGAGTTTCGAGGTTTCCCAGACCGGCAGCGCTCAGGGCACGCCGACGGACACCGGTCTGGTCATGACGCCGAAGGCCGCGGTTGCAGCGTACGCCGACCTGTTGCAGAACGGGGCCAACAGCCAATTCGCCGGCAAATTCGCGGATGACGATCTGCGCACGAAACTGGCCGAGCTGACCGATCAGGTGCAGAAGGCCATGCAGCTCAACGAAGGCAACCAGCAGCAGGTGTTCACGCCTGTCGACGGGGCCATTGCCATCATGCGTTCCGCGGATGGCGGCGACTTGGTGGTCGCCCAGATCAATTCCGAATGGACGCGCACCGCCGGAGCCGGACGTGAGTCGCAGCCGGCCTCCGATGCGGAGAAGGCGCTGTTCGGCGACGGCAAAGCCACCAGCACCATGAAGACGAGCTACGTGAACGTGATCGCGTTGTATGTGCCGCCGGCGAAATCCGGCCAGAAGATCACCGCGGTCGGTTCCGAACGCCAACCCGTGAAGGTCGAGGCGCTGTAAGCCAGTCGGACGTCGGTTCCTGAAGTCACATTGACGGCGGATTTCCGCCCGTCGCGTATCTTCGGCGTCCTCGACGCACCCGCGGGAATGAAAACCGTGAAATCGTTGTTGGCACCTATAGTTGGTGCCAGCAACGATTTTGTGTTTTGGGAGGCATGTATGGCAGAGAAGCAGGCGTTCAACCCGGGTGTTTCGTTGGCGGGAGCCGTTGACCTGGAAGCGCTCAAGCATCAGGTCAAGGCCGAACCGGGACAGGCCGGCGGTGCCCCCGCGGCAGGCGGATACGTCATCGACACTACGGAGAACACATTCCAGGCCATGGTCCAGACCTCCGCCACCTTCCCGATCCTGCTGTTCCTGTGGGTGCCGACCGACGACCGTCTGTTCCCCATGGCACGCACGCTGGGCAACGCGGTGAACAAGCTCAACGGCCAGATCCAGCTGTCCCGCATCGACATCGCATCCAATCCGTCCATCGCGCAGGCGTTCCAGATTCAGGGGGCTCCGGCGCTGTTCGCGCTGATCGGCGGCCGTCCGATGCCGATTCTGCAGGGACTGCCGTCCGACGAGGAGCTGAAGCAGATCACGGACGTGGTCGTGCCGAAGCTGATCGCGGCCGCACAGCAGGCCGGAGTGACCGGCACTGCGCCGTATTCGGGCGATCCCGATTCCGATGCGGCCAATTCCGCATCCGCCTCCAGCGTCCAGGACCAGGTGCCGCCGGAGCATCAGGAGGCGTACATGCTGGCGCAGCAGGGCGATTACGCCGGTGCCGCTGCCGCTTACGAGAAGGTGCTGGAATCCAATCCGAACGATGCGCGCGCGGCCCGCGAACGTGCGAAGGCGCTGCTGCTGGCCCGTTCCGGCAATGCGGACGTGCGCGTGGTGCGCGCCGCCGCTGCCGACAAGCCGGACGATGTGGACGCGCAACTTGCCGTCGCCGACGTCGACATGATCGGCGGACAGATCCAGGACGCGTTCGACCGTCTGCTCGATTTCGTGGCGGCCGGCCACAAGGCCGACCTCGAGCCGGTGCGCAAGCGCCTGCTGGAATACTTCACGATTCCCGAGCCGACCGATGAGCGTCTGAAGCGCGCACGTCGTCGTCTCGCCACCCTCATGTACTGATTTTCCTTGCGATTGCAAGGGTCGCGCCACTTTTTTCACCGTATCGTGTCGCAAACGGGCGGCGAGCGTGTAAAGTAGTGTGGCGCACGGGTTTGTAGCTCAGCGGATAGAGCGTCTGTCTCCGGAACAGAAGGTCGTGGGTTCGATCCCCATCAAGCCCACCGGGCAAGGCTCCAGTCGAATGGCTGGAGCTTTTTCATTGCTGCCTCCATTGTTGACGTGATTGCCAACGCCGCCATATCGCCCTGTGAACGGTTTTCCCGCTTCCACCCATTGCGAACGTATGCTTGGGATGCACGCTTTGGCACACGATCAGGCGTGTGCCCGCATACCTTACGACAAAGGAGAACAGTATGAGCGACAAGTTGGAAGCAGTGGCCACCTCCGAAGCCCCGGCGGCGCTCGGCGCCTACAGCCAGGCCGTGAAGGCCAACGGATTCGTGTTCGTCTCCGGCCAGCTGGGCATCGACCCGGCCACCGGCGAGCTGGCCGGCGCCACCGCTGGCGAGCAGGCCGCCCAGGCCCTGAAGAACATCAAGCATATTCTCGACACCGCCGGTTCCGGCCTCGAGAACGTGGTCCGCGCCACCATCTACATGAAGAACGTCGAGGACTTCCATGAGGTCGACGACGTGTACGCGCAGACCTTCATCGGCTCCGTCAAGCCGGCCCGCGTGGCCTTCGGCGGCAACGACATCCCGAAGGGCGCCCTCGTGGAGATCGACGCCATCGCCGCGCTCTGAGCCTTCCGTACGGTCGCGGACGTCGCGGACGCCATGACCGTTACAATCGCCATAATCGACGGCCCGCATGCTCCAACCGGCATGCGGGCCGTCGCCGTTTCGGCAACCTTTCGGCGATTGCACAGCCTACAGCAGGCTTTTCCGCGTCTTTCCGTGGCCGCCGCGCCCGTCGCCATCGTACGGGGTGGGCTCACATTGCCGTGAGCCTGCCGTATAGTATTGCGATTGTGCGGCCAACCAAAGTGCGCGCCGCACCCAACCAAAGTCAACAGGAGCCGGAAGCAAGCATGGCCGAATCGCACGCGCAACAATCGCCACAAGCAAAGCCGCAGACGCAGGCGGATGGACCGCAGCAATCGCAGCCGCAGTCCAACGCCGAACAGGGCGGATTGGAACGCAAGATGGAGACGCGCCACCTGACGATGATCTCGCTCGGCGGCGTCATCGGCACTGGCCTGTTCTTAAGCTCCGGCTACACCATCCACCAGGCCGGGCCCCTTGGCGCGATCATCGCCTACGCCATCGGCTCCGTGCTCGTCTACTTCATCATGCTGAGCCTCGGCGAACTGTCCGTGGCCATGCCGTACGCCGGCAGCTTCCACTTGTACGCCAAGAAGTTCATCGGTCCCGGCACCGCGTTCACCATCGCCGTGCTGTACTGGCTCAACTGGGCGGTGGCGCTCGCCTCCGAATTCACTGCCGCCGGCCTGCTGATGCAACGCTGGTTCCCGCATTCGCCCGCCTGGATCTGGTCGGCTGCGTTCATCGCGGTCGTGTTCCTGCTCAACATCCTGTCGGTGCGCCTGTACGGCGAATCGGAGTTCTGGTTCGCGTCCATCAAGGTGTTCGCCATCATCGCTTTCATCGTCATCGGCCTGCTGGCCATGTTCGGCGCGATTCCGATCGCCGGCTACGACCATGCGCCGATGTTCGAGAACTTCTATAACGACGGCTGGCTGCCGAACGGCGTGCTGCCGATCTTCTCCACCCTGCTCACGGTGGTGTTCGCCTTCTCCGGCACGGAAGTGGTCGGCGTCGCGGCCGGCGAGACGAAGGATCCGTCCAAGGCGATTCCGAAGGCCGTGCACACCACCGTGCTGCGTCTGGCTATTTTCTTCATCGGCTCGATCGGCGTTATGGCAGCTTTGATTCCGTGGCACAAGTCCGGCGTGGACACGAGCCCGTTCGTGTTGGTGTTCCAGTCTATCGGCATGCCGTTCGCCGGGGACGTCATGAATTTCGTGGTGTTGACGGCCGTCCTGTCCGCCGCGAATTCCGGCCTGTACGTGTGCTCTCGCATGGTGTGGTCGCTGGCGCAGGAAGGCATGATTCCGCGTGTGCTCGCCAAAACCAATTTCCATGGCGTGCCCGTGTTCGCCGTGCTGTTCAGCATGGCCGGCTCCCTGCTGGCGTTGCTGTCTTCCGTGGTGGCCGCCTCGACCGTGTATCTGGCATTGGTGGCGATTTCCGGCTTGGCCACGCTGGTGGTGTGGATGTCGGTTTCCGTCTGCCATATACGATTCCGTCGTCAATGGCTTGCGCAGGGACATGCGGCCGATGAGCTCAAATACCGTGCGCCCGGCTATCCTTTCGTGCCGGTCGCCGCGATCGTGATGTGCATCGGAGCGCTGGTTCTGGTGATCTGTGATCCGTCGCAACGGTCGACGCTGCTGTACATGATTCCGTTCGTCGCGCTGTGCTACGCGGGCTATTACGCGTCCGTGGCCTGGCGTGCGAAACGGCATGGCGGACAGGACTCCAAGCAGCCCGTCCGGAAGGATGGACGGAAGCGCTGAATCTGTCTGCGCGCCCGGTAGACTTGGAGGAATGAGTCCAGAAGCGCTTAGTGAACTGATTTTCAACATTGCCAACACCCTTGTTTCCGAAGGCAAGGCCGGCACCCTGACCTCCGACCTGATCCCACCGCAGGCTAAATTCGCCGTCATGCGTCCGAAGGACCGCGCGCATGGCGATTGGGCCTCCAACGCGGCCATGCAGCTGGCCAAGAAGGCCGGCATGAAGCCGCGTGACTTCGCGGAGCTGTTCGCCGCGGAACTCACCAAGGCCGACGGCATCAAGTCCGTCGAAGTGGCGGGCCCCGGCTTCATCAACATCACGCTCGATTCCGCTTCCGCGGCGGCCGTGGTGGACGCCGTGCTCGAAGCCGGCGACGCATACGGCAAGAACGACCATCTGTCCGGCAAGACCCTGAACCTCGAGTTCGTCTCCGCCAACCCGACCGGTCCGATCCACATCGGCGGCACCCGCTGGGCCGCGGTCGGCGACTCCATGGCCCGCGTGCTCGAAGCCAACGGCGCCAAGGTGGTGCGCGAATACTACTTCAACGATCACGGCGAGCAGATCAACCGCTTCGCCAAGTCCCTCGTGGCCGCCGCGCACGGCGAGACCACGCCGATCGACGGCTACAAGGGTGCGTACATCGACGAGATCGCCAAGCGCGTGATCGACGAGGCCACGGTGGACGGCGTCGACATCCTGAACCTGCCGCGCGTGGACGGCGGCGTCGACAAGGACGGCGAACCGCTGGGCGAAGGCGATTCCGAACAGCGCGAGGAGTTCCGCAAGCGCGCCGTGCCGATGATGTTCGACGAGATCCAGAAGTCCATGAAGAACTTCCGCGTCAACTTCGACGTGTGGTTCCACGAGAACAGCCTGTATTCCGACGGCGAGGTCGACAAGGCCATCGCCGACCTGCGCGAACGCGGCGACATCTTCGAAAAGGACGGCGCCACCTGGTTCGCGTCCACCAAGCACGGCGACGACAAGGACCGTGTGATCATCAAATCCGACGGCAACTACGCCTACTTCGCCGCCGACATCGCCTACTACCGCAACAAGCGCCACCGCGACGTGAACCCGGCCGACATCGCCATCTACATGCTCGGCGCCGACCACCACGGCTACATCGGCCGCATGATGGCCATGTGCGAGGCGTTCGGCGACAAGCCGGGCGAGAACATGCAGATTCTCATCGGCCAGCTCGTCAACGTGATGAAAGACGGCAAGGCCGTGCGCATGTCCAAGCGAGCCGGCAACGTCGTCACCATCGACGATCTGACCGACGCCATCGGCGTGGACGCCTCCCGCTACTCGCTGGCGCGCACCGACTACAACTCCCCGGTGGACATCGACCTGAACCTGCTGTCCTCCCATTCCAACGAGAACCCGGTGTACTACGTGCAGTACGCGCACGCACGCTCCTGCAACGTGGACCGCAACGCGGCCGCCGCGGGCATCACCTACGAAGGCGCCGACGTGAGCCTGCTCGACACCCCCGCCGACGGCGAGGTGCTCGCCGCGCTCGCCCAGTGGCCGGCCCTGCTGCGCGAAGCCGGCGACCTGCGCGCCCCGCACCGCGTCGCACACTACCTGGAGGACCTCGCCGCCACGTACCACAAGTGGTACAACGTGGAACGCGTCGTACCGATGGAGCTCACCGACCCGGAGGCGCGCGGCGAACAGGCCGACGCCATCCGCATCGCCAAGGCTCCGGAACCGGCGCGTGCCGCCGCACGACTGAAGCTCAACGACGCCGTGAGGACGGTCATCGCCGAAGGTCTCGACCTGCTCGGCGTCACCGCCCCCGACAAGATGTGACCGGAAGGAGAGAGCGCAAACCATGCCTGTCACTCCAATCTGGCCGGCCGGCTCGGCCGTGAACGACGAAGGCGAAATCACCTTCCACGGCCGCACCGCGGCAAGCCTGCTCGACGAATTCGGCTCCCCGCTCTACGTCATCGACACCGATGACGTGCGCGCCCGCGCCACGAAATTCGTCCATTCCGCCGCCACCGCGTTCAACAACACCGTCACCCATGTCAGCTTCGCCGGCAAAGCGCTGCTGAGCAAGGAAATCTGCCGCATCGTCACCGAATCCGGCATGCTCATCGACACCTGCACCATGGGCGAGATGCGCATCGCGCTCGCCGCCGGCGTGCCCGGCCGCCGCCTCGTGCTACACGGCAACAACAAGTCCGACGCGGAAATCGAACTGGCCATCGAACAGGGCTTCAACAAAATCGTCGTCGACGAACCGGGAGAGCCGGAACGTATCGCCGCCATCGCCAAGCGTCTCGGCAAGCGCGCCCGCGTCATGCTGCGCGTCACCTCCGGCATCCACGCCGGCGGCCACGAATTCGTGTCCACCGCGCACGAGGACCAGAAGTTCGGCGTGGCCCTGCTGCCCGCCGGCGCCGACACCGCCAAACTCGGCGTGCTCGACGACCTGACCGACGTGACGCCGGCCGGATCGAACGCGCGCCTGGGGGAGAACGCCGCGGATACCGCCGATCAAACCGCCCACGCCGCCCACGCGGAACGCAAGCTCCAATACGACATCAAATACCCATACGACCTGAGCCACGAGAAGGTCTCCGAAGGTGACCGCAAGCTCGCCGACGCCATGACCATGGTGGCCGACGGCCCGGCGCTCGCCGTGCTCAAGGACATCTACCGCCGCCAGGACGTGCTCGAACTGGTCGGCGTGCACTCGCACATCGGCTCCAACATCCATGACGCCGACGCCTTCATCCAGGCGGCCAAGCGCATGATGCTGCTGCGCAAGACCTTCTACGCCACCGACGCGTACACCCTGCCGGAGGTCGATCTGGGCGGCGGATATTCCGTGGCCTACACCGACGGCGAGGATTCCATGGACATCGACGTGGAGCTCGGCAGGCTCGCCGACGCGGTCAACACCGTGAATCGTGCGCTCGGCATGCCGGCCCCCGTCATCTCCTTCGAGCCGGGCCGCTGGACGGTGGCCCCGACCGGCGTCACGCTGTACCGCGTGGGCACCGTCAAGCCGGTGCAGCTGACCGGTGAAGCCAAGGACAAGGACGGTAATCCGGTGACGGAACGCGTGTACGTGTCCGTGGACGGCGGCATGTCCGACAACATTCGTCCGGCGCTGTACGGCTCCGACTACACCGCGCGCCTCGCCAATCGCAAGGGATCAGACGAGACCAAACTGTGCCGCGTGGTCGGCATGCACTGCGAATCGGGCGACATCGTCGTCAACGAGGTACGTCTGCCGGCCGACATCAGGCGCGGGGATATTCTTGCCGTGCCCGTCACCGGCGCGTACGGACGTACGATGGCCAGCAATTACAACCAGGCGCTGATTCCGGCGGTGGTGGGTGTCGGCGAGGCCGGCGCGCACGTCATGATCCGCCGTCAGACGATCGAAGACCTGCTTGGCTGGGACGTGAGCGAGTAGCATTTCGTCTCACGTTGCGGACGTGATATGGATGCAGTATGGACGGTTTTCGGGTTTCGCCCCGGAAGCCGTCCATTTTCTTACGATTCCGCCGCTTCACGTCACGTTGGGACCGTACAATGAGCATGGTTATACCAATACTTCACATTCAAGGGAGGTTGCCTTGGCACAGGAAGATGTTGCGCCGATTCGCGTTGGATTGCTGGGCGCGGGTACCGTCGGTTCCCAGACCGCACGCCTGCTGGTCGAGCAGAAGGACGAGCTTGCCGCACGTATCGGACGGCCGATCGAACTGACCGGCGTCGCCTGCCTTGACCCGGCGGAAACCGATCCGTTCCCGTGGATCGACAAGTCCGTCGTGACCACCGACACCATGAGCGTGGCCACCAATTCCGACATCGTCATCGAGCTGATCGGCGGAACCGGCGTGGCCCGCAAGTTCGTGCTCGCCGCCATCGAATCCGGCGCGTCCGTGGTCACCGCCAACAAGGCGCTGCTGGCCAAGTACGGTCCGGAGATCTACGCGGCCGCCGAAGCCAAGGGCGTCGACATCTACTTCGAAGCCTCCGTGGGAGGCGCCATCCCGTTCCTCAAGCCGCTGCGCGAATCCCTCGTCGGAGACAAGGTGACCAGCATGCTCGGCATCGTCAACGGCACCACCAACTACATCCTCGACGAGATGACCACCAAGGGTCTCGACTTCGACGACGTGCTCAAGGACGCGCAGGCCAAGGGCTACGCCGAGGCTGACCCGACCGGCGACATCGAAGGCTACGACGCGGCCAACAAGGCCGCCATCATGGCCACGCTCGGCTTCCACACCGCCGTCACCATCGACGACGTCTCCGTCGAAGGCATCACCAAGATCACCGCCGACGACATCGCAGCCGCAACCGCGGAAAACAAGGTCATCAAGCTGCTCGCCGTCGTGGAGAACACCGAGGACGGCGTGTCCGCGCGCGTCTACCCGGCGCTGATTCCCAACACCCATCCGCTGGCCAGCGTGCACGGCTCCTTCAACGCCGTGTTCGTCAAGGCCGAGGCCGCCGACGACCTCATGTTCTACGGCCGTGGCGCTGGCGGCGCACCGACCGCCTCCGCGGTCGTCGGAGACGTCGTGACCGAGGCCCGCCACATCGCACAGGGCTGCACCGGTCCGTCCATCCCGCTGTACAACGATCTGAAGAAGGCTCCGATTGAGACGTCCAAGGCCGAGTTCGCCGTTCGCTTCGTGATCCACGACAACCCGGGCGTGCTCGCCGCCATCGCGGCCAAGTTCGCCGATCATGGCGTGTCTATTAACGGCGTGAACCAGGACCTGAAGCCCACGCTCAAGGATCCGGGCTATGGCGGCGAGCTGCAGCAGCTGCGCCTGGTCACCCACATGACCGACGAGCTCACCCTGCGTGAGACCGTCAAGGATGTGTGCCAGCTGGAATGCGTGGTCGGCGAACCGTCGATTCTGCGCGTGTTGGACTGACATCGGCGAATCGATTCGGGCCCATGACGCGAACGGCATGTGAGTCATGCGCGTTGCGCGTTGTGGGCCCGAACGCGGTTGACGGCTTCGATGGCCCAGGACATGGCTGTGGATATGGCTACAGATGGTATTGAATTTGACTCCTGCACCGCCGCGATATACGGTGCTTGATTTGTAAAGAGGACGAAGGACGGCGAGAAATGACTCCAGTTACCCGCAAGGTGCGTGTGAAGGTTCCGGCTACCAGCGCCAATCTTGGATCCGGCTTCGATACGGTCGGCCTGGCTCTGGACTATCACGACGAGCTTGAATTCACGTTGAGCGCCGATCCGGTGAACACCGCGGCGCAGGTGATGATCGAAGGCGAGGGCGAGGACACCCTGCCGCGTGACGAGACGCATCTGGTGGTCTCCACCTTCCGCCGCGCATGCCAGACGTTCGGCCTGGGGCGCGTCGGCTTCATCCTGCAGGCGCACAACAACATTCCGCAGGCGCGAGGCATGGGCTCCTCCGCCGAAGCCATCGTGGCAGGCATCGCCGCGGCCGCGGCCTTCGCCCAGGACGATGACCTCAACCGCGACGCGGTGTTCGAGCTGGCCGCCGCCATCGAAGGTCATCCGGACAACGTGGCTCCCGCCGTGTACGGAGGGCTCACCATGTCCTGGGACATGGACACCCCCGAAGGTGTTGGTTCCGTGCCGATTCCGGGCGGTGAGCCGATGCACAACGGCTTCCACACCATCAACTACCGTGTGGCCGACGACCTGACCGCGGCCGTGTTCGTGCCGGACTACGAGCTGTCCACCGAAAAGGCCCGTCAAGCGCTGCCGAGCGAGATTCCGTTCAAGGACGCCGTGCACAACGTGTCCCGCGTGAGCCTGCTGCCGGCCGCCATGAATCCGGCCATGCTGGCCTCCGGCTCCCGTCAGAACGCCAATGCGTTGCTGTTCGCCGCCACGCAGGATCGTCTGCACCAGCCGTTCCGCGCGCCGCTGATGGAACCGTCCTGGGCGCTGATCGAGAAGATGCGCTCCCATGGCTTCGCCTCCACGGTCTCCGGCGCCGGCCCATGCGTACTGGTGCTCCACCATGGCGACGCGCACGAGGAGCTTGAGCGGATCGCCGCCGAGGAGCTGGCATCCGGCCACTGGCGCGTGCTGCACCTCGCGGTCGACACCAAGGGCGTGCAGGTGGAGCGCGCATGAGCATTCCGCTGATTCTCGCATCCCAGTCCCGCCCCCGCCGTGACGTGCTGTTCTCGGCCGGTATCTGCCCGACCATCCGCGTCTCGCATGTGGACGAGCCGGCCGCGCTGGAACGCGAGGCCGCGGCACTCGGCACCACGGTCGACGATCTGACCGTCGAACAACGCGTGATGATCCTCGCCACCGCCAAAGCCGAGGCCGTGCATCAGGCGTACCGCAACATCGCGGACACCGCATCGCACGCAAGCGGCGAACGGGTCGTCGGATTCCCGCTGAAGGCGACCGGCCAGGCGTCCGGCTCCGGCGAACGCGTCACCCTGCGCGCGGACGAGGTCCAATCCGCTGACAGCGTGAAAACCCGTGATTTCTCCGGTATCGCCGTACCCACCGTCACCGAGCCGATCGCCGATTTTCTGGACGGACGGCCAAGCCTGACCCGCTCGAAGGTCGGACCGCTGATCCTGGGCTGCGATTCCATGTTCCTCATGGACGGCGAATGCTACGGCAAACCGCACAGCGAGGAGGTCGCACGCGAACGCCTGCGCGCCATGCGCGGCTCCACCGGCGAACTGTGGACCGGCCATTGCCTCATCGACTTCGCTTCGGGCCGCATGGTGCGCGGCGCCAGCAAGGCCACGCTGCATTTCTGCGATTATTCCGATCGCGACATCGAACGTTACATCGCCACGGGCGAGCCGTTGGAAGTGGCTGGATCGTTCACTTTGGAAGGCTTCGGCGGCGCGTTCATCGATTCGATCGAAGGCGATCCGCACGGCATCATCGGCTTGAGCCTTCCGCTGGCACGTCGGCTTGCGGCGCAACTGGGCGTCGAATGGACGGATTTGTGGAACGTCAAGCGTTCCGACTTGGCTCCCACCGTCGAATACGATTCGAAGACGGGAGCGGAGAAGCCGCTGCCGCCCAAGGAGAACGTGCATCAGCCGGGCGATGGCTGGGTGGTCTGCGATTGCGGACGCAAGCATTGGGGCACGAACGGCGCGTCCGGCGTGCTGCTGGCACGTCGTGACGAAACGACCGGCGAAGTGACGCACGTCGTCATGCAGCATCGCGCCGCATGGAGCGCGGAAGGCGGCACGTGGGGCATCCCCGGTGGCGCCACCGCGGACGGCGAAAGCCCCATCGAAGGCGCGCTGCGCGAATCGTACGAGGAAGCCAACATCACGCCGGAGGACATCGACGTGGTCGGCTCGTACTGCGAGGACCACGGTCCGTGGGCGTACACCACGGTGTTCGCGTTCGAAAAGCCGGGACATCGCGTCGAGCCGAAGGCCAACGACGACGAAAGCATGGAGATCGAATGGGTGCCGATCGACGAGGTGCCCAATCGCAAGCTGCTGACCGCCATGCGCACCGACTGGCCCAACTTCGCAAAGCGACTGCGCGACCTGGCCGATGTGCGGAACGGTGGACGGGAAGCACGGTAATCCGCGGCCATACAGGTCTTCAAAACCTAGGAACGAGAGGACCGTTAGCGCTAACTGAAGTTGCGTGTACAATAGGCGAACGTACCAACAATTGTGTGCGAAAGGCGATGGGGCATGGCAGGCAAACGCAATGCGGGCAATAAGCGTCCTTCGATGTTCGAAGTGGCGAAACTGGCGGGCGTGAGCCACCAGACGGTCTCCCGCGTCATCAACCATTCGCCGGACGTCTCCGACGCCACCCGCGAAAAAGTGCGGAAGGCCATCGACGAACTCGGATACCGCCCCAGCAACTCCGCCCGCGCGCTCGCCTCGCACCGCTCCCGCACCATCGGCCTGATCGCCGGCGGCCAGCATTTCTATGGTCCGATCTCCGCCATCTCCTCGATCGAGACGATGGCCCGACAGCACGGCCTGTTCATGACGGTAAGCATGGTGCACGAGGCGCTGTGCTCGCAGGAGGAGTTCGATGACCTGTGCCGCACCTTCGACGAGATGAACGTCGACGCGTTCATCTTCCTCACGCCGACCGACGTCATGTTCTCCGCCGCATGCCGCACGCAGATCACGTCGCCGCGCGTGATCGTCACATCCACGCACGGGAATATCGGCGTGCAGGACGGCCTGCGATTGATGAAGCCCGCCGACCGCCGCCGCGTGTCCGTCGTCGGCATGGACCAGTGGTCCGCGATGTCCGACGTGATGCGGCTCGTCGTGGGATACGGCCACCGTTCGGTGCTGTATTTCGCAGGGCCCAAGGAATGGCGTGACGCGGCGACGCGTCTGCTGGCATGGAACAAGCTGTGCGCGGCCAACTCGGTCAGCTCGGTGACAGTGCAGTGCGATACCTGGGAATCCTCCGAAGCGTACGGCAAGATGAACCATATCCTCGACAACATCGGCCGCATCGGCGGCAGCCTGCCGACCTGCGTGATCTGCGCCAACGACAGCCAGGCCGTGGGCGTGGCCCGCGCGCTGCACGAGCATGGCGTGCGCATCCCGCAGGACGTGAGCCTGGTGGGCTTCGACGACATGCCCGCCATGGACAACATGTTCCCGCCGCTGACCACGGTCCGCCCCGATTTCGAACAGCTGGGCGTCGCCGCCATGCGCGAGGCGCTGTACCTGCTGGGGGAGGGGGAGGAGAACTCCTTCGGCTCGTCGCAGCATGGCGTCGGACTGGTGTCGGCGCAGATGGTCAGCCGCAGCTCCCTCGGGCCCGTACGTCGCCGCTGAGACGTCGTTCCGCGCTTTCTTCTTGCGATTTCCTTTTCAGGTTTCCGATTTTCGGATTCCTTCGATTCCTTCGATTTTTTCTTCGATTTCTTCGATGCGCCGTCATCCGGGTGCATGCCGTTGACGGCGTGCACCCGAGTGTTTCCTGTATCCGCGACGGCGTGCTCCCGTCATCTGTTCTCGTTGTCCAATGACCTGCATTGCCCGATGACACGTCGATTTGGCACGTCGTGGGTTTGCGTTTACAATAGTGAGCGTTAACAGTGAGCGCTAACATTCGGTTGACAGAGTGGTTGCGAGGCGCTCGGATGCAAGGAGTTCGTGAACTATGACGCAAGAGCAGGTCGCATTGACCGCCGAGAAGATCCGCGCAGGCAAGACGAGCCTGGGCATCGAGTTCGGCTCCACCCGAATCAAGGCGGTGCTCATCGACGACGCCTACCGCACCATCGCGGCGGGCGACTACGAATGGGCCAGCCATCTTGAGGACGGGCTGTGGAGCTACACCCAGGAGGAGATCTGGAAGGGCCTGCAGACCGCATACGCCCGCATGGCCGGCGACGTCGAGACCGCCTACGGCGAGAAGCTCACCCATATCGGCCACATCGGCTTCTCCGCCATGATGCACGGCTACCTCGCCTTCGACAAGGACGGCGAGCTGCTCGTGCCGTTCCGTACCTGGCAGAACACCAATACCCACGAGGCCCACGAGAAGCTCTCCGAACTGTTCCAATACAACATTCCGGAACGCTGGTCCGTGGCGCACCTCTACCAGGCCGTGCTCAACAAGGAGGAGCACGTCTCCAAGATCGGCTACATCACCACGCTCGCCGGCTACGTGCATTGGAAGCTCACCGGCGAGAAGGTGCTCGGCGTGGGCGACGCCTCCGGCATGTTCCCCATCGACCCGGCCACCCACACCTACGAAACCGAATTCATCGAGAAATTCGACGCCATCGAGGAAGTCGCCGTACAGCCGTGGAAGCTTGAGCATCTGCTGCCGCGTCCGCTCGTCGCGGGCACTCCGGCCGGCACGCTCACCGCCGAAGGCGCCAAGCTGCTCGACCCGACCGGCACCCTCCAGCCGGGCGTCGTCCTCGCCCCGCCGGAAGGCGATGCGGGCACCGGCATGGTCGCCACCAACTCCGTGCGCGTGCGCACCGGCAACGTCTCCGCCGGCACCTCCATCTTCGCGATGGTCGTGCTCGAGCACAAGCTGGCCCGCCTGCATCCGGAAGTGGATCTCGTCACCACTCCGGCAGGCGATTTGGCCGGCATGAGCCACGCCAACAACTTCACCTCCGACCTCAACGCCTGGGTCGGCCTGTTCGGACAGTTCGCGGCTGCGATCGGCGCCCCCGTCGACACGGGCAACCTGTACGGCACGCTGTTCCGCGCCGCGATCGCGGACGACGTCGACGCCGACTGCGGAGGCCTGCTCAACTACCCGTTCCGCTCCGGCGAATTCCTGGCTGGCCTGCCGGAAGGCCGACCGCTGTTCGCCCGTAGCCCCGAAGCCCGCATGAGCCTCGGCAACTTCATGCGCGCCCAGCTGTTCAGCGCGTTCTCGCCGGTCAAGATCGGCATGGACGTCATGACCAAGGACGAAGGCGTCGCGGTCGATTCGCTCGTCGGCCACGGTGGTATCTTCACCACGCCGAAGGTCGCGCAGAAGATCCTCGCCGCCGCTTTTGACACCCCGATCAAGGTCATGGCCACCGCCGCCGAAGGTGGAGCGTGGGGCATGGCCGTGCTCGCCGACTACCTGTGGCACGCCGACCAGCCGCTCGCCGACTATCTTGACGAACGCGTGTTCGCCGACGCCGCCTCCACCACGGAATCGCCGGACGCCGACGACGTGGCCGGCTTCGAAGCGTTCTTCGACCGCTTCCGCAAGGGACTGCCGATCGAACACGCCGCCATCGAAAGCATTCCGCTGGAAACCAAATAAACGTCCATCGCAACAACAGCAAGCCTGACGAAAGGAACACAATATGGCAACGTTGGCTGATTACGGTCCGGAAGTACGAGCCGAAGTCAAGCAGGTGCGCGAGGTCGTCGCCACCCTGCACGAGCAGCTCATCAAGTGGAACCTGGTGGTATGGACCGCGGGCAACGTCTCGCAGCGCCTGCACACCGCCGACCTGATGGTCATCAAGCCCTCCGGCCTGCGCTACGAATACCTCACCCCGAGCTCCATGGTCGTGTGCGACCTCGACGGCAACGTGGTCGACGGCGCCGAAGCCCCCAGCTCCGACACCGCATCCCACGCCTACATCTACCGCCACATGCCCGACGTGTACGGTGTGGTGCACACCCACTCCACCTACGCCACCGCCTGGGCGGCCACCGGCCAGAACATCCCGTGCGGCCTGACCATGATGGGCGACGAGTTCGGCGGCCCGGTGCCGGTCGGTCCGTTCCGTCTCATCGGCTCCGAAGCCATCGGCGAAGGCGTGGTCGAAACCCTGAAGAAGTATCCGAAGTCCCCGGCCGTGCTCATGCAGAACCATGGCCCGTTCACCATCGGCAAGGACGCGGAGGCCGCCGTCAAGGCCGCCGCCATGACCGAAGAGGTGGCGCACACCATGTGGGCCGCCAAGCAGCTCGGCGACATCATCCCGATTTCCCAGGATGACATCGATAGTCTGAACAATCGTTATCAGAACGTCTACGGCCAACACTGACGTAGCGGAAAACCGAAAAAGCGTCGTTTTGCACCCAGCCAGGTGGGGTCCGGATGTGCTGTTTAAGACCGTAAAGACTTGGCCTGAGCGGCCCGGAGCGTGTCGCGGACAGCACATCCGGACCCCACCGGACGGTGCACGATCGCAATAATCACGATCGCAATAATCGAAAACTTGACAAATCCAACAACGAAGTAACGAAGTAAGGAACAATCAACATGGCAATGGAAAACCCATTTGAGGGCAAGGAAATCTGGTTCGGCGTCGGTTCCCAGGACCTGTACGGCGAGGAGGCGCTGCGCCAGGTGGCCCAGCAGACCGGCGAGATCGTCGACTTCCTGAACAACACCGGCAAGATTCCTGCCAAGATCGTGCTCAAGCCGACCCTGAAGTCCTCCGACGGCGTCAAGGCCTTCATGACCGAAGCCTCCGCCAACCCGAACGTCATCGGCGTGATCACCTGGTGCCATACCTTCTCCCCGGCCAAGATGTGGATCCGCGGCCTCGAAGTGCTGACCAAGCCGCTGCTGCAGCTGGCCACCCAGCACCACAAGGAGATTCCGTGGGAGACCATCGACATGGACTTCATGAACCTGAACCAGGCCGCACACGGCGACCGTGAGTTCGGCTACATCGTCTCCCGCCTGGGCATCCCGCGCAAGATCGTCGTCGGCCACTACACCGATCCGGAAGTCGCCGAGAAGGTCGGCACCTGGGCACGCGCCTGCGCCGGCTGGGACGCCTCCCAGAACATGAAGGTCATGCGTTGGGGCGACAACATGCGCAACGTCGCCGTCACCGAAGGCGACAAGACCGAGGCTGAGCGCGTGTTCGGCGCCTCCATCAACACCTGGGCCGTCAACGAGCTCGTCGCCGCATACGACAAGGTCAAGGACGATCAGGTCAAGGACATCATCGAGGACTACAAGGCCAAGTACGACGTGGCCCCCGAGCTGCTCGACTCCCGCTACGATGAGCTGTTCATCGCGGCTAAGGAGGAAGCGGCCATGGTCAACATGATGCGCGAGAACGGCTGCACCGCCGGCGTCGACAACTTCGAGGACCTGGGCGCTCTGCCGCAGTTGCCGGGCGTCGGCCCGCAGCGCTTCCCGTCCGAGTACGGCTGGGGCTTCTCCGCCGAAGGCGACTGGAAGACCTCCGTGCTGGTGCGCATCGGTGCCGTGATGGGCTACGGCCTTGAGGGTGGCGCCTCCCTGATGGAGGACTATTCCTACAACTTCGTGCCGGGCAACGAGCTCGACATGGGCTCCCACATGCTGGAGGTCTCCCCGGCCATCGGCACCATCGAGAAGCCGAAGCTGGCCATCTATCCGCTGGGCATCGGCGGCAAGTCCGACCCGGTCCGCCTGGTGTTCTCCGGCAAGCCGACCGACGCCGTCGTGGTCTCCATGGCCGACGAACGTGAACGCTTCCGCCTGCTCATGGACGAGGTCACCGTCGTCGAGCCGCAGGGCTCCCTGAAGAGCCTGCCGTGCGCACGCGCCGTGTGGAAGCCGAAGCCGGACCTGAAGACCGCCGTGCAGTGCTGGCTCACCGCCGGCGGCTCCCACCACACCTGCATGACCACCTCTGTCGGTCGTGAGGCTTGGGAGGACTTCGCCCGCATCGCCGGTGTGGAACTCGCCGTCATCGACGAGAACACCAACGCCCGCCAGTTCGAGAAGGAACTGGAGATCAGCGAGATGTACCACCGTCTCAACAACCGCCACTGATGCGGCGGCGCGCTGATCGCGCGCACTAGGGCATGACGAAGGGCCGGCACCGAAATATTCTCGGTGCCGGCCCTTCGTGTATTCAGTTTGCGTATTTAGGCTGGGTGGATTTCGAAGCGTACAGCCGGATGGGATGATCAGCGCTTGCCTGCGTACAGCTGCTGGTCGATCACGTCGGCGAACACGCGGTTCACGGCCGGGCGCACCACCTTCAGGGAAGGCGTCAGGCACTTGTTCTCCTGCGTGAACTGCGTGTCGAGCACCACGAACTTGCGTACGGATTCGGCGCGCGACACCGTCGCGTTCGCCTTGTCGACGTACTTCTGGATTTCGTCGTGCACCGCGGCGGTGGTCGCCACGCGGTCGAGCGGCGTGTCCGCGGACAGTCCCACGGAAGGCAGCCATGCCTCCAATCCCTCCGGATCGAGCGTGATCAGCGCGCCGATGAACGGACGGTTGTCGCCCACCACCACGGCGTGCTCCACAATCGGGCACTTCGCAATCTCCTGCTCCATCGGAATCGGGGAGACGTTCTTGCCGCCGGCGGTGATGATGATGTCCTTCTTGCGTCCCGTGATCGTGATGCGGCCCTCGTCGTCAATCGAAGCCAGATCGCCGGTCCTGAGCCAACCGTCCTCGGTGAACACCTCCGCCGTCTTTTCCGGCAGATTATGGTAGCCCACGAACACGTTCGGTCCCTTGACCTGCAGCTCGCCGTCGTCCGCGATGCGCACGGACGATCCCGGCGCAGGCTGGCCGACGGTGCCGATCACATTGTCGTCGGCGCGGGTGGCGGCGAACGGCGCCGCCGTCTCCGTCATGCCGTAGCCCTGGATCATCGGTAGGCCGATGCCGTTGAAGAAATGCGCGAGCGACACGTCGAGCGGAGCGCCGCCGCACGCCACGAAGCGGATTTTCGGACCGAGCGCGCCGCGTACGGTGCGGTATACGGAAGCCTCATACGACAGATGCTGGGCGGTCTGCTTCACCGTCGGCTTCTCTCCGGCCTGCTCCATGCGCGACCATTCGCGCGCCGCATCGGCGGCCTTGTAGAACAGACGTCCCTTCCAGCCCATGCCCGCCTTGCGGGAGGCCGCGTTGTAGACCTTCTCGAACACGCGCGGCACGCCCAGCAGGTACGTCGGTTCGAAGGAGCGCACGTCCGGCAGCAGCGTCTTGGTGTCCGGCAGATAGCCGACCACGCCGTCGTCGGAGGCGATCGACGCGTACTGGATGAAACGCGCGAAGCAGTGGGCGAGCGGCAGGAACAGCAGCAGACGCGGATGGTCGTCGGTGATCATCTGATGCAGCGCCAGGCTTGCGGCGCGCGTGACCGACACGAAGTTGCGGTGCGACAGTTCGGCGCCCTTCGGAGCGCCCGTGGAGCCGGACGTGTACACGATGGTGGCCAGGTCGTCGGCTCGTACCGACGCGATGCGCGCCTGAAGCTCCTCGTCGGACACGGTGACGCCGAGGCCCTCCAACGCGCCCATGGCATTGGAGTCGAGCATCAGGATGTGCTTGAGGGACGGGCAATGGTCGATCACGGAATCGAGACGGTCGAAGCGTACACGGTCATCGGCGATGGCGAGCTTCACGCTGGAATCGTTGAGGATGCGCTCGGCCTGCGCCGCCGAATCGGTGTCGTAGATCGGCACGTTGACCGCTCCGATCGCGGCCAGCGCGAAGTCGAGCACGCCCCACTCGTAGTGGGTGGAGGAGAAGATGGTGACGGCGTCGCCCTTGCCGATGCCGAACGCGATGAGACCTTTGGCCGCGGAGACCACGTTCCTGTGGAATTCGCCGGTCGTCACCTCGGCCCACTGTCCGGGAGCGGTCTTGCGTTCCGCGATAACGGTGTCCTCGCCGGTGCGCGCGATGCGCTCGGTGAGCAGTGAATAGATCGATTCGTCGTCGCGTACCTCGACGGATTCGCCCGGGGTCGTGTACTCGGTGAGCATGAAGTGTTCTCTTTTCTTGCGATTGCTGCGATTGGTGACGATTGCGCGCCGCTTCGCTCCGCGTTGCCGTCACGTGCCTCGCACATCCTAAGTTACGGTGACGTAAGTCCGCATTGTAAGAAACGACAAGAAATATTCCGAGGGGTTTGTATGAAATGACAAATCGGGTGTAACCGTCAAATCCGATGGATTCTGGTGCATGGTTGTACCTGTTCGGAAAAAGGTTTGACGTGGCTGCCGGACGCGTCGCCGACCGCATGGGAAACAGGGTGCGACCGGGGCTGGAAACGGCGGAAAATCAGGCAAAACAAGTCGAGATGATGTTGCGGGCGCCGGCGTTTCCCGTGTACACTCGGCACTGACGCAACTCTTACCCCTTGCGTCAAGGCTGTTTGCTCAACGGCGAACATTCAGCCACTTATTTTTCGCCGTTGCCTTCAGCCTGTGCCGCGATTCCGCCGCTATCCGCGATTCGCCGCAACGCCGTTGTCTTTCGTCTGCTCGCCCGATACGCTGGAAACGATGCGTCGAAACGATCGCACGGACGTGCTTCGGCCGCGGTCAATCCAATCACGATGAAAGGGATGGAATGTTCGACAAAAGGCTGTTTTCCCTGGCTGACGGCATCGGCCGGCTGATTGCGGCGAAGGTCGTCTGCCAATGGTTGGGCCTGGTGGCCAACATCGCCTTCGTCGTGGCGATGGTACGCATGCTGCAACCATTGTTCGCGCCCGTCCGTCCGGCCGCCGCAATGTGCCTGACGGTCGCCGTGGCGGCCGCGATCGTGCGATTCGCCGCAACTCGCGCCGCCGCGCGCTTCGGCACCGAAGCCGCCGAACGCGTCAAACTCGCCCTGCGTGAGAAGCTGTTCGACAAGATGCTTGCGCTCGGCCCGTCCTACGCGCAACGCGTGCGCACCGCCGACGTGGTGCAATCCGCGGGCGAAGGCATCGAACAGATCCAAAGCTTCTTCGAACTGTTCCTGCCGCAACTGTTCTACGCCATCCTCGCACCCGTCACGCTGTTCGTGGTGCTCGCGCCGGTCGACCTGCCCACCGCGGCGACGCTGCTCGTCTGCGCGCCGCTCATCGTGCTCATCGTCGGCATGGTGGCCATGCGAGCCTCCCGCGTGTTCAAAAAATACTGGGGCAAATACACGGACATGGGCTCCGCGTTCCTTGACGACCTGCAGGGCCTGGAAACATTGAAGACCTTCGACGCCGACGCCCGCGCCGCGCACGTCATGGACGAGAAGGCCGAGCAGTTCCGTGTGACGACCATGAACGTGCTGCAGATCCAGCTGCGCTCGCTTACGGCGATGGACGCGGTCGCGTACGGTGGTGCCGCGGCCGGCATCGCCGTCGCGATATGGCGGTTCACGACCGGTGCGATGAAACCGTCCGGCATGCTGTTCGGCCTGATTCCGCTGAATCTGGCGCCGCTCGCCGCGGTGGTGCTGACGATTCTGCTGTCCGCCGATTTCTTCATTCCGCTGCGACAGCTCGGCTCGTATTTCCACGTCGCGATGAACGGCATGACGTCCACGAAGCGCATCTTCGCGCTGCTGGACGCGCCCGAACCGGAACATGGCAGCGAAGAACTACCGGAATACGGGGCTTCCGGCCTGGGCGTCGGCGTGGAATTCGACGACGTCTCGTATCGGTATGCGGACACGGCGGCGGATGATGCGGCTGCCGACAGCACGGACACTGCGAAAACCGCGTCCGGAGCGCCGCAGGTCCGACGCATATCCTCCCAACCACCTTCCGAACGACAGGGTACAAACGTCGTCGACTCCGATGCGGACCCTGGCCACTCCGGTCACTCCGATCGCTCTGACCGCACCGCCGGCGCACGATACGCGCTGCGCGACGTGTCATTCCAGGCACGTCCCGGCCGGGTCACGGCCATCGTCGGCCCCTCCGGTTCCGGTAAATCCACGGCCGTCCGCCTGCTTGCCGGAACCCTGACCGGATACGAAGGAAACCTGAATCTTCGCGGACAATCCTCTGACGACGCCCAGCCAGCCCGCTTCCATATCCGCGACCTCACCGCATCATCCCTCACCCGCGAAATCTCCATCGTCTCCGCGCACAGCCACCTGTTCGCCGGAACCCTACGCGACAACCTGCTCATGGCACGCACCGACGCGACCGACGACGAATTGTGGCAGGCGCTGGAAGCTGCGCATATCGACGGTTTCGTGCATGCGCAATCGCAAGAACTTGATATGCGGATCATGCAGGACGGGAGCAACCTGTCCGGAGGGCAGCAGCAGCGCATCGCGATCGCCCGCGTGCTGCTGCGCCGGTCGGCCGTCTACATTTTCGACGAGGCCACCAGCAGCGTCGACGTGGAAAGCGAAACCTTGATCCTACGGACGATCCGCGCGCTCGCCGATGAAGGGAAGACCGTGCTGATGGTCACACACCGCATGGCGAACGCGGCCGACGCGGACCATGTGATCGTGTTTGATAGGGGTTCCGTCGTGGAGCAGGGCGCGCACGATGAGCTTATGGCCGTGGACGGCACGTACGCCAAGCTGTTCCGTGCGCAGGAGAACGTGGAGCGGGTGGGTCGCCGGGGGATGTCCAGCGTGTCCCGTCTGGATTGCACGTCCCACGAAGGTCATGGGAGCCATAATGATGGGCATGATGAGGACCGTCGTGAAACCCAGCGTGAAACCCACGCGTCCCAGGTCTCGCATGCCTCGGATTCCGCCGGTTTCACCGGCTCTGCCAATCCTGCCAATCCTGCCAATTCCACCAATTCCGTCAATCCCATCAATTCCACCGATCCCGCCATGCCTGTATCCCAAGTCATCGCCCGGCTGTTGCGCGAGGTCGGCCCCCTGCGCAAGTACATGGCGATCGCCTGCGCGTGCGGTGTCACCGGGCATCTCGCAGCCACCTTCCTGCCGGTCTTCGGCGTGGCCGCCCTGTTCGCAGCCGCCGGCCACAAAGTCTGGAATCTCAACGTTCCTGTGGCAATCACGGCCATGATCGTCTGCGCGCTCATCCGAGGTGGCATGCGCTACGCCGAGCAGTACATGAACCACAACGTGGCCTTCCGGCTGCTCGCGCTGTTCCGGTCGAAGACATTCGCCGCGCTGCGCCGTCTCGCGCCCGCCAAACTGTCCGGCAAAGGCAAGGGCGACCTGATCGCGCTAGTCACCACCGACGTCGAACTGTTGGAGATCTTCTTCGCGCACACCATCTCGCCGGTCGTCATCGCTATCGTGACCACGATCGTCTACACGATCGCGCTGCTCACACTGAACCCCGCCATCGCCATCGAACTGCTGGTCGCGCATCTGGTCATCGGCATCGTGCTGCCGAAACTCTTCGCCAAGGCCGTGGGCGGGCTTGGCTCCGGCATCCGTAAGGAATCCGCACGCCTCGACGACGAGATGCTCGACAACATGCGCGGTCTGGACGAGGTCATCCGCTTCGGCCAAGGTTTCGCGCGACTTGCCGGCATCGTGGCACGTACCCGCTCGCTGTGGACGCGACGGGCGCGGCTCAGTGCCAAAAACGGCGATTTCGCAGGCTTTGGCGCGATTCTGGTCATCCTGTTCACCGCGATTGCGGCGCTGCTCGCCATCGTCACCTCCGGAGCGGCCGCGCCTCTTGTAGCCGACGGCATGATGGCCTCCGCGCAATGGACCATATCCGCCTCCGCGCCGGGTCTCGTCGCGGCATTCGTGCTACTGGCCAGCTCGTTCGGCCCGACGCTCGCCTTGAGCGCGCTGCCGGCCAACCTCACGCAGACCTTCGCCTCCGCGCGCCGCCTGTTCGCTTTGATGGACGAGGTGCCCGCTGTAGCGGAAAATGGCGATTTCTTACCGAAATATCATGGCATGTCCATGCATGACGTCATGTTCGGATACGGGGATTCCGGCGATGCTTCCGCTTCCGAGCCGATTCTCGACGGCGTTTCGCTTGACGTTCCGCAGCACGGCATCCTCGGCATTCAAGGGCCGTCCGGACGCGGCAAATCGACGTTGCTGAAGCTGCTCATGCGCTACTGGGATCCGGATTCGGGGCTGGTCACGCTGTCCGAAGTGCCGCTGCCACAGGTCGACGCGCATCATCGCCGTCGCCTGCAGACGATGATGGGGCAGGAGACGTATCTGTTCGACGGCACGATCCGCGAGAATCTGCTGATGGCGTGCGATGTGGACGATTCGTCCGCTCCGCCAGCCAGCGACGACGTGCTGCGCGCCGCCCTCGCCAAGGCTTCCGCACTTGATTTGGTCGATTCGCTTCCTCAGGGGCTTGACACCCCCGTCGGAGAGCTCGGTGGCCGGCTTTCGGAAGGCGAGAGGCAGCGCATCGGCCTGGCGCGCATCTTCCTGCGCAATGCCTCCCTAGTGCTGTTCGACGAGCCGACGAGCCGTCTCGACGCCTACAACGAATCCGTGATCCTGCAGTCGATC
Source organism: Bifidobacterium sp. LH_743 (assembly GCF_056355775.1). Classification (NCBI taxonomy): domain Bacteria; kingdom Bacillati; phylum Actinomycetota; class Actinomycetes; order Bifidobacteriales; family Bifidobacteriaceae; genus Bifidobacterium; species Bifidobacterium sp. LH_743. The sequence continues at coordinate 34,184 of NZ_JBKESZ010000009.1, read as the reverse complement.
GACACTTTGGCGAGGCAGGGGAGCGCGGTACTGCTCGTATCGCACCGCGACTCCACCATGCGCGTCGCGGACCACGTCATACGCATGTGAACCGACGGACGCGCGTTCCGTATGCTTTCCTGTACGACACGCACGTCCGCAATGTGGTCGTATGAAAACCGAACGTCATTCGCGTTTTCTATATCGCGTGCGATGGGGTGGAAAAGCGGACGAATCGAAAGCGCCGGTCGCGTACGGTGCAAGAAAAGCGGGCGAAATCGGAGGAATGTCGACGGAATCGAAATCGCAGGAAAATGAAACAATGCTGAAAATGGGCGTGCAATTTTAGTAAAACCAACTTCTTGACGTCTCGTAATATTCAGTTCGCGTGAAATCGTAATGGAAAATCGTTAGTATCTGTGTCAAAGGCAAATCCTTCGACGAAAGGCTGGCGATGGCCAACAACAGGAACGAACTGAACAAGAATCTGGCGCAGATGCTCAAGGGCGGCGTGATCATGGACGTCACCACCCCGGAGCAGGCGAAGATCGCGCAGGACGCGGGCGCGTGCGCGGTGATGGCGCTCGAACGTATCCCGGCCGACATCCGTGCCGCCGGCGGCGTCTCCCGCATGAGCGACCCGGCCATGATCAAGGGCATCCAGGAGGCCGTGTCCATCCCGGTCATGGCCAAGGTGCGCATCGGTCACATCGCCGAAGCCCGCATCCTGCAGGCCATCGACATCGACTACATCGACGAATCCGAAGTGCTGAGCCCCGCCGACGACGTGTACCACATCGACAAGAACCAGTTCGACGTGCCGTTCGTGTGCGGCGCCAAGAATCTGGGCGAGGCCCTGCGCCGCATCGCCGAAGGCGCCTCCATGATCCGCACCAAGGGCGAGCCGGGCACCGGCGACGTCATCCAGGCCGTGCGCCACATGCGCACCATGAACAAGCAGATCCGCGAGCTCGTCTCCCTGCGCGACGACGAGGTGTACGAGGCCGCCAAGCAGCTGGCCGTGCCGTACGACCTCGCCAAGTACGTGCACGACAACGGCCGCCTGCCCGTCGTCAACTTCGCCGCCGGCGGCGTGGCCACCCCGGCCGACGCGGCCCTCATGATGGAACTCGGCGCCGAAGGTGTGTTCGTCGGCTCCGGCATCTTCAAGTCCGGCGACCCGGCCAAGCGCGCCGCCGCCATCGTGCAGGCCACTGCCAACTGGCAGGACGCCGACCTGCTCGCACGTCTGTCCGAAAACCTCGGCGAGGCCATGGTCGGCATCAACGAGGACGAGATCCAGACCATCATGGCGGCGCGCGGCGAGTGACCGGACTCGGCGAAATCGATCGACGAAACCTTTAGAACACAGGAACGGCAATGGTTGTAGCAGTCGAATACATCTCCAAAGAAGAATCCGAAGACGCGGAATCCGCCAAGCATGGCGTGACCGGCATCCTGGCGGTGCAGGGCGCATTCGCCGAACATGCGGCCATGCTCGACCGTCTTGGCGCGCCGTGGAAGCTGCTGCGTGCCGCCGAGGATTTCGACGATTCGATCGACCGGGTCATCCTGCCCGGCGGCGAAAGCACCACGCAAGGCAAGCTGCTGCGCTCGACCGGCCTGTTCGATCCGATCGCAAAGCATATCGCCGATGGCAAGCCGGTGTTCGGCACCTGCGCCGGCATGATTCTGCTGGCCCGTAAACTCGACAACGACGACAACGTCTACTTCGGCGCGCTCGACGCCGTCGTGCGCCGCAATGCGTACGGACGGCAGCTTGGTTCGTTCGCCGCCACCGCCGATTTCGGCTCGGCTTCCGGCGATTCCGCCGTCGTAGTCGCGCCGGGCGAACACGTTCCGCAGGATGGCGCGTCCGACGTCGTGCTGAAGGACTTCCCGCTCGTCTTCATCCGCGGACCGTTCGTGGCCGAGGTCGGCCCCTCCGCCACCGTCGAGACGTCGGTGGACGGCAATGTGGTCGGCCTGCGCCAGGGCAAGATCCTCGCCACCGCGTTCCACCCCGAACTCACCGACGACACCCGCATCCACGAGCTATTCCTGAGCCTGTAGTCCGTGACCTATAGCTTGGTCTGCGATTCGCGGCGCGGCTCAAACAAATAGATTTAAGTAAACATTTCGGCGGCTTCCAAGAGTTATTTTCTTGGAAGCCGCCGTTTTTTATCCGGGGACTTTCGCATATTCTCTAATCCCAACCGATACTGGGGAATTCGACGAAATATCAATCCTCCGTAATACACCGACTTATCCACATTCCACTTGGGGAAATCGCGATATGACCGTGCAGGGTAACGGTCGACGACGGGGGTATCAGGAAACGCCGGCTTATTCAACGTATTAAGCGATTCAGTAGTGGCATTTTCGCGTGGTGATTTGACACATTGGTACAGCCGTGTATCATAAAGAGTACTGGTACACGGCTGTACCAGTAAAAAGTAAAGGCCGACGAAGGCGGCCGAACTCAATGAACGCCGGGAAACGCTAGGAATGACGTTGGTGGTTACTAGCCGATGATACACCGGTGTATCAGAAGAGGGAGGAAGCTTGAGAAAGCCCAGACAAGGAAAGTCTGGAAGCCGGGAAAAACAGTCAGGAAAGGTGTCTGCCCGGCGGCTCAGGCAAGGAGCGTCCGAGCGGATGAACACATCCTGCCAACGTTTCGAAGCCGGTCGGCATCTGAAGGAGGAAACATGCGCACCACACAGAAGGCTCTCGCGGCATTGACCGCAGCTGCGACCCTCATCGGCCTGGCGGCTTGCGGAGGCGGATCCGACAATGCCAGCAAAGGCAGCACAGGAGATGCCAACAAGGCCGAGCTCGTGTTCTGGGGCTGGGATACCGGCCACACCATGACCAACCTGATCAAGGACTTCCAGAAGGTCAACCCCGGCATTACCGTGAAATTCAATAACACTGGTACCGCCTCCGACACCCAGACCGCATTGAGCAACGCCATCGCTGCAGGCAAGGGCGCTCCGGACGTGGTGATGCTTGAGGATCCGACCGTCACCCAGTTTGCTGTCACCGGTGACCTCGCCGACCTGAGCCAGTTCGGCGCCGACAAACTCGCCGACGACTTCTCCGCAGGCCCGTGGAACAAGCTGCAGTACAACAGCAAGCCGTATGCGCTGCCGATTGATTCCGGCCCTGAAATGTTCTTCTACAACGACGCGGTCTTCAAGAAGGCCGGCGTCGACGGTACCAAGATTAAGACTTGGAACGACTACTATGAGGCCGCCAAGAAGGTCAAGGCCGTCGGTTCCTACATGACCAACAACTCCGGCTCCTCCATGGAATACCAGCCCTTCACCGCGCAGGCTTGGCAGGCCGGCGCCCAGCCGTGGAAAGTCGACGGCGAGAAGATCACTATTGACATGACCAACGATGCCGGTATGAAGAAGTACATCGATTTCCAGCAGAAGCTCATCGATGAAGACCTCATCGACACCAAGACCGCCAATTGGTCCGACGATTGGAACCGTGAGCTCAACGATGGCACCATCGCTTCCCTTACCATCGGCGGCTGGATGCCGGTCAACCTCATGAACGGCGCACCGGATCAGGCTGGCAACTGGCGTGTGGCTCAGCTTCCGCAGTGGAACGAGGGCGACGAAGCCTCTGCTGAAGACGGTGGCTCCGCGCTCGCGGTGGTCAGCCAGTCCAAGCAGCAGGCCGCGGCCTACAAGTTCGTCGAATACCTGACTCACGGCAAGGGCGCGCAGACCATGGCCGATACCGGCACCTTCCCGAGCCTTAAGAGCATCCTGACCTCCAAGAGCTTCACTGACCCGAACTCTGAAGCCAACAAGAAGGTCAACGACTACTTCGGTGGTCAGAATGTCAATCAGGTTTTGTCTGAAGCAGCCCAGCGCAAGGTCTCCAAGTTCGCCTACCTGCCGTACAACCCGTTCGCGCAGTCCAGCTTCGGCGATCAGATTTCCAAGGCCTATAGCAAGAGCATCACGCTCAAGGAAGCCTTTGCCAACTATGCCAAGGCGCTTGCCGATCACGGTACCCAGCAGGGTTACACCGTCACCAACAAGAGCTGATCGAAGATAGCGCATCGTTTGCGCCAACAGCCGGCATGGCAGTTGATACGTCTGCAGACGGCGATTGGCGAGCATCGAGGAACATGCCAAGGCGGGGGCGCGCCTCGGACGGATTCCCGCCTTGGCATGTTCGTAATCCATATGAAGACAATCGTGTGAAGAAAGAAGAGCAACCATGACTCAAGCAGCAAGTGTGGCGGTGCCGTTGCACACGCCGGCCGACCAGGTGCGTGTGAATAAGCATCACGCGGACTGGCGCGGATGGAAATTCATGTGGCCGTTCGCCCTGGTGTTCGTATTCGTGTTCATCATCCCGATCATGTACGCGGTGTACATCAGCTTCTTCCAGAAAAAGATGATCGGTGGCACTCAGTTCGTGGGATTCGCGAATTATGTGCGTCTGTTCCATGACCAGCAGTTCTGGAGCGCGGTCGGCAGGGTCGCTCTGTTCACCGTGGTACAGGTGCCGATTATGTTGTTCCTCGCCGCGGCGATGGCTTTGGCATTGGACTCCATGAAACTGCACGGCACGAAGTTCTTCCGTATTTCGACGTTCCTGCCATACGCGGTACCCGCAGTCGTGTCGACCCTGATCTGGGGGTTCATGTATGGCGCGAAATACGGTCTGGTGGGCTCGTTCAACGATTTCTTCGGCGCGCACCTGGACATGCTCTCGCCGAAGGTGCTGCTCGCGTCGATCGGCAACATCGTGACATGGGAGTTCACGGGCTACAACATGCTGATTTTCTACAGCTCACTGTCCACGATCCCGCATTCGCTGTACGAGGCCGCATCGATTGACGGCGCCTCGGAGTGGCAGATCATCAAGTCCATCAAGCTGCCCGAGCTCAAGGGATCGCTCGCGATTACGGTGATCTTCTCAATCATTGGTTCGTTCCAGCTGTTCAACGAGCCGAGCATCATGCAGAACATGGTGCCGGGCAACGCGATCAGCACGTACTACACGCCGAACATGTACGCGTACAACCTGTCCTTCGCGGGCAACCAGTCGAACTATGCGGCCGCGTTGGCGATCACGATGGCGGTGATCACGATGGCGATCGCGTACGTGGTGCAGATCAACAGCATGAAGGAACAAATGAAGTGAGGTCCCTCGGGACCGCGTTTCCCGGGCGATGGCGTCCGGTGGACGCAAGGGGAAGACGAAAGGTTCTTCCGGTAAGGAGCAAAAGACTATGAGCAGCAACAACGAGCGTGAGCACGACAGGGCGGTGCGCAAGGCCGAGAAGGAACGTGCTAGGAGGGTTGCCAAAGACGAGGCCGCGGAACGCAAACGCGCCGCGAAATCCGGGTTCGCGAACGTGTCGAACCCGAGGCGCAGCAAACTGCTGACGCTGGTGTGCGCGCTGTTCGCCGTGTACTGCCTGTTCCCGTTCGTGTATCTTCTGATCAACGCGACCAAGACGCAGGCGGACTTCACGTCCACGTTCGGCCTGGGCTTCGGCCACACGTTCGCCCTGTGGGACAACATCAAGACCGTGTTCACGTATGACGGGGGCATTTTCGGACGCTGGCTGCTGAACACCATCCTGTACGTGGTCGTGGGAGCTGGTGGCGCGACCCTGCTCGCGATCCTGGGCGGGTATGGGCTCGCGAAGTTCCGTTTCCCTGGCCGCAAGGCCGTGTTCGTGGTCATCATCGGCGCGATCAGCGTGCCGGGCATCGCGCTGGCGGTCCCGCAGTTCCTGCTGTTCGCGAAACTGAACCTCACGAACACGCCGTGGGCGATGATCATCCCGTCCCTGGTGTCCACGTTCGGCCTGTACTTGATGTGGATCTTCTCGGAGCAGGCCGTGCCGACCGAGCTGCTCGAGGCCGCGCGCGTGGACGGCGCGGGCGAGATGCGTACGTTCTTCCAGGTATCCTTGCCTTTGCTTGCACCGGGTATCGTGACTACGGCGCTGTTCTCTATCGTGGCGACGTGGAACAACTACTTCCTGCCGTTGATCATGCTGAAGGACTCGAACTGGTATCCGCTCACGATCGGCTTGAACCAGTGGAAGGACCAGGCGTCCACTGCCGGCGGACAGGCGATCCAGAACCTCGTGATCACGGGCTCGCTGGTCACAATCATCCCGTTGGTGATCGCGTTCCTGTGCCTGCAGAAGTACTGGCAGTCCGGCCTTGCCGCAGGTGCAGTTAAGGAATGATTGGACTGTCTCTTCCACAAACAGGAAGTTCACAGGGAAAGAGGAGAGCATGCGACGCAACTTCGAATGGCCGAAACTGCTGACCGCGGACGGCCGTGGCATCGCCTTCGGCGGCGACTACAATCCCGACCAATGGTCCGAGGACGTCTGGGACGACGACATCCGCCTGATGAAGCAGGCCGGCGTCAACACCGTGGCCCTCGCCATCTTCAGCTGGGACCGCATCCAACCCACCGAGGATCGTTGGAATTTCGGCTGGCTCGACCGCATCATAGAAAAACTCGGCAAAGCCGGCATCGCCACCGATCTGGCCTCCGCAACGGCCACCGCGCCGCTGTGGCTGTACGAAAAGCACCCCGAAGTGCTGCCGCGCGACAAGTACGGCCATCAGGTCAACGCCGGATCTCGCCAGTCTTGGAGTCCGACCAGCCCGGTGTTCAAGGAATACGCGCTGACCCTATGCCGCAAACTCGCCGAACGCTACGGCAGCAATCCGTACGTGACCGCATGGCACATGGGCAACGAATACGGTTGGAACAACCGCGAGGACTACTCCGACAACGCGCTTGAGGCCTTCCGCGCATGGTGCCGCCGCAAGTATGGCACCATCGACGCGCTCAACCAGGCGTGGGGCACCACCTTCTGGGGTCAGGAGATGAACGACTTCGACGAAGTGCTCGTTCCGCGGTTCATGGGCGCCGACTCCATGGTCAATCCCGGACAGAAACTCGACTTCGAGCGATTCGGCAACGACATGCTCCTCGACTTCTACAAGGCCGAACGTGACGCGATCGCCGAAATCTGCCCCGACAAGCCGTTCACCACGAACTTCATGGTCTCCACCGACCAGTGCTGCATGGACTACGCCGCCTGGGCCAACGAAGTGAACTTCGTGTCCAACGACCACTACTTCCACGAAGGCGAATCCCACCTCGACGAGCTGGCATGCTCCGATGCGCTCATGGATTCGCTCGCGCTCGGCAAGCCGTGGTACGTCATGGAACACTCCACCTCGGCGGTGCAGTGGAAGCCGCTTAACACCCGTAAGCGTAAAGGCGAGACCGTGCGCGACTCTCTGGCCCACGTGGCCATGGGCGCCGACGCCATCAACTTCTTCCAGTGGCGCGCGTCCGCGTTCGGCGCCGAATCGTTCCACTCGGCCATGGTTCCGCATGCCGGCGAGGACACGAAACTGTTCCGCCAAGTGTGCGAACTGGGCGCGTCGCTGAAGACGCTCGCCGATGCAGGCGTGCAAGGCAGCGAATTGGCGCGCTCCGATACGGCGATCCTCTTCAGCGCCGAATCGGAATGGGCCACCCGTTCCCAAACCCTGCCGAGCATGAAGCTCAACCATTGGCACGACGTGCGCGACTGGTACCGCGCGTTCCTGAACGCCGGCTCGCGCGCCGACATCGTGCCGCTCGCCTACGACTGGAGCGAGTACAAGACCGTCGTGCTGCCGACCGTGCTGATTCTGAGCGCCGCCGACACCCAGCGGCTGGCCGATTTCGCCGCCGCCGGAGGACGCGTGGTGGTCGGCTACGCGACCGGTCTGATCGATGAGCACTTCCACACCTGGCTCGGTGGATACCCGGGTGCCGGCGACGGTTTGCTGCGTGACATGCTGGGCATCCGTGGCGAGGAATTCAACATCCTCGGCGCCGAAGCCGAAGGCGAGCCAAGCGAGATCCGGCTGGCGGCCACCGACGATTCCACGGCTTCCGCATTGGACGGTGCCGCATTGGACGGTGCCGCATTGGATGGCGCCACGACTCGCCTGTGGCAGAACGACGTAAACGTCACCGGCGAACACACGCAAGTACTCGCCGCTTACTCCGGCGAGGAAGCGGACGAATGGGATCTCGACGGCACGGCCGCGATCACCCGCAATCCGTACGGTTCCGGCGAAGCGTATTTCGTCGGCTGCGACCTAGATGTGGCCGACCTGACGAAGCTGGTCGGCGCATATCTTGCGACCCCATCCGCGACCCCATCGCAAGGCAATGCCGACGTGCTGCACACCGTGCGCTCGTCCGCCGACGCCACCTTCGACTTCTATCTGCCCCGCGGCAAGAAAACGGTCGAACTGCAGGACGTCGAAGGCGAGCCGGTCATCCTGTTCCAAGCCGAACGGGGGGAGAAGCCCGGTTCGTATGCCGTGCATCGCAACGGCGTGCTCGTGGTAAGGCGGTAAAGTCGGAAGTCGAATAACAATGACGGATGCGGTTAGGGGAGATATGGCCGAAGAAAAGCCGGACACATCCGACAGGAAACGCGTCACACTGCGTGAAGTGGCGCAAGAGGCCGGAGTCTCCCTCAAAACCGCGTCGAACGTCATCAACCATTCCGGACGCATGGCCGATGCCACGCGCGAGAAAGTGCAGGACGTCATCGACCGGCTCGGCTACCGCGTCAACGTGTCGGCCCGCAATCTCAATCGCGGCAAAACCGGCTTCATCACCCTCGCGGTGCCAAGCCTGACCGCACCATACCTGGCCGAACTGGCCAACCGGGTGATCGACGCGGCGCGCATCTACGACTACTCCGTATACATCACCACATACGCCGAAGGGTCCGCGCAGGGCGCCCGCACGCTGTTGCAAAACTTCAACACCACCGTGTCGGACGGCATGATCCTGTCCATTTCCGAGGTCGAGGACCTCGCTCCCGAAGACCTCGACGTGGACTATCCGCTGGTCTGCGTGGGCGCGCGATCCACGCACGGCAAAGCGGACCATGTCACTCCGGATGACGTGCAGGAGGCGCGCCTCGCCGCGCGATACCTGTTCGACCATGGTGCCACGAATCTCGCGGTGATCGGCTCGCGAACCGATCCGGAGCATATCTTCGACCTGCGTGACGCCGTGGAGGGCAACGCGCAGCTGCGCATGCGAGGCGTGCTCGAAGCATGCGCCGGACAAGGCGTCGAACTGGATGCGAGACTTGTGCCCGACGTCGGCCAGGATTGGGCCATCGGTTCGGGCGCGCGCACGACGCAGCGCATCGTCGACTCCGGCATCCCCTTCGACGGCATCGTGGCGTTCAACGACCAGCTTGCATTGGGCGCATTGTTCACTTTGGCGGCGAACGGCATCGCAGTGCCCGACCGGGTGCAGGTGATCGGCTTCGACAACAATGAGGAAGCCGCATACTTCCAGCCACCGCTGACCACCATGGACTCCTGCCTTGACTGGATCGCGCCGACCGCGGTCGGCCGCATCATCAACCGCATCAACGGCAGTCGCCCGCTGAAACCGGAACTCATCACCACCCAATCCCGCGTGATCGCCCGCGCCACCACCCGCGCGTGAGGCTCTTTTTACGTTTCCAGCATCGGCTGGAACCTTGGCCGCCTGCGGCCGCGCGCCCATCTCCCATCGTTCCGGTGTGGTTTGCGTTTGTAGTTCCGGTATGGCTTGAGATCATTGTTTTGACGCGGCTGGCGATGGATTTCTGACTTTTGCCTACTGGACTTCCGTGCGCATTTCGGTTTTTTCTTCGGATCCGTTCGTTGCGCACATGAGCTGTTGGTGAGTTTTGTGGGGTGTGTTTGGCCGCATGGGGTATGGGGGTGCTTGTTTTGTGTCACGATTCGTAAAAACGGCCAAAATTTTGGATCGTGACACATCGCTTCCCATTCGGGGGTATGTTTTCTGGGTATTTTACTTGGAAAAGCGGTGATTTATACCCCCGTATTGCCTTTTTCAAAAGAAGAATGTGTCACGATTCGTAAAAACGGCAGATTTTTCAAATCGTGACACATCTGCGGTGGGAATTTTTCGTTCCAAAGGCTGATCCGCCTCCGATTCCCGAAATGAAAGGAATGCTGACTTGTGGTGCGGCGATACATTGCATTGCCGCACCACAACATACTTCCGGAAGTGCCGGAAATCATCAATTCCGCAGCTTCCGGAGTTTTCCAAAAGCGTGCGGAAGTGACGATTCTTCAACCATCGCAACATTCCACGGCTTTTGCGGCCAATTGCCAATTGCATTGATGGCAATTCAAGATTGTCCTGCAGGTACCATCCATCCCTACCATGTTCTCGTTGCGTCTCTATTGTTTATCCACAGGCCCATTGCGCCCTAAATCGTTGCAATTGCGGCCATGCCACGCCGAATCGTCCCAAATCGCACGTTCTCCGACCACAACCCCGGAAAAATGCGCGCCAAACCATTGCCATCGTTTATATTGCACGCATGAATACTGATGATGCATACAAGCCAATCCAGCGGGCGACCCTGTCCGAAGCCAGCTGGCGGATTCTTCGCATCGCTCGGTCCGTGGAGCTGCGTCATCCCATAAGCCATGAGACCGCGCTCGCGATTTGGGGAGTCGAGTTGCCTGCCGACAGTGATTGTTCGGCTTTTCCACTGCGTCCGTCACAAGTCGGTTATGCTGGGACGAACGTGGAGTATGGCTGGAATGAAGAGGATCCGGAAGGCCCGGCTTTCGGACATTCCGAGTACTCCGTCCATTCCGGACAGGATTTTCCGGATTTGGATTTTCAATATTCCCCGGATTCTCAGGATTTTTCGCGGAATCATATCTCAGGTCTTCGGCAGACAGCGTCGCAATCTCCCCAATCCTCGTCGCAATCTTTCCAATTTCCCCAATCCTCGTCGCATGCAACGGCAAAACTTCACACGGTCGCCCAATCACCGGCCCTCCGCGGCCGCGTGAAGAAAGACGCGTCCTTGTCGGCCGATGTGACTGTGCATGTCTGGAAAGGCCTGTCCGCGCGGCATGTGCGCGAAGTCGCCGGAGTTCCAGTGCTTATGCCGGTTCCGTCGTGGGCTTTGGCTGCCGGCCGGTGGGGCATCCAGGATGTCGTCATGGTTGCGGAGTCGTTGATTCGCCATCGGTTCGCCACTCGTGAGGGGCTGATCGAGTTTGCCAAAACTGAGAACGTCCCATACCGGAGTAAGTGTCTGGATGCGTTGGAGCTTGTGCAATCGGGGAGCGATTCCCCCAAAGAGACTGAGATGAGGCTTGTGCTCGTCCGCTACGGACTGCCGATCATGCGGCCGAATTGCGTGGTTCCCGGCGTGAATTTTGCGAACGGTGCTGTGGTGACGTTGGATCTTGTCGATGCCGAGCATCGTTTTGGCTTGGATTATCAGGGCGACCATCACCGTACCGACCGTGCGCAGTACCGGCGTGACCAGAGCAAGCTGTCGCGACTTGCGGCCGCGGGCTGGACTGTGTTTTCGGTCACGCAGTTGGATTTGTCTGATGAACTGCATCGGGCCGCGTTTGCCATGAACGTCGCCCATGCGTTGTCTTCGATTATCGGGCGGCCGATTGGGGTGACCACCCCTTTGCCGTGGCGTAAAGTGGTGCTGCGTTACCAGAAAGCCCGCAAACTCGGGCTGCTTGACTGATGGGTTCCGCTGAGCGCTTCTGATGTTTTCCGGATTGGTGATATTCATATGACGTGTGTTGTCCACGGCGCCGCCCACGCGGTCGATGGGGGCATGGCTTGTGAGTTTGTTTGATTGCGTACGGTGTAGAAGGGCTTGTTTTTGTGTCACGATTTCGATTTTTGGCCGGAATTTTGGATCGTGACACATTGCTTCTGATTTGGGGGTATATTTCCTGGGTATTTTCCTTGGAGAGGTAGCGATTTATACCCCCATGATGCTTCTTCTGGAAGAAAAATGTGTCACGATTCGAAAAAACGGCTGATTTTTCAAATCGTGACACATTTCAGGCAGCGCTGGGACGATTTCAGACGGCACCGGGCCAAAACCTACCCCTCCGGCACGGCTTGCGCTGGGCATCCGTGCAGCACGGACAGCATCGCCCGCTTCTCCTTGGTGGTGACGGTCAACCCATACTTGGCCTTCACGCCAATCTGCCGCGCCACGTAATCGCACCGGTACGCGCCGTTCGTCGGTAGCCAGTACGCGGCCGACGCGGAGCCCTTCTCCTGATTGGCGGGGCCGTCCACCGCCAGAAGGTTGTACATGTCGTTGCCGAACCGGACCCTCTTGGCCCGGTCCCACGTGTTCGCACCCGACTGCCATGCGTTCTCCAACGCCACCACATGGTCGATCTGCACGGCGGACGAGGTGTGTACGCCGCGTACGAAACGGATCGTCTTGCCGGTGTATGGGTCTGACAATGTGCCCGATTGCACCTTGCAGCCCTGCTGGTATCGCACGTCCGTCAAATCGCGTGCCAGCACGTCCTCTCGCACGTCGCATCCGTTGCCGTCGTCGTCCGTCTGACGGAAGCCGAATGAATCCCGATCGTAACCTGCACGGCGCGGATCGTCATCGATTGTCAACTGCTGCAACGTCTGCGCGGCGGTGCCGGACGCGGTATACTCGCCCGTCAATTCGCCGACGGTCGGATTCACCTTCGGCATGAGCAGGCCGATCGTGATGCCCGCCACCACAGCGATTACCAGCAGAATCAGTATGCGTTCCACCGGCCCGTCGGCATTGAACAGACGTCTGCGAAAATGCGTGCCGTCACGCGGTCCGCGCCTTGTCATCGCACCCCACGCACCCCGTAAGCACCGTGCAGGATCACGCGCGAACTCATGCGTACGTGAACGTCATCGGATCGTGGCCGGCGCGTGTCGGCCCGTCGAGCGCGTCGATGGCCGCATGCTCATCCGGGCTGAGCACGAAGCCGAACAGGTCGAGATTCTGCCGCTGCCTGTCCGCATGCACCGACTTGGGAATGATGATCGTGCCGTTTTCGATATGCCAACGCAGAATCACCTGCGCGGGCGTGACACCATGCGCCTCGGCGATGCGCGCAATCACGCCGTCGCCGGCATTCAGATCCGCGCCACGGGCCATCGGCGAATACGCTTCGACCGCGATGCCATGCTCCTTGCAATACGCCACCACCTCGCGCTGCTGCCACGTGGGATGCAGCTCGATTTGGTCGACGGCCGGATACTCGCCCGTCTCCTTATGCAGCCGCTCGAGATGCTCCGGCAGGAAATTGCACACGCCAAGCGTGCGCACGCGGCCCTCCGCACGGAACTCGTCGAACGCCTTCCACGTCTCGCCGGAACGCCAGTCGAACGGCGTCGGCCAATGCAGCATATACATGTCCACGTAGTCGAGCTGCAGCAGACCAAGCTGACGGTCGAACGCCTTGCGCGCGGAATCGTACCCCTGCTCCGAATCGCGCAGCTTTGTCGTGACCCACAGGCTCTTGCGACGTTCGCCCTGCGTGAAACCAGCGTTCTTCAACGCGCGCCCCACGCCGGCTTCATTGTTGTAGCCAGCGGCGCCATCGATATGACGATAGCCGGCTTCCAGCGCGCTTTCGACCACGGGAGTGACGCCCTCGTCGTCGATACGCAGCACGCCCAAACCGATCTGCGGAATCAGGTTGCCGTCGGCAAGCGTGATCATCGGAGTATGAAAGGTGGCCATATCCTCCACAACCTTTCGTGTCGGAAACAAATAAACAAACGTATCTTTCCCTAGCTTAGCGTCAGACGGCACCGGACCACGCTGGACGCCCGCGGAAGATTCGCGGAAGACCCGCAGCGGAAATTTCGTAACATTTCCGCGCCTGCGGCCGCGCTATAACGTTGCACGGATATACGGGGAAACACATATTGGGGGAAAGAGAGTGAAGACAAACGATGGCGTACTCGAGCAAGGACAGAATCGCGCGCTCGAGCGCAACCGCAAGCCGGCATCCGACCCGGACCACAAGTCCGCGCCCAGCCGGCAGCCGCAAGACCAACAAGGCCAACAGAACCAGCAAGACCAACTAAACCAACAGAACCAGAACCAGCCAAACCAACCCTCCCACCACCACGGCCACGCGCTCGCCGGCATTCTCGGCCCCGCGTTCGTGGCCGCCGTCGCCTACGTGGACCCGGGCAATGTGGCGGCGAACATCACGTCCGGCGCGCGCTACGGCTACCTGCTGGTGTGGGTGCTGGTACTGGCCAACTGCATGAGCGTGCTCATCCAATACCAGTCCGCGAAACTCGGCATCGTCACCGGCAAGAGTCTGCCGGAGATTCTGGGCGAGCGGCTGGGCGACGCCGGCCGGTTCATGTTCTTCATGCAGGCTGAAGTGATCGCCATCGCCACCGATCTGGCGGAAGTGATCGGCGGCGCAATCGCGCTGAAACTGCTGTTCGGCCTGCCGCTGTTCATTGGCGGCTGTATCATCGGCGCGGTTTCCACGGTGCTGCTGATCTTCGAAAAAGGCGCCACGCACCGCGTGTTCGAAAAGCTCATCATCGGCCTGCTGCTGGTGATCACATTCGGCTTCATCGCGGGCCTGTTCATCGCCCCGCCGAATCCGAAGGACGTGCTGAACGGCCTGATTCCACGGTTCAAAGGCACCGACACCGTGCTGATGGCCACGTCCATGCTGGGCGCCACGGTCATGCCGCACGCCATCTACCTGCATTCCACGCTCGTCAACGACCATTACGCGCCGGGGGAGCAGAAGCCGAGCGTCAGGAAGTTGCTTCACGGCAGCAAGATCGACGTGGTTTGGGCGTTGCTTCTCGCCGGTTCGGTGAATCTCGCGCTGCTGATTCTCGCCGCGAATTCGCTGTATGGCATGACCGGCACCGATACGATCGAGGGCGCGCAGCGGGCCATCCAGCATGTGCTCGGCCCGGTTATCGGCACGATTTTCTCGGTCGGCCTGCTCGCGTCGAGCCTGAGCTCCACGTCGGTCGGCACATACGCGGGCAGCGAGATCATGCACGGCCTACTGCGTATCAAGGCGCCGATGTGGGCGTGCCGCGTGGTGACGCTGGTTCCCGCGCTGGTCGTGTTGTGGTTCGCGAAGAACCCTACGGAGGCGCTGATCGTCGGCCAGGTCGTGCTGTCGGTCGGCATTCCATTCGCGATCATTCCGCTGATGCGTTACACGCACGACCGCACGTTGATGGGGGAGTATGTGGACGGTCCGATCAAGCACGCCGTCAATATCATGGTCGCCGTGCTGATAGTCGCGTTGAATATGGTGCTGATCGTGCTGACGCTGCTTGGCAAGGCATAGAGTCGCCAAAGGCATAGGACCTACCAAGGCATAGACCTACTGCGCCAACTCCATCCGGCTCCCGTCCGAATCGTAGACCACGTACGCGTGCTTGCCGTTGCGCTTCGCCTCATACAACGCCTTGTCGGCCGTGGCCACGATGTGCTCCGGACTCCGGTATCCGCCGGCGGCCACACGGCATATGCCGACGCTGCAATGCACGTCCTGCCCGCGTTGGACGGACGTCTCACGCATCCGCCTGGCGAACAGTCCCAAAGTGGTCCGAATCACGCTGGTGTTGCTCGTGCCCTTGATGAGCGCCACGAATTCGTCGCCGCCGAATCGGCAGATCACATCGTCTGGCCGGTAGATGTTCCGCAACGTGTCGGCTACCTGACGAATCCAGAAATCGCCGTCGGAATGCCCGTACGTGTCGTTCACGTGCTTGAAGTCGTCGATGTCCACGAACATGAGCATGGCCTCATCGTCGGCGTCCATCGAATTGAGATGCTCATTGATCCGCTGCAGGCCGGACGACTTGTTCCACAGTCCGGTCATCGTGTCGTGTTCGGCGGCGAAGCTGGCTTTCTGGTAGGCGATTTCCTGCTGCTGGAATTTTCGCGCCATCTCAAGGTTGTCGACGACGAACATGACTTGCGTGGAGATCACGACGGAGATGCTTTGTAGCGAGAAGCCGTACAGGAACGTCTGCAGGACCGTGGTGATGATGGGCAGCACGAAGTACGCGATCAGCGCGTAGTAGATGCTTTTCGACACCCGGCTGCGGTATTGGTACAGCATGGAGAAGCTGATGGCCATGCCGATGAACGCCAGCACCTGCGTGAAGATGTAGTACGTGCCGCGATGGTAGACGTTGTCGGCGTCGAAATAGTAGTACATGTCGTTGAATTGCGAGACAACCATCAGCGCGATTGACACGGCGGAGGTGGCGAAGGTCGCGTATAGTCCCCATGGCGCCTTTTCGCCGTTTTTGCGCACGATCTGCCAGACGTACAGCGTGAAGATGCTCAGATACAGATAGTTGATGCAGTATACGGCCATATCGCCGGCGCGCACCGCGTTCTCCGCGAACCAGCCCGGACGGCCGTCGAAATACCAGCCGGTCATGTCGGCGGCCAGCAGCAGCACGCAAAGCGCCTGCATGATGATCTGCTGCGATTTGCGGGTGGCCATTCGTCGGGAGCCCACTATGAGGCCGATCGTCGCGATCGCGCAGAAGATGATGCCCCACAGCTCCATGCAGATGTGGAACATTTTCAGCATGGACATATGGTCCTCCCTGATACCCCCGGCTATTTCGTACGTTCGCTGTTATAACACATCTTGTTGTCGTTTGCCTATTAAGGGGGAGTATGTGGCGGATTTTCCCCTTCGAGAACGTTGCGGACATCCGCTGGCGCTGAGACCACCCATGGGCATAGACTGCTATCGTCATTCGTTCCGATGGGTACATTCCCGATGGTTGCATGAAGGTTCGCATAAGGGTGATACGGGAACGATATGCGATGCGAAAACGGTGCGGAACGACGCGAGGCATCGCGGGAATGATGGAAGCGATAAACGGTAACGAGGAACGCGCGAGGAAGAGGTAAGGAAGATATATGAGTGGTGAGGAACGGCGTAAGGGACTGTCCGAGGCATTGACCCGGGACGAGTCGTACAAGGACGGCCATTTGACGCATGCGGCGTTCGTTTCGATTGCGATTCTGACGTTCATCACCTTCGTCGGCAACTTCACGCAGTTGCAGCTGAGTTCGGCCCTGCCGACCATCGTCAGCGACTTCGGCATCTCCGTCACCACCGGCCAGTGGCTCACTTCGATCTTCCAGCTGGTCATGGGCGTTATGGTGCCGCTCACCGCCTACCTGACCCGCCGATTCTCCACCCGCCAGATCGTGATCGCGTCGATGGCGGTGTTCACGCTCGGCTCGGTGTTCGCCTGGCTCGGCTCATCGTTCGTACTGGTTTTGATCGGTCGTCTGCTGGAGGCCGTGGGCACCGGTGTGATGTGGCCGGTTCTGCAGATCACGGTATTTTCCATTTATCCTCTGTCCCGCCGCGGTATGGCGATGGGCACCGTCGGTATGGCCATGAGCGTCGCGCCCGCGATTGGCCCCACTTTGGGTGGTGTGCAAACCGATTTGAACGGCTGGCGATCGATTTTCCTCACGCTGACGGTTATCGGCGTGATTTCACTGTTTTTGGCGATTTTCGGCTTGCGTAATTTCGGCACGCGCGACGCGTCCGCCAAAGCCGACTTCTTCTCCGTCGGCCTGTCGATTTTCGGCTTCGGCGGACTCATGTTCGGCTTCACGAACATCGAATCGTATCCGTTCACGCATCCGATGGTGTGGCTCGCCATGCTTATCGGTGTGGTCGGCATCGTCTGGTTTGTGCTGCGGCAGATTCACGGCGCTCGCCGGCAGGCGGCCGACCCGTCCAAGCAACCTCCGCTGCTCAACCTGAGCGTGCTGAAAAACAAGAGCTTCACCGTCGGCACCGTCACCGCCGCGCTGTCGTTCTTCGCGTTCAGTTCGATCATGGTGATCATGCCGCTGTACATTCAGGATTGCCGCGGCTATTCCGCCACGATCAGCGGTCTGGTGATGTTGCCCGGCGCGTTCGGCCAGTGCATCGCGCAGTTCTTCGGAGGCAAGGCGCTTGACCGTTTCGGCGCGCGTCCGGTGGCGCTGATCGGCTCGATCACCCTGCTGTTCGGCACGATTATGATGAGCATGATTTCCATGACCTCGTGGATCTGGTGGGTGTCGATTTGGCAGTTCGTCCGTCAGATCGGCATGGGATTCGTGCTGATGCCGATCACCACATGGTCGCTCAACTGCCTTGAGCCCGAAGAGGTGAGTGCCGGCTCGGCCGTCACGAACACGGTCCGTCAGATTGCCGGCGCGATCGGTGCCCCCGTGTTGGTGATTCTGATGGAGACGTTCACGTCCCTGCGTTGGGCCGCGATCGGCGGTGCGAAGAAGATGTACGCCGCGGCGAACGTGTTCGGCATCCAGTGGGCGCTGCGCGTGAGCGCCGCGATCTGCTTCGTGATGGTGCTTATGGTCTTCTTCGGCGTGCGCGGCAACGGCGCCGGCTCCACCCGCGACACCGTCCAGCGCGCCCTTGGCCGCATGCACGCCCACACCGCGGCCTGAGTCTGTCCGATTGATGCGGCTTGGCTGCTGTGGTCGACGTCGGCTGCAGCAGCCGGCGTCGCGACTGACGTCGTAACCTGACATCAATCGCTATCCCATGCCTGCGCTATGCCCACGCTCACGCCATTCCGCAGCCATAGTCGCACCAATCACTTATTCCTATACCTACATTTTTGACATTTTGTAGGTATAGATATACTATGTGGTCATTTCTATACCTACGTTTTTAGCTTTTCGCAGGTATGTCAACGCCGGATAAAACGGTTCATACTTACGTTTTTGCGAGAATGACGATTCAGGGATGGTGATTATGGAATACAAGAGCATACGGCAGACGCTGGCGATGTCATCATCCACACTCAAACCACAGGATGTTGCCGAAAAGGAGTATGAGAACAGGCTGAACGGCTATTCGACATATCGGTCGGGGATCGTATTCGATGGTCATGAGATGTTCGCCGTGGCGTTCAGGGAACTGCTTAACGCCATGGATTCCGTGCGTGGCTTGGAAGTACGGGTCGAGGCATTGTGGAACACGTTGCCGCCAATCGCCCGCAAGGCGTATCTGATGGAACTTATCGGCGCGGAAATGCAAAACACGAACACGATAGAAAACGTGCATACCACACGCGAGGAGATCGCAGACGCGTTGGATTCCGCGGTGGCCGATGGCCCGCATAAGCGGTTGAGTGAGCTCGCCAAACTGTTCCTCGGCCTTTCCGGCGAGGGAACCGCGCACCTTGACCTGCCCCAGACGCTGAACGATATACGCAGCATCTACAATCAGGTGATGGACGGCGAATTGAAGGATGCCGACAAACCCGACGGCATACTGTTCAGAGCCAGAACCGTTTCGGTCTATGACGGTGCAGACAGGCTGATCCATAAGGGCGCATGGCCGGAATCGGAGATTCAGGTGCAGCTGACCAAATGGCTGGCACTGCTTTCCAATGAGACCATTCCGCCGTTGCTGCGGGCCGCGATGTGCCATTACGCGTTCGAATGCATACACCCGTTCTACGACGGCAACGGCAGAACAGGCCGGTTCCTGCTTGCCCTGCAATTAAGTAAATGCCTGTCCGTACCGACGGCGGTCAGCCTGAGCTCGGCCATCGCCGAAGCGAAAGGGCAGTATTACAAGGCCTTCGATGACGTGCAGCATCCGCTGAATTGCTCCGATGTTTCTCTCTTCTGCTATCGGATGATCCGTTTCATCGCCACAGCCCAGGAAAACATC
This sequence comes from Bifidobacterium sp. LH_743, assembly GCF_056355775.1. Taxonomy (NCBI): domain Bacteria; kingdom Bacillati; phylum Actinomycetota; class Actinomycetes; order Bifidobacteriales; family Bifidobacteriaceae; genus Bifidobacterium; species Bifidobacterium sp. LH_743. The sequence goes on along the minus strand of NZ_JBKESZ010000009.1, from coordinate 14,559 downwards.
ATCTCCGTGTTAAGCGAGAAGAAGACCATGCTTGATGCTGCGAAAGACAATCTCGAACGGTACGCCGATGCGCATGACGTTCCCGGACTGCAACGGGACATGCTGTTCTTCCTGCTTCAGGAGGAGCTGTTCGACGAGACTTCGAATTCCATATCACGGCGATTGATGCGCGAATGGCTTGGTGTGGGGGAGCGGAAGGTGAGCACCGCTCTCGATGCATTGATGAATCTGGGATTGCTGGAAGCGCATGGAAAACGGCCGATTCGGTATTCGCTGAGCGATGCTGCGCGTGACGAATTCTTGCGGTGACTCCGGTTTGCCGTCCGTACGGGGAAAGACGGCATCACGTAAAGGCACTGTGAACCTCGCGGACCGTTTACAACGAATCCATATCGCGTTGCGTATGGTGAACGGGAACGTAATGAAAGGCAAGCATGCGGCAAACCGGCAAAGGCGAAAGCAACAGTGAACGCGGCAGCGAAAACGAAGCCGAATGCGAGATCGAGGATCTGGGCGCGCGACTCGACGCTGCCAACACAGCTCGCAACCGCAACAGCCTCGACCAAGCCCAACGCAGCATGTCCCGGCGCAACACCATCCTGCACATCCTGACCATCGCACTCTGGCTGGCCACCGCCGTCATCCTGCTGGCCATGTTGCTCCGCATGCTCCCCAACAGCCTCGACGGCAAACGCTACATTCCGATCATCGTCGCACTGATGCCATGGCTGGGTTTTCTGTCCGCGGTTATCGCGATCGTCGCACTCGCCGTCCGACAGATCGGAGGACGTGCAGCGCTCGCCATCATCGGCGTGGTGTGCGTGGTCGTGCAGGTCGGCTGGCATTGGGGGTATATCGAACCGCGACAGACGATTTCCGAGAACGCCAGCCAAGCCGTCGCGCAGACGGAAACCGATGGTTTGCCTGACACGTCCGACAAATACGCACGCATCATGACCCTTAACACCAAACAGGGTGCGGCCGACGCCGGCAAAATCGTCGAAACCGTGAAGGCTGAGCATGTCGAAGTACTCGCCCTGCAGGAAGTGTCATGGAGTCTGCTCGACCGGCTCGCCAACGCCGGAATCGCCAACTATCTGCCGTATTCCGTGACCGCGCAGCAAACGTGGCACGACAATGGTGGTGTGAACGTGCTGTACAGCGCGGCGCCGATGGAAGACGTCAAGCAGAACCTGATTCCCGTGGAGTCGAGCAGTGTTCCGGCGGCGACCATCGATTTCGCCGGCACGAAAGTACGGTTCGGCTCGGTCCACCCCTTCTCGCCACGTCCCAGCAACCAAGGCCTGTGGAATCGTAGCCTCGATTCACTCGCCCAGTTGCAGCATTACGACAGCCTGTACGTGCTGATGGGCGATTTCAATTCCACATGGGATCATGTCAGCTTCCGGTATCTTCTTGGCAGCCGCTTCCTGGACTCCGGCGAACAGGCCGGCGAGGGTTTGCACATGACGTACCCGGCCATGCTGCCGGTGGCCGAGATTGACCATATCGTGCATGACAAGGGCGTGGTCGTGGGCGACCTCGAAACGAAGCACATCCCCGGTTCCGACCACCGCGCGCTCCTCGCCACCCTCGAAGTCGCCTGATCCGCTTCTTGTTGACGGCCTTCGCCGAGTGTCCTCGTCGAATTCTTGGGGGAGTACGAGTTCATCGGCTCCAGCAATTACACTGGAAACCCGGAGCGATACGTGAAACAACGTTGTGATGGGGAGAGTAACGAAATATGTCCGAACACGATGGCGATGAAACATGGCAGGAGCCAGCGAACCAGGCCGAACACCAGATTGGAAAGGCTCAAAACCAGGCGGAATACCAGCCCGAGCATCAAACCGAAGCGCACGCCGATGCCAATGCCTACGCCAACGCCGACATCAATGAAGATGCCCCAGACAGCGCCGACTCCGAACCGCACTCCCGCCGCGTCCGCCGCCGCATGAGCGCCGAACACATCCGTCGCATCAAACGCAAACGCCGCAACCGCCGCATCCTGATCGCCGTGGTCGCCGTGCTGCTGGCGCTCGCCGCCTTTGCCGTCGCGTTCGTATGGTCGGTCATGAGCGCCAGGAGCGAACTGCAGCAGGCCGTGGCAAGCGCGAAGGGTCTGCAGAGCACCATCACCCAGGCCGACAGCCGACAGCTTGACACGAAGGTTAACGAATTCTCCGGCCATGTGGACAAGGCGTACAAGCAGACGTCGTCCTTCCTATGGACGGTCGCATCGCATGTTCCGTATGTGGGGGATGATGTTTCCGCGGTCCGTACCACGGTCGCCTCGTTGGAGGATATTTCCTCGCAGGCGTTGCCGCAATTGGCGAAGGTCTCCAAGAACGTCAATCTGAGCAATATCCACGTGGAGAATGGCACGGTCTCCCTTCCTGGTTTGGAGGATTCCCAGGAGCCGCTGAGCGTTGCCGACAAGGTGATCGACAACAGCACCCGTGAGATCAAGGCGGCGAAACGGCCACACATTCACAAGGTCGCCGATGCGCTCGACTCGGCCCAGACCTACTGTGTAAAGCTCAACAGCACCGTGCATACGCTGAACACCGTAGCCCAGCTGCTGCCCGGCATGCTCGGCACGGACAGCCATGCCAATGACGCTCCGCGCAACTATCTGATTCTGGCGCAGACCAATGCGGAGGCCCGTCCGTCCGGCGGCCTGACCGGGTCGCTTGGCGTGGTCACCGTGCAGGGCGGCCATTTGAGCATGCAACCGTTTGTCTCGGACGCGGATATTCCTAAGGCTGACGAGCCGGTGGTGGAGCTCACCGCCGAGGAACGGATGCTGTTCACCAACAAGCTGGGCACGGATATCCGCGATGTGAACTTCACTCCCGATTTCCCGCGTACCGGCGAGATCGTGCGTGCCATGTGGGCCAAGCAGTATGGCGTACAGGTGGATGGCGTGCTTGCCATCGACCCGCTGTTCCTGCAGAACATGCTTGCCGTCACCGGCGGCGTGACCATGCCCGACGGCTCCGTATTGGACGGTACGAATACCGCGCAGACGTTGTTGAACACCGTGTACGCGAAGATGACTCCGGCGGAGACGGACAAGTATTTCGCTGATGCCGCGCAGGCCGCGTTCGACCATATCACGCAGAATTCCGGCGATCCGAAAGCCTATATCAATGCGTTGTCCCAATCCGTGAAGCAGGGGCATCTGCTGTTGTGGAGCGCGCACGAGGACGAGCAGGATCTGATCGCCGAATCCGACATTTCCGGCCGCTTGATTACCGAAGGCGCCAAGCCGCAGGTGGGCGTGTACATCTCCGACGAGACGCAGTCGAAGATGGATTGGTATCTGCATCGCGAGGTGACCACCGAATTCCAGAAGGTGGCGGCGAACGGTGCCAACCAGTACACGGTGCATATCAAGATGAAGAATCTGTTGAAGCCGGAGGAGGTTGCGTCGACTTCGGCGTATGTGACTGGCGGTACGGATGGGACTGAGCCCGGTGACATCCGAACCACCCTGTTCCTATATGCTCCAGCAAACGGCCGTTTGGTGGATTGGAAGTTCCAGAACTCAGACGACTACAACGGCGTGACCGTCCATAACGGCCTGACATTGGCCGTTGGCAAGGTGACGTTGAAACCTGGGGAAGAGTATGACATCACCCTGCATGTGCAGTCCGCTCCGACCGTCAAGGAGGCATTGGCCGTTCGTCAGACCCCGCTCATCGAGGGTAGGTAAATTTAAGGTAAACCATTTACCGCAAGCGTAGACTTTGTATATGAGTTCAAGTACCCTAGTCTATTGCCCCTGAAACAGCGGTGGGGGGGGGGGTAGAGCTTGGAGAGAAAGAAGAATGACCCAAAGCGGCAGTACAAAAACGAATTTGAGCGAAACCTCTAGGAAACGAGTGCTGAGTGTCGCCTATTGGCGTTTTTTCGTTAACGCGCTGTTGATATTGTGCGACATGGCTTCGTTCGTGATTGCCTCGGCAATCGTGTACACCCTGCAGGGTGGGGGGACCCTGTATTCGTCCCGTTTCCACTTCCACATGGGTTTGTGGCTGTATACGCTCATTGGTGCGCTGATTTGGATTTTCTGCTTGCATAATGTGGGCGTTTATCACCGCCATGTGATGGGTGATGGTTACCAGCTCAATGTGCTCCTGTTCAAGGGTGCGATTTTTGCCGGCCTGTTGGTTTGCGCGCTTGACTCCATCCTCAATGTGTACGTTCCTCTTTTGACCACTGGCTTGATGCTGTTATGTGCGTTCCTGATTACGATGCTGGAACGTCTGATTATCCGCCAGTTTGTGTTGTTCAGCCGTGAGAGGGGTTCATACTCGTATGGCACTGTGGTGGTCGGCTCGGCTGAAGGCATTGAGCATGCCTTGGAGTTCCTGAGCCAGAAGCGCCAGCTGAACTATCATGCCATTGCGGTGTGCCCGATTGATTTGAACGAGCAGACCGGCCTTGTGGAAGCTGCTACTGTACCGGCCGATTTCAAAGAGAGGGTCCGTGAGATTAGCGGTCGGGATATTGCCACGTTGCCGTATTGCGCGGACTTTGCCGAACGTGCTGCTTCGATGGGCGTTCAGACGGTGATGGTTACGGATGTGATGCAGCGCTTCTCTGACAATTTCAACACGTTCGTGTTGGATATGGAAGCCATGAATCTGGAGATTGCGGTGGTCACTTCCGCTGTGGATGTGAGCGGCCATGAGACGAACATTCGTGAGTTGCAAGGCACCACAGTGATGACGATCAGCCTGCCGCAGTATTCGCCGTGGGCCATGTTCAAGAAACGTGTGTTCGATATTGTGGTTTCGTTGATTGCCATTGTGCTGTCGTCTCCATTTATGATTGTCACGGCCATTGCCATCAAGCTTGAAGATAAGGGACCGGTGTTCTACAGGCAGGAACGTATTGGTCTGCGTGGCAAGCCGTTCAAGATTCACAAGTTCCGTTCGATGTACGTGAACGCGGATGCCAAACTTGCTGAAGTGGCCGCCGCGAACGGACAAGAAATGGGCGCACGCGTGAAGATTAAGAATGATCCGCGTATCACTAAGGTCGGCCATTTCATCCGTAAGACCAGTATTGATGAGTTGCCGCAGTTCTTCGACTCTTTGATCGGAACGATGAGTGTGGTCGGGCCCCGCCCGCAGCGTCAGTTCGAAGTGGACGAATACAACCAGGTGTACGCCACCCGTTTGCTGGTGAAGCCTGGCATTACTGGCCCATGGCAGGTTTCTGGACGTAACGATTTGAGCGAGGAGGAGAGCCAGCAGCTCGATGTTTCCTATGTGCAGAACTGGTCGGTGATGGGAGACATCGTGTACATTCTTCGCACTATTGGAACGGTGCTGCATCCGAATGGTGCGTACTGAGTTAAGGTGTGATGTATTCGATTTTCGGAATACGGCTAGGGGTAATTGCACATATTCAACATCAAGGGATGATGGAAAGCGGAAGGGGTAGTGTTCGTGATGAGTGATTCTGACGGGCATTCGTATGGTGTGGATACCAGCAATGGTGGTCAGCAGAAGCCGATTCGTGTGGCACAAGTCGTCGGCAAAATGAACGGTGGCGGTGTGGAAGCCGTAGTGATGAACTACTACCGCCACATTGATCGCAGCAAAGTACAGTTTGACTTCCTTGTTGATGAGGATTCCACGCGTGTTCCCGAAGAGGAAATCACCGCTTTGGGAGGCCGTGTATTCCGTATACCGCCGTACCAGCATCCGATTCGCTACCGCCGTGAGCTCATTCGCCTGATGCGTGAACAGCAGTGGCCGATTGTGCACAGCAACATCAACACGTTGAGTGTGTTCCCATTGTCAGCAGCGGAGAAGGTTGGTGTGCCTGTTCGCATCGCACATTCTCACTCAACTATGGGCAAAGGTGAGTTTGCGAAGAACGTAATGAAGCTCGCGTTGCGCCCGTTCGCAAATGTATACCCGACAGTACGATTCGCGTGTAGTCATTACGCAGGGGAGTGGTTGTTTGGCAAGAATGCGGATTTTACAGTAATCCCCAATGGTATTGAATTGGATAAATTCCGGTTTGATTCTGTGATTCGTCAAGAAGCTCGCAAAGAACTTGGGATTGCAGAAGATACATTCCTAATTGGTCACGTCGGGCGTTTTATGCCGCAGAAGAATCAAGCTTTTCTAGTGGATGTGCTTGCGGATGTACTTCCCGGCAAGCCCAATGCAATGATTGCCTTTGTGGGTGATGGACCAGATATGCCTGCTGTACAGCAGCATGCTGAAGAGCTCGGTATTGTCGATCATATATTGTTCCTTGGGCAACGTTCTGATGTGAATCGTTTGTACCAGGCTTTTGATGTATTTTGTCTTCCTAGTCTTTATGAGGGCTTGGGCATGGTCGCAGTGGAGGCTCAGGTAGCTAACCTTCCTTGTTTGCTGAGTGATGCTGTTCCGCTAGAGGCAGATGTCACAGGTAAATCCATTTTCTTACCTATTGCTGGTGCGAAGCTTTGGAGCGAGGCGCTCTCTCATTCAGAGTCTTCAAGTCGTTCTCGGATGATGGATGATATCGCTGGAGACTACGATATTCAAAAATGCGCCAAGCAGCTGATGCAAAGATATGAATCGCTTGTTGGTATTGAAAAGGAATAGGAGCGAGAGCCTATGAGTTCCCATGTCGCTGTTGTCACTTCTGGCTATTTGCCTGTTCCCAATGTTCTCGGCGGCGCTGTTGAAGCGTTGGACATGATGATGGTTCGGGAGAATGAGAAGACACCGAATTTCGAGTTCACAGTTTTCTCTTCCTGGGCACCTGGTGTTGACGAGATCGTTCGTGATGGTGCTTTTCAACATACTGATTTTCGCTTTATCAAAACGCCAATGCTAGTAAAGGCTGCCGATCGGTGCATTTACTGGGCCGCGAAATATATTCTTCGTAAACAGAAGCTCATGAGCTACCGATATATCGCGCAACGTTTGTGGTACATCCGCAAGGTGTCCAAAGCGCTGAGTAAAGACGATGCGAGCGGCAGGGTTCCATTCGATAAGGTCATGATCGAAAATCATGCCACATTGTTCATGACCATGCAGAAGTACGGCAACGCTGAACGCTATGTGGACAAGGTGTACTACCATCTGCATAATGAAGTGACCAATGACTTCGGATGCAAGCACGAGATTGCCGGAGTCAAGAAGGTACTTGGCGTTTCCAATTACATTGTGGGAACGCTTGACAAGTTCCTTCGCGAGCATGGTGAAGGTGGGCTTAAGCCTGAGCAGAAGGCCGTATGGCGCAATGGCGTTGACGCCAGTCGTTTCGGATCTGATGAGGCCAAGCACAAGGCCAAAGCTTTCCGTGCGAAATATGGCATCAGCGATGATGATATTGTTTTTCTGTTCTCTGGTCGCCTTACTCCGGAAAAAGGTGCTGAAGAATTGCTGGAGGCTTTTACTCAGGTCGCAGCGCAAGTTCCCAATGCGAAGCTGGTCGTTGCTGGCGCATTCTTCTTCAACTCGAACATCAAGAGTTCTTTCGAGCAGAAGCTCCATGATCTTGCCTCCCAGCCGCAGGTTAAGGAGAGAATCATATTCACCGGTTTCGTGGATTACAACGATATGCCCGCTTTGTATGAGATGGCCGACATATGTGTGCTGCCCAGCATCTGGGATGACCCTGCACCGCTGGCAGTGATTGAAAGCCTGGTTTCAGGCAAACCATTGATTACCACCAGGTCTGGTGGTATCCCCGAGTATGCGAATGATGATTGCGCCATTATTCTTGAACGTGATAGTCAACTAGTTGAGCATCTTGCCCAGGCTATGGTGGAGCTTGCTAGTAATCCAACAAAGCGGGATGCCATGAGCCTGAGTAGCACTAGTATGCGGTCACAGATGAATTCGCAAACATATATAAATCAATTATCAGAATTACTGGTATGATTAGGAGAATAAGAGGAAAAATGTCGATTAAGCAGTCAATTAAGAATACTGTGCCGGAACCTCTTTGGAATGAATTACGAGGGATTAAAGAACAAATATCGGGAGGAAAAGCAAGGCGTGTACAATCAAGGCGTTTTATGCGCTGGGTTTCTCGCAACTCGTCCACCGATAAGATTCGTATTGAAACTCGTCTTGCTTTTGGCATACATCGTTTGGAAAAAGGGCTCAGCCATATCCAATTTAGAGATGGTTTTGGCAGGGGAGTACTAGCCGATATTTCCAGACGTATGTCTTTGCTGGAAAAGGCTGATTCTGAATATCAATATAATCCTCTTTATTTGCAAGGACTGGCTGTACTACACGAGTATCAGCGGCGACATGAGGCTGACGGCTACGATCTGTCTTCCGTAAAAGATATGTTTCCTGAACATATTTGGAATGCTGCATGTAAGTATCAATTAGAAGATCATGTTGTTAAAGCTGGATCTTTCACTATGAATTCATCGTCGAAAAGCGATAATCTAAATAAGGGATTCGTAGAGTTAGCGGAACATAGATATTCTGTACGTGAATATTCCTCGGAGCCGGTTTCGCAGAAACTGCTTGACGAGGTATATGCAGTTGCGATGAAGACACCGTCAGTATGTAATCGTCAAGCTACGCGTGTGTATCAGATTACTGACTCCGAAAAAATTGAACAGGCCTTAAAAATCCAAGGCGGATTTGGTGGCTATGCCATGCCTCCAGTGTTATTATTAGTCACTTCTGACATTCGTGCTTTTATGAACAGCGATGAACGAAATGAACCGTTTGTTGATGGTGGATTGTTCTCTATGTCTTTACTATACGCATTGGAAGCATACGGCTTAGCGGCATGTCCTCTGAATGCAATGTTCAGTTTGTCCCAAGACCGAGCTACACGTAAACTCTTAAATATTCCAGACTATGAATTACCAATAATGTATATTACAGTGGGTGATTTTCCTGATTCTGTGCCAGTGTGTCGTTCTACACGCCGTACACCAGAAAGCATTGTTACGCGAATTTAGGTAAGAACGAGTAGGTAGTTTTATTAATTAAAATGTTTTAGGGGCTGAGTTTTTGCTGGGCTTACACGGAAATATTTTTATACAGAGATAGGAACTTGTAATAGTATGAGCTCTGCCATTGCTAAGAATGCAGTATTTCTCTATGGACTTACTTTCTCGAATTATTTTGTGGGATTGTTGCTTTTCCCATATTTATCGAGGGTTTTATCCGTAGAGGGCTTTGGCCTTATTGGTTTCTCCACTTCGTTATGCCTTGTTTTTCAGATGATTGTGGAGTATGGATTCCAGATCTCCACCACTGCCACGGTATCGGTCAATCGCGATAATAAAGAACGTGTATCTAGCATCATTTCTTCGATGACCTACGCTAAGATTCTTCTTTCTGCGATTGCTTGTGCGAGTTTTTCCATTTGCGCTTTATTAATGAGTTCAGTGCGTGATCATTTATTGGTCGTATCGATTTTCCTTGCGGATTCGATTGTGAAAGCGCTGCTTCCTGACGCTTATTTCCGCGGTATCGAACGAATGAAAGATATTACAATCCGCGCGTTAACAGCAAAATCAGGCATTCTTATCATTACTTTGCTCTTGGTGAGAAGCGACAAGACACTTATTCTTTATCCGCTTTCTATGCTGTTGTGTGATACGCTAGCGTTGCTTTGGGCTTTCTCTTTGATTAAAAGAGATGGCATTCACGCAACTAAGATTGATATGCATGAAATTCTTTCCATAATGAAAGAAAGTTTCTGGTTCTTTATATCGCGTATATCGGTAAGCATCAATGGTTCACTTGGGTCAATTTTCTTAGGTACAAAATTCTCCCCTAATTCTGTTGAAATGGGCCTATACTCGGGCGCTACACGCATCTCAACAGCTGGTGAACAAATGATTCCGCCTGTTGGAGATGCACTATATCCAGCCATTATGAGGCGTAGGGACTACCGACTATTCCGCCGCATTTTAATGTTTGGTGGCCTTGTATGGGCAGCTGTATGCGCCTTTGTCGCAATTTTCGCGACCCCTCTGTGTGTATTTATTTTAGGCTCGCAATACCAGCAAGCAGGCCTGTACTTACGTATTCTGATGATTGGCGTATTTGTAGGCTATTTCAGTTACATGTTCGGATATCCTGCTCTTTCCCCCATAGGAAAAGCTTTCTGGGCCAACTTGGCCATCATGGTTGCCGCAGCGATTAATCTGACGGTATGCACTATTTTGTGGGTGACAAATAATGTAACGCCACTTACAGTATGTTGTGTCTTCGCCAGTACGAATATCTGGACATTTATCATACGATACACAGCTTTTAGATACTTCAAAAAACTTACTGTCACTGACGATAACAACATTGAGGAGACACGATGACTCAGGCTATTACTTCCTACACAATTACTTGCAGCCGTCCCGCCAACTACGGTGCTGTACTGCAAACCTATGGTCTTAACACTGCGTTACGCAACATGGGAATTGATGCCCGTGTGCTTGATTACAATCCTGACTATTACTGGAAATCGAGTCAGCCGCTGCCCATTCGCCTTATTCGCAATATTGTTCGAACCCCTGATCTATCAAAGGGGCGTAAGGTATTCGGGCGTTTCCTCGAACGGTACATTCCGATGAGTTCCAAAATGTACAAGAACTTTGATGACATTAAGGCCGATGTTCCTGCAGCAGATGTGTATATCTGCGGTAGCGACCAGATTTGGAACTGCAAGAACAAGGAGAACGGTAAGGATGATGCCTTCTTCTTGAGCTTTGCTCCACAAGGTGCCAAGAAAGTTGCTTATGCGGCAAGTATTGCCATGCCTGAGATTCCGGAAGATCAGAAAGCTCGGTATAAGCGTCTCATTTCTGATTTTGACGCCGTTTCAGTGCGCGAGCCTTCTTCTATTCCGATGCTTGAATCGCTTGGAATTCGGCATGTCAAGTCGGTTGTGGATCCGGTTTTTTTGCTTGAACAGAAAGACTGGAACGTGATTGCCGATGACAGTGATTTTGTTCCAAAAGAAGACTATGTGCTTGTCTACGGGTATAACCGCCAGAAGAATGTTTATGAATACGCCAGGAAGTTGGCTAATAAGCTGGGAGTGAAGGTATACACCATCGGCACGGCGATAGAAGATTACACGCTTGATCAGGACAAATATTTCTGGAATGCTACTCCTAATACTTTCGTAAACCTCATCCGTAATGCGAAAGCTGTGGTGACCAATTCCTTCCATGGTACGGTTTTTTCAATTGTCTACAATAAGCCGTTCCACTTCTTTACTGTCAAGCAGACTACAAATTCACGCATGCTTGATTTACTGGATTCTTTGGGACTTGCAAATAGACACGTTATGGACGATCAGCTTCTTGAGAACAGCATTGATTATGCACAGACCAATGAGCGGCTTGAAAAGCTTCGGGAAAAGTCTCTCACTTTTCTGCGAGATGCTGTGATTCCTACCGCAAAGTGATATGACAGGTATAGATACACAGTATGGATGCATTATTTACTTTTATTACAATGGCCTTCCCTAAAGCGGGAATACAAATTGCAGGATTACCTCTTACACTAAATTTGCTTCTGACAGTGTATGTTGTGCTTAGACATCCCAATCAAACGTTGCTGCTGATTCAGAGGCATAAAAATTTCTTTTTTTTATATATGGTACTGTTCTTTTTTGGGACGATGTCTATTTTGTTGGATTTGGTTCAGGGGGCGAAGCCTTTCTTTCTTGCACAAATGGTAATTGTTCTGATATCACCATTAGTGGGAGTTTCTATAACTAGAATCTCTTCGGATAATCTCCTGAAGATTGTTATTTTTGCAATGATAATTGCAAATTTTTACGGTATTATACAGTATGCTATTGGAATTGATCATGTAGCTATTCCTGGAGTAACATACACATACGGTCAAAATATATTTGAAAAGCCGATTGGTTGGAACGCGGAAAATGGTACTGCAGAGAAGATAATATCAACATATCAGAATGGCAATTCATTTGGCCTTTTTGTTGTGCTTGGTATTTGTTTTTTGCTATCGCATAAACTCAAAAATCATATCTGGGAATATGCACGACTATTTGCTCTGTTTCTAGGGTTTGTCGGTTTTTTGCTTTGTGGTTCCCGATCGATTCAGATTCCATTCATACTTTTCCTTGTTGTTTTGTTGAGTTCATTTATTAAGCAGCTTTCTCCACGCCGGCGAAGTATCACCTTATTTATTGGGGGTATAGGATGCGCTGCAGGTGTGGGTTTCCTCTTGTGTCAGAAAACCATTCTTGCTCAATTCTCAGATAGGCTTATTACGCAAACGCTTGCTTCCTCCACTGGGAATGGGCGGACAACTCAATGGGCTCATGATGTCGATGTGATTAGTGGAATGAAGCCCCTTGCGCTTTGCAGACAGATGCTTTTAGGACAAAATCCGCATACTGATATCGGTGGGGAAGGACTTCCGAAATTTTTCTGCATTTTTGGTCTTATTTCGACGTGTGCTTTCTTTGGCGGTCTTGTGGCTATCGTACATGCGTGTTGGAAACGAGTTGACGGACGTATTATGTCGATAGGTATTTTATGTGTTCTAATTGCGTTTTGCGTAGATCAGTCTTTTCTATACCCTCCGAATGTAATGAACATAGCACTTTTTGCTGTTGCAACGTTATATCGTAGACAAAATAGATAGTTGTTCCACGAATTTTCGGAGTTCGTCATGTAATTTCCCTATCGAAAAGTACCTCATGAAGGATTGTATGATCTTGGTCCGATTGGCTATCTAAAAGTTAGTCTAATTGATGTGATGCCCTGTTGTCTTAGTGCGTTTCTGACTGATAGGTAAGAAATGCAGCGGAACATGCTGCATCGCGTCAAGGGGCTTTAATTAAAAGTCTGGTTTTAAAGAGTGGAGAAGAAGAGACATGGACAAAAAAAGAAATTCAAGTATTGAACTAGTGCGCATTATCGCTATGTCCTTCATTCTTTTCTATCATTTTGTTACCCAGAATGGAAGGTATTCTTTCTAGGGATTTTTTCCTTCAGTAAAGCGGCACATGTTTTATTGTTAGGTAGTTACGGCAGAGTTGGCGAGTAATTTTCTTTTCAATTTCTGTATGGTCTTTATGTGATAAAAAACGAGTGTGTTGCAATCACTGCGAAAGGTTTGGATTCTTGAGAGAACTTTTGTTTTGGGGTTTTGTTACTTCTAACAAGCCTGTTGATTGATGGATCCCAAGTTACCTATGGCACTATTGCGCGAACGCTGCTTCCTTTGCTTACGGGACAATGGTGGTATGTATCGGCTTATGCTGTTTTCCTCTTAATGGTTCCCTTTTGAATGAAGGGCTTAAATCACTTGGCCGGTATCTGCATGGTGAGCTATGTATCGTTTCGATTGGAGTTTTCGGAATTTCCGGAATGACTCCGTTCCTTCCTGTTGCTCAGATACCGAGAACCAGTGTTTTTGATTTTATTTATGGTTTATGCTTTGATTACTTATTATCAAGTGGTATTCTAAGCCTTTTTCGTCCAAAAAAATTGGGCTCTTATCATTGGAGGATGGTCAATTATTGCTTGTTTTTGGCTATTGGTACAGGTTGGGGAAATGAAAAACAGCTATGCGTTTAAGCTTGAACGATATTTGATAGCGGATTGGTCATTGCCTGTAATTGCACTAGGTCTTGGTATCTTTCTCCTCTTTAGCCAATGGAACTGGTATAACTATTATGTAAATATGGTAGCTAAAGCTACGCTTGATGTATATTTAATTCATCAGTATTGGCCATTAGCTGATATTATATTTGGGCGTTGGGTAAATATGGCTCCTATATTTGATGAACACTATTCTTTATTGTCTCTTTTGCTCTTATATTTATTCTATATTTTGCTTGTACGATTTTAGATTTATTGCGAGGAAAAATATTCGACTGTCTTTTCCCCCATCCCGGTTTGCTCTTTAATCGACTAAGGGCATTTGCAGAATCGAAGTTCGTTCATTAAGCAGTGACGTGGAACAATGTTTGGTTAATATTCAAATAATTAGGATTTCGTTTTGTCTCGGCTGGACAATCAGCATTTCGCTATCATCGATGTGAGTAGGGGTCTTGACAGAGGAGGGCAAGACCTCTGTATTGTTTATTACCAAAAGTGTGATTACGATTATGCCTTAAATGAGATGCTTCGTTTGAGGTGGTGACGTTTTCTTGGACTCCCCGACCGGGAGGAAACCCCCTTATGGCAAGGTACAGCAGGGAGCAGCGTGACAGGGCCGTGGACCTGTACATCAAATACGAACGCTGCGCCGCCGACGTGATACACGATCGGCTATCCCAGCAAGGGCGCGTTGCTGTCGTGGTACGCGGACCGGCTCGAGGAGGAGCGCACCGGCGTCCCCTCCAGGCGCGGGGAACGCTACAGGCGCTACAGCGACGAGCAGAAGCGGGCCGCGGTGGACCATTACCTCGAATACGGCAGACGGCTCAGCCGCACCATGCGGATGCTCGGCTATCCGAAAAGCAAGGAGCTGCTCATGGCGTGGATCGACGAGCTCGCGCCCGGCCAACGCAAGCTGAGGCACGGGCCGGTGCCCGAGGAACTGAAGCGGAAGGCGGTGGTCGCGG
>NZ_JBKESZ010000008.1:0-114057 GCF_056355775.1 Bifidobacterium sp. LH_743 | reverse complement strand
TGGAGAGGAGGCTGGCGGAGACGCGGGCCCGTCTGGACGAGCTGGACGCCGACATCGAACGGCAGCGGCGGGAGAAGAAGGAGCTGGACATCGAGATCGCGATCCGGAAGGGCGCGTTGGAGCTGTTGGGAAAAGAGCCGGGCACAGACCCGGAAAACCTGACCAACCGCGAGAAGACGCTCCTCGTCAGGACCGTTAGCGAGACGCTGGGCGTTACCGCCAGGAGCCTGTTGGGTGTGGTCGGCATCGCGCGCAGCACCTACCATTACCAGCTCAACGCCATGAAACGTCCCGACAAGGATGCTTCCCTCCTGGAGCTCGTGCGCGAGGCGTTCGAGAACAGCGAGCGGCGCTACGGGTACAAGCGGATCCACCTGGAGCTGAAGGGCATGGGCGTCAGGGTGTCGGCGAAACGGATCATGAGGCTCATGACCGGAAACGGCCTGGTGCCCCTGTTCAAGAGCGCGAAGCGGTACAGCTCGTACAAGGGCGAGCTGACCAAGGCCCCGGCGAACCTGGTGGACAGGGATTTCCACGCCGAGCGGCCGAACATGCTGTGGGTCACGGATCTCACGGAGTTCTCGATCCCCGCGGGCAAGGCGTACCTGTCGCCCGTGATCGACTGCTACGACGGCATGCCGGTCGCGTGGACGATCGGAACGAGCCCCAACGCGGCGTTGGCCAACGGCATGCTGTTGGACACGTGCTCCACGCTCAAGGACGGCGAGAGGCCGATCATCCACAGCGACCGTGGCTGCCACTATAGGTGGCCGGAATGGATCCGCATCTGCGAGGACAACAACCTGACGCGTTCCATGAGCGCGAAAGGCTGTTCTCCCGACAACGCCGCCGCGGAGGGGTTCTTCGGACGCCTCAAGCAGGAGTTCTTCCACAAGCGCAGCTTCGCCGGCGTCTCGATGGACGAGTTCATCGGCATGCTGGACGACTACATGGTCTGGTATCGGGACAAGCGGATCAAGACGGAGTTCGGCATGAGCATCATGGACCGTCGACGCGAGCTCGGTCTTGTGGCATGATTGGTGGTGATGGAATCAATGACGAGTCCAACAAAACGGCACCAGCCCCGACGAGAAAGAACAATTCGACTACCATGTCAGGTACGGCGATATCAAAACACCGTATAATCTCGAACCATCCAGGACATCGATAAGCCAAATTACCTGCAACTGAAGTAAGGACGGAATCATGCGTAGCGAGTTCCCCGGGCTGTTGTATTGCGCGGGTACGTTAATCGCCGTGGCCTCTTGGACTCTTTTTATGTTCTCGAAAAAAATGCATCGGGAAGGCCGAACAGTATCCATCCTGCGGCTGTCCGTCATTTGGATACTGTTCCTCGTGAGTTCGACGCTGGCTCTCGCATCGTATCCGGTTTTTGAAATGCACTCGGAATCCATGGATCCGGATGTCATCGATTTCTACAGTCAGTCGTTCATACGACTGCTGCCGGCAGCAACCTGCATAATGAATCTGTGCGTATCGACATGCTGCTCCATGGCTCTTGTCAGCAAACGCAGAAAAACCGAGCACCACTAAAAACCAGATTCGCGGCATGTACTAGACCGGCGCCGTTCATTGGATCACCATCGATCCCATCACCAATCATGTCGCAAGACCCCACATCCTGCGTCGACCCATGATGCCTGTGCCAGACGCCCCGGTCTCAAGCCCATGAGACACTTAGGACCATGACTACAGTTATCATGCGCACCTCCGAAGGTGACATCAAAATCAACCTGTTCGACGACAAGACCCCGAACACCGTGGCCAATTTCCTTGGTCTCGCGACCGGCGAGAAGGAATGGACCGATCCGATGACCGGCCAGCCTTCCCATGAGCCGTTCTACAACGGCCTGACCTTCCACCGCATCATCAAGGACTTCATGATCCAGGGCGGTTGCCCGCTGGGCAACGGCACCGGCGGCCCGGGCTACGATTTCGACGACGAGATCGTTCCGGAGCTGAAGTTCGACCATCCGTATCTGCTGGCCATGGCAAACGCAGGCCTGCGTCGCGGCCGCGACGGCAAAATCCACGGCACCAACGGCTCCCAGTTCTTCATCACCACCGTGCCGACCCCGTGGTTGGATGGCCATCACACCATCTTCGGCGAGGTCGCCGATGACGAGTCCAAGGCCGTGGTCGACAAGCTCGAGGCCGTGAACACCGATCGCATGGACCGTCCAACCGAGCCGGTCGGCATCGTATCCGTGGAAGTGCTCAAGTAATAGTATTCAAGCGGCAATCGCCATACGATACGAATGAAGCCCCTCCGACGAGGGGCTTCATTTTTCTGAGATCCGATTGACCGGAACCGTCACATCTTGCGCAGCCGCGGTTCCGCGGAATCCTTCGCTCCGGTGATGCGGTACACATCGAACACGCCTTCGATCTTGCGCACGGCCGCAAGCAATGTGTTCAGATGCTGCGGGTCGGCCATTTCGAAGCTGAACTGGCTGGTGGCCACACGGTCAGTGCCGGTGGAGATCGCACCGGAAATGATGTTCACGCCATGATCGGACAGCACGCGCGTCACATCGCTCAACAGATGCGGACGGTCAAGCGCCTCGACCTGGATCTTGACCATGAACACACCCTTGGTGCTGGTCCACTGCACGTCCACCACACGTTCGGGCTGACGTCTTTCCAGTTCGAGCATGTTCTGGCAGTCCACGCGATGCACGGACACGCCTTGGTTGCGGGTAATGAAGCCGATGATCTTGTCTCCTGGCACCGGCATGCAGCAGCGAGCCAGCTTGACCCAGATGTCGCCCACACCCTTGACGGAAATACCCAACGAACTGGTGGTCTTCTTGGTGCGCTCCACTTGCTTGAGCGGCAACGCCTCCTGCTCAACCTCCTCGTCGACCTCGTCGCTGCCGGCATCCCGGACCAGATGGGAGATGACGTTCTGCGTGGAGATCTGCCCGTCGCCGATCGCCGCGAACACGGCATCGGCATTGGCGAAATTCAGCTCATCGGCGATGCCGACCAACGCTTCCGGAGTCATCAACGTGCCAATCGGCAGGTTGCGCTTGCGCATGGCGCGGGTCAGTTCGTCGCGCCCCTCCTCGACGGCTTCGGTGCGACGTTCCTTGCTGAACCATTGACGGATCTTGTTGCGAGCCTTCGGGCTTTTGGCGAAGCTCAGCCAATCACGTGACGGGCCGGCCGACTCGGATTTGGATGTCAGTATTTCGACGGTATCGCCGTTCTCAAGCTTGGTGTCGAGCGGCACCAACCGCCCGTTCACGCGCGCGCCCATGGTACGGTGCCCGACTTCGGTATGCACCGCGTAGGCGAAGTCGATCGGAGTGGCTTCGGCCGGCAGGGAGACGATCTTGCCTTTCGGCGTGAACACGTATACTTCGGATCCGCCCAGATCCTCCTTGAGCGATCCGAGGAATTCGTTGGAGTCCGGGGTCTCGCTCGTCCAGTCGGCAAGCTGTTGGATCCACTTGAGGTTGTCGGCCTCACTCAGCTCCTGATTCTCCCCACGCTTGCGGTCGGACTTGTCCGGCGAGCTCAGGGCACGGCCGGCCTGGCCATTCTCCTTGTATTTCCAGTGCGCGGCGATGCCGAACTCGGCGCGCCGGTGCATGTCCCACGTGCGGATCTGAATCTCGACCGGCTTGCCGCCAGGACCGACCACCGTGGTGTGCAGGCTCTGGTACATGTTGAGCTTCGGCATGGCGATGTAATCCTTGAAGCGGCCCGGAACCGGGCTCCACCGCGCGTGCACCGCGCCTAACGCCGCATAGCAGTCCTGAATCGTGTCGACGATGATACGCACGCCCACCAGATCGTAGATGTTCGCGAAATCATGTCCGCGCACAATCATCTTTTGGTAGATGGAGAAGTAGTCCTTCGGACGGCCCGTCACATAGGCCTTGATGTGCTGGGCGCTAAGATCCTCATTGACTTCGGCGAGGATCTGCTTCAGATACACGTCCCGCTGGCCGGCACGACGAGCCACCAACACCACGATCTCGTTGTAGATCTTCGGATACAGGACCTTGAAGCTCAGTTCCTCGAGTTCGGTCTTGATGGCGTTCATGCCGAGGCGATTGGCGAGCGGAGCGTACACGTCCAGCGTTTCGCGCGCCTTCTTCTGCGCGTTCGACTGCTTGACGTAACGCCATGTGCGGGCGTTGTGCACGCGGTCGGCGAGCTTGACCACCAGCACGCGCACGTCCCGGCTCATCGCCACCACCATCTTGCGGATGGTTTCGGCCTGGGCGGAATCGCCGTACTCCATCTTGGAAAGCTTCGTGACGCCGTCGACCAGTCCGGTCACTGTGTCGCCGAACTCGGCACGGCATTCGTCAAGCGTGTAATCGGTGTCCTCCACCGTATCGTGCAGAAGTCCCGCGGCCACGACCAGCGGCCCCATGCCCAGATCGGCGAGGATCTGCGCCACCGCAAGCGGATGGATGATGTAGGGCTCGCCGGATTTGCGTCGCTGCGACGAATGCTGGGTGACCGCGCGTTGGTACGCCCTTGAAAGAATGCTCATATCCTCGCCGGGATGATGGTATTCGCACATCCTCAGAATCGGCTCAAGCGGGTCGAGGGGATTCGTGCTGATCTCGCAACCCAGCATCCGGGCCGAACGAACCTCATGATCCATGTCGCTCATTTCATCCTCCTCGCTTGGAATGAACCCTATAGTACCCGCGTATCGACGCATATCGGGAGCACCCGACCGCATGTCGCGCGATCGGGTGTTTCCCAAAACCTTCGTTGGTCGTATGTGTCCGTCAGGATGCGACGCCGGTCGAACCGAACCCGCGCTCGGCGCGGTCGGAACCGGGCAATGTCTGCGCGTCGATGAATTTCGCCTCGACATACCGTTGGATGACCAGCTGCGCGATGCGATCGCCCGGATGGAACGTCACGGTATGCTCTGGGTCGAGATTGATCAGCGGCACTTTGATCTCGCCACGGTATCCGGCGTCGATGGTGCCCGGCGCGTTCAGCACGGTGACACCCTGTTTGACGGCAAGCCCGGAACGCGGATGCACGAGCGCGACGTAGCCGGCCGGCAACGCGATTGCCACTCCTGTGGGCACCAGTGCCCTATGGAACGGCTCAAGCGTGACCTCTTCGGTGGTGCGCAGGTCCGCGCCCGCGTCTCCGGCGTGGGCGTAATGCAGTTGAGCAGGTTGGTCGGGATTCAGCGACTTTACCAGAACCTCGACGTTTTCCGGCTCATTGTATGCTTCGTCGAACGCCATCAGGCAGCACACTCCTTGCATACCGGCTGGCCATCGGCGGTGGTGTGGTCAAGCTGGCTGCGATGCTTCACCAGGAAACATTCGGAGCAGATGAACTCGTCGCCCTGCATCGGGATGACGGTCACCGAAGCGTCCTCGTTGCTCAAATCGGCGCCCGGCAGCTCGTAATCCTCGGCGATGGCGTTCTCATCGTCATCCATGTCGTTGGAGTTGTTCTGAGAACCTTTGCCCAAAGCCTGGAGCGACTCCTCGTCCTCGTCCTTGTTGCGCGGGGAATCATAATCCTGTGCCATCGAGATTCCTTTCATCATCTACGGTGCCTTATGCGCCATAGAATACATGACTTTTCCCCCGCTAGAATACACGAATTGAAATACTCGTAAAATCCGACACGTGGGGCACAATAGAATTAATAGAAAAAATCAAGGGAAAGTGGTGTGTTGTGCCTGAGAATGCGCTCGAAGACGCACGGTTCGATCATGTAAGCGAAACCGGCGAACTCATCTTTGTTTCAGGTGCCGGCAAATTCGCCGTCAAAGTCACTGAATCGCTTGAAAGAGCCATTTTGGAGGCGAAGCAGATTCGCTCCGAAGCCCAGGAGGAGCATCAGGCCCAGGCCCCCGCCACTTTGCCGATATCGCAAATCCAATCGCTGATTCGAGCCGGCGCGAGTCCGACACGCGTCGCGGAACGTTATGGACTGAGCGAAGCACTCGTTCGGCGTTTCTCATCGGCGGTGGAGACCGAAAAGCAGTATGCGATCGAACAGTTCCTCGCCGTTCCCGCTCCAAAGGAAAGCCGGGTGCGGTCGCTTTCCGAGCTGATCGAGCGCACGTTCGCGGCCGCGCGGGTGCGTTTGGAAGGCGTGAAGTGGAAGGCCACCAGACGTGGATTGGAGCCGTGGAAGATCAGCGCGCAATTCGAATCCTCCGGTCGGACCGTCTGTGCGGAATGGTCGTGGAACATGCATGACAATGCGGTCGTCTGCCTCAATTCCGCGGCACGCAAGCTTATCGGCGAGCAGGACACATCGAAGGAAGGACATGCTGAAAAGCATGTCGATCAGGGATTCCTCACTTCGTTGAATCTTCCTGGAGATTCCGCACGTTCCGCACGTATCGAGCAGACGGTGTCCGCATGGAACACGCTGGAACCGCCTACGACGGCGCCCGCGCCGTCGGATGACGGCAGAACCGCCGCGAATGCCCTCGATGCGTCCAGCCCCATAACGAACAACGATGTGCCGTTGCCTGATCGTCCGGAGGCAGTGTCAAGCCTCCTGCCTACCGAAGCGAAGGCCCCGCAGGCTGCGGCCGACACCCAGGACGCGAAAACCGGAGTCGTGGAAGCGACCGCGTCCGCCACGCCCAAGACTGAGCAGACGCAGGACCCGCACAGCCAGAACACAACCAAGACGAAACGCCGTTCGGGGCGTTCCGCGGTGCCAAGCTGGGATGAAATCCTGTTCGGAGACTGACGACATCCTTTCCATGGGAACCTGCTTGAAGGGGACGGGATCTCGTCGAGCGTTTCCAGACGGATGTCTTATGCGATGTCGATCAGACAGGGGATGTCCGATTCCAATCTGGTAAGCGAACCGTGGACGCTGGGCAGATGCATCGCCTTTTCCGCTTGCGTGCGTGAATCGACGATGGTGGTGGCGCCGGTCGAGGACACGATCACGTCTCCGATCATCGGTTCCACGTATGGGGCCACCTGCCCATAGATGCCTTCCTCAATGGCCTGCCGACGCGTGCGTACCTGTGCCCGCTCCCCCAATGTCTCGCGCCATCTCATGGCAATGTCTTCTGGGTTCTCATCGGTTTCGGCGTAGAGCATGACGCAACGCGGTTCGCCTCCCACCTTCGCCACTCCCCTCATCAGGCGGGGGTCCGCTGCGATGTCGACGCAGCATTCCGGATCCGCGGTGATCATCCCGTGGTCCGCCACGATGACCATGAGTGTGCCTTTGGGAAGGTTGCGCCGCAATAGTCCCAGCTGCGCATCGACACGTTCGAATGCGCCGATCCATTTGTCGGAATCCCAACCGTAATTGTGTCCGATCTTATCGGTGTCGCGC
The DNA here is from genome assembly GCF_056355775.1 of Bifidobacterium sp. LH_743. NCBI lineage: Bacteria > Bacillati > Actinomycetota > Actinomycetes > Bifidobacteriales > Bifidobacteriaceae > Bifidobacterium > Bifidobacterium sp. LH_743. Next base: position 106,722 of record NZ_JBKESZ010000008.1, on the reverse strand, counting down.
AGGTACACGTATGTCAATCCCGGTGTCCGTGCCGCATTGGCGGCCGCCATGATGCGTCGGCGCGGGTCGTCGTTGGAGATGTAATCGCTGCCGCGCAATGCCGCCTGTGTCAATGCGGAGAACGCGAACTTCGGCAGGCCCGAACTGGTGACGCGAGCGTCTTGCGCCGTCAGTCGTTCGAAAATGGTCGGCTGACGCTGCAGTTCCATCGGCGCGGGGGCGTTTTTGAAGGATATGAGCTGGCAGATCTCCCCGGTGTCGGGATTAAGCTGCGTGTATCCGGTCATGCCGGTCAGTCCGGGGCAGGTGCCGGTGCCGAAGGTGGACATGGCGGCCACCGTGGTGCTGGGCATGCATGTGGCGATCGGACGTTGGTTGGCGCTGTCCGCCATCAGCGAGCGTAGGTATGGCGCGTGCCCCAGCCTCATGTTGATGTTCCAATAGCCGAGGCCGTCCACCAGGACCACGACCGCCGAACTCGCGTCGGGCAGGCCAAGCGCTTCCTGCAGGCGTTTCGGGTCGGCGTGCACCATTGTCGGTATGGGATGCCCGATGGCGCTGGAGATGGCGGGAAGCACCGAGGACAGGTGAAAGGCTCCGCCACGAGCGTTCCCATCTGGCGTATCGTCTCCGTATGACGCCGGTCTGGTCATGGACAGCAGCTGGTCGGTATCGGGCACTTCAACACTCATGGTTTCCATTCAAGCACCGCGGCAGTACCAGCTGGTAACATTGCTAGGTTGATTACCATAAACTTTCCGTGAGGAGAACCACCGCATGGTGTCGCACCGCAAACCGGCAAAACCAGCCTTCGACCCGCGTACGGTCAAGGAGAACATCGTCGAGACGCCGTTGAACGAGGAGATGAGCAAATCGTTCCTCGAATACGCGTATTCGGTGATCTACGCCCGAGCGCTGCCTGATGCCAGGGATGGTCTGAAGCCGGTGCAGCGGCGCATCATCTATCAGATGGGTCAGATGAATCTCAATCCGGATCGGCCGTACATGAAGTCGGCCCGTGTGGTGGGCGAGGTGATGGGCAAGCTTCATCCTCACGGCGATTCCGCGATCTACGAGGCGATGGTGCGTTTGGCGCAGCCGTTCGCCATGCGGCTGCCGTTGGTGGACGGCCATGGCAATTTCGGTTCCCTTGATGATGGTCCGGCGGCCTCTCGTTACACCGAGGCGCGCATGGCTCCGGCCGCGTTGGGCATGAATGCGGACATCGCGGAGGATACGGTTGATTTCACGCCGAATTACGATAACAAGCTCAAGGAGCCGACCGTTCTGCCCGCGGCGATTCCGAATCTGCTGGTCAATGGCGGTTCCGGCATAGCCGTCGGCATGGCCACGAACATGGCCACACACAATCTTGGTGAGGTGGTGGCCGCGGCCAAGCATCTCATGCGTCATCCCGACGCGACCTTGGAGGAGTTGATGCGCTACGTGCCGGGGCCGGATTGGCCGAGCGGTGGCGTGATTGTGGGCCGCAAGGGCATCCGTGAGGCGTATGAGACCGGCCGTGGCGCGTTGACCACGAGGTCGGTCACGCATATCGAGAATGTGACGGCGCGCAAGAAGGCGATCGTGGTGACGGAGCTTCCGTTCATGGTTGGTCCGGAACGTGTGCTGGAACGTATTTCCGAGGGCGTGAAGAACCGCAAGCTGGAGGGTATTTCCGGCGCCATCGATCTGACCGACCGTCATAATGGCACTCGTCTGGTCATCGAGGTCAAAACCGGTTTCGATCCGAACGCCGTGCTGGTCCAGCTGTTCAAGCACACGCCGTTGCAGGACAATTTCACCATCAACAACGTGGCGTTGGTCAATGGTCGTCCGCACACCATGGGCCTCAAGGAGATGCTTCAGGTGTGGGTGGATCACCGCCGCACGGTGATTCGCCGCCGCAGCGAATTCCGCAGGAAGAAAGCGCTGGAGCGTCTGCATCTGGTGGAAGGCCTGCTGCTGGCCATGGTGGACATCGACGAGGTCATTCAGGTGATTCGTTCCTCTGATGACGCCGAGGCCGCGAAGACTAAGCTCATCGCCGTATTCGATCTGGATGAGGTCCAAGCCCAGTACATCCTCGATCTGCGTCTGCGTCGTCTGACCAAGATGAGCCGTATCGAACTGGAAGCGGAACGCGACGATCTGAGGAAACGCATCGAGGAGCTCGAGCGGATTCTCGCCTCCGATGAGGCGCTTGATGGCGTGGTCATCGACGAGATGGACGACGCCGTGGCCAAATATGGCACTCCGCGTCGTACCGTGCTGCTGGATGAGGATGCCGAAGGCAATCTGACTCCGGTGGTGGCGCATGGTGATGACGGTGTTTCCGCGAATGCGGTGGCTGCGGCGCGCGCGGCGGCCACCGTCTCCTCCACCGCGGCGGACGTGGCCGCGGCCGCGAAGGCTGCGAAGAAGGCCGGTGAGGATAACGCCACCGCGGCGGCTCTGCAGATTGACGATGAGCCTTGCGCGGTGATGCTGTCCGCCACCGGCCTGATAGCGCGGACTTCCGTAGATGCGGTGGAACGTTGGGAGAACCGTTCCGCTTCCGCGAACCGGGCCAAGGACGATCAGATCGTTTCGATGTTCCGCACTTCCACACGTTCCTCGTATGGTCTGATCACGTCCGCAGGTCGTCTGGTACTGGCCCATGTGGTCGAACTGCCGAAGGTCTCCTCCGAGGGAACAATCAGCGCAGCCGGAGGCGTGAAGGCGGAGGAGCTTCTGGGCATGACGGAGAACACCGATCCGATTCGTGGGGAACGGGTCGTCGCGGCGATAGCCATGCCGTCTCCGGATGACGGCCAGCCAGCTCCCTTGGCGTTGGGCACGCGCAATGGTGTGGTCAAGCGTTGGAACCGCGAGTCGCCGACCACCATGGATTCGTGGAGCGTCATCGATTTGAAGGATGGAGACGCGGTGCTCGCCGCGGCCGAAGCGAACGACGATGACCGTTTGGTCTTCGTGTCCACCGATTCCTCCCTGCTGACGTTCGAGGCAAAGAACGTGCGGCCTCAGGGCCGTACCGCCGGAGGCATGGCCGGCATCCGATTGGCGGAAGGCTGCACGGTGGCCGCTTTCGCGGTCGTTCCGGCAGATAAGGTGGCTTGGAACTATGAGGAGGGCGAGAACGGCCTGTTCTCCGCTTCCGGAGCCGTGGTATTGACCGTGGCCGGCGATTCCAAGGCGTTGCCGGGCACAGAGAACGGTTCGGCGAAGGTCACTCCGTTGGAAATGTATCCGACGAAGGGCCGTGGCACTGGCGGGGTCCGCTCGCAGCGGTTCCTTAAGGGGCAGGACACGTTGATTCTCGCGTTTGTGGGCGCATATCCGGTTCATGCCTCGACCAGTGGCGGAACCGACGTGGAGTTGCCGAAACCCGATATGCGTCGTGATGGTTCCGGAACAGAACTGTCGGCTCCGATCGCGGTGGCCGGTTAAAAATAGGTTTTTCTGGATTCCTGAAAATCGCGGGGATGCCGTGCGCCGGTATGAATCCGATGCACGGCATCCCCGTTTTGCGTCAATGCGCATGAACGACGCTCAGCGGTACAGTTTCATGCCTTGCGGACTGTCGGTGAATCCCGCGGCGCGTAGCAGACGCCATGCATCGTTGCGAGCATTCAATGGTTCGCCGTTCATTTCGGCAAAGCTGACGCTGCCGCTGGGAAGCCGCTGCAGTGTATAGGCGAGTTCCGCGCAAGCGGATCGCAATGTCGGCTCGTCATCGGTGAAACTGACGAGCTTATGGCTTTTCGGCATGGCGAATATGACCGGAGCGCCTTTGGCGAGCACGATGATTGAGCCGGCTCTTCGTGCCGGTTTGAGATGCTCCTGTTGCGGCCATGCGATCGCGGATCCCGTCAGAACGGCAGGATCGGTCACATCAAGCGCCACGCAGGACAGGCCACGCGACCCGTGCTCGTCGCGTAGGACATCAACGGTGTCACGGCTGGCGAATTGGGCCGCGCCAAAGCCTTTGACGAACATGCCTCTGGCCAGGAGTCCATGTTCCTCCATACGCTTGAGCACCGGATACAATCCGGAGAATCCTCCGGGGATCCGTTCCTTGTCCACCAGAGGGGCGGCGAGCACGCCGTATCGGTCCAAAAGCGATTCGACCAGTTCAATCTCGTATTCCTCAGCGCCTGATGGCCGCGCCGACTCGTCGGAACCGACCGTGCCGTCCGGGTTGACCGCAGACCACAGTCCGCCAAGCGTAGCGGGAATCGAAGAACGTGTCCGCACGCGTCTGCGGGCGGGCACGCGAGGTGTACGGACCGTTCCATGTCTGCGGGACAGCGAACGGACGGGCATGAACGAACTGTTCGTTATCCTGCCCTGCCATACCAAGGACCATAACGCCTCTTCGAACCGCTCCTCGTTCCACGAGGGGTATATGATCTCCCCCGTTTCGGCATTCACTTGGATCTCGGCATGGTTCTGCCATAGGGTTTTCGCCATGGATGAGAGCTGCCGGGCGGGAAAGGCTCCGCCACCATCCAGAACGGCGAGCACTGCTTCCGGAACGGTCATGGCATCGGTGTGCGACTCGTTCCGTTCAGGATTATCCGGCATGTCTAGCAAACGTGAGTCGGCGGGATGGAATGCGATGGTGCCGGCATCCTTGGCATTGGATCCATTGGATTTGGAGCCGACCCATACCACTTCTCCGGATGCGAGCAGTTCGTCGAGCATGCCCGGCTCGTAATCGCGGACCCGTGCCGGAAACACCGAGGATTCCCATACGTCGGCATTGAGAGTCACGCCTTCGAGCTGTTCGATGACGCGCAACAGCCCGTCGGCGCCTTCATATCGGGCACCGCCCACCGGTCCGACGCCTTGGCGATCCAGCAGGAACGCCTGATATGCCGTCTGGTCGACTGGTTTGACGGCACGGCGTGCTTTGGCGAGGGATAGCGACCGAATACGTCGGAACACCTCGACGTGGAGCCACTGGTCGACGGCCTGGTCCGAACCGGAGAAACGTCCTTTGAGCAAAGTCCCTTTGGCGTTCAGCTCGTCCAGGGCATGGACCGCCCGCGTCGCGTCGATCCGGAGCTGTGCGATCATCTGGTCCGCGGTGAATGGTCCGTGTGTTTTGGCGTATCTTGTGACTCGGCCCGTGACATCATCCTCATCCAGATCGTTCCAGAACGTTCTTCTGGCCAGTTCCTGCTCGACCTGCGCGATAGCGTCCGGGTCCAGTAGCGAGGCCATGTCTGCGGCGCCCAGCAGTCGTTCCAGCACTTCCGGATCCATGGACAGCAGCTGCGTGCTGCGTTCGGCCTGGGGAACGTCATATTGGTACATCACCGATCCGACGAATCCGAACAGTAGCTGTTCTGCAAATGGCGAAGGCGTCCGCGTGGTCGTTTCGGTCAGATTGATGGCACCATCATTCAATCCCGCCATCACCTGGTGCAATGCAGGCAGATCGTAGACGTCCTGCAGGCATTCGCGCGCGGTTTCCAATAGGAGCGGGAAATTCCTGCAGGCGCGTGCCGCGTTGAGCAATTGCGCGGCTTTCAGCCGCTGCTGCCATAGCGGCACACGTTTGCCGGGTCTGGTGCGGGGCAGGAACAACGATCGTGCGGCGCATTCGCGGAATCGCGCCATGTACAGCACGCTTTTGCCGATCTGCGTCTCCACGATGCGTTGCAGCTCATCGCAGTCAAACAATATCAGATCACGCATCCGCATATCGGCGTATCCATCCGGCAAACGCAGGATGATGCCGTCATCGGCCGCATGCACCTGTCCATCGAAGCCGTAACGTTGCTTCAGACGTGTGGTGATGGCCATGGCCCACGGCTCGTGAACGCGTCTGCCGAACGGGGAGTGCACGATGATGCGCCAATCGCCGTCTTCCTCCCGACTACGTTCCACGACGAGTTCACGGTCGTCGGGCACGATGCCAGTCGATTCGCGCTGTTCGGCCAGCAATGCGGCCAGATCGCCGATGGCGTTGCCGTCAAGTCCGTCGTCCCGCAGTCGCCGCTCCGCCGATGCGGTGAATTTCGGTTTTCCGACGGAGCCGTCCGTTCCGGAGGACAGTTCACGGCTCAGCTCGCGGACGAGACGCCCTTCCGTCATGCCGAAATGGTAATCACGTCCATCCTGGTCGCCATGCCAGAATGGCAGCCGAGCCGTGCGCCCGGGAGCCGGCAGCACCACGACACGGTCGTGGGTGATCTCCTGGATCTGCCATGTCGAAGTGCCCAAGGTGATGACGTCCCCGACCCGGGATTCGTAGACCATCTCCTCATCCAGCTCCCCCACTTTGCGCGGCCCCGGACCGGAACCTTCTTCGGGGAGCACGACGGTATACATGCCACGGTCGGGAATGGTGCCGCCGCTGGTGACTGCGAGACGCGCGGCACCGGGTCTGGCGGTGATAAGCCCCGATTCCTCGTCGTATTGCAGAGGCGGCCGGAATGCGGAGAAGTCCTCGCTGTTGTAGGCACCGGTCATCATGCCCATGGTGGCGTCGAACATGGAACGTTCAAGATCGCGGAACGGCGCGGATCGGCGTACCACGGCATACCATTCGTCCGGTTTGAGGTCGTGCATCGCCGCCGCCGCGACCGTCTGCTGCGCGAGCACATCCAATGGATTGCCGATGACGCGCAGTGGTTCGAGATCCCCCGACCGCATGCTTTCGACACTGGCCACCATGCCGATGATCTGCTGACGCGTGACCGGATAGAGCAACGCGTGCGACACTCCCCCGACCTTGTGGTCGGCGCGTCCGACGCGCTGCAGCCCCGACGACACCGACAACGGAGGGGCAATCTGGATGACCAAATCCACCGACCCCATATCGATGCCGAGTTCGAGGCTGGATGTGGCCACCACGCAACGCAGTTGTCCACGTTTGAGCTGTTCCTCGATCTGCTTGCGACGATCCTTGGAGACCGAACCATGGTGGGCCATGGCGATCGCGTCGGCATCCTCGTGCGACTCGACCAGCATGGTGGTCGAGCCGACCACGGAATCATAGTGTCTGGCGAAATGCTCGCGCCCTTCGGGCGAGCCCATGTCCTGATATTGGGGAATGGAACCGCCACGGGATTGCGTATAGAGGTCGTTGAGCCGTGCGGTGAGCTTTTCGGCAAGTCCTCGCGAGTTGACGAACACAAGGGTGGTGCGGTGGACAAGCACCTCATCGAGCACGCTGCGCTCGATGGCCGGCCATACCGACCCTCCGGTGGCGCTGGTGTCAAGCATGTCGGAGAGCGGCTCCACTACCTTGATCTCCATATCCGGACGGGACTGCGGACGCACGATGCGTACCGGCTGCGAGCCGCCGAGGAAGCGGGCCACCTCCTCCACGGGATTGACGGTGGCCGACAGTCCTATGCGCTGTGCCGGTTTTTCAGTCAACTCGTCAAGCCGTTCAAGGCTAAGCGCCAGATGCGCGCCGCGCTTGGTTCCCGCCACGGCATGGATTTCGTCCACGATGACGGTTTCGACGGTGGAAAGTATCCGGCGCGCCTGGGAAGTGAGCAGCAGGAACAGCGATTCGGGTGTGGTAACGAGGATGTCTGGTGGATGGCTGACGATTCGGCGTCGCTCCTGTGGCGAGGTGTCCCCGCTGCGCATGGCCACGCTGACATTCGGAGCAGGGAAGCCCATCGTCTCGCATTGTTTGGAGATACCGTCCAATGGAGCCTGCAGGTTTTTCGCGACATCCGCGCCCAGCGCCTTCAATGGCGAGATGTACAGCACTTTGACTCCGCCGACCGGTTTGCCGCTTTTTGAGTCGGATGGCTGGGCCGTCCGACGTTCTTTCCCGGACATCAGCCGGTCGATCGCGGAAAGGAACGCGCATAGCGTCTTGCCCGAGCCGGTGGGAGCCACCACCAGAACGTTCTCACCGGCTCGTATAGCGGGCCAAGCCTGCCGCTGTGCTTCGGTCGGATGGTCGAACGCATGCCTGAACCATGTTCTGGTCGCTTCGGAAAACAAGTCCAAACATTCGTACATACGTTCGATTATGGCATCGCCTTCAGACATGCCAACCGTCAATCGACGTCATCGACCCATTCGAGCACATCGCCGGGCTGGCAGTCAAGCGTGGAGCATATCGCGTCAAGCGTGGAGAAACGAATCGCCTTGGCGCGGCCGTTCTTCAGCACCGACACATTGGCGGGCGTGATGCCAATCGCATCGGCCAGCTCATTCACGCCCATCTTGCGCTTGGCCAGCATCACATCAAGATTCACACGGATCGCCATGTCAGATCACCGCCGAAAGCTCATCACGCTGCTCGATGGCCTGCCGCAGCAGCGAGCGCATCACCAGCATGAGCAGCATGAACGCCGCTATGAGCAACAGAGCCACCAGACCGCCGCCCGCGACCGCGAAGCGAACCAGATCCGTTTCCAACCCGAGCAGCCTCGACAGGAACAGGGATGGCGACAGCCAGGCCTGGGAGAGCATCGCCAGGACGACCAGGATCCCTTCCACGCCGGCGCAGCCAAGTATGCCGTCGACCAGATGGATGGCCTTCCCGGAGAACACGTCACGATGACGAACCAATGTCAGCAGCCTCCACAACGGCACCAGAGCCACCTCGAAACAGGCCACCATCAACACGAATCCGATCACATAGAGCCAATGCGTCACATCAGCATGGAAGCAATCGATGGAAACGACCACCCCCGCCACGAACGCGCCGACCTGCAGAGCCAGCCCACACAGTGCAAACAGCACGACCAGCACACGCAGCGCCACAATCACCGCCGTCTCTCGTTCCGGATCGTCCATCGAATCATTCCGCGCACACATATACGGTATCTCCTTCATAGACAAACGCGATTTACGAAAAACGATAATAACCTATCGTTTTTCAATATGCAAATTCCGTGAAAAAATAAATTTCGATATGTTTATATCGTTTTTCGATAGCTTACCATGGCGACAGTTCCACATTGATCCATCAATCGAAAGGAATGCCATGAACACCCAACAGACACCGGCGCCGCAACCGGCCACACGCGTCGCCATCGAACAGCAGCATCCGGCATCCCGACGGACGGGACGGCGCACCATCGCGACCATGGCCACGGCGCTCGTCATCACCTTCGTCTTCGACCGGTTCGTCTGCAGCTCCACGCTTCCCGAATGCGTATACGGATATGCCCTGCCGTTATTCTGGCTGCTATGTCTTGCGCTCGTCACCGCGCTCCACTGGACGAGCGTGCGCAAACGTCCGTACACGTGGCTTGTGGCCGGCACGATCACCGCTTTGAGCGTATGGAACATGCTTTCCGTCAGCGCCACTCCGTATAGCGGGAACATCGATTACTCGCTGACCACATTCCTTGCGCAACCCATACTGCTGATGCTGCACTGCCAGCTGGTCAACGGCCGATACAGCATATGGCATCCGTCCCAAGTGGCACGCGATTGGCTTACCGGCTGGCTCGTACAGCCGTTTTCCAATCTGGGGCGTGTCTTCGGATCGCTTACCATCCTGGCCCGTTCCGCCGCTTCGGCCAACAAACGCTCGAAGGCCCGTGAAATCGGTATGGCAGCACTAGTCTCGATACCCCTACTACTGACCATCATCCCCTTGCTGACCAGCGCGGACCAGATATTCCGCTACGAACTGACAGCCGCCATCGGACATCCCGACCTTACGGCGATCACAATCCACACACTGATCGTCATTGTGCCCTGGCCGTTCCTATGCTCCCTGCTTCTTAGCCTCGATATCGAAAACAAAGAGCCGTCGGAGCCCCGTCATATCGCCTTGAGTTCAACGATGACGGTCACCGTGCTCTCGATGATGCTGGTCGTATACACGCTGTTCTGCGCGGTGCAATTGCGTTTCCTGTTCGCCGGAGCTTTGACGGACGGCTTAATCTCACTCCCGGATGGACTGACCTATAGCGAGTATGCGCGAGACGGTTTCTTCCAGCTGCTGACGGTGGCCGCCATCAATCTGGCCATCTTCGGCATCGCTCTCATATCCACCCCACACACACCTTGGCTGAACGCCACGCTGGGCGGACTGCTGGCCGTGACCGCCGTCATGCTGGCCTCGGCGGCCCTTCGACTGGGCCTGTACATCGGAGCGTACGGTCTGACCTGGCTGCGCTACTTCTCACTGACGTTCATCGTATTGCTGGCAATCGCCATCGCGCTGTGCGCGATCCGCATGTTCACGGCACGCCTTCCGCTCATGGCGACGCTCGCCGCGCTCGTCATGGTCTGGTATGTGACGCTTGGCTTCAGCAATCCGGATTGGGTGTGCGGCACATACAATGCCGCGCACGGTTTCAGCAGTTCCTATTCGCCGGACAATCCGGCGACGTGGATGTTCTGACGTTCAGGCCGTGACCTGGCCACCACACTTTTTGCGCAACGTTTCGTGCATGACCACCATGAGCACCAGGAACGCCACGAGATACCACGGGAACAGGTTGACGGAGATGTGCTGGGCAATCAGACCGAACACCGGAGGCATGCACATCGACCCCACATAGGCGAATGCCATCTGCATGCCGACGATGGCCTGGGACTTGTCCTTGCCGAAATAGGTCGGCGTGGAGTGGATGACGCATGGATAAATCGGCGCGCATCCCAGGCCGATGACCATCAGTCCCGCGATGGTGCCGATGTGATGCGGCAGCGGCAGCAGCATGATGATGACACCCGTCAATACCAGAGCCTGTCCAAGGCGGATCATGGACGGATCGCTCAATCTCATGGTGAGGAAGCCGCTTGCGAGACGTCCGACGGTGATGCCGATGCAGAACAGGCTTCCCCACATGGCGGCCGTGGTCTTGTCGATGCCCTTGCCAAGCACCATGTAGCTGCTGGCCCACAGCATGGCAGTGGATTCAAGCGCGCAATAGCAGAAGAACATGACGAGGATCTCGCGTGCGCCACGAATCGCAAGCACGCCACGGATGCCGAGGGGCTTGCGTGGCGCATCGTCCTCAGTTGTCTCTTCGGTGTCTTGTGCGGTGCGTGTCTTCCACAGCGGCAGGCTGAATACCAGTACCGCGGTGAGTGCTATTTGCAGGATAGAGATGTACCGGTACCCCCATGACCAGCCTTGACCTGCGCCCAACGCATACGCCATGATGTACGGGCCAAGCAGCGTGCCCAATCCCCACATGGCGTGCAGCCAGCTCATGTGACGGCTTTCATAGTGGATCGCGACATAGTTGTTCAGCGCCGCGTCGACGCCACCCGCCCCCAATCCATAAGGAATCGCGAACAGCAGCAACATCCAGTAATTCGGCGCGATCGAGAAACCGAACAAAGCGAACGCCGTCAACGCCACGGACACCACAGTGACCTTGCCCGCGCCGAATCGCAGGGTCATGCGATCGGACAGCAACGCGGACACGATGGTGCCCGCCGAAATGGTCATGGAGATGCCACCCTCCCAGGAAACAGGCGCGTTCAAATCGGTGCTCATCGTCGGCCAGGCAGCTCCGAGCACGGCATCCGGCAAGCCCAGACTGATGAAAGCCACATAAATCACGGCAAGCAGCAGATTGGCCATGAATCAGCTCCTTTGATGGTTCCTTGGACACGTTGATCCGAATTCTTCATACAGTTTACCCGCAGTTACCTACCAAACGGTAACTAGCGATTTGCGGTACCGCTTCAACGTCTGATTCCGGTCAAAGCATGATTCGGTCTTGTTTTTCGGTCTTGTTCCAAGAAGCGAGCAGGCGTTGGTTCCGGCAAAAAAGCGGGAGGCGGGTTTCGACGGAACGGAACCTACCTCCCATGCAATCAAAATCAGGTGTCGATCTTCGAACGGTCGAAATCGTCCGCGTTCTCCACGATGAACGCCTTGCGCGGAGGCACGTCATCGCCCATGAGCAGGCTGAAGATGTGGCTGGCCTGTTCGGCGTCCTCCATGCGGATGCGGCGCAGCATGCGGGTGCGTGGATCCATGGTGGTGTCGGCCAACTGATCGGCATCCATCTCGCCAAGGCCCTTGTACCGCTGAATGTCCTCGTTGTAGCCGATATGTTTTCTGTCGAGCTCGGCAAGCTTGCCCGCCAACTCGTCATCGGAATACGTATAGATGAACTCGCCCTTGTGCGCGCCCGTCAACGCGATACGATGCAACGGCGGCACGGCCGCATACACGTGACCGTATTCGATGAGCGGCCGCATGTACCGGTAGAACAGCGTCAACAGCAGGATGCGGATATGCGCGCCGTCGACGTCGGCATCGGTCATCATGATGATCTTGTTGTACCGGGCCTGCTCGATGTCGAAACTCGCTCCGGAGCCGGCGCCGACCACCTGGATAATGGCCGCGCATTCCTTGTTGGACAGCATCTGCGCGAGCGACGCCTTCTGCACGTTGAGGATCTTGCCTCGAATCGGCAGCAGCGCTTGGAATCCGGAATTGCGGGCGGCCTTGGCGGTGCCGAGCGCAGAATCGCCCTCGACGATGAACAATTCGGCCACATCGTCGTTGCCCGGCTGGCAGTCGGACAGTTTCGGAGGCATGGAGGCGGATTCGAGCGCGTTCTTGCGGCGCGTGACCTCCTTGGTCTTGCGGGCCTGCACGCGGGCGTGCATCTCACCGACGATCTTCTCCAGCACGCGGCCGGACTGCTCCTTGTATCCGCGCTTGGAGCCGGTGATCATCTCGCCGAACTGCCTGTCGGTCATCTTGGAGACGATGGGCTTGACCTGCGCGGTGCCGAGCACATCCTTGGTCTGTCCCTGGAACTGCGGCTCGGCGATGCGCACGGTGACCACGGCGACCAGACCGGCGAGGATATCGTCGCGCTCCACCTTCATGTTGGAATCCTTGAGATTCACCTTGAGCTTACGCGCATTATCCTCGACGGCCTTACGAACCTGTCTGGTGATACCCTGCAGGAAGCCGTCCACATGCGTGCCTCCGCCGGGGGTCTCCACCACGTTGACGAAGCTGCGTATGGTTGTGTCATATCCGTTGGTCCAACGCATGGCGATGTCCACGGCGCAATCACGGGTCACCTTTTGCGCATGCAATTCACCGTCATCGCCCACAGCCTGCGTCTCTTCGACATACGTGTCATCGCCAGTGATGCGCCAAATATCCGAAACGGCCTCGCCTTTGGACAGGAAATCGACGAAATCCCTCACACCGCCGGTATGAAGGAATTCCTCGATGCGCGCATGCGGGTATTTCGGACGCGTGTTCGGTGCGGCGTTTTCCTGCGGTTGCGCGTCGGCACCGTCCGTCTGGGCTTCAGGCGTTTCGTCCGTGGCGGTGGCGTCCGGTTGTGCCGCGTCCGTGGCATTGTCCTCGACATCGACTTCCAGCATTTCGTCGACGGCCTCATCACCGGTTTCAGGGATGTTCTCATCGATGACGGTGATTTTCAGCCCTGGTACCAGGAAGCTGGTCTGACGCACACGGTCGATCAGCTGGTCGTAGCTGAATTCGGCGGTGTCATTGAAAATCTCAGGATCGGCCCAGTAACGGATGCGGGTTCCCGTGGTCTTCGGACTTACCTTGCCAATGATCTCCAGTTCGGTCGGACGGTTCTTCCGTGTCTTCTTGAACGGCGAGTCCGGGGACGGATGCTTGGGATCAGCGTCGGAATACACGCCGGGATGACCCTGGTGGAAGGCCATGTGATGCGTTTTGCCGTCACGATCCACTTCCACGTCAAGGCGGGAACTCAACGCGTTCACCACAGACGATCCGACGCCATGCAGACCACCGGAGGCGCCGTATGAGGAATTGCCGAATTTCGCACCGGCATGCAGCTTGGTCAACACCACTTCCACGCCGGTGAGCTTGGTCTTGGGCTCGACATCCACCGGAATGCCACGGCCGTTGTCCGCCACCTCGACGGAACCATCATCGTGCAATGTCACGATGATGTGGTCGCAGGCACCCGCGAGAGCCTCATCGACGGCATTGTCGATGATCTCCCAAAGGCAATGCATCAATCCTTGGCTGTCGGTCGTACCGATATACATACCTGGACGTTTGCGCACCGCGTCCAAGCCTTCGAGCACGGTGAGGCTCTTCGCTCCGTAATTATCCTTTGCCATGTTCCCTTTCGATTATCGCGTCTCCAGACGGAAGAAGCCGAGAAACCAACGTCTCCGCCGGTTTCTCGACTTCGTTCATTCACGTCCGATCACTGATCCAGGAAGTCGCGCAACGTCTGCGAACGAGACGGGTGACGCAACTTGGACATGGTCTTCGATTCGATCTGGCGGATGCGTTCACGGGTCACCCCGTACACACGGCCGATGTCGTCCAACGTCTTGGGCTGGCCATCCTCCAAGCCGTAACGCATCTTGATGACGCCTGCCTCACGGGGGGACAGCGTCTCAAGCACCTGCTTGAACTGCTCTTGCAGCAGAGAGAAAGCCACGGCGTCGGACGGAGCGATGGCATCGGTGTCCTCAATCAGGTCGCCGAATTCGGAATCGCCGTCCTCGCCAAGCGGGGTGTGCAGCGAAATCGGCTCACGGCCATACTTCTGCACTTCCTGGACCTTCTCAACAGGCATGTCGAGCTCTCGAGCCAGCTCGTCGGGCGTTGGTTCGCGGCCCAGATCCTGAAGCATCTGGCGCTGCACGCGGGACAGCTTGTTGATGACCTCGACCATGTGGACAGGCACTCGGATGGTGCGGGCCTGGTCGGCCATGGCACGGGTGATGGCCTGACGAATCCACCACGTGGCGTACGTGGAGAACTTGAAGCCCTTCTTCCAGTCGAACTTCTCGACGGCACGGATCAGACCGAGGTTGCCTTCCTGAATCAGGTCAAGGAACAGCATGCCGCGTCCCGTATAACGCTTGGCCAGAGAGACCACAAGTCGGAGGTTGGCCTCCAGCAGGTGATCCTTGGCTCGTTTGCCGTCGTTCGCGGCCCACTTGAGCTCGCGCTTGCGCTTGAAGTCCATCTTGTCGGATTCCGTGTCCAGCAGATGCTGGGCGTACAGACCGGCTTCGATGCGTTCGGACAGGTCGACCTCCTGCTCGGCGTTCAGCAGGTTCACACGGCCGATCTGCTTCAGATAATCCTTGACCGGGTCGGCGGTGGCGCCGGCGGCGATCACACGACGCTTCGGATTGCCCGACGGCGTCAGATTGTCGTCGTCATCATCATCGCGGACCACGAAAGCGCCCTTTTCCTTAGGCTCTTCCGGCTTCTTGCGCTTATTGTCCTCGTCATCATCCGACTCGGAGTCGTCCTCGTCGAGATCATCATCCTCGTCGAGATCATCATTGTCATCGTCGTCCGCGTCCACGTCGTCGAGGTCATCATCGAAATCGTCGAGATCGGCGTCCTCGTCGGGGCCATCTTCGTCCTCGGGAACCTCGTCGACCAGATCCTCCTCGTGATCCTTCTTGACCTTGGAGGCCTTCTTCGCGGTGGCTTTGCGCGATGTCTTGGCGGTGGTCTTCTTCGCCGCACCCCTCTTCGTAGTGGTCTTGCGCGTGGAGGCCTTCTTCGTGGAGGTGGTCTTTTCGGTCAGATCAGTCTGTTCCGTGCTTGCCGTCGTTTCCTTGGTGGCCAAACTTATCCTCCTACTGATCCCGCCGGAAGCGTATACCATATGGGCCCACTTCTGGCAAGGGCAAATCGTCAACTATGTGAGTAAACCATCTTGCAAGGACGATTATTCCCGCGTGTTGGGCCCATCACGCACCAATGTCGACGCCTTTCGGCGTGTTGTCTGCGTTTTCCGAAGTCCATGCCGGACCAATATGACGGTGCGTGGCGGAACAGACGATCGCGGCAAGCGAACAGTCCTCATCCAACGCGAGTGCCCGCAGGGCACACAGCATGGCACGCTCGTCACCCATCCACCACAATACATAGCTGATCACGGCCAATGGCTGAACCTGATAGCGTTCGGGAACCATTTCGATGATGTCGAACATCATGGTGACGCCGTTGTCGCAGCGCACGGTGTCGGGAGTCGTTGAGGCGTCCCGGAACGAATCCTTGAGTATCTCCTCCAGCCGGCGTGAATTATCGGGATGCATCGGATTGGTCATGAAGTCCATCAGGAACTCGCGCGGCGAACGGTCCTCCCCCACGACGATGGACACCAGCAATGCGTCGCGGACCGACATCGCCCGTTCCATGGCGACGGCGATCGCCCGCTTATCGTTCCGGGATAGTCTGCGAGCGCCATCCAGACCACCGCCGACGGACTGAGAATCGGCAAGAGAGTCCATCCATCGTCCGAACGGCTCCTGCAGGAATCCGCGTATCGCTTCCTCCATTCCCTGCGATTTGCAATCTTCCGTCAGCTGTTCGCCGAGCTGATCCATTTCCGTGTCACGTATCGGCGTCGTCTCGTCGATCATGTTCATCATTCCGTTCTCCTTGACATGGTTGGCGCGGACGCCGTGCGCGACCGCTTTCCGGAGTACTATGCGGCATCCGCCGATGCTCGGGCCGTGTTTTCAGCCCCTGTGGTCGGAGAATGCGTCCATCGGCGTGTCATGGAACGTGCCATACCGTTCCATCCATTGCAATTACTGCGTTCCGTTCTTGTCGGACGCATGTGGATAACTTTGATATATGACTAGCTCCTCCGATTTGGAACAGATTGAAACGCGCACGTTATCGTTGGTGAGGGATTTTTCGTTCCTTCACGCGGATGATGCGGTCGCCGATTCCTGTAGGCCCATCGCCGACGCGGTCGCCCGGCAGGCGGTCACGTCAAGCGAGGGCGGCAAACGGCTTCGCGCGCTGCTGACGTTGGATGCGTTTCGCGTGTTTGCCCAGCAGGACGTGTTGGAGCGGGATATGGACGCGGTGCTTGATCTGGCCTGCGCGATCGAGGTGTTCCAGACCGGAGCGTTGGTGCACGATGACATCATCGACGATTCCGACCTGCGTCGCGGCAAACCATCCGCTCATCGCGCGCTGTCCATGGACACGCACAGCGATGCCATCGGCCATGGTCTGGGCATCATGCTGGGCGACATGCTGGCCACCGCAAGCGTGGATATCGCGGAAAAAGCGGCATCCCGTCTTGGTTCCGGAACGGACGTGGTGTCGGCGTTCCTGAATATGCATCGCGAGGTGGAGATCGGCCAGGTGCTTGATTTGGCCGTGGAGCTCAATTCCCTGGACGATCCTGCCGAGCTGGCGGCCGCGTCGCTGAATGTGTTCCGTTGGAAGACTGCCAGCTATACCACCATCGCGCCACTGGAATTCGGTATGCTCGCAGCCGGTGCCGATGCCGGTACCGCACGTGACCGTGCTTTGGCGATAGGTCTACCTCTTGGCTTGGCGTTCCAACTTGCCGACGATCTTCTGGACGTCATCGGTTCGAGCCGCAATACCGGCAAGCCGATTGGCGGTGATATCCGGGAAGGCAAACGCACGGTGCTGCTCGCCGATGCCATCGATGCGGCTGACGAGGCGGAGAGACGCGAGCTCATCGGCATGTGGGAGGCCGGTTCCCGCGACGAGGAACAGGTTGCCCGCGCCATCACGCTTTTCGAATCCACCGGTGCGATCGATCGTTCCAAGGAAAGGATAGCGGAGCTGTGGGGCGAATCCAGGAAGTCCATCGAATCGCTTGGTCTGCCCCGTCAACGTGAGGATATGCTTGTCAAGGCCTGCGCACGCTTCGTGCCCATCGTTCACGAATAGATCTGGAAAATCAGTATCAGGAATCTCGCGGAATGCGTGAAAGACCCATGTCCGTCATATGTTCCGCGAGGCTCATGCTTGACCCCTGCTTGTAAACTACGGATTGAAGACTGTTCGACAAGACGTTTTTGAGAAGGAACCATACCGATCAACCATGAATGAAGCCCCACACGACCCCGTAGGCCAAGTCATAGAAGACCGGTACCGGGTTATCAGCAGAATCGCCGACGGTGGCATGGCCACGGTGTATCAGGCCACCGATGAACGGCTGGGACGCACCGTCGCCGTAAAAATCATGCACACGCAGCTGGCGCAGGGACCGAAGCGCGATCAGTTCGCGGAACGCTTCCGGCGTGAGGCCCGTTCCGCGGCCGCGATAGCCAATCCGCACATCGTGCAGGTCTACGATACCGGCGAATTCAATGGATTGGATTATCTCGTCATGGAATACGTCCATGGCGTGAACCTGCGTTACGAAATGAACCAGCAGGTCACTTTCAGCGTGCGTGAGACGCTCCGGATTGTCGGGGAAACGTTGGATGGCCTGGCATCGGCCCACCGCGCGGGCGTGGTGCACCGCGACATCAAACCGGAGAACATTCTGCTCAACGACCGAGGGCATGTGCAGATCACTGATTTCGGCCTGGCCAAGGCCGTTTCACAGGCCACGTTGTCCTCCACGGGCATGTTGCTGGGCACGGCCTCGTATCTGGCGCCGGAAATGATCGAAAGCAACCGGGCGATTCCTCAAGGGGACCTCTATTCTGTGGGCATCATGGCTTGGGAGATGCTGACCGGCAGGGTTCCTTTCAACGCCGACAATCCGGTGACGTTGGTGTTCAAGCATGTGCATGAGGACGTGCCGGACGTTTCGACCGTATGTTCCGGAATCAATGCCGACGTGTCGGCGTTCATCGCAAAGCTCACCGCGCGTGCGCCGGAGGAGCGCCCCCAAGACGCTTCCGTGGCGCTCGAGGAACTGCAGCGATTGCAAAGGGGCCTCACAATCGACGATTGGCAGTATCGACTACCCTCAGAGACCGACGTCTCAGCCAACGTCGGCGGGCCGGGCATGATCCCTCCCGCTCCCCCTGCGCCGCCCACGAACCAATCCGACGATCGCACCCGTCCTTTTGAGCAGCATACGACGAATGCAACCAGTATCATGCCAACGGAACAGTCACGACCCGATCCGGAGGAGACCGCCAGACTGTCCTTGGACGGACACGGATCCCCGACCGGATCCAGGGAAAAGGCCAAAGGCAAGCAACGAGGCCGCAAGGGCAAACGTACTCCCGTGATTGTCGCGTGCATAACGGCGGCCGTACTTGCCTGCGCCGGTGGAGGCGGCTATGCGTGGTGGTACTTCCAAGGTCCGGGAAGCTATTGGACCTTGCCTCAACCGGCCGACCTGTCGTGTGCGGCTTCAAAATCCTGCCGCATCTCCAATGTCAAATGGAGCTCCTACGAGCAACTGCTGAAATTCGCCAATATCGAATACGAAATGACTGAGGCCTACAGCGATTCCATCGCCAAGGGAGACATCATCTCCACCGATCCGGCGAACGTCGGATCGCATGTGAGCAAACGACGCCATCAGAAGGTGAAGGTGGTTGTGTCGAAAGGCGTCAAGCAGGCCACCGTTCCCGCCGACATACTCGACGCCGACAGCGCGAATGGCAAAGACCCCGTCAAAGCGCTGAAAGAAGCCGGCTTTGACAATATCGAGCGGACGCCGGACAGTGATGACGCGTACTCCATGGACGTGCCCCAAGGGGCGTTGCTGTCGCTCAGCGTAGACCCTGGCGCCACCCTGTCCCATAATACGAAGATCACCGTCACCCTGTCACAGGGGCCGAAACCGGTCACCATGCCTAATATCGTCGGCGAATCGAAGGACGAAGCCCAACAGGCATTGGACGGACTCAAGCTCACCGTCGACTGGTCCGAGCAGTTCGATGACAAGATTCCGCAGGGACAGGTGATGTCCGCCTCCGCAAAGGCCGGTGACGAGTTGCATTGGGGCGACGCCATCGAAGTGGTGGTGTCGAAGGGGCCGCAGACCGTGACGCTGCCGAATTACGTCGGACAGCGTGCGTCCGATGCCAAGAGCGCTTTGGAGAAGCTTGGGTTCAGTGTGAAGATCAGCTCGCAGATCACGCTTGATTCCAGCCAGGACAAGAAAGTGGCGTCGCAGGATCCCGTAGGTGGCACAGAGGTGCGTCTGCATCAGGAGGATGGAACGCCGACCACCATCACTTTGAAGATGTATTCGTCGCTGTTCTGAGCATCCTCATGGCTCATGGCATGCGACGACCATGAGCCGTATATGGCGATGGGGATGTTCCGACGTTCCTGGAACATCCCCATCGCCATATATGAAAAGAATCTACTTTTTGCCGTTCTCAGACTGGTTGGCCTGCGCTTCGGCCTCCTGCTGGGCCTTAAGCTCGGCCTTAACCTTTTGCGCATACTCGTCGACGTATTCCTGGCCGCTCATCTTCTGGATCTCGCGGGTCACACGGTCGGTGAGCGAACGCAGGTCCTCATGGGTGATCTCGTCCACCGGCTTCTTCTCGACTTCAATCGGCTTGCCGTAAATCACCGTGGATTTACCTTTGTTCGGAATGACCTGTCCCGGCTTCTGCAGTTCACGGGAGCCGATGATGGCGGCCGGAACAATCGGGCATCCGGTCTCGAACGCCAGTCGGGCCGCGCCGGTATGTCCCTTGTAAAGACGTCCGTCCGGACTACGCGTACCTTCGATGTGGATACCGAACAGATGCCCGTCCTCGATGATCTCACGGGCATGGTTCAACGCTCCAAGCGATTTGGAACCGCCGGAACGGTCCACGGGGAACACGCCGACGGAAGTGAACCACCATTTCTTGAACTTGCCTTTGATGCCCTTGCCTTCGAAATACTCGGCCTTGCCCATGAAATGAATCATGCGCGGGCAGGTCAGCGGCAACAGTGCATCGTCGATGACGGCAAGGTGATTGGCCGCGATGATGGCGCCACCCTCATGCGGAATGTTCTCAAGTCCCTGCGCGGTCGGCCCCAGACGATGGATGGCGATCGGCCCCAGACCTTTGACGAAAAACCAGTAGAGCATTCTTCACATTCCTCCCGACGGATTGGCGCCCGCCCGATTAGAGTATAAGTATGACTGACCTCAACAATACCAACGACGATGAAGAACGCCCAAACGATGAGTCGCATGGCGGTGTCTCGCCATCCGACGACCTGGATGCGGCCTGGGCCGAATTCGCGAATTCGCACGCCGATGACCTGAAGGCCGTGGAACGTTCGCGCAGTGCGAAACGTTTCGAAAAACACGCGCAACGTCAGGAAAAAGAGGCCCTGCTGTCCGTCAACGATCTGGATCAAGGCACATTCGTCGGCGACATGCCGTCAACTAGCCGCGGTCCGCGTGATTTCACCGGTTCAAGCTGGCTTGATACTGACCGGGTCATGGACCGTTATGGTGAGGATTTCGTGCCACCGAACCCCAAGATCGGCCCTGTGAAATTGTCGAAGCTTGTCTTCTGGGTATTGTTGGTCGCCGGTGTCATCGGCATCATCGCTTCGGTGTTCATGCCAGCGCTGGCTTCGATTCTGGGGTCCATCTTCGGTCTGTGCGCATTGGTCGGCGCCGCCGGGCTCATTGTGCAGCATAAGGGGCATTCCCAGACGCGCACCGACGAGTTCGATGATGGCGCGCGCGTCTGATGACGGCTCCCATATGCGGCCTAGCTGCCGTCATATCGGACGATGCAATGTGAAGGCCCGACACTGTTATTCCATCAGTGTCGGGCCTTCACATGTCTGTACAAGCGCTATATACGCGCGGATTCAGGCTTTCGCAGCTTGGGCGGTCGCAATCCACTTATCGAGCAGCGCCGTTGCCTTGCCGGAATCGACGGTCTGCTCGGCAATGGCATAAGCTGCCTTGAAGCGTTCGGCCAAGCTGGCATCGGCCAGTACCTGATGCCCGTCGGCTACGATGGCGGATGCGGCGTTCAACAGGGCGGTGGTGCGGAACGGCACATCCTTGCCCGCGAAGAAATCACGTGCCAGTCGTGCGTTGAGTTCGGGTTCTCCGCCTTTCAGGTCGGAAACGTTGATCTTGGCGAGACCAAGCTCGACGGTCGGGTCGAATTCGTCTTCAACAACCTTGCCATCCTTGAACTCCCAGATGGAGACCGGTCCGGTCGGGGCCATCTCGTCAAGTCCCTCGCTGGAGGTGTAGACCATGCCGGTTTGACCGTTCGCCGCGTACACGGCGGCCATGATCGGGCTCATCTTGCGATTGGCGCAGCCGACGGCCATATGCTTCGGGCTTGCGGGATTTGTTAGAGGACCAAGCACGTTGAACACGCATGGCACGCCGAGCGCGGCGCGAATCGGTCCGACGAAACGCATCGCCGGATGGAAGGTACGTGCGAACGCGAACGCGATGCCGCATTCGTTGCCGACTGCGGCCACCTGTTCCGGCGTCAAATCCAACGGCAGTCCCAACGCTTCGAAGCAATCGGCGGTGCCGCACTTGGACGAGGCGGCGCGATTGCCATGCTTGACGATCTTGACGCCCGCTGCGGCGGCAACGACCGCGCCCATGGACGACAGGTTCACCGTGGACGCGCCGTCTCCGCCGGTGCCGACGATATCGGTGGTCTCACCTTCGATATGCAGCGGGATGGCGTGGGCGACCATGGCCTTCGCCGCACCGCGAACCTCATCAGGCGTCAATCCCAGCTGTTGCTGGGTGGCTAGCACCGCGCCGACGGCGGCCGGATTGGCGTTGCCGTTCATGAGGTCATCGACGAACCACTCGGATTCCTCGGCGCTTAAGTGGTCCCCCTCGACCAGCTTGGTGAGGATCGACTTCCATGTGATTTCGGCCATGATGCCCTCCTTGGCGTTGAGACGCCTGTTGTTATGTTTGTCGCTACATTGTAATGACTCGCTGTTTCCTCTGGCATGCACGTCCGTATCACGAACAACGAATACCCACGTTCTTAATAACAGCAATGGCCTCGCATCTGGTAGACATACATCAGCTATTGAAGTCGATGGACTCCTGAAGCTCGTTGATCATGGCCTTCGCCGCGGGAAGCGGCTTCTGCTTGCCGAACACGACGTCCTGCTGGTATCTCACGATTATCTTGTCCAAATCGGAAGCGCCATTGGGCGTGATGCCCGGAGCCTTGCCCAACGACGATTCGATCCGGTCCACAAAGTCCAGAGAAAGCTTGTCCATGCCGCTCGCACTAGAAGAGATGCTTTTGCGGATGCCGTTATTCGCCGGGATACCTCGTTCGGTGCCTAGGATTTTTCCAGCCTTCTCGTTGTTCAGCAGGTAGTCCACCAACATGGCCGCCTCGGCTGGATGCTGGGAACCGGAGGAGACACACCAGTACATACCTGGTTTTAGATAGCCCGTTTTGGCGCCTGGATTGACCTGTGGCATCGGCAACAGCGACATATTGGCAGTTCCGGCCGCCTGTGCGTATGGCACAATCTGCGGAGCTTGGGTGAGCATCAGCGCCTGCTGTCCCTTGCCGAATGCGCTATCGTTCAACGACGCGGTGACATTCTCACTCCAGGTTTCTTTGCTGATCTCGATGCCATTGGCAGCCCATTCGGAGGGCATCTGCAAGAATTGGGCCAATGTGTCCGGCTTAATCGCGACAGTATTGCCATTGAACAGCTTCTCGCCATGCTGCCGAGCCCACAACTGCAAAGCGTACCCGTTATTGGGAGCAATCGCACCGACTATTTTGCCGTCCGACTTGGCGGCCACCTGCTTGGCAAAGTCCTCAAACTCGTCCCATGTCCATGAATTGGCGTTTTCCGGCAGCTTCAGCCCCAAAGAGTCGAGCACATCGTTATTGACGATGACGCCATACTGCGCCGTGCTTAACGGCACTGCCACCTGCTTGCCATCCAACTTTCCCATATCAAGCAGACTGGAGTCGATCTGACTAAGGTCAAGATACTTCTTCGCCTTGTCGAGATCAAGCAAGGCGTTCATGCCACCATAGAAGGAAAGGTACAGCTCATCCATCTGCATGACATCAGGCGCGTTGCCGCCGGCAGATTGCACCGCGAGCTTGTCCCAATATCCCGTCCAATCGGAATATTCGGTCTGCACATGGATGTTGGGATGTTCCTTTTCGAACGCCTTGACCACCTGCTCGGTGGTCTTGACGCGACTGTCACCACCCCACCAGTTTAGACGGATAGTCACTTCGCCCTTCGATGGCACGACCGGAACATCGCTTGCGCCAACGGAAGTTCCGCACCCGGAAAGGACCAACATGGCAAGCGCCGCGCAGACTGCGGCAATCTTCTGCATACGCTTCATCTCACAACTCCCTGATATCCGTTGCCGATACCGCCGAATCACATTCGCTCCGCATCACTTGCCTCCCGTGGTTGCGATGCCCTGGACCAGGTACTTCTGTCCGAAAGTGAACACCAGGAACAGTGGAATCAGGCTGAGGACGCTCATGGCGAACATCGGCCCATAGCTCGATTGCGATTGGGAGTCGATGAACGTGCGCAATGCGATCGGAACCGTGTACATGTCCGGCTTGGTCAGATACAGCAGCTGGGAGAAGAAATCGTTCCATGTCCAGATGAACGTGAACACGGCGCAGGTGCCGACCGCAGGCTTCATCAACGGCAGTAGTACATTGAAGAAGATACGGAAGTGGCCGGCGCCATCAAGTTTCGCCGCCTCATCCAATTCACGCGGGATGCCACGCAGAAACTGGTAGAACAGGAATGTGAAGAAGCCGTCCGTGGCGAGGAATTTCGGCAGGATCAGCGGAACGAAAGTGTTCACCAGATGCAATGAGTTCCACATGATGTACTGCGGAATCACAATCACGTGGATTGGGATCATCAGCATCAGCAGCATGAACGCGAACAGCGGTCCGCGGAAGCGGAAATTCAAACGTGCGAAAGCGTAGGCGGCCATCGAGCAGGTCAGCGTATTGCCGATGATGGCGCATACCACGATGAACAACGAATTCAGCAGATACCGGCCGAACGGATAGCTCAATGCGTTCCAACCCGCGATGTAGTTCTCCCATACCGGCTTGGTGACCACAAGCCCCATGTCGGTGAAGATCTTATCCCCCGGCCGCAACGAGCTGGCGATCATCCATAACACCGGATACAGCATGAACACCGCCAAAGCAAGCACGAGCGCCTGCTTGATTACCGGGACGACCACACGTGCGACAGCACGCTTTCTATCGCCTTTTCTCTCGGCATCGCCACGCATTTCACGTTCCTCCATCTTCATGACAGTCGAATCAGTCATCGTAATGCACCCAGAACTTTGACAAAGCGAAATTGACGAGCGTCAACGCAGCCACTATCACGACGAGAATCCAGGCCAGCGCGGAAGCGTATCCCATTCGCAACGAACCGAATCCCTGCTGGTAGAGGTACAGCGTGTAGAACAACGTGGAGTCGGAGGGACCGCCTGTTCCTCCAGACACGACATATGCCTGAGTGAAAGTCTGGAAACTGTTGATCACGCTCATCACCAAGTTGAAGAACACGATTGGAGAGAGCATCGGCAACGTAATGGAACGGAACTGGCGCCATTCCGATGCCCCATCAACGCTGGCGGCCTCATACAACGAGCGCGGAATCTGGCGCAGTCCGGCGAGGAAGATCACCATCGGCGAACCGAACTGCCATACGTGAAGGGCGACCAGCGTCCAGTTCGCGGTATCCGGGTTGGCGATCCAGCTCATGGCCGTGTCGATGCCGAACAATCCCAGGAACCGATTGGACAGCCCATCGGAACCGAAGACCATCTTCCACAGCACCGCGATGGCGACCGAACCGCCGAGCATGGACGGCAGGTAGAAGGCGGAGCGGTAGAACGCCAAGCCCCGCATGCCGCGGTCGAGCACCACAGCCAGAGCCAATGCGGCAATCAGCTGCAGCGGCACCGAAACCACGACATACACCAGCGTGACCTTCAACGAGCTGATGAAACGTGGATCGGCGAGCATATGCCGGTAGTTCATTAATCCCACAAATTTTGCAGGTTTAATCATGTTGTATTTGGTGAATGAAATCGCCAGCGAATACAGCATTGGGATCAGCGACAGCACGATGGCGCCGACCAGCCATGGCGCGAGAAACACCATCGCCACTTTGGTGTCGGTGGGCTTGGCCTTCGGCTTGTGTCGATTTTTGGCCAGCGACTGCAGTTCGGAAATCGCACTCATTGTCTAATTTCCTTTCACGCGGTTCATATATTCCGTCCACATTGACTCATCCGTATGATTCCAAAATACGGTCATCCGCGCAACCTGACCATTTGTTGCCAAAAGTTGCACGACATGATGGAAGCGGGGACAAGGCCGTAGCCTTGTCCCCGCTTCCATCATTCAGCGTGGTATGAATGAATCAGAACCGGAACCGGAACAATTCACTCGGTGGTTTGCGGCCAGCACTTCTCGTACTTGATGCCGGTGAGTTCCTCAACGACCTTCTTGGTGTTCGGATCGACGTCTTTCTTCTTGCCACCGTTCTTGAGACGATCGATCTCCTTGAGCAGAATGCCGTCGGTGTTCTTGTCGAGCTTCATGGTAAGCGACACGATCCATGCCACGGCGAGACCGGCGATAATCCACCAAACCAGCACGGTGCCAATGGCGTTCACCGCCTGATCGGGCTGCGGCTTGCCTGCCTTGAACGCGTCCTCGACGAAACCGTTGGCACCGAGGAACCAGCCCCAAGCCATGGCAGACAGGCCTGCGGTGATCTTGCGCGCGAACTGCTGGAAACCGATGTACAGGCCGCCACGGTTCTCGCCGGCCATGATCGTATCGACGTCAGGAATGAACGGGAACACGTTCCACGGAATGAACCAAGTCATGGCACGGAAGATAAGCCACCAAATCATGACCACGTACAGGGCGATGTTCCACCACGTGGCTCCATTCTGGGAAGCGGTCTGCCACAGGCCCCACAGTCCGAGCAGGCCAAGAATCGCGCCGGCGAAGTTCAGCGAGAACATCTTGCGCGGTCCAAGCTTGGTGAACAGCCAGCCGAATACCGGCTTCAACGGTTCGCCGATCAGAGCCATGCCCAGCAGGGCGGAACCAAAGGCGACCGGCTTGTTGAGATTGTACAGCACGAAGAACAGCCACACCTGGCCGAAGATGTCCAGGAAGGACTGGCCGAGCAGGTAGATGATGATGTGCTTGCGGAAGGTCTTGTTGCGCAACGTGGAGAAATAGCCGACGAAGATATCGCCCACGCCCTTGAGCCACTTGCCGAAGTTGAACGGCTCCTTGTGCTGCGCGTTGATCGCTGCTTCATCAAAGCCGGCCTCCTCGGGGGTGAGCTCCCACGTGGACTTGTATGCTATGAACACGAACAGGGCGAACAGGCAGATGAAGAAGCCCATGGCGATCGTGTAGGAAGACGCTTTCTTGTCGCCCAGTGCCTGCAGGAAGGCGGCCATGCCCAGCGGAATCACGGCAGTGGCGATGCCGGAGAACAGCATACGGGTGGTCGACAGCATGGTGCGGCCGTTGAAGTCGGTGGTCATCTCATTAGGCAGCACGGAATACGGCGTCATAATGAGCTGGTTGGCAACGATCCACAGTGCGTACACCACGAAGTAGGCCCACACCGGCAGTCCCGGCACGAACATGAGAATCGTGACCAACAGCGTCGGCACGCCAAGCAGAATGAGGAAACGACGACGTCCGAACTTGCGTCCAACCTTCCATTTGTACAGATTGTCGGACAGTGTGCCGAACACCAATGCGGAGAATGCGGCAAGCATGGTGGCGATGCCGACGATGGAGCCGGCCTGCGCCACCTTCAATCCTGCGAACGTGGTCCAGAACAGTGTCAGATACGTGGCGATCTGACCGAAGCCACCACCATAGAAATCACCGAACGCGTAGCCGATCGCATTGATCAGCTTGATTTTGCGACCCTGCGACGGCTGTGTCTGGGTTGCCTGTTGCTGTGCCATGACAGCACTCCTTTCTTATTTCTTATCTTCCCTTAAATCAGTTCTGCCAAGCTTTTTTCATGGCTTCGAAGATCTCGCCATCCGTCTCATGGTTCTCCATGTTCATGATGACGAACAGGTCCTTCTCCCAAACCGGGTAGGTGAAGTCGCGCTTCCACTGGTAGTAATGCGGACCATCGCCCACGCAACGCAGATAGCCCATGAGCTGGGTCATGACCCAAGCGGACTGTTTGATGTCGGTAAGGCAATCGTTGCGCCAGAATCCAATCCACTTGCCATGCTCACGGGAGCGCATCGCCTGATCGCCTGCCGTGAATTCCTCGCGGGCGAGCCCAGCGTAGTAGAACGCATGGCGGTAATGCTTGCCATATGCGGAAAGCAGGGAATCACACACAAGCGAGGACGCCTTGACGCAGTGCTCGTAGATGCCGACCATCACGCCGATGGAATCGCGGATGAGCTCGGCCGCATCATGCTCGCCACGCAGCTCCGCGGCGATGGCCGCCAGCTCCACCTTGTCGGACAATGCCTCGTACCGTTCGACGGCCGGCTTGCACAATGCCTGGAAATGTTCGATCTGTTCCTTAAGGGTCTTGCCGTCGTGCATCCACTGGAGGTCCTCGGACGGAGCGTCCTTGTCGCGCAGGAACGCCGTGGTCAGCATGCGTGGCACATGGTTGAAGAACTGCTCGCCGGCATGATCGTCCCAATTCGGCCCGTATGGAACCGCGACCTTCCAGTAGTCCTCATACAGGTCGAACACGGCATCCGCATTGTCTTCGCCATAGTATTCGGCCAGATAATCCTTGGCGACCTTCTCGAAATCGATTTTGCCGTCGCGCCAAACGGAAGCCATCATGTTGAGCATGTAGACGTGGGGCTTGATGTTGGATGCGTTCATGATCCACACATCGCCGCCGCCGTTCTCGATGACTTTCTCCAGCTCGCCTGCGATGAGTCTCGGATCATTGCAGATCTCGGTGGTATGGTTCGCGGCCTGCAGGTCATAGAAGCTGGCATGGAAGTAGATGCCGTTCTTGCCGTCACCCTCGGGCATTGCGGGGATACGCGGATTCCAGTTCTCCTGGCGTCGGGAGACCATGCGGCCGAACCCGTTATCCGCCCAGACCTTGATGACATCCTTCGGATAGGTAAGCACACCCTTGCGGTACAGGTCCATCGCCTCGCCGTACAGGTAGATCACGCACGGGGAATCCGGATCGGCCTCCTGCACGAGATCGTACTGGCGTTGGATGATATCGGAAAGCAGCTTGCCACGGGCTTCGTCGGTGGCGTAGCGCGGATCGTAATTCCAGAACGGCTGGTCGCCTTGCCCGCGGAAACCCAGGGTCCACACAGTGCGGTATTTCTTACTGTCCTCGATGCCGGCTTTCCACAACGCCTCGAACTTGTCCTTCTGTTCCGGCCACTGCGGCTTCAGTCCCGGATAGGCGACCGCGAACATCTGCGCGCCCAGCGGGCAGGCATGATGCTGGTTGATATAGAAGCCCATGCGACGGGCGAGATCAAGATGCGGCTCGCCACGCTGGCCGGACCCCGGGATGACCAAGTTGCCGCCCAGACGATACACGGTCTCGAAGGCGAGACGCCAAGGCTTTTCCTTGTCATTGTCGACGTTCCAGTCCTCCAACAGCACTTCGTCGTTGATGAAGAAGCCCTTGTACCGCACTGCGGTGGGCTTGGACTTTGCGGTGAAGTCATCGGCCACCGCAATCTTCTCGACCGGCTCGAAACGCTGGTCGTTCCAGAACCAGAAGTCCTTGACCCCGAGCAGTTCGCGGCTGATGGCATACAGACCATAGATGAAGCCGAAGTCATCACCGGCATGCACTTCGATGTCGTTGCCGTTGACCTTGACCTCCCACGCCTCATCCTCGTGAGGTTCCTCAACGAGAACGATGCGGGCGCCCGGTTCGTCACCCGGCAATGTGGTCTTGGCGATGTCCCGTTCGACGTCTTCCACTGCGAAGCCTACCGCTTCGGAAACATGCGCTCCTGTAATTTCCGTATTCGATGTTATGGAAATCGTCATTGTTCCTCCATACGTTGTCTTTATCAGGATTCTTCATTGAACAGCGAGTCGATCCGCAGTCGATGATTCGTGGTTCCTGAATCAGCTTGACTTCAGTATCGTTCTCAACGCACATGGAGGGCGGAAAATTGCCAATAGTTGCCAGAACCTGCTATCGTAAGGCAACAGTTGGCAACAACCATATGGAGCAGTCATGATGACATCAGCAAGCGCATCGAGCACAAAGCCCGTCCAAGACAGGCAGGTGACCATCTACGACATCGCCAAAGAGGCAGGCGTAAGTCCTTCCACCGTGTCGCGCGCGCTGTCCAAGCCCGGACGGCTTTCCGCGAAAACTGAATTCAAAGTCCGCCAAGTGGCGGAAAGACTTGGATATCTGGCCACTGATCCCGCGACACGGCACCCGTCGTTGCAATCGACCAGCATGATCGGCGTGGTCGTCCCGGATTGCCGCAATCCTTTTTACGCAGACATCCTGCACTGCTTGAGAGACGCCTTGCGGCCCCACGGCTATGATCTACTGATGCTCGAATCATCCAGCGAATACGCCGCCAGCAAGCAGACCATCGCCAAACTCACACGATCGGTCGACGGCCTGGTCTTCATCTCCTCCACCATGAGCGAACCCGATCTCAAACGTGTGGTCATGGTCCGTCCCACAGTGATGATCAACCGGTCCATCACAGGCATCTCAAGCGTCACCAGCGATCCCCAAAATGCGATCGACGCGGCAGTGCGTCATCTGCATGAGACCGGACATCGTTCCATCACATATCTCGCGGGCAACGCGAACACATGGTCCAGCGAGACGAGACGCAGGATGATCCGGACCGCCGCATATCGATACGACCTATCCGTGCGAACGGTACGAGGATTCGACATCGCCCTGGATGGAGGAAAGCAGGCCTTCGCACAGTATCTCAAGCATCCCACGGATGCGGTGTTCGCATACAACGACCAGCTTGCCATTGGCTTCATTTCCGCGGCACGCCGTTCGGGAATGCGTATTCCGGATGATGTGTCGGTCATCGGCTTCGACAATATCGAGGAGGCGGCTGCGCAATCCGTTCCTTTGAGCACCGTCGATCAACACGCCCAGATCCTGGCCAAGCAGGCAGCCAGGATATTGCTTAACGAGATCGCCGCCGAAGCCCCGCATACGATGAACTTCACCGATTCGTCGGAATATGTCAAGCGGGAATCCGTGATATCGTCACGTCGCTCGACGATGCGGCTCGGACCGTATGTCAACCTCAAGGAACGGGATGACGACACGGTCACCCTGACCATGCTCTCCAGCCAATTCAACGAAACGATCCCCCGCATCGAAGCCTTTATGCGGACGCATCCGAACATCGCCATAGACCCCATAGAAGGCCATACCCAAGAACAGACCAATGCCCTGTACTGGGAACGTGTCACCAACAACAGATCAGTGCCCGACCTGTTCAATGTGGAACGGGACAAGCTCCCGCAATTCGCGGCGGCCGGCGTATTGCTCGACATCGGAGCCCCGAATGTGGAGGAGAAATGGAGCGGACTGTACACCGACGCCGTTTGGCGAGCGTCCCATTATGCCGGACACCTCTACGGTCTTCCGGGAGATTCCGGCCAAACCGTGATGTTCTATCGGAAGGACATCATCGACCGATACGGTCTGAAAGTGCCGACCACATGGGAGCAGTTCTATGAGGAAGGCATCAAACTCCATCAACGCAATCCGAACCGGTGGATGGGCATCATCGACACCACCGATGTGCAGCATTACCTGTCGTTCCTGCGCATGGCGCATGGCAAACCCTGGACCGTCACCGGCACCGACAGCATCTCCTTCCAGCTGACGGATCCCGTCATCCGGGAAACGGCACGATTCATCCAACGTTGCATCGATGATGGCGTGCTCAAAGCCGAACCGATTTGGGATGGACGATACGCGCTTCCCGAGGATGGCACGTTCGCGACATTCATATACGCGAACTGGTTCGGAAAGATCCTTGCATCATCATACCCGGCATCCGCCGGAAAATGGCGCGTCACGCTTCCGCCGAGCTTTGGAACGCCGGATGATGTCTGCACTGCGGAAATCGGCGGATCGGTGCTTACCATCAGCGCGCGGACCTCGAGAAAACGCCAGCGGGCGGCATTGCAGTTCGCGCACTGGTTCCAGACGAATCCCGAATCGGTGGACCTGCGTCCCCTCGGCGGTTTCTCCGCCACCCGATATTTCCAGAGCAATCCGAAGATCCTCTCCATCATCGATCCGTATTTCGATCAACGCATCTATGAGGTGTACGTCAAATCCGCGAATCTGCTGAACCGCGATTGGAACAATCTGCCGTTCGCGACGCGGCTCAATGCCGCCTACCATGACTCGCTGGTACCGTCCCTGGTACCTGGAGGCAACTCGTTGGACGTCATAGGCCAATGGGCCATCGAACTTCCCGAATATGCGGAATCGCAAGGATTCACCGTGGAATGATCCTCTGAAGCAACACAGTGCGGAATCGCAATTTGCACGGCTCCAAAAATTCACCGCGCATGTCTTGTATCAGATCACCAAGTGCACGAAGCCATTATTAGACCTAATTTCATTCCCAGATTGCAAGTATGCGCTGAGGGGCGGCATCCAATAACATATGGATGCCGCCCCTCAGCGCATACTTAGTTGGCTATCCGATGGCCAATCGGACTGCTGTCACTATCACTTCTCGTTCTGGCCGTGGCACATCTTGTACTTACGACCGGAACCGCACGGGCACTGGGCGTTCTTGCCGGTTCCCGGGAAGGTGCGGCCATCAGCCCACGGGGAGTGCAGCTCCTCGCTCTTCGGGCGCTTGTTGGCCGGAACCTTGCCTTCGGCGTGGCTGATCGGCTGCATGCCGACAATGCCCTTCTCGTTCTTCTGCTCGTCGGCCAGCTCATCGATGGTGGTCTTCTCGGCCTCATCATCGGTCTCTGGCTCGCTCGGAGCGGACTCTCCCGTGGCGGAGGCTTCGCCGTCCAGGCCCATCACGGCTTCGGCGGCGTTCACCGCCTCGTCCTCGTCGGATTCGGTGGATTCGTCCTCAGTCATGGCCACGCGGTCGATGTCCACGTGGAACAACAGCTGGATGGTCTCCTCCTTGATGGCTTCGATCATGGAGTTGTACATCTGGTAGCCTTCACGCTGGTATTCGACCAGCGGATCGCGCTGGCCCATGCCGCGCAGGCCGATGCCGTCCTTGAGGTAATCCATCTCGTACAGGTGCTCACGCCACTTGCGGTCGAGCACGGCGAGCACCACGCGACGTTCGAGCTGGCGCAGTCCCTCCGCACCGAGCTTGTCCTCGAATTCGGAGTACTGGTCCTTGGCGTCGGAGACGATGAGCTCCTTCAGCGCGTCCACTGCCTTGTCGCCCTTGAGCTTGGCGACGGCGTCCTTGGCGGCCTCCTGTTCCACGGCGATCGGGTACACGGAGGCGATGGCCTTGAACAGACCGTCCCAATCCCACTCGGCCGGCTTGTCGGAACCGTTTTTAGCGCCCTTGATGTAGCTCAACACGGTGTCGTCGATGAACCTGAGGATGTCCTCGTGGATGTCGGCACCCTTCAGCACGGACTGGCGTTCGGCGTAGATGACGGTACGCTGCTTGTTCATCACGTCGTCGTACTTCAGCACGTTCTTACGGATCTCGAAGTTGCGCGACTCAACGGCCTTCTGCGCGGTGCGCACGCCCTTGGAAACGCTCTTGGCCTCGATCGGCTCGCCTTCCGGCATGCCCTTGGCCATGACGCGTGCCACCAGCTGGGTGTTGAACAGACGCATCAGATCGTCTTCGAGGGACAGGTAGAAGCGGGATTCGCCTGGATCACCCTGACGGCCGGAACGGCCACGGAGCTGGTTGTCGATACGGCGGGATTCGTGGCGTTCGGTGCCGAGCACATACAGACCGCCGAGCTTGACGACCTCCTCATGCTCGTCCTTGACCTGCTCCTTGATCTCGGCCAAGGTTCCTGGCCAGCGCTTCTCGTACTCGTCCGGAGTGGCATCCGGGGAGTAGCCTTCGGACTTGAGCTTCGCATCGGCCAGGAACTCGACGTTGCCGCCGAGCATGATATCGGTACCACGACCGGCCATGTTGGTGGCGACGGTGACAGCGCCCTTGCGGCCGGCGACGGCCACGACCGCGGCTTCCTTGTCATGCTGCTTCGCGTTCAGCACCTGATGCGGAATCTTGGCCACATCAAGCAGGGTGGACACGACTTCGGAGGATTCCACGGACGCGGTGCCCAGAAGGACCGGCTGGCCCTTCTTGTGGCGCTTGGCCACGTCACGCACAATGGCGGCGAGCTTCTCCTTCTTGGTGCGGAAGATCAGATCGTCCTTGTCCTCGCGAATCATCGGCTTGTTGGTCGGGATGGGCAGCACGCCAAGTTTGTATGTGCCCATGAACTCGGCGGCCTCGGTCTCCGCCGTACCGGTCATGCCGGCCAGCTTGTCGTACATGCGGAAGTAGTTCTGCAGGGTGATGGTGGCGAAGGTCTGGTTTTCAGGCTTGACTTCCACGCCTTCCTTGGCTTCGATGGCCTGGTGCAGACCTTCGTTGTATCGGCGGCCCGGCAGGATACGGCCGGTATGCTCGTCGACGATGAGCACCTCGCCGCCGGTCACGACGTAATCACGGTCGCGCAGGAACAGTTCCTTGGCCTTGATGGCGTTGTTCAGGTAGCCGATCAGCGCGGTGTTGTTGGGCTCGTACAGGTTGTCGATGCCGAGGTAGTCCTCCACCTTGGTGATGCCCGGATCGAGAATGCCGACGACCTTCTTCTTCTCGTCGACCTCGTAGTCCTCGTCGCGGTTGAGCTTCAGGACCAGACGCGCGAACTGCCTGTACCAGCGGGTCACATCGCCCTCGGCTGGACCGGAGATGATCAACGGGGTACGTGCCTCGTCGATGAGAATGGAATCGACCTCATCGACGATGGCGTAATGGTGTCCGCGCTGCACAAGGTCGGACTTCTCCCACGCCATGTTGTCGCGCAGATAGTCGAAGCCGAACTCGTTGTTGGTGCCGTAGGTGATGTCCGCGTTGTACTGCTTGCGGCGCTCCGGCGGCTTCTGGTTGGTGATGATGCAGCCGGTGCTCATGCCGAGGAAACGGTAGACGCGTCCCATCAGCTCGGCCTGGTAGCTGGCCAGGTAATCGTTGACGGTGACGACGTGGACGCCCTTGCCTTCGAGCGCGTTCAGATATGCGGGCAGCGTGGCCACGAGGGTCTTGCCTTCACCGGTCTTCATTTCGGCGATGTTGCCCCAGTGCAGCGCGGCGCCGCCCATGAGCTGCACGTCGAAGTGGCGCAGGCCCAAAGTGCGCTTGGACGCCTCACGCACGGTGGCGAAGGCTTCCGGCATGAGCTTGTCGAGGGATTCGCCGTTTTCGATGCGCTGCTTGAACTTGGCGGTCTGGCCTTTGAGCTCCTCGTCATCGAGGGCCGCGATCTCATCCTCGAAGGCGTTGGTCGCCTTGGCCACGTTCTCGAGCTTCTTGATCTGTCGGCCTTCGCCCATGCGCAAGGCTTTGTCAACGATATCTACCACAATCACTCCCTTTGTGTATGGTGACTTTCCTCGATTGAGGATAGTCCCTTCCTCGCGATTCTCGAAAAATTCCGTCCATTTTACGTAAGTTTTTTGCGTGTCGCGCCATTCGAGCGAGCGTTCACATCTCTGTTCATCGCCGCACGCACATATGCGAGGAGGGCCCGCGCATATATTGCGCGGGCCCTCCTCGGGAATATTCAGATGCCTACAGGTTCACTTCTTCTTGGCCACGTTCTCCGGGGTGTCGATCTCGAAGACGCCATAGCTCCAGCCGTGACGACGGTAGACGACGGACGGGCGTCCGGTCTCCTTGTTCACGAACAGGAAGAAGTCGTGGCCGATCAGCTCCATCTCATACAGAGCCTCATCGATGGTCATCGGCTCGGCGATATGCAGCTTGCGACGGATGACGATCGGGGTGTCGCCGACCTGGACTTCGACGGACTCTCCGGGGCCAAGATCGGCGGAGACGGCATCGGCCGGGCTGTTGTTCGGCTCCTCCGGCTCCTTCTCCTCGACCACGGCAGGCTCGACCGGACCAAGATCGACCGGAACGGGATCGGTGTAGCCACGACGATGATCCTTGCGACGGTCGCGCGTGCGGCGCAGACGGAGGGTCAGCTTGTCAAGAGCCAGATCAAGGGCGCTGAACTCGTCGGCGCTGGACGCTTCGGCGCGCACCACGGTACGGCCTGCGATGACTGTGATTTCAACGCGCTTGGCGGTATCGGCCTGGCGCGGATTGCCCTCATGGGACAGCACGATCTGGGCACGCTGCGCATCCGGGGCGATAGCGGTCACACGATTCATCTTGCTTTCGACAACGTCACGGAACCTTTGCTTAATCTGCGTATGACGTCCGGTAACGACGATTTCCATGTGAACCTCCCTAGAGTCAAGCGGTTTCACCCGCTATATACGGACCAACCAGCTGCATCGCTGCTTGGTAGTCATCATTGTAGCCATAAGATCATCGATTTGAGGCATGACGCCCCGAGAAAAACAAAAGTTTTTTTACGCTTTGCTTTCGGCCATTCTCTTGCTATAGTTGTGCGTTTGAGACCTCTTGATGGCCGCGACCGGCTTTGCCGGTTGAGGAACTTCCGGGCTCCATAGAGCACGATGGCGGATAACGTCCGCCCAGGGTGACCTGAGAGATAGCGCAGCAGAGAATAGACCGCCTTACCGGTTTCGGCCGGTGGGTAAGGGTGAAACGGTGGTGTAAGAGACCACCGGGCCGCTGGTGACAGTGGGCCGCATGGCAAGCCTCATCGGGAGCAAGGCCAAGCAGAAGGCGTCCGAGGACTGCTCGTCCGAAGCCTTCGGGTAGGCTGCTAGAGCCTGACGGCAACGTCAGGTCGAGATGGATGGCCATCCGTGCCTTTGGCACGACAGAACCCGGGGTATAAGAGGTCTCATCCCCATTTTTCCCGCCGATTTACGGGACGGTTCTCCATGGTCGATTGCAGGCTTCAGTCGAACAATTCTTGCGCGATTTGCCGCAGAATGTCGGGATTGTGGCCTTTTCTTCCACCGGCGCTCCAGAAACGGCGTTTACGCACGTCGCGGTCCATTCCGATGGTTTTACGCGCGGTCCTACGTCCCAGTTCCCACGCGGCTTCGGAAAACACGCCTTCGGCCTCCGCCTCATCGCAGGCGCGCTGCGCGAGTCTGCGGTCAACGCCCTTGCGGACGAGTTCCATGACCGCTCCCCTCCGTCCCATGAGACGCGCCGCGCAGTAGCGCACAGCTGATTGCACATAGGCCTCATCATCAACCAGCTGCACCCGTTCCAACCGATCAATGACGTCATCGACCACCTCGACCGCGTATCCTTTGCCGACGAGTCTCTCGCGCAAAGCGCCGGAGGGGCGTGGCGCCGCGTCCAGCAATCGGAGCGCGGCCTCTCGGCACGAATCGAGATCATTGGCGTCCGGCATCGTCCTTTCTGAGGCATGATTCGCGACACGCCCAGCGTGTCGCGCGTGTCGCGACGTCTTCAGCGTGTTTGCGCTGCCAGCGAACTCGCCGGACCTTCCGAAATCCATCCGCCGCAATCGCGGCCGATCGGATGCGTTCTTCGCATCCGTGCCGAAAGGGACAGGGCCCCCAGCGTCGGCCGAAGCCGGCTGAAGGCCCTGTTCCTCAAGAAAACGTTCGGCGTCAATCATGCGTCACGCCTTGGCGTCCGTTTTGGATGTCTTGGCCGCAGGCTTGTCCGCGTCGGCTTTCTCCTTGCCGCCGGAAGTCGATTCCGCGCCGTCCTCCGCACCATCTTCCGCGAACTGGTCGGTAGGCTTGATCAGGCCGAACGCCGTTTTGACCTTGTTCTCGATCTCCTCCGTGAGCTCCGGATTGTCCTTGAGGAATTGACGCACGTTCTCACGTCCCTGTCCCAACTGATCGCCTTCATAGGTGAACCACGAGCCGGACTTCTTGACGACGTTGGCTTGCAAGGCCATATCGAGCACGGAACCCTCCTTGGAAATGCCCTCGCCATAAAGCACATCGAATTCAGCCGTCTTGAACGGCGGAGCCATCTTGTTCTTGACCACCTTGACCTTGGTGCGGTTGCCCACGGCCTCGTCACCGTTCTTGATGGTCTGGATACGGCGAATGTCCATGCGCACGGAAGCATAGAACTTCAGAGCCTTGCCACCGGTGGTGGTTTCCGGATTGCCGAAGAACACGCCGATCTTCTCACGAAGCTGGTTGATAAAGATGGCGGTAGTGCCGGCTTGTGCCAGCGCGCCGGTCATCTTGCGCAACGCCTGGCTCATCAGACGCGCCTGAAGACCTACGTGGCTGTCTCCCATTTCACCTTCGATTTCCGCCTTCGGCACCAAGGCCGCGACGGAATCGATGACAATCACATCCAGCGCGCCGGAGCGAATCAGCATGTCGGCGATCTCCAACGCCTGCTCGCCGTTATCAGGCTGGGAGACGATCAACGAATCGGTATCGACGCCCAATTTACGCGCATAGACAGGGTCAAGTGCGTGTTCAGCATCGATGAAGGCCGCGACGCCACCGGCTTTCTGCGCGTTCGCCACCACGTGCAATGCCAGCGTGGTCTTGCCGGAGGATTCCGGACCATAGATCTCCACGATTCGTCCTTTGGGCAGGCCGCCGATACCCAGCGCCATATCCAACGCCAAGGAGCCGGTCGGAATGACTTCGACGTCTTGCTCCGGCCGATCGCCCAATCGCATGGCGGACCCCTTGCCGAAGCTTTTCTCAACCTGCGCGAGCGCCGTGTCAAGCGCGGCCTGACGGCGCGGATCGATTCCGTTCGCGGACTTGTTCTGTGCGGCGTTCTTCGTCGCGCTCGTCTGTGCCATGGCTACTCCTTGTTGTTTTACCGAGACGAATGATGACCTCACCGTAAAGCCGTACCATCCATCCATGCAAATCCAAACGACCCTTGTGGTCGGAGAACATGCTTTTTGATGCGTCCCAAGCTCATTTATCCCGATTTTCCGCCATTTCGGAATTCCGGAAACAAGCCGTCGGCATCAATCCAATCCATATGTCCTGTGGATAACTATATCCCATCATACGAACATCTGTTCGAAACGGTGTTTCGCGATGAATGTGCTCAGCGGACCGGCATCGGAGGGGCGTTATGATCCTTGCCCCATCTTCTGGAATCAGGGATGTTCATCTGGTCGCACAGCACGTTCCACACCACACGGGGCTCCTCCCCCGCGTCAAGCGCCTCGATGGCCGTCATGCCCTCCAACCTGTCGAGCACCTGGTCGTGCGCGAGAGCACGCCCGTAGCTGCGCCCGAGCACTTCCTCAAGCAATTGCCAAAATTCACGTTCCTGCACGGATTCAAGTGTACTCAGCGAACGCAACCAAATGAAAACGCCCGGCAACCTAAGCTGCCAGGCGTTGACGATCCAATACGAATCAGGCCGCGACCGAATCGAGATAATCGGCGACCATACGCAGCATCTGAGCGGTGGAGACGCCGAGCGATTGGGCGATGGAGCTCAGAAGCTCGGAACTGGCCTCCTTCTGTCCACGCTCCACCTCAGACAGATATCCGAGGGACACTCCGGCCTTTTCGCTGACTTCGCGCAACGTCTTGCGGTCATGGGTGCGCAGGTCGCGCAACACGTGACCAATCGCCTCGCGCAGGGAAACCTCCTTGGGCTCTTCCACCGTTTCCGCGGACGGAGACGCGGCATACGCCCGAGCGTGATCGCCGTCCTCCTCCTGCCACATGCGGGTCAACGCGGCCTGACGCTCATCCTTGGCCCTTTTGGCGGCCCGGGCACGCAACACCTGCTGCTGGGCGAACATCACCGCGCGACGCTGGGCCGGAGTGAGCTCCCTGACACGGACATTACCGCTTTGCACCGCGGGGGCCATCGCCTTGAGTTCCATCTGTTCCTTGGTGAGTGTCATCGCGTCCATGCCGCCGGCCCCTTTCGCTTGCGTTGCGTATTTCCACTACGGTCAACACCCATGGTCGCCGATTATTCCTGTGAAAGTGCTGAAAGAATTCTCAGTTTTTCCAGAATGCATTGCATGACACCTCGACGGACAGCCTCACGCCCACCATTCAATCTCAGTTCGAAGGCGACCGTTCGTCGCGAATGAACGTCTCCGAAGCCAGACGGCAAGGAACAACCGATATACGCCAAGCCGGCCGGCTTGTCCCCGTCCGGTCCCGGTCCGGCCACACCAGTGGTGGACAGGCCGATGACGCAATCGCCATCCTCGTCCTGCTGGTAGAGACGCGCGGTGCCAGACGCCATCTGCCGCGCCACTTCGGGATGCACCGCACCCTCTCTATTCAATAGATCGCGATCGACGCCGAGAATCTTCGCCTTGGCACGAATGTCGTAGGTCACCGCCGAGCCGAGAAACACTTTCGAAGCACCGGGGATGCGCACGAAGGCGTCGGCCAGCAGTCCACCAGTGAGCGATTCAGCGGCGGCGATCTTGAAATGGTTGTTGTCACAATAGCGCAAAACGGCCGTGGCCAGCTCATCGCACTGCGATTGGCTGGCCACGGCCGTTGAGAATTCGGTTTCGTCCATCGGACTACTTTGCTTCCTTCGAGGTCTTCTTACGGCCGCCGAACGTGTTGATGAGATACTCTCCGCCCGAATACAGGCACAGAATCAGCGCAAGATAGATCAAGGCGTAGGTGATGGTGTAGTAGATGGTCATCCACAACGGGGTGGCGTTCATACCGTCGGCGAGGCTCCACATCGGCAGCATGAGCATGGCCAGGCCGACGCACTGGCAGAGCGTCTTGTATTTGCCAGCCTGGGACGCGGCGATGACCTTGCCGCCGGTGTCGATGACGAAGAAACGCATGACGGTGATGCCGATCTCACGGATGAGGAACAGCGCGGTCACGACCCAGCCGAGCACGACATTGCCGAACTCGTTGAAGATGGCGGCGACGATCAGAGTGCCGCAGGTGAGCAGCTTGTCCGCGATCGGATCCATAAGCTTGCCCAACTCGGTGACCTGGTTGTATTTGCGGGCCATCCAGCCGTCGAGCTTATCGGTGCACGCGGCGATGATGAAGATGACCGCCGCCCACCAGCGCATGGTCGTATTCTTCGTACCCCAGGCGCCGGCCATGACGTACAACGCGAGGAAGATGATGACGAGGATGATACGGGAGAAGGTCACGATGTTCGGCGGGGAATTCCACCCGTCAAGCAGGGACGGTTTGCGTTCTTCTTGCTTTTCCATACCGTTCACGTTACCCTGACACCGCTACTTGATGCAAAGCGCGCGATTGTCACGCCCGTCGCATCTCAGGACCGTGCGCCGTCCGATGGGGACGCGCCGCCGGTGAGCGAGGACGTCTCGCCTTTGATGAAGGCGAGCACCTGGGGCAGATCC
Source organism: Bifidobacterium sp. LH_743 (assembly GCF_056355775.1). Lineage (NCBI taxonomy): Bacteria > Bacillati > Actinomycetota > Actinomycetes > Bifidobacteriales > Bifidobacteriaceae > Bifidobacterium > Bifidobacterium sp. LH_743. The sequence continues at coordinate 65,553 of NZ_JBKESZ010000008.1, read as the reverse complement.
TGCGGCTGCACAAGCACCTCACGGGCCTTGGACCCTTCGGATGGGCCCACCACGCCACGAGATTCGAGCAGGTCCATCAGGCGACCGGCCTTGGCGAATCCGACACGCAGCTTGCGCTGCAGCATGGAAGTGGAGCCGAACTGCGTGGAGACCACCAGTTCCGCGGCCTGCAGCAGCACGTCCATGTCGTTGCCGATGTCCTCATCCGGCTCGACGGCCTTCTTCTCGGCTTCCTTGGCCATCTCCTCGATATCCTCGCGATAGTGGGGCTTGCGCTGGGTCCGAACGAATTCCACCGCACGGCGTATTTCGGATTCGTCGACCCACGCGCCCTGCACTCGAATCGGCTTGGCCTGCCCCATGGGCAGGAACAGGGCATCGCCCTGTCCGATCAGGGTCTCCGCCCCGGTGGCGTCGAGGATGACGCGGGAATCGGTGGCGGATGAGGTAGCGAACGCCAAACGGGACGGGATGTTGGCCTTGATCAGACCAGTGACCACGTCGACGGACGGACGCTGGGTGGCGAGCACCAGATGGACACCCGCGGCTCGTGCCAGCTGGGTGATGCGCTGGATGGAGCTTTCCACGTCGTTCTTGGCCACCATCATGAGGTCCGCCATCTCGTCCACGACCACCAGGATGTACGGATATGGGGCCACCTTGCGCTTGGATCCGGCTGGCGCATGCACCTTGCCGGCGCGCACTGCCGCATTGAAATCCTTGATATGGCGGAATCCGAAGAATTCGAGGTCACTGTAGCGGGCGTCCATCTCCTTGACCACCCATTCGAGCGCCTGCGCCGCCTTCTTCGGATCGGTGATGATCGGCGTGAGCAGATGCGGAATGCCCGCATATGCGGACAGCTCCACTCGCTTCGGGTCGACCATGATCATGCGGACCTGGTCGGGCGTGGCTCGCATGATCACGGAAGTCAGCATGGAGTTGATGAAGCTCGATTTACCGGATCCGGTGGCGCCGGCCACCAGGAGGTGGGGCATCTTGGTCAGGTCGGCGGTCACGAAGTGGCCCTCCACGTCCTTGCCGACGCCGGTAAGCATCGGATTAGGGTCGTTTCTTGCCTTGTCGGAACGCAACACATCGCCCAGCACCACAGTCTCGCGATCGGTGTTCGGAATTTCGATGCCGATGGCAGACTTGCCTTCGATCACCGACAGGATACGTACATCGGAGCTGGCCACCGCATAGGCGATGTTCTTCTGCAGATTGGTGACCTTCTCGACTTTGACGCCGGGGCCGAGCTCCACCTCATACATGGTGACCGAGGGGCCGCGCAGGAAGCCGATGACCTTCGCGTCGACATTGAACTGCTGGAAAGTGCCGGTCAGCGCACGGATGACGCGATCGTTCTCCGGCGTATGCGCGGCATGCGGCGCGCCTTTCTTGAGGATGTTGAGGTCGGGCAGATGATATGGGCCTTCGGGAGTCCCGTCCGGCTCCGATGCAGCATCAGCATCAGAATGCGCATCGTCAAGAACCTCTCCGGTGGCGGCGTCCACCATGACTTCCTTGCCGTTGGAGGTGCCGTCCTCGTCGATGACCGCCCACGGATCATTCGGAGCGACGCCGACGGGTTTGACCTCGTCGGCCGGCACCAATGCGGATGCGCCGCCCATGGAGCCGGATAACACATCGATCGGATCGGAGGCGACGGAACGGCTGTGCCCTTCCTGCGGCATGACCGTGGTGCCGGACGGCACGGCGGCGTAACCATCCGCATCATAATCGCCGGAGGATATGCTCCGCGGTGACGTGTCGCGTCGTCCGGAATCGTCCACCATGGTTTCCGCAATCTGCCCATGGCGATCGGCCGCGTTAAGGAACGCTTCGTCGCCGGCGTAATGATCGAGATCGCCGTCCTCATCATGCTTGGCTTTGCGGGACGAAAGCCGTTGCCTCATACGGGCGAACAGACCCGGTTTGACGTCGTCATCATTCTCATCAGTGCCGTCATGCGACGGGACCCCTTCGGCGAAAGCGAGCGTCGTATCGCCGACACGCACTTCGTTGGGGAATTGCTCCGTCTCGTCGACGGTGTCATCACGTTGCTTCGACGTACCTAAGAACCTCGATACCAACGTCCCCACCTTGTCGGGAATCTGCGTGACGCGCGTATGGGTGATCAGCAGCAGTGCGAAAAGGATGACGACCACGAAAATCGCGATCGAAAAACCTTTGGAAAGTCCCCATGCCAACGGACATCCCAGCACATAGCCGAGCAATCCTCCGGCGCGCTGCAGCAAAGCCATGTCGAAAGTCGTGGAATCGGAGGCGATGGCCGCGTCGAGAATCGAGCAGACGGACCATAGAATCATGAGCCATCCGAGCGCCATATGGAGGTTCTCGTTCCGGTTCTGGGTTTTGCGCATCAGGCTGAACACCACAAGCGCGAGGAAGACCGGCAGAATCACACTAGTCAGGCCGAACAGTCCCGATGCCATGGCGTGCAACACCTGGCCGAAGGCGCCTTGGACCCGGAACCATTCGGATGCGCAAAACAGCACCGCGAGAATGGCCATGATGAAACATGCGATGTCGCGGCGGTATTTGCGCAGTATGACCGCCATCGCCGACGGTTCGGTCTCGTCCATGACCTTGGTATCGCCGGAACGCGATTTACCTGCGGATCCCTTGCCGTTTGACTTGCCGCTTGATTTCGGGGTGGAAGATGCTGTTCGTGCCATAACAGACATGATTTTACCCATGGGCACCGCCATGGCACGACATTTTCTTGTATCGCCGACGGATTCGCGCATGCTCGTATGGCGTCGGCGTTCCGGTTATGAGATATCGCCGAGGTGATGCTGCGTGTAGGCGTCGGCCTGGGCGTCGATGGCGTCATAGTCGCCTGCGTCCGCATGCTCGATGATTGCCATGGCGTTGTCGAGCAATGCGGGATTGAGCGCCTGCAGCCAGTGGATGCGGGGGTCGCGGCCGAACCATCCCATTTGCTTGCGTGCAAGACGCTTGGTCTTCTGCGCGATGCTCATGAAGGTGTCGTTCAGGTCGCACAGGCCGTCCAGATAGTCGATCACCTGTTGGTATCCGAGCGCCTTGCCCGCGGTGATGCCGAGTCTGGGCCGGATACGTTCCACTTCCTCAACGAAACCGTTTTCCAGCATGTGTTTGGTTCTGACATCGATGCGGCGATCGAGTTCCTCACGTGGCAGGTCGAGGCCGATCTGCACGGTGGGGATCACGTACCGGTAATGCGGCAGGCTGGCCGAATATGGCCGGCCCGTCACCTCGATGACTTCCAGGGCGCGGATGGTGCGACGTGGATTGTGCGGATCCATACGCGCGGCGGCTTCGGGATCCTTCGCCTTGAGCTCGTCGAACAGCACGCCAGCCCCCTCGGTCTTCTCCCGCTCCTCGAGACGCTTGCGCACTTCGGGATCGGTGCCGGGAAAGGAGATGTCGTCGATGGCGGCACGGGCATAGAGACCGGAGCCGCCCACCAGAATCGGACGCACTCCCCTGTCATGCAATTCGGCGATTTTATCGCGGGCCAATTCTTGAAAACGCGCCACAGACATGGCATCATCCGGCTCGATGATGTCGATGAGGTGATGCTTGACCTCGGCCTGTTCCTCGGGGCTTGCCTTGGCGGTGCCGATGTCCATGCCCTTGTACATCTGGTAGGCGTCGGCGTTGATGATCTCCGCCTGTTCGCCTTTGGCCGCCAGCGCTTTGGCGATGGCGATGCCAAGTCCCGTCTTGCCGGACGCGGTGGGTCCGACGATGGAGACGACCTTGCGTCCGTCGGTCCGTTCCGTCTGTTCGGAAGTCTGCTCAGTGTCGGACGGCATAGGTCTGCCCCGCTTTCGGATCAGGGTCGGCGATGAGGTTGTGACGGCCGGCATGCGTGACGGTGGCGGTCACGAAATCGCCGACCTGCGGTGTCGGCTCGCCTTCCGGAACGCCGACATGGACCAGCACGCCGGTCTTCTCACGGCCGGTGACACGGTGGGTGGCGGCATCCTTTTTGCCGGACGCGCCGGTGACCATCACTTCGACGTCACGTCCTTCGAAGGTTTTGAGGTTCTCCTCAGTGATGCGCTCCTGCAAGGCGACGAGCCGTTCGAAACGATTCTGTACCACGTCGTGAGGCAGCTGCTCCATCGCCGCGGCCGGCGTGCCGGGGCGAGGGGAATAGATGAAGGTGAACGCGGAGGCGAACCGGGCCTCCTCCACCACGCGAAGCGTCTCCTGGAAATCCTCCTCCGTCTCGCCCGGGAAGCCGACGATGATGTCGGTGGAGATCTGCGCGTCGGGCATGGCCTCACGGATCTTGCGCAGAATGTCAAGGAATTTGGCGGAACGGTATGAGCGGCGCATCGCCCGCAGAATCCGATCGGAACCCGACTGCAACGGGAAATGCAGCTGATGCATGACGTTCGGTGTCTCGGCCATCGCGGCGATCACGTCATCGGTGAAGGCGGCCGGATGTGGCGAGGTGAATCGCACTCGTTCCAATCCTTCGATCTTGCCGCAGGCGCGCAACAGCTTGGAGAAGGCGAAACGGTCGCCGATGCCGTAACCGAAGGAGTTCACGTTCTGCCCAAGCAGCGTGACCTCCTTGGCCCCCTCATCGACGCATTGGCGGATCTCGGCGAGGATGTCGCCCGGACGGCGGTCATGCTCCTTGCCTCGGGTGGTGGGCACGATACAGAAGGTGCAGGTGTTGTTGCACCCGACGGAGATGGACACCCAACTCGACACCTTCGACGCGCGGTCCGTAGGCAGCTGGCTCGGGAAGTAGTTGAGTTCCTCCTTGACCTTCACCTGCGCGTGTCCTTCGATGCGGGCCTGGTCGAGCAGCTGCGGCAGGGACCCAATGTTCTTGGTGCCGAACACGGCATCGACCCAAGGGGCCTTCTTCGCGATCTTCTCACGGTCGAGCTGGGCCATGCAGCCGCCAACGGCGATCTGCAGATTCGGCCGCTCCCTTTTCATCTCCGCCCATAGTCCGATGGTGCCGTACATGCGCTCGGCGGCGTTCTCACGCACCGCGCAGGTGTTCATGACGATCAGATCGACATCATGGTCGAGATACTGTTCCTCGGTGGCGGGCACGTAGCCGTCGGCCTCGAGCACGCCGGCGATGCGTTCGGAATCGTGCACGTTCATCTGGCATCCGAGCGTATGCACGTAGAACACGCCCTTGCCTCGCGTGGAAGTGCCGTTCCCGGCCGGCTCGGCCAGCTTCGAGGCGCGCTCCGCCTCGGTCATCATGTCTTCGTTCATAAGAAACCATGCTATCGGCAGGGCGGCACAGGCGTTTCGGAAGGCCCCGCACCCAGGAAACACCCGTTACGCGGGGCTCGTTCACAGCGCACATCCAGTTTCGCGACACGCAGAAAGGTACACTGTTCTCCTGTGATACTCGATAGACAGAACCGCATCAACACCACGGAATTGCAGACGCATCTGAAGAACATCGACCTCGGGCAGGGTCCTCTCGCCCCTGAGCAGATCACCGAGTTCATCGACCAGATGCAGGTGTATGAGGGCGCGATGTACGAAATAAGCACAAAACTGGAAATCCTCGATTCGGAGTTCCAGGTCCGCTTCTCCCATAATCCGATCCATCATATGGAACGTCGTCTCAAATCGATCAATTCGATCATCGGCAAACTGCAGCGGCGGAATCTTCCGCTGACCGTCGACGCGATCAAGGACAACCTGTTCGACGTCGCAGGCGTCCGCGTGATCTGCAACTATCGCGACGACGTGTATTCCGTGGCGAACTATCTGTCGGCTCAGAGCGACATCCAGGTGCTGCGGGTCAAGGACTACATCAAGAATCCGAAGCAGAACGGGTACCGGTCGCTGCATGTCATCTACGCGGTGCCGGTGTTCCTTTCCTCCGGCCCGCATTACACGCCGGTGGAGGTGCAGCTGCGCACCATCGCCATGGATTACTGGGCGAGTCTGGAGCATGCGCTTCGATACAAGACCGATCTGCCGGACGCGAAGCTCGCCGAGCATTCCCAGACGTTGCTCGACTGTGCGCGCAGTCTACAGAACATCGAGACGCAGATGCAGAACATCCACCGCGACATCAACAGCGCGCCTCAGGCGGGCGAGGCTCCGCAGACGAGCTGACGCTCCTTGGGGCCGCCCCGCCCCGTCATTCGCGTCTGAGGAGCTTCGGCACCTTCACCGGAATCTGCGCGAGTATGGTTCCGGCGAAGATCAACGCGCATCCGACGTAGCCGCGCGCGGTCATGACCTCTCCGAGCAGCAGCGCGCCACCCACCGCGGAGAAGAACGATTCCAGCGACATGATCACCGCGGCGCGGGACGGCGGCACGAGCTGCTGTCCTATCACCTGCAGCGTGTAGGCCACGCCCGCCGAGCCCACGCCCGCGTATACGATCGGGAACCAGCTCTGCATCGCGCCAGCCCAATCGACGGAGCCTTCGAACAGGGAGCCTATCCAGCTGAGGACCGCGGTGGTGGAGATCTGTCCGAAAGACAGCAGAATCGGATCCATATGCCGTCCGAACGTGTCAATCACGAGGATGTGCCCGGCGAACAGCACGGCGGTGAACAGCAGCACCACATCGGCGAGAGTTATCGATCCGAAGCCGTTGGTGATGCACAGCAGATAGAAGCCGACCACGGCGATGGCGACGCTGACGATGACGTTCGCCGTCACGCGGCGGCGCAGGATGAGGAAGGCGAGCAGCGGCGTCATGACGATGTACAGCGCCGTAATGAAGCCGGAACGTCCGGCTGATCCGGAATAGAGCACGCCATACTGTTGGACGGTGCTGGCGGTGAACAGCACGATGCCGCATATGATGCTGACGACCACGGGATTGCCTGTCCATTTCGGCATGGCCACGATTCTGCCGTCGCCAAGTGTGATGGTCGGATTCTCCTGCGATTCACGACGGCGCCGCTCCTGCTCGGTTATGGTGCCGCGACGGAACCAAAGCAGCGACACCAGCGACAATGCCCCCAACGTGAATCGTGTGGCACCAAAGAACAGGGGGCTCATGGATGTCATGCCCTGCACTTGGGATACGAACGCGAACCCCCAGATCATGGCCGTCAACACCAGGCAGGCCATGCCGCCTATCTCTTTCCTCCGCATGAGCCACTACCCTACGGCGAGCTTCTTGCATACGAAAAGGCCTGACCATATTCTGGTCAGGCCTTTGCTGATTGAGACGCGGACGCCGCGTCTACGCTACGAACGGAATCAGTCCCTATCTCCCAGAAGCTGAAGGACATACAGGAAGATGTTCACGAAGTCCAAATACAGGTTCAGCGCGCAGATGATGGAGACCTTCTTGATCATCTCCTCGCCCTGGCCCGCATACTGGGCGAACAGCGCGCGGGTGGACTGGGCATCGTAGACGGTCATGCCGGCGAACAGCACGAGTCCGATGGCGGAGACCAGCATCAAAGTGGTCTGTCCGGGGGCGAAGATCATGAGCAGCACCTCGGCGACGATCAGCACGATAAGACCAACCATCAGAACCGGTCCAGCCTTGAGCACATTGACCTTGGTGGTCATGCCGAGCATGGTCAGCGCGAAGAAGAAGCCCGCGCACAGGGCCAGCGAGATGCCGATGGTGCCAAGATCGTATGCCATGAAGATGGTGCTCAGCGAGAAGCCCATGATCGCGGCGTACACATAGAACATGACGCGCGCGGTGGTCGGAGTGATTTTCTCGATGCGCGCGGCGAGATAGATGGCGAGCACGACTTCGACGACGAGCGGCGCCCACACGCCGATGACACCAAGAGCCTGGATGAGGGCGATGTAGGCACCGGTGACCTGGGTGAGGATGGCCACCACGGCGGTGACGAGCAGGCCGATGGTCATCTCACCATAGGCGCGGGTGACGGAAACTCGTTCGGCGTGCTCATAGGAATAGGTTGCCTGGGCCGGCACGGACTGCGCATAGGCCCCTTGCGGCGCATACTGATACTGGTTCTGGACGTACGAATTCTGGTTGTACTGGTTCTGGCCATACGGCTGGCCGTTGAATCCATTGGCGCTGTTGCCCTGGGGCTGCTGACCGAATGTCATAATCGCTCCTTAACTCGATTACGCACTATCGTACGGCATTTTTCTGACCGTTTCATGAAAGCCCCGAAAAAAGGTGCCGGACATGCGGCCGCCGGCACCATCTCGTCAATCGTTCAAATGCTGGATGGCGTAATCAGCTTCCTCCTGAGTGAACTGATCTCCGTATTCGCTGGTCAGCTGGTCATGAATCGCCTCGGGCGACATGGCCATATTCTCTTGATAAGACTTCGCCTTGGCGAGCGCGTTGGCATTCCAGTCGGTCTGGACGTTGTCGACAGCGTATTGGGCCGCTTCCTGCGAGAACTTCCCGCCGTATTCGCTGGTCAGCTGCTTCAACAGACCAGCCTTGGACATATGCATGATGTTGGCATAGGTGTCGGCTTGGCGAAGAGCCGACTTGTATTCCGGAGGAACCGAATCCTCCTGCTTCTTCTGCTCGTCCTTCTTCGTATCCGTCGTCTGTTGGGACTGCGTGGCCGTCGTTGTCTTGGCTCCATCCGCCGACGATCCGTTGCCTCCCATGGTTCCGGCAACTACCAGTATCGCCACCACGACAATTATCCAGAACCACACACGCTTGTACAGAGGCTTTTTCGCCTTCACCGTCGGCTGGACAGGCTGCATTGGGGCCTGGGGTTGGATGGGCTGTTGCGGGGCGATATAACCACTCATGATCGTTCCTTCTTCTCGAAGCGGTTGGGATATTTTCGAGAGTACGGAATTTCGCGCTTCGACGGTATTGGACGAAAGGACATTCAACACCGCCTTTTGGGGCATAGGGGAAACGCACGGAAGAACAATGGCGTATTCTCCGTGTGGGGCCGATAATGGGGACCATGAGCGAGACGACGAACGCACCAGACGCAATCGATGTGCCGGTACGCACCAAAACCTGGTGCACCGCGGTGATGGTGGTCTGCTCGGATTTCATGTGCATGGCGCAGACCGCGTTTGCCGCGCAACGATTCGACCAGGATTCCGCCGCATATGCGTGGATGGTGTTCTGCACGCTGCTGTCGTTCGCGGCGGGATTCCTGCTACTCGGCCGTTCCCGTTACCCGCGCGCCACGTTCGTCGCCGCCTGCATCGCCGTTCTGCTCCTCCCCTATGATCCCGCCATCGAATTGATGGCATTGGCCGCCTTGCTGGCCCGGCGCAACGATGCGCGAACGAGCATCCGCGCAATCACGGCAGGGGGAATCGTCGCCATCGTCTCTCAGGTGCGCGACGCGACGCAACCGCCGGAAGCGTCGCTATGGCATATGGTGTTCGCCAAGCCGAACACCGGCAGCCAATACGGCACCGATCTGGTCATGCTCGCCGACGAACGCACCATCGTCATCACCGCGGTAGTGGCGGCATTGCTTGAACTGATCATCGCGACTCTGGCGGGATTGCACATCCGATCGCGAGCTCTGGCAACACTGGCTTCGGCCAAGGCGGACGCGGCGGACGCGCGGGCGGCACAGCTTAGGACCACCATCGACAGCCAGCAGCTTGCCGATGCGATAGCGGCCGAGGCGCATGACACACTTGCCCATTCCCTCTCCCTACTGGCGTTGAATGCGGGTGCGCTGCAGGCCGAATCGAAAAAACTCGCCGCCGAGGCAAACGCCGTGGATGCCGGACAGCTGGCCGAACAAGCCGAACGGATCGCGGACAAGACGGATGAGATCAGAAAACAGGCCGCGGGAGCATTGGATGAGGCGCACAGCGTCATCGACATGCTGCGGCATCCGGAACAGGCACGGGAGCAGCTGGCGCCATCCGATGAGACCTCATTGACTCGCGAATCCTTGGAAGCGCTCATCGGCGACGCACGCGCGGCAGGTATGCGGCTCGACACATGGATCGACATCCAGCAACTGGGACGGCTCAGCAAGGAAACCGGCAAAATCGCATACCGCGCCCTTCAGGAGGGACTGACCAATGCGAGCCGTCACGCGCCGAACACGCCGGTATCGTTGGAACTTACCGTGAACCCGTCCCAGGGCGTGCACGCGCACGTCTCCAATCCGACGGTCACGTCCGACGTCACACCACCGGAGGAAAATTCCACGAAGACGGTCCGGACCGGCGCCGGATTGCCTGGACTGGCGGAACGCGTGCGACAGGCCGGCGGAACATGCCGGTTCGGTTTTGACTCACGACACACGTTCCACGTGGACGTGCGGCTACCATGGGTTGAGTGAGCAGCGAAGAGAGCAGGGACGACAAGCCGACGACAGTCGGCGTGATCGATGACGATCCGATGATATGCCAGGCCATGCGGCTGATTCTCGAAGACTATTCCAATGGCGGACTCAATGTCGTCTTCACCTGCACCGATGGATGCCAAGCAATCGACGAGACCGAAAAAACACATCCCGATGTGGTCCTGATGGATATCGCCATGCCAGGCATGGACGGCATCGAAACGACGCGAAGACTGCGCGCGCTGCCTCGCCCGCCGCACGTGCTGATACTGACGTCCCTGAGCCCGAATGGAACCGTGGAACGGGCCGTCGAGGCCGGAGCCGAAGGCTTCGTCTCCAAAACCGACGCGCCGGAGGACATCATCCGCCGTATCACAGCCGTATGCGACGGACTGCCCCAATTCAATCCGGCCAGTCAACGGCAACTCATCAGCGATCTCGGCGCACAGCAGCCGCAATCACGCCGCGATGAGGCCCGCGCCATGCTGGACGCGTTGCCCGAACGGGAACGTGAGGCGGTGGTTCTCGCAGCCGACGGATTCACCAATGCCGAAATCGCGGAACGCATGTTCATCTCAGAACGTACCGTCAAGGCGCATATCTCCTCGGCCGCGGACAGATTGTGCATGGGACGCGTGCAGATGGCGAGACTCGTGGAACGCGCGGATCTGCCGGAACGGCTGTGACTCGAAGACACGAATGAAGCCAGCGTCCGAGACTACGGCCGTAGAAAAGCCAGGGCACCCCCTATCATAAAGTGGAGGTGATGCGCCGCGAACAAGGCGCAAACGTTATCAACGAGGAATGGCGGTCGAAATGGCAATCAGCGCGACGGAAAAACCTTTGGGCAAGGTGTTCACCTCCGACTACCAGTTCACCATCCCCTCATTCCAACGCGCATACACCTGGCAGGCGGAGAACATAGAACAGCTCGTCAACGACCTGCAGGACGCCTGTGCCGACCCGGACACGCCCTACTTCCTCGGATCACTCATCCTCGTCAAGGACGGCCCCACCCAATACCAGGTCATCGACGGACAGCAACGCCTCATCTCCCTGTCGACCATCATCTCCATACTGCGCGAACTGGAGGACGACCCCGACCTCATCGACAGCCTCAACGACCTCATCCTGGAACCGGGAGACAAACTACGCGGCATCAAAGCCGAACCACGACTCAGACTACGCGAACGCGACACCGACTTCTTCCGCATGTACGTGCAGGAAGGCGATCTGGAAGGCCTGTTCGACCTGAGAGACAACGACATAGCCTCCCACGCGCAACGCAACATCGCCATCAACACCCGACGGGTATTCGACTCGCTCGCCGCCATGGAAACCAAGGACCGCCGCAGGTTCGCCTCATACCTGGTCAACGGCGTCACCCTCGTCATCGTCACCACCGATGACCTCGCCGGCGCGCACCGTATCTTCGACGTGATGAACATGCGCGGCGTTCCACTGACCGCATCCGACGTGTTCAAAGCGAAGACCATAGCGGAAATATCCCCGGCCGCACGCAACGCCTACGCCACCCGATGGGACGACATCATGGATCCGCTCGGCGACGACGCGCACACGCTCGAGGAATTCTTCGCCGACCTGCATCTGATTGTCTCGCACAAGGCCGTCTGCACGCAGCTGCTTGAGGAATTCCGCAAGGACGTGCTCAAACCCTACGTGAAACAGCAGAACGTCATCTCCTTCATCGACGACCTACTCGCCCCCTACGCCAACGCGTGGCTCATTCTCAGCCGTCCGACCGACGCCAATCTGCCCGATGGCATCGTGGCCCTGCTCGTCTCGCTCGCCGACTACCAGACCACTGACTGGAAACCCGTGGCCATGTGGGCGCTGGTCAACTCCATCCGCAATCTCGGCAGCGTCAACGCCCAAGTGTTCTCCACTCCAGGATTCCACGCGCCCGACAACGTCACCACGGACAAACGCGACGAGAAACTCCAACTGCACGACATCGACAGGCTCCACGACGTGCTCAGCGCGCTCGAACGCGTCACCGGCGTCGACAGCCTCAACAGGCAAAGCCCCCTCGCAAGACGGACCCGCGCCGCCAGCGCCATACGCGACCTCGACAAAGGACACACCCTCCAGCAAATCCGCGGCTTCCTCATCACCGACGAGGACCGCAGGTCGGCGCTCGCGCATCTGCGCGGCGAACTGCAAACCAGTCCCGCCATGAAGAAACTTCTGCTCATCCGAGCCAACGAACAGAAGGCCGGCCACCGTATCATCCGCCCACGTAGCCTCAAAGCCCTGCCGATCCTGCCCGAACAGGTTGTAGCGAAATCTGATTTCGCCGCCTGGCCGGAATCCGTGCGGGACCATTGGACCAATCGCATCGGCAATCTGGCACTCAGCCAAGCCAACGAAAACCAGGTCGCGCCGCTCGCCACCTTCGCGCAACGCCGCGACCGCATGCTGCTTTCAGCAAGCTCCAAACGATTCCCCTTGACCGCCGAGCTCGCCGACATCGCCGAATGCACGCCGCAGACCCTGCAATACCGACAGGACGAGACCGTACGGCTCATCGCCGACCATTGGAACATCCGATATGACGCCGACAACACGGACCTGTCGACGCTGAACGAGGAGACGCTCACCGCGAAAACCGCGGCACACTCCCCGACCTCCAAACGCGTCAGCATCGCCCAGGTGCTCGAAGCCGGACTGCTCATCCCCGGAGAGACCTTGGTATGGGAGCGGCCACGCAAGGGCGAACGCTGGGTGGCGACCGTCACCGCGGGAGGCAAACTACGCATGGACGACGGCAAGGAATACGCCACCCCCACCGCAGCGGCACGCGCGGTCGGAGGCTCCTCTGCGGGACTCACTGTATGGAAACGCACGTCGAACGGGCAAAGGCTCAGCGATGTCTGGAAGGCATACCGTCTGCGCAGACACTAGGGACGAACGCGCAACACAGTCCGCAATCAACCCCGGCCAGCCCAATCAACCCGACGAGTCAACGGCAGGCAAGCCATTCGACGGCGAGTTTGGTGCGATTGGAAATATTGGTTTTGGCAAGAATGCCACTGATGCGATTACGCACCGTGCCTTCGCTCAGAAACAGCCGCGCCGCGATCTCACGATTGTCCAATCCTTCGGCCACCAGGTCCAGCACCTCACGCTCGCGTTCGGTGAGGCTCTCGAAACGTTCAGCGATTCCACCGACGGCGATGTCGCTGGAATCCGGCGGCGTCTTCATTGCCGATGGCTGGATTCCAGCGCGCAGTTTGCCCAGCACTTCGGCACCCATGACAACCTGCCCCGCCATGACGGCCTGCACTGCGGGGATGACGGAGGAGACATCCTGTTTGATCAGGTAGCCTTTCGTGCCGATTTCCAACGCCTTGGCGATGTAGCTTTCATCGGCGAACGTGGTGAGCACAAGTATTCGCGCATCCGGATACGCGTTGAGAATCGATTCCGATGCCTCCAATCCGTTCATTCCGGGCATCTGCACATCGACCAGCAACACGTCGGGGACATCTTCCCGATACCGGATTACGGTGTCCGTGCCTGTATTGGCGGTCCACGCCACGTCGGCGGTGCCGGTGGCCTCGAGAATCGTGGACAATGACGAGCAGACGATCGGATCGTCATCGGCGATGGCCACGCGCATCATCGTTCTCCTTTCCTTGCCTGTTGCGCCTGTTTGCATGACTGCATACCTGTTCCCGCTGCCGTTCGAGACACTGTTTTGGGAATGGACACGAACACGCGCCAACCCTCATGGTATGGCCCGCACACCGCGGAGCCGCCCAGCGCACGAGCGCGTTCCTCGATGTCCGCGACGCCTATGCCTGTGGAATCGCCTGGACGCGCAGCCTCCGCAGTGGAGGTACCGCCGGCAGGGCTCCATCTGGCACCGTCATCCTGCACGCGCAGCTGCCACAGTGCGGGGAAATCACGCAATACGATCGAGACGTTCCTTGCCTGGCTGTGGCTGACCGTATTGTTCAATGCTTCGCGGATGGTGGTGGCAAAGCAGCGGGCCACCGCGGCCGGCGCCGTGGAAACACCGTTGTCGAGCTCCACACACAGCCGTCCTGTGTCATCCATGCTGTGCGCAGCCGCCGTGATCTGTGCGGTGAAATCCACGCCCTCGTCCTTGAGATCATGGACGGCGCGACGCACCAGGGTCATCGCCTCGTTCACCGTGCCATGGATTTCGGGAAAACGTCGGGCTGACTGCTCCTGTCCGGAAACCCGTGCCACCACCTGCGCCGCTTCGGTCTGCATGATGGCCCGCGTCAGCATATGGCCGACGTTGTCATGAATCTCACGGGCTATGCGTGTACGCTCGGCGAGCGTGGCCGTGCGCACCGCCAAAGCACGGTCCTCGTCATTCTCGGCGAGACGGGAACGCAACCTACGTATTTGGTCGCGTCGGGAATCCTGCAATCGCCGCACCTCGCCGGCGAGCCGTGTCTCGTGTGCGCAGAGCATACCTACCGCGAATCCCAGAATCGTCAGCAATGCCGTCATCGCGACGACCATTGCCGAAAAACCGGAACGCAACGGCGACACGACCATGGGAGCCAACCATAGCCAGCGTGACGCCACGAACAAAGGGCGTTCGCCGGCTTCGGGGAGCGAAGCCGCGGTGAACGCGAAAATCGGCAGCATCGGATACCAGGACGGCACGAGACATGCCATGCCATCGAATACTACAAGCATTGCCGCAGTGAGGCATGAGCCGCCGGCATATTCCCCCACCGCGGCGCAGCACACCGCCACAAGCGCCCCACACACCAGTCCGGGGCCGACATCGCCGGATGCATGCATGCCAACGATCATGCCCATGACCAGGAACACGGCTTGGAACAGCAGTCGTTGCATACCGCCTCCCGTCCGTCATATCGTTATGGTCTTCGTCTTTTTCAAGAGTAATGCACACGTGCTGCGCCCATACGACGGTATGGAAGAAAATGACATTTGTCATGCCTGGAAGCGGACTTGCCGAGGCAATCATGACTGCGGACACCATGTCGGGGGCACCGGACGACGGGACAATGGAAACATGACGCATATGGGAAAGGAGCAAGCCATGGATGGGCACACGAACGGCGTGGCGAGCGCGGTCACCGTCTCGAAACTGGTGAAACGCTATGGGGACATGGTGGCCCTCGACTATTTTGACCTCGACGTGAAGCAGGGTGAGATCTTCGGCCTGTTGGGCCCCAACGGTTCGGGCAAGACCACCGCCATCAACTGCATGCTCGCGCTGCTCACCTTCGACGAGGGCACCGTACGCGTGTTCGGCGAGCGCATCACTCCCACCAGCTATGCGTTGAAACGCCGTATCGGCATCGTGCCGCAGAACGTCGCCGTGTTCAATGAACTGACCGTCGAGGAGAACATCGATTACTTCTGCTCGCTGTATGTTCCGGACAAGGCGAAACGACGTGTGTTGGTTGAGGAGGCGTTGGATTTCGTGGGTTTGGCCGGTTATCGCAAGTACCGTCCGGCGAAGCTGTCCGGCGGTCTGCTGCGACGGCTCAACATCGCATGCGGCATCGCGCACCAGCCTGATCTGATCTTCTTCGACGAACCTACCGTCGCCGTCGATCCACAGAGCCGCAATGCGATTCTCGAAGGCATCCAACGGCTCAATCGGGAGGGTGCGACGGTGATCTACACCAGCCATTACATGGAGGAGGTCGAGCAGATCTGCGACCGAATCCTCATCATGGACCATGGCCGGCATCTGGCACTCGGCACCGCCGACGAGCTCAAGGCGATGATTGATACCGGCGAGCGCATCAGCATCGAAACCGACGACCTGGGAGGACATGCGGGCGCAGCCGACGCCACGCTTGAGCGGCTGCGTGCGTTGCCGTTCGTGATCGGCGCCGATTATGACGGGCATGAGTTGACGGTGAATTGCCGTAGAGGCGACCACAATCTCATCGATGTGCTGCAGCTGTTGGAACACGATGGCACGAATATCGGTCATCTTTCCAGTCGTCAGCCGACGCTCAATGACGTGTTCCTTGAGCTGACCGGCACCGCGTTGCGCGACTGAACCGCTTTCGGCATTTCCGAAAGCAATCGAAAGGCATGTGACATCATGTGGCAAACGTTCTTGGTCAATCTCAAACTGCATTTGCGGGAGAAGACGCAGCTGTTCTGGCTGTTCGCCTTTCCCATCATCCTGGCCACCATGTTCAACGGTATGTTCGGCAACATCGCGGAAAGTTTCGAGTTGCACACGCTTGACGTGGCTGTGGTCGAGGATACCGCGTGGAAGACGTCCTACGGCGCGCAAGTGCTGGTCGACGGCATTTCATCCGATTCGTCGGCGTCCGGCAGCAATGGATACGCGAAAGTGGATCCGGATGGCGGTTCGAAGCTCGTCAATGCGACGAAGATGGATTCGGTCGCACAGGCGAAACGGCTTTTGGCGGATGGCACCGTGCAGGGCATGCTGCAGGTCGTCGACGGCAGGCTGAGGTTCTCCGTATCGCAGTCGACGCAGTCGTCCGCGTCGGATGTGATGGCGTCGAGTAGCGGATTGGATATCTCGCTGACCGTGTTGGGCAATATCGTGGATATGTACAACCGCAACGCCGATGTCGTCACGGACATCGCCAGGCGCAATCCGGCCGCGCTTATGGATGGCGCGTTGACCGGCAGCATCGGCTCGGCGAGCGGCTATACGAAGGAGATTCAGCTGACGAATTTCAAGCCGAGCGGCACCGCGCGCTATTATTACGCGCTGCTGGGCTTGGCCGCGTTGATGGCCATGAGCTTCGCCATCAATGCGGTGACGATGACGCAGGCGAATCTTTCCGCCTTGGGTATCCGTCGTTCCGTTTCGCCTTTGCCGAAGCTGGAACAATTGTTGGCCGGATTCTTGTCGAGCTGGCTGTGCTCGTTCCTGAGTCTGACCGTGGCGATGCTCTACATCCGCTTCGGCTGCCGGATTTCTCTGGGTGGACGGGAATGGGCCGCGGTCGGCGCATGCATGGTGGCATCGTTCGCCGCGAGCGCGTTCGGCACGCTGCTGGGAGCGTTGCCGAAGATTCCTACGGGTGCCAAACATGGCCTGTGCACGGCTCTTGCCTGCATCCTGTCCTTGTTCTCCGGACTTTATGGACAGTTCGCCATGCAGCTCAGCGACCGGATCGCCCGGCAGGCGCCCGTGCTGAGCCTCATCAATCCGGCGCAGCAGATCACGAACCTGTTCTACGACATCCTGTATTACGACAATCTCAAACCTTTCTTCACCACCGCCGGCATTCTCACCGCGATGAGCTTGGTCTGCCTTGCCGTGGCGACCGTTCTGTTGAGGAGGCAACGCTATGAATACCTGTAGGACCGCGCTGAGGATCCTGAAATCACGCAAGATGTACCTGGTCATCTATCTGGGGCTCATCGGCATCATGATGTTCGCCATCAGCTGGCAGATCATGCGTGGCTCGGCCATGAGCGGCGATGCGGTGTTCCGTCCCGATACGGCGCGGGTGGCGGTGATCGACCGCGATGGCGATGCCGATGGCGTCTCGTCGGCGCTGCGTTCCTATCTTGCGTTGGATGGCGAGATGGTGGACGTCGAGGACGATTCCGAGGCACTGCAGCAGGCGGTCGCATCGAATTACGTCGATTTGATAGCGATTGTGCCGCATGGTTTCGCTTCGGATTACCAGAAGTATCTGGATGACTCGTCGGAGAGCCAGCCGACGGTCGAGACCGTCGTCAGCTACACTTCCGGCGCGGGTTCGCTTTCCCAGTTGGAAGTCAATGAATTCCTGTCGCTGACGCGCACCGCATATCTGGGTCAGGCGGGTATGCGACAGTCACTGGGCACGGCCATGCGGACGGTATTGGAAACCGCGGAAACCGATGCCAAATCATCGAAGATCGCGGTGGTGCAGTCGCCTTCCGATGGTGACGGAAACGTGACGCCGGCCGCTTCCGCGTTCGCCGGCACCATCAAAACAGGCCTGTATCCGCTGCTGCTGGTCATGCCGATCTGCACGTTCCTGGTGGTCGGCGCGTTCAACGACGGTGAGATCCGTCGGCGTCTGTATTCGTCGCCCGCACGGCTGGTATCGACGGGAATGCAGGAGCTGCTCGCCTGCGCAACGCTCGGTCTGGTGGTGTGCGTCGGATACACCGCGGCCACGTTGGCATTGCTGGCGATGGCCGGAGTGCCGTTCGACGGGTTGACGCCTGTGAATGTGGGATTGTCGTTCATCTCGCTGTTCGTCTACACCTTGATGTCGGTCGCCTGCGGATTCCTGCTGGGGTCGGTCGGATGCTCCGAAATGGCGGTCAACGCGTTTGCCAACGTATTCGGCCTGTTGTGCATGTTCACGTCCGGCATGGCGTTCCCCGTGGATATGATGCCCGAACCGATGATCATGATTGGCAAGCTGCTGCCCGGTTGGTGGCTGTGCGCGTCCATCGATGATGTGTTCGGGCTTGGTACAGCGTCTGTGACCGGAGTGGATTACGGCTCTTGGGCGTCGTCGATCGGTCTGGTCGCGTTGTTCGGTGTCGCGTTCATCTGCCTGGGCTTGGCATTGGGGCGCATTCGCCGCATGCGTCCGACGTTGGCCTCCCCCGCCACCACACAGTTGGCCAAGTGAATCGTATGCCGATTCCGATGAACGGCGTGCGGCACAGGAGGCAAATCGTATAATAGGGCTCGCCCCGTTTCCTTTCCGCGGACGCCGTTCATAAAAACCGGCGCATCGCGATCGACGGTTCCATAAAAGGAGTCCATATGACGGAAGACCGTGAAAATCCCATTGCACAAACCCCTGCCGAGACTCCCGCGAACGAGTGGGAGCGTATGCTGTCCGGCGAGCTGTATGTGGCGGACAGCCCGAAGCAACGCGAGATGAACATGCGCAAGCGTCGCCTGGTGCAGGCCATCAACACGTCGGCATACGACGCTTTTGAGGAACGTGACCGTCTCTTCCGCGAACTGTTCGGCTCGCTCGGCAAGGGAGCGTTCTTGGAGCCGCCATTCAACTGCGACTACGGCTGCAACACGTACATCGGCGACAATTTCTACGCCAACATGGATTGCATCTTCCTCGACGTGGCCAGAATCACCATCGGCGACCGTGTGTTCTTCGGTCCGCGCGTGGGACTGTACACCCCTTACCATCCGATCGACGCCGAGGTACGGGCTTCCGGACCGGAAGGCGCACGTCCCATCACCATCGGCAATGATGTGTGGTTCGGCGGCAATGTGGTGGTCGGCCCTGGCGTGACCATCGGCGATGACGTGGTGATTGGTGCCGGTTCCGTGGTGGTCAAGGACATCCCGTCGCATTCGGTGGCCGTGGGCAATCCGTGCCATGTGATCCGTCCGATCACGAACGACGACCGCAACTACTGGCAGGCCAAGGCCGCTGAATACCACGCTTGGAAGGATTCGCTTACCGACTGACGGCGTGCGACCAGTCGGTGACGGCTTCGATGTTGTTGCCGTCCGGGTCGAGCACGAAAGCGGCGTAATAGCCGGGATGGTAGGCGCGTGATCCCGGCTTGCCGTTGTCGGTTCCACCGGCGGCGAGTGCCGCTTCGTGGAAGTCGCGTACGGTCTGCTCGCTGTCGGCACGGAATGCGATATGCGTGGGAACGGGAGTTTGGCCGGGCTTGTCCATCGGCGAGACGTAGAAGTCGGATCGCGGCGTGCCGTCATCGACGCCGAATCCGATGGTCGGCTCGTGATGCGCTTTGGGAATGTAGCCGAGTGGCGCTAGGGCCTTGGTATAGAACGCGATGCTCCGCTTCGCGTCCGAAGCATGAAGAGTGATGTGATCAAGCATGCCTCTACCCTAGCGCTGATACGAGAGTGGGCCGGAACCTCGCGATTCCGGCCCACTCATCATTGCGTCGAATTCTGCCTCACGCGCTGATCTGCTAAGCGGATCAGCGCAGAAAACGCTCCTCTGGAAATAGTCGAAGGACGTGTGCGGTTTCAAGGCGCACCGAAGGAAGGCGTACTCAGTACGCCGACTGAGGAGCTGGCTACGCCAGCCTTCGCGGCATAGCCGCTCACTTCGCCTACGGTCAGCCCATTGGGCTGACCGTTTAACGGCTCAGCGCAAGCCCCCTCTGGAAATAGTCGAAGGACGTGTGCGTCGGCAAGGCGCACGGAACGAAGGCGTACGAAGGTACGTCGAGTTCCGAGCAACGCAGCCGACGCTCCGTCCTTCGGCTATTTCATCAGGTTGCGCAGGACGTACTGGAGAATACCTCCGTTACGGTAGTAGTCGGCTTCGCCCGGCGTATCGATGCGCACGACCGCGTCGAATTCGGTCTTGGAACCGTCATCATGGGTGGCGGTGACGTGGACGGTCTTCGGGGTGGATCCGCTGTTGAGCGCTTCGATGCCGGAGATGTCGTAGGTTTCGGTGCCGTTCAATCCGAGGCTTTCGTAGGATTCGCCTTCGGGGAACTGCAGCGGGAGCACACCCATGCCGATGAGGTTGGAGCGGTGGATGCGTTCGAAGCTTTCGGTGATGACGGCTTTGACGCCCAGCATGACGGTGCCCTTGGCGGCCCAGTCACGGGAGGAGCCGGTGCCGTATTCCTTGCCGGCGAGCACGACGAGCGGCACGTCATGGTCGATGTAGTCGCGGGATGCTTCGAAGATGGTGGTCGGCTTCTTGCTGAGGAAGTCGTAGGTGAAGCCGCCAGGGGTGACTTCCTCGCCGACGGAGGCGAGCAGCTGATTGCGCAGGCGGATGTTGCCGAACGTGCCGCGGACCATGACTTCGTGGTTGCCTCGGCGGGAACCGTAGGAGTTGAAGTTCTTCGGTTCGACGCCGTGCTCGGTGAGGTACTTGCCTGCCGGACTGGAGGCCTTGAACGCGCCTGCCGGGGAGATGTGGTCGGTGGTCACGGAGTCGCCAAGCAATGCGAGCACGCGGGCGCCGTGGATGTCCTTGACCGGATCCGGGGTGGCTTTCATGCCGTCGAAGAAGGTCTGCTTGCGCACGTAGGTGGAGTTCTCGTCCCAGGCGAACAGTTCGCCTTCCGGTACATCGAGTCCTTTCCAACGGCGGTCGCCTTCGAATACGGAGGCATAGTCCTTGAGGAACATCTCGCGGCTGACGGTGCCGTCGACGACCGCAGCGACCTCCTCGTTGGTCGGCCAGATGTCCTTGAGGTACACGTCGTTGCCTTCGTTGTCCTTGCCAAGCGGCTGGGTTTCGAAGTCGAAGTCCATGGTGCCGGCGAGCGCGTAGACGATGACGAGCGGCGGGGATGCCAGATAGTTCATCTTGACGTCGGGGCTGATGCGGCCTTCGAAGTTGCGGTTGCCGCTCAACACGGAGGTGACGGTCAAGTCGTTGGCGTTGATGGCTTCGGAGATTTCGGGCAGCAGCGGGCCGGAGTTGCCGATGCAGGTGGCGCAGCCGAAGCCGACGAGCTGGTAGCCAAGCGCGTCGAGGTCATCCTGCAGGCCGGCGGCCTTGAGGTAGTCGGCCACGACCTGGGAACCTGGTGCAAGCGAGGTCTTGACCCACGGCTTGGGCTTGAGTCCCTTGGCGTGCGCGTTGCGGGCGATGAGGCCGGCCGCGATCATGACGGACGGGTTGGAGGTGTTGGTGCAGGAGGTGATGGATGCGATGGCCACATCACCGTTCTTGATGTCGAAGTCGCCACGGAAGTCGGTGGAGACGGCGACTGGCTTCTGCACGGTCTTGTCGGTCTCGTAATCCGGCAGGGTGGCTTCGAACTTCGTCTTGGATTCGCTCAGCTTGATGCGGTCCTGCGGACGCTTCGGGCCTGCGATGGACGGCACGACGGTGCCGAGGTCGAGTTCGAGGTATTCGGAATACTGCGGTTCCACGTAGTTCGGGTCGGTGGTGTCGCCCCACAGCTTGTTGGCCTTGGCATAGGCTTCGACGAGGGCGATCTGCTCTTCGGAGCGACCGGTCAGACGCAGGTAGTCGAGCGTGACGCCGTCGATCGGGAAGATGCCGCAGGTGGAACCGAATTCCGGACCCATGTTGCCGATGGTCGCACGGTTGGCCAGCGGTACGGAGGCGATGCCTTCGCCGTAGAATTCGACGAACTTGCCGACCACGCCGTGCTGACGCAGCATGTCGGTGATGGTGAGCACCACGTCGGTGGCGGTGACGCCTTCGGGGATGGAGCCGGTGAGCTTGAAGCCGACGACGCGCGGCACGAGCATGGAAATCGGTTGTCCGAGCATGGCGGCTTCGGCTTCGATGCCGCCCACACCCCATCCGAGCACGCCCAGACCGTTGACGGTGGTGGTGTGCGAGTCGGTGCCGACGCAGGAGTCGAGGTATGCGAGGATGTTGCCGTTCTGTTCCGCCTTGGTCATGACGACCTTGGCGAGGTATTCGATGTTGACCTGGTGGATGATGCCGGTTCCCGGCGGTACCACGCGGAAGTTGCGGAAGGCCTGCTGGCCCCAACGCAGGAACTGGTAGCGTTCGCCGTTGCGCTGGTATTCGATGTCCATGTTCTGCTCGACGGCATCGGCGACGCCATACTTGTCGATCTGCACGGAGTGATCGATCACCATATCCGACTGGACCTGAGGGTTGATGACCTCCGGGTCTCCCCCAAGCTCCTTGACCGCGTCACGCATGGTAGCAAGGTCGACGATGCACGGCACGCCGGTGAAGTCCTGCATCACCACTCGGGACGGCGTGAACTGAATCTCGTGGCTCGGCTGCGCAGCCGGATCCCAATCCAACAGTGCCTTGACATGATCATCCGTGATGTTGGCGCCATCAATGTTGCGCACCAGATTCTCGACGAGAACCTTCAACGAATACGGAAGATGATCGATGCCCGGCAAATCCGCGATACGGTAATAGTCGTAATCCTTGCCGCCCACCTTCAGGGTGTCGAGCTGGTCATCGCGCACAGACATGCTACCTCCGAGCTTTATGGCTGCTTGAACTGCTTTGCAACAGTCGATTATCCGTTTCAACGATACCGCGACGTCGTATCAGCTCTGGCGTGTCTTCTTGAAACGTGAGAAAATACCGACCATTTTCGGAACGCACCATAGGCACAGCACGAAGACGATGGCGGACAGGACAAGCGCGGCGAACGTCGCCATAAGCATTTCACCGGACGGCACCACGAGCGCGAAGAACCTCGCGACGAACGGAACGAACATGCCCGCCACACCTGCCGCCGCGAACGCCAGCACAAGCCCACCCCTCCACGAGTTGAGCGGCCGGGCCACTCGCGCCAGCACGAAGATGCCCATCATCAGCAGGATGATTGCGTTGACTCCGCGGAGCATGCCCAACTGCGAGGCGGACCGGCGGACGTCCCAACCCATGATCATCGGCAGAATCCAAGAATCGGCGAGAATCGCCAACGCCGTGGCTATGCCTCCGGGCAACGCGAACCGCACCACTCGTCCGAGGAATCCCGGAATGTAACGGCGTGTATTCGGCGCGAGCGCCAGAATGAACGCCGGCATGCCGATGGTCAGGGCGCCGATGTACGTGATATGGCGGGGCAGATACGGGAATGGGATCTGAGTCAGGACCACGCCGAGCGAAATCAGTGCGGAGTAGACGGTTTTGACGAGGAACAGGCTGGCCACACGTTCCATGTTGGCCATGACCTGACGTCCACGTGCCACCACGTCGGGAAGGTGCGAGAACTTCGAGTCGACAAGCACCACCTGCGCCACGGCTTTGGTGGCGGGTGCCGCGTTGCCCATCGCGATGCCCAGGTCGGCCTCTTTGATGGCGAGCGCGTCGTTCACGCCGTCGCCGGTCATCGCCACGACATGCTCCCCCAAGTGCAACGCTTGGACAATCGCCTTTTTCTGGTCCGGCAGCACGCGGCCGAGCACATCCACGTCCTCCAGCGTCCTCGCCAGCTCCGTGATATCGGATGGCAGTTCGCGCGCGTCCATGAAACGCGGCTCCACGTCTCCGGTAAGCCGCACTTTTCTTGCGATCGCGCCGACGGTGACGGGATTGTCGCCGGAGATGATGCGGCAGCGTACGCCCTGCTCGCGGAACCATGCGAGCGTCGCCTCGGCATCGTCTCGGATATGTTCGGAGCACAGCACCAGCGCGATCGGCCGCGAATCGGGGTCGATCGTGGGATCGCTTTCGTAATCGGCCGGAGCGGATCCGTCATGCCGTGCGATCAGCAGGACGCGGTTCCCGTCATTCGCGAAATCGTTGACCTGCTTGAGAACATCGGCGTAATCGCCCTGCAGATGGGATATGACGACTTCCGGCGCGCCCATCGTCCATACCGCGCTCCCGTCAAAAATCGAACTCCATTTGCGGGCCGACGAGAACGGCACACGCCCCCTGACAGCGCCCGCCGTGAAGCCCTGTTCGCCGAGTCCGGCGAGAATCGCCTGTCCTGTGCCGTTCGGCTGGCCTTCGTTCGACAGGTCGTACAGCGCCTGCTTTGTGGCGCGTGCGGCAGCCGTGCCGGCATCGGAACCATCCAGCATGCGCACTTCGTTGAGCATGATGCCACCGTCGGTGACGGTGCCGGTCTTGTCGAGGTTCAGACAGTCCACGCGTGCGAGGGTCTCCACGGATTCGAGCTCCTGCACGAGCGTGTTCTTGCGTGCCAGGCGGATGGCGGCGAGGGCGAAGTTGAGCGAGGTGAGCAGCACGAGGCCTTCGGGGATCATGCCGACCACGCCGGCCACCGCGGACACGACCGCGGAACGCCATTGTCCGGTGGCGACGGCGACGTTCCAGCCTCCGACGGCGTGCACCTGCGACCATATGAGCAGCACGCACAACGGCACGACGAGGAAGGTCATGAATTTGAGGATGGTGTTGATGCCCTTGTTGATGTCGGAGACGGTCTTCTTGTAGACCTTCGCCTGCGCGGTCAGGGTAGCGGCGTAGCTGTGGGCGCCGACCGCCGTGACGCGTGCCAAGGCCATGCCGGAAACCGCGGTGGAACCGGAGTAGATGTCATCGCCTTCGTTTTTGCGGACGGTGCGTGATTCGCCGGTGAGCATGGATTCGTCAAGTTCCAGCCCCCATGTGCGTATGATTTGCGCATCGGCGGGCACCTGTTCGCCGGAGCGGATCCACATGAGGTCGCCAAGCACGATCTCGTTGTGTGGAATCTCGACGTTTTCGCCGTCGCGCCGCACCAGATAGTCGGATGCGACGAGGATCGACAGCTTGTCGAGCGTATGCTTGGCCTTCAATTCGGTGACGATGCCGATTCCGGTGTTGATGAGTATGACGAAGCCGAAGACGGCGTCCTTCCATGAGCCGGTGATGAGCACCATGATCATGGCGGCGAAGATGATGCCGTTGAACAGAGTGAAGACGTTGGCCCGCACGATGTCGGCGAGCGAACGCGATGTGGAGGATTTGACGGCGTTGGTCTGCCCGCTTTCCGTAAGGACGGCGACTTCGGCGGCGGTGAGTCCCGTTTCGGCGGTCTCGGGCATGGATTGGCTTTCACTCATGTTGCCAGCCTACCGCCTTGGATTCCGCGTCCATGGGGTTTTCGCGCAACGCTCCGGCAAAATTCAGGGTTTTTTCAGGGAACATACAGCACCACGGCCTGAAACGATTGGTGGAGCGGTGGAATCGGACGGGACGAATCCCGCGTATATCAGTTCATTCGCGGGTTTTGCGATTCACGCTGGTGACGATGATCTCCCGGTCATGCGGATCGTTGTTGGCGATGGCGGCCACCACGTCGGCGAGCGGCTTGGCGTCCGTCATACGGTCGTTGGTTTTGAGCGTCGCCGCGAACAACGTGCTGTCGGTCGGTACGGAGATGGGGTCGAGTAATACGACCGGTATGCCGGCCTGCCTCGGCGCATCCAGCATCTCATACCAGCCGTCGTGGTTCGCGCCGGACGCGTCGATTCCTGCGATGACGATGATGTCGGCCATGCGTTGCGTCATGTCCTTGACGCTCTGCCGGGCGGTGTCCTGCGCGTCGACGGTTCCGGAGACGGGCAGGTAAATCGGTTTGAGACCGCCCGTCTTCAAAGCCTCCATGGCCATGCGGTCAGATTGGACGTCCTGCGACCCGACCACCGCCACGTTGAGACTGTTGCGATCCTTCGTGATATGGGATACCGCGTCATCTGCGGACTGCGTGTCCCCCACCGCCGCGTTGTACGGCGTGCAGGCGGACAGCGTGGAGGCGATGAAGACGGCCACGATGAGACCGGCGGCCGCACGTCTCACGGAACCGTTCACCGCGCGTCTTTCCTGAACAAAGCCACCGTCTCGACATGATGGGTGGACGGGTAGATATCGAAGGCCCGAATGTCGGCTAGAGCATACCCGAGTCGCGTCAGCGTGGCGGTGTCGCGTGCCAGCGAGGCCGGGTCGCAGGCGATGTACACGACTGCGCGTGCGCCGGAATCGGCGATCTGCCCGCATACCTTCGCACGTGCGCCGGCGCGTGGCGGATCGAGCACCACGACATCTGGTCTGGACAGGTCGCTGCGCACGTTGGCAAGCGTTTTGGCGACGTCGCCCGTGCGGGCGTCGACATTGCCCATATGAATGGCCCTGAGGTTGCGCTGCGCGTGTTTGACCGCGGTTTTTCCACCTTCGACGCTCAGCATGCGTACGCGTTCGGCGCTCAACGTGGCCAGCGGCAACGTGAACAGACCGGAGCCGGAATACAGGTCCCACAGGCATGCGGACGCAGCGCCGTCAAGCTCGCCGCGGACCAGGGACATCACGTGATTGGTCAATGCGATCGGCGCATGGCGGTGCATCTGCCAGAATCCGCCTGCGTCCACGCCGTATTCGAATTCGCGTCCGCAGACCGTGACCTTTTCGACGAGCTCGCGATTCCCCGAGGTCACCTCTCCGTTGACGAGAACGGCATAGTTTCCGGCGATTTCGGCACCGTTCCGCGGTTCGGGGACCGACAGACGAATCTGGGATCCGGGCGTGAAGCCGCCGTCCCACACGTGTTCCTTTTCGGCCACCTCAAGCAACGCCCGGCTGGCCAACGGCATGGTATCGATGGGCACACGCACGTGGGTGCCCCGCCTGCGCATGGATGGACGGCCTTCGTCGTCGGCGATCATCTCGATACGGGTACGCCAGTGCAAACCCCGCTCCGCCTCGTCCTCGGGCATACGCTCGATCGGCACCTCAACATCGACATGGCCAAGTCTTTTCATCTGATCGGCGATGGACGCGGCCTTCCATTTCAACTGGCCGGGAAGGGACACATGAACCAGATCGGCGCCGCCGACGCCGCCACCCATGGCAAGCGGGCCGGCTAACGGCCAGACCGGGTCGACACGGTCGTCACTGGCCTCCAGCACTTCCGCCACTTCGCCCGTCCAGAAACGATCCTCGCGGTCATGCGGCTCGTCCAACACCACACGGACCAACTCGCCAGGCAAAGCGAATCGCACGAACACAACCCGCCCATCGATGTGGCCGACGCAACGGCCCTGATCTGCATACCGTTCAATGCGGATGGTCGATTCCATCAGTGTCGTTCCTCCGTTTCGGATGTCTTCTCCGGCATGTTTTCGGACCGTTCCGCGGTCATCGCCTTATGCCGGTGCATGGGGGTGGCGACAATCAGATACGACACCCAAATCGCCAAAGCCCAGAACGGGATCCCCATCAGCAGACGCGCGGTGCCAAGCCAACCGACGTGGTTGCCCAGATACAACGGCACCTGCACCACCAATCGCAGGGAGAACACCCCTATCCACAATGCGGTGATGATCGTGTACGCGCGGTTCAGCGCCCGATCGCCCCGCCAATCGGCGAGCCATGCGCGGAAATGCTCGGTCGGCAACGTGCGGATGAATTCGATCACCAGACCAAGCCCCGGCACCCGGGCGATCAACGAGATCGTGAGCAACACGATGTAGAAGGCGTTGGTCAAGAAGCCGAACATATAGTAGTTGCGCGCCTCATGGCTGTTCCACGCCCAAATCAAGCAGATGCCGACGGCCAGCAGTCCGGAGACGGCTCCCATGACGGACTGCCGCTGACACAGGCGGACAATCACCTGCAATACGGCGAGCGCGGCGGATACGCCGATGGTCAGCTGCAGGTTGGATGTGATGAC
Organism: Bifidobacterium sp. LH_743; assembly: GCF_056355775.1. NCBI lineage: Bacteria > Bacillati > Actinomycetota > Actinomycetes > Bifidobacteriales > Bifidobacteriaceae > Bifidobacterium > Bifidobacterium sp. LH_743. The sequence goes on along the minus strand of NZ_JBKESZ010000008.1, from coordinate 37,230 downwards.
GAACATCACCACGAACACCACGCCCGGCAGCATCGATTCGACGACGCCGCGAGGACCGCCGATGGCGTCAATCACGGAGAAGTCGTCGGTGCCGCCGGCATCGGCGAGCGCACCGATGCCAGTGCGTTTTTTTGTGTCGGTTTCGCTCATGCTGTCGATTCCGTCGGTGCCGCCGTCAGCGTACTTCGGAGAACATCGGTCCACGGGACAGCGTGGTCTTGACCTCCACCTGCTGGTCGGAGTCGAACGGTCCCTTCGGCTGGCCCGGAATGTCCATCTTCTTGTCCGCGTTCTCGGCTTCGGTGGCTTCCTTGGCAGCCCTGCGTTCGGCGGGGGCGACCGGCGGATGCATCGGGATGAGGTCACGCGGGGCGAGCGGGTCCTCGCCGCGTTCCACGACGATGTTGGAGAAGAGCTGGTTCAGCGCCTTGGCCTCGTCGCCGTCCGGATCGGTGGCGGCCTTGCCGGAGAAGATGCCTCGCAGCATCCATCGCGGTCCGTCGACGCCGACGATTCGGGTGACCACTTTGCGGCCGCCTTTGACCACGACGGGCAGCGTCAGCTCGGTGCCGAACACGCCGTCGGCTTCTTTGGCGTCCTTGTTGGCTTCCAGCAGGTCGGCGCGGACATCGTCCCACAGACCGAGTGTCTTCGGTGCCGCGAAGGCTTCGATCTCCACGCTGGAGGAACCATAGGTGATGGTGGTGCCGAGGACCTGCTGGGTGGCGCGGTTGGCTTTCACGCGCAGTTCGATGCCCTGCAGGAACGGCAGATAGTAGGCGCCCATGTCGAGGTATTCGTCGTAATCGGGCACGTTCTCATCGTCGACGTCCCAAGGACCGCGCTCGTCGCCACGGCCGACATATTCGTCGGACGGTTCCGGCAGGACGATGTCACGAACGTCGATGGCGGTGGTCTCCGCTTCCCCTGCGGACGTTCCGTTGGCCTTGTCGTTCTCTTCGGCGGCGGTTTCAGCAGCTTCCTCGCGCTGACGCTTCTTCTTGCCGAATCCAAACAGTCCCATGATGTTCCTCATTTCATTACGGTTGCAACCGTGACTAGCCTAGCACCCATGCTTAATATGGGCTGGGAGCCGGGGTGTGATGTTCCGCATGCGTATCCCGACCCGTCCGCTCACACGTCGTAGGTGATGCTCAGCGGCGCATGGTCCGACCAGCGCGAATCGTAGGTCGGCGCCTTGTCGATGACGAATCCGCGGGCCGATTCGGCGAGTTCGGGCGTGGCGAACTGGTAATCGATCCTCCATCCGACGTTGTTGTCGAAGGCACGTCCACGCTGGCTCCACCACGTGTACGGACCCTGGATGTCACCGGACAGCGAACGCATCACGTCCACGAATTCCAATTCACCCAGCCATTTGTCCACGTAGGCGCGTTCCTCGGGAAGAAACCCAGCGTGTTTCTCGTTGGCTTTCGCGTTTTTGATGTCGAGCGGCGTGTGCGCGATGTTGAAATCGCCACACAATACAGACTGTCGTCCGCCGTGGGCGGCCTCGTCGCGCAATTCTCCCATGCGGTCCAGCATGGTGTCGAGGAAGCGGTACTTCTGCCTCATTTTCTCCGGATCGTCGGTGTTGCCCGCATGCACGTACACGCATACGACGGTGATGACATAGCCTTGCGGCGTTTTGACGTCCGCCTCGATCCACCGTCCGGAATCGACGTCTTCCTCGAGGCCCGGAAGACCGTATCGTTTGTTGACCACGGGCAGGGCCGACAGCAGGCCGACGCCGGCGCGCCCCTTGATGCGGCAGATCTCATTCATGCGGTCAAGTCCGCTTTGGTCATCGATACGGCCGGCAGCCGCGTATTCAAAGCCGAATTCGTCAAAGATGGGGTCGATCTCGCTTTGCGGGGCGCGCACCTCCTGCATGCACCACACGTCCGGCGTGTTCTTCGCGGCCCACTGCTCGATACCTTTACGTTTCGCCGCGCGGATTCCATTCACATTCGAAGTCGTGATCGTGATCGTCATAGCGTCCTAGCCTAGCCCGAATACAAGAGAACCTCCCTCATGACGAGGGAGGTTCTCCGGATGGCAAACGGTCAGTCGAGTCCGAGCTGCAGTTTGCCGCCCGGGATGGCGTCCAGCAGATCGCGGGTGTATTGCTTCTTCGGATGGTCGAAGACCTCGTCGGTGGTGGCATGTTCCACGAGTTTGCCGTGCTGCATGACCACAACCTCATCGGCGATCTGGCGGACGACCGCCAGATCATGGGTGATGAACAGGTAGCTCAGTCCACGTTCGGCCTGCAGGTCGTTGAGCAGGCGAAGCACCTGATCCTGGACAAGCACGTCCAATGCCGAAACGGCCTCGTCGCAGACAATCACATCCGGGTCAAGCGCCATGGCTCGCGCGATGGCGATGCGCTGACGCTGGCCGCCGGATAGCTCGTTCGGATAACGGCCCATCACGGATTCCGGAAGTTCCACCATGTCGATCAGCTCACGCACGCGCTTGGCACGGCTCTTCTTGTCACCGATGCCGTGGATGCGCAGCGGCTCCTCGATGGAACGGTAGATGGAGTACATCGGGTCGAGCGAACCATAGGGGTTCTGGAACACCGGCTGCACGTGGCGGCGGAAGTCCAGCAGGTCCTTCGCCTTGAACTCGGAGGTGTCGCGGCCCTGATAGAACACTTTGCCGGAGGTGGGCTCCAACAGGTGGAGCACCATGTTCGCCACGGTGGATTTGCCCGAACCGGACTCGCCCACGATGGCCAGCGTCGTGCCCTTCTTCAGTGAGAAGCTCACGTCGTCGACGGCCTTGAACATCTCCTTCTTGCGCGGCAGCTTGAATTCCTTGGTGAGATGGTCCACGGTGATGATGGGCTCGCCCTTCTTGAGCGAGGCCTCGTTGACCGTATGCTCCATCACGGTCTTGGCGTCACCGCCATGCTCCTTGACGGAGATGATGCGCTGCGACGCAAGGGACGGCGCGGCGGCCACCAGACGCTTCGTGTATGGATGCTGCGGATGCTGCAGCACCTCCAACGACGGACCGGACTCGACGACCTGGCCCTTGTACATCACGACGATGTGCTGGGCGCGCTCGGCGGCGAGGCCCAGATCATGGGTGATGAACAGCACTGCGGTGCCTAGGGAGTCGGTGAGCATGTGCAGATGGTCGAGGATCTTCTTCTGCACGGTCACGTCGAGAGCCGACGTAGGCTCATCGGCGATCAGCAGTTCCGGGCGGCATGCCAAGCCGATGGCAATCAGCGCACGCTGACGCATACCACCGGAGAATTCATGCGGGAACTGGCGCGCACGAGTGGCGGCATCGGGCAGACCGGCCTCGGACAGCAGCCCGGCGATACGATCGTCCATGGTGGAGCCGACCACGTACTTCTTGGCGATGCTCCACGCGTCATCGTCCTTCACCCCAGCCTTGATCAGGCCGTCGGCCACGCGCCAACGGGTTTCGGATCCCGGGACCCACTCATCGCTGAAGCGCGCCATGGCCGCATCGAGATCGTCACCGGACAGGCCAACACCGCTCAGCGCCTCCTTGGCCGCCGCAAGCAGCTCCGGAAGCTCCTTGGAACAGAGGAAGGTCTCATCGTCGTTGCCTTTGAGCTCGACCTCATCACCGGCCAAAGCCTTGGCCAACGACGAACGCTTCTCATGGTCGATGTCCATGTTGTTGGCGACCAGAGCCTCCTTCACCTGGGTGCCGATACGCCACACCGGATTGAGGTTGCTCATGGGGTCCTGCGGCACCAAACCCATCTTGGAGCCGCGCAGCTTGTCGTATTCCTTCTGCTTGAGGCCGGAAATCTCCTGACCATTGAGCTTGATGGAACCGCCGACCACATGGCCGGTTCCGGGCAGCAAGCCGAGCACGGCCATGGCGGAAGTGGATTTGCCTGAACCGGACTCACCCACGATGGCCACCCACTGTCCCGGGTAGACGCTGAAGGAGGAGTTGCGCACGGCATGCACCGCGTGACCGGTATCGGTCGTGAAATCGACTTGGAGGTTCTTGACCTCCAGAAGCGGCCCTTGGGCGCGCTGCATGGCTTCGAGCTTATCTTCGGTATTCATTTCAGTCATCGAATTCCTCACTTACTCTCAGGCCGTGCGGCTCTTCGGATCAAGCGCGTCCTTGACAGCATCACCCATCATGATGAATGCCAGAACGGTGATTGCCAACGCGACGGACGGGTAGAACAACACCATCGGGTCGGAACGCAGCAGGGACTGCGCGCTGGAAATGTCACCGCCCCAGCTGACGGTGGTGGTCGGCAGACCGATGCCAAGGAAGCTCAGCGTGGCCTCAGACACGATGTAGGAACCGAGGGAGGTGGTGCCCACCACAATGATGGGGGCCAGCGAATTCGGCAGGATGTGACGGAACAGGTTACGCATCGGAGTCGATCCCAACGCGGTCGAGGCGGTGTTGAACTCCAAGTTCTTCGATTCCATCACCGCGCCGCGAGCGATACGCGCCGTGCTGACCCAACCGAACAGAGCCAGCACCAGAACGACCTTCCAGATAGAGGAATTGGTGCGGAACATCTGCAGCACGACGATGGCGCCCAGCAGCATCGGCAACGCCATGAAGATATCGATGATGCGGCTCAGCAGCGCATCCACCCAACCGCCGAAGAAGCCGGCGATCGCACCGATCAGCGTGCCTACCAACACCACCAGCAGGGTGGACAGGATGCCCACGCTCAACGATGTACGCGTGCCATAGACCACGCGGGTGTACACGTCGCAGCCCTGCACGTCGAATCCGAACGGGTGGCCGGCGGACGCCGGTTCGAGGGAATGCTCCAACGTGCAGTAATTCGGGTCCTGCTTGGTGAACACGCCGGGGAACAACGCCACGAACACGATGAACACGATCAGCAAGCCGGAAATGATGAACAACGGATTCCTCCGCAGCGTTCGCCACGCGTCCGCCCACATGCTTGTGGCGGGCACGGAATCGTCGACGTTGTCGACGGTCTGCAACGGCGTCTCCTCAATGGGAGCGACATAACGTTCCTGCCCTGGAAGGGCGGTCATCTTGGTCTCATCAGTCATGATAGTTTACGACTCCTCCCCCGTCACGCGTAACGGATGCGCGGATCAAGCGCGGCGTACAGCAAATCGACCAGCAGGTTGCAGACCACGAAAATCAGCGTCAGCAACGTCACGACGGACACCACGACATTGGCCTCGCCCTTGAGAATGCTCTGATAGGTCAGGAATCCCACGCCGTGGATGTTGAAGATCTGCTCCGTGATCATGGCGCCGCCCATCAGCGCGCCCAAATCCTGGCCGAGGTACGTGACGACGGGGATCATCGAATTACGCAGGACGTGGCGCAGCATGACGGATTTGTTGCTCATGCCCTTGGCACGCGCGGTACGCACGTAGTCCTCGGAGATATTGGAAGAGATCTCGGTACGGGACAGTCTGATGATGTAGGCCATGGAAACCGAGCCAAGCACCATCGCGGGCATCAGCAAATCGAAGAATCCGGGATTGGCGCCGGCGGTGACCGGCAGAATGCGCCACTTGACACCAAGGAAATACTGTCCAAGGAAACCGGTGACGAAGGTCGGAACGGAAATCAGCAGCAACGAGACAATCAGGATCACGGAATCGTACCACTTGCCCTTTTTCAGGCCGGCGATCACACCGAATACGACACCGAACACGGCCTCGAACACGAAAGCCATCAAACCGAGCTTGATGGTGACCGGGAACGCGCTTGCGATCTCGTCGATGACCGGCTGGCCGGAGAACGTCTGACCGAAGTTCAGCGTCAACGCGTTCTTCAGAAACAGCAGGTACTGGATGATGAACGGTTTGTCGAGATTGTACTCGGCACGAATCTGCATCTCCACAGCATGGTTGACGGGCTTGTCTCCGAACATGGCCTTGACCGGGTCTCCCGGAAGGGCGAAAACAAGAGCATACACCAACAACGTTGTGCCGAGAACCACTGGAATCATCTGCAGAATGCGGCGCAGAAGATATTTGCCCATTTCTGGTTGCTCCTTATTCCATTCCATATTCCGGCCGGACGCCAGCTCTTACTGGCATGAGTAGAGGAACCCCACCGGAATCAAATACACGTAAGTTTACCGCAATGACGGACTTATGTGTTGCGGTAGCCTAGACGAAAGGCTGAAATTCATTTCTTTTTCTGAAACTTTAAGGCGATTTGCCCAATAAAAAAGGGAAACGGGACGAGCCCGTCTCCCTTATCCAGAATCCTTACGATTGGTCGAAACCTATCGCAGCACTCACTTGGTGAGTTCGGTGTAGACCGGCAGGTTCTGCCAATCCATCTCGAAGCCCTTCACACCAGTGGCAGCGACACCATTGGCGTTGGAGTAATACAGCGGGAAGGCAGGAAGCTCCTTGAGCAGGAGCTCCTGGGCCTGCTGGTAGATCTTGTTGGCCTCATCGGTGCTCTTCGCGGCGGAAGCCTCGGAGCACAGCTTGTCGAACTCGGCGTTCTTGTAGTCGCCATCGTTCGAACCATTGCCGTCGGCCGCGGCGGAGTCGTACAGCTGGTAGAGGTAGTTCTCCGGGGACGGATAGTCCGGCTGCCAGCCAGTACGGAACGCGCCCTTGATGGAACGGTTGGTGATATCGTCACGGAATTCCTGGAAGGTCGGAATCGGGTTGGTGGCCACGTCGATGCCCAAGGTGTTCTTCACGGAGTTCACCACGGCATCGTAGATCGGCTTCGCACCGCCATCGGCGTTGTATGCGAAGGTGAGCTTGCCGTCATAGTGGGAGATGGCCTCAGCCTTGGCCCACAGTTCCTTGGCCTTCTTCGGATTGTACTTCAGGTTCTCGCTGCCCTTGAGGGAAGCGGAGTAGCCCGGGGTGAGCGGGGAGGTGAATTCGACGGCCGGGGTGCCCAGACCATTGAGCACCTTCTTGCAGATGGCGCTGCGGTCGATGGCCATGGACAGCGCCTGGCGACGGAGCTGGCCTTCCTCGGTGTTGGTCTGCCAGTGCTCCAGCGATGCCGGGATGGTGAACGTCTGGCTCACGGAGCCGGCCTTGTTGTAAGACTGGACGGAGGAATCGGACTTGAAGGTCTTGGACGCGGAAGCCGGGATGGTGTGCATCACGTCGAGGTTGCCGGCCTGGATGTCGGCGTATGCGGCCTCGTCATCGGTGTAGACCTTGAAGGTCACGCCGTCGTTCTTGGCCACGTCGTTGCCCTTGTAGTCGGGGTTCTTGACGAGCTGGATCTCCTTGTTGTGGCTCCAGGACTGGAACTTGTACGGACCGTTGCTGACCGGCTTCTCACCAAAGGCCTTCGGATCCTTGTAGAAGGATTCCGGCAGCGGAGCGAAAGCGAGGTAGCCGATCTTGATGGCGAACACGGAGTCAGACTGGTTCAGATCGACGGTGAACTCGTGGTCGTTGACGACTTTGAGACCCTCGAGTTGTTCGTCACCCTTGAGGCTCTTGGCGTCCTGCAGCTTGTCATAGCCCTTGATGGTGGAGAAGAACGAGGTGCACTTCTGCGCGTTCTTGGCGTTGGCCACATAGCTCCAGGCCTTGGTGAAGGATTCGGCGGTCACCGGAGTACCATCGGTGAACTTCCAGCCGTCCTTGAGCTTGATGTCGAAGTGGGTGGCATCGTCATTGGACTTGATGGAATCGGCCACTTCATTCTTCGCGTTGCCCTTCGCGTCGAAGGAAATCAGACGTGCGAACAGCAGGTCTCCAGGAATACCGCCGCCGGTTTCATTGGTGCTGCCCGGGATGAGCGGGTTCTGCGGTTCGGAATTGTAGGCGGTGATGATGTCCTTGCCGCCATCCGAAGAAGCAGAATTGTTCGAGGAGCCGCAGCCGCTGAGCAGCATGCCGAATGCGCATGCCGTGGCGACGAGAGCCAACGCTTTCCTCTTCATAGAATCATTCTCCTTATTCATTGAAATACTGGGGCGCATGCCCCTGCGCACAGCAGAAGTGGGTTGGATGCCGCAGCACCAATACCCCCTTATGTCTGCTCACGGAGTATCATTATCACTTATTTGAGGGACAAAGGCAATTCGTCACAAAAAATGGCTCCAAACGATGACGCGACGGAACATCATCAGCCGCGATATTTTCGTGCCACTGCATTCCGTATATCCCGCGAAAATCACCCCGGTGTACGGGGATGCATGACGTCTGTTCGCGGATGGCGAAAATACTGGATGGCATCATCATCAAGCCCGGGGGAACGCCTGCCCATACCGTGCCTTCAGCTGTTCGATGGAGACATGTGTGTATCGTTGCGTGGTTTTAAGCGAGGAATGTCCCAGCATCTCCTGCACCTCACGCAAATCGGCGCCACCGTCGAGCATGTGTGTCGCGGCGCTGTGACGCAACGCATGGGGAGCAATGTCCGGAACGCCCGCCTCACTGGCCCGGTCATGCACCACATCACGCACCATGCGCTGGCCAATCCGGCCGCCCCGCAATCCCAAGAAAAGCGCTTCGGCGGAACCTTTTCCGGCCAATGCCGGACGACCATGCTCCAACCAAGCGCGCAACGCCCTGTCCGCCGGCGCGCCGAACGGCATGACGCGCTGCTTGCTCCCCTTGCCCATAACCTTCACCGTACGGTTGCCGAACGCGACATCAGCCACGTCAAGCCCGACCAATTCCGCCACACGCATGCCGGTGGCATACAGCAATTCCAGCATGGCCGCATCCCGCAGCTCGACGGCCCGCCGCTTCGCGTCCGGTTCCTGCGACAGCGCCTCCGCGCCATCCTCGTCCACACGTTCCATCAGACGCTCCGCCTGCGATTCGTTCAGCACAGTTGGAAGCACGTCGGGAATTTTCGGCGTCCGCAGCATCGCCGCGGGATCGACAGCCGTCACACCATGATCATGAGCCCATGCGAAGAACCCCCGAACCGCCACTGTCTTACGTGCCATGCTGCTGCGAGCATGGTCTTTGGAGGAATCAGACAGCCATACGCGCAGGTCCTCGATGGAGACCTCGTTCAAATCCTCGCAACCATGCTTTTCCAGCGTGGACAGGCATTCATTGATATCGCTCCTATATGCTTTGCGCGTATTCTCGCTCAGCCCACGATTGGCCCTCAGATACGCATCGAACCCGTCCAACGCCTCTTCGAAACGCATGACGCATCAACCTTCCAGCCAACGGAACCAGGCATCGTCCGTAATACCGCGAGCATTACGAGGACGATGATCTTGGAACAATCCGCTTCCATTATGCCCCGAACCGATAGACTTACATTGATTAGGCATTCCTTATGAATAGGCGGTAGCATGGCTCGTCATACCTTCCATGACACACAGCACACGACGGACAAGACCCCCGATGATGGGATTGTGGCCCGCGCCATCGACCTGACCAAGGTCTATGGCTCCAAAGACAACGAAGTGACGGCATTGAACCACGTGAACGTTGAGTTCAAACGTGGCGAAATGACCGCCATCATGGGCCCGTCCGGTTCGGGCAAATCGACGCTCATGCATTGCATGGCCGGGCTCGACACCCCCTCTTCCGGCAGGGTAATCGTGGAGGGACTTGAGGTCTCCTCGATGAACCAGAAGCAGCTGACGGACCTGCGACGGAACCAGATCGGGTTCATCTTCCAATCGTTCAATCTGGTGCCGACGCTGTCCGCCGAGGAGAACATCCTCCTGCCGCTGCAGATCGCCAAACGACCGATCGACCGCGACTGGTTCAACCAAGTGGTCAAGGTGGTCGGCTTGGAGAAGCGTCTCTCCCACCGTCCTAGTCAGCTTTCCGGCGGCCAGCAGCAGCGCGTGGCCTGCGCCCGCGCCATCATGGCGCGTCCATCCGTGATCTTCGCCGACGAGCCGACCGGCAACCTCGATTCCCGTTCCAGCCGGGAGGTGCTCGGCTTCCTGCGCGACTCGGTGCGCGACTATGGACAGTCGATCGTCATGGTCACCCACGACCCGCGAGCGGCCTCCTTCGCTGACCGTGTGCTGGTGCTCGCCGACGGCAACATCACCCGTGATATGCCACATCCGACGTACGACGAGATTCTCGAGGTGTTCGCGGGCGACGATGACGCGGATGCCGTCTCCCCGACGGAGACGGAGGGCAAGCAGGCATGATTCGCATAGGATTGCGCGACGCGCGCAGCCATTTCGGCCGCTTCATCATGTCGATCGTGGCCATCGCGCTCGGCGTGAGCTTCGTGGTCGGCTCGTTCTGCTTCCGAGAAATGCTCGACAACCAGGTCTCGCAGATGATGTCCACCAATGCGGACCACGACGTGTACGTACGGGGCTCGCAGGAGAAGAAAAGCTCATCGGCGATGTCCATGGGCTCCACGAAAAGCTACAACGCCATCGACGCCGATCTGGCGGACGACATAGCCAAAATCGACGGCGTCTCCTCGGCGCACGTGATGTATGGACTGTCCGGTGTGGTGCTTCTTGACAAGCACGGCGATGCTGTGACCACCGTCGGATCCCCCACCGTGGCCATGGGCATGGGCAAGTCAGAGCCTTGGCGGTCCGCGAAATTCACCGCCGGAACCTGGCCGAAGAACGGCGATGAGATCGCCTTGCATTCCTTCGCCGCCGAACAGTCGAAGCTGAAAGTCGGCGACAAGACGAAAATCGTTTACGCCGACGGAGCACGTGACGTGACCGTCAGCGGCATCTTCACCACCGATGCCAGCCAAGCGGGCGCCATCATCATCGCCATCAACCCGGCCACGGCCAAGGAGAAGGCGAATCAGCAATCCGATGACCCCGACAAGGCGTCCCTCATCAGCGTCTACGGCAACACCACCACGCCGTTGACCGCCGAACAGCAGCAACAGCTGGCCGACCGCATCAACCGGAAGCTGCCGAAATCGGCGAAGGCCCATGCCGTCACCGGCGACGCATACCGTGATGAATCCACCAAATCCACGCAGGACGCGCTTGGCTTCATCCAGCCGCTGATCCTCATATTCGCGGTGATCGCGCTGTTTGTAGGCTCGTTCATCATCGCCAACACCTTCTCGATGATCGTCCGTGAATCGATGCGCGGCTACGCGCTGCTGCGCTCCATCGGCGCCTCTCCTCTGCAAGTGTTCACCACGGTGATCGTACAGGCGGTCCTGCTGGGACTGGTCGGATCGGTCGCGGGAATCGCGCTCGGCTGGGGCATGGTCAAACTCATCGCATCGGGCCTGTCAAACATGGGAATGCCATTGACGGGAGCCACCGACCCATCCGTCTCCGACATGCTCATCGGACTGCTGGTCGGACTCGTGGTGACACTGATCGGAGCGGCACTGCCGGCACGCAACGCGGCGCTCGCACCGCCCATCCAAGCGATGAACGAGACCGTGAATCCGGAGAAACCGGTGCGCGCCCGTGGCATCATCGGCACCGTCATGGTGATCCTCGGATTCCTGTGCTGGGCGTTCACCTGCGCTCTGGCGGGATCCGACGGCAATGGCCCCACGCCATGGAAGGCCGTCAACGACATCTCCGTGGGCTGGCCGCTTGGCATCGGCGCCGCCTTGGCCGTGATCGGCGTGATCGTGGCTGGACCGGCGTACGTGTCCCCCGCGGGCACGGTGCTTGGCTGGCTGCCGTCGAAGATTTTCACGGTGACGGGACGTCTCGCCCAGCGCAACATCTCCCGGTCGAAGAGGCGCACGTCCAACACCGCGGCCGCGCTGTTCGTGGGCGTGGCGATCGTGAGCTGTCTGGGCGTGGTGGCCACGTCGGCGAAGGCATCGGTCAATTCGCTGATCGATACCGGACTCAAAGCCGATTTCGCCATATCGTCGGCATCGGGCGGACGCATTCCCGACCAGGCGATCAAGGACATCGAAAACGTCGACGGCGTCAAACACGTGGTGTCGAACCGTGTGGTACTTGGCGTGAAATACGATGGCAAGTCCATTTCCGGGTTCACGTTCGCGACGCAACCGGAACTGTTCACCAAGATATTCGCCGCCGAAACCACCGAAGGCGACGCCGTATCCGCGTTGAAGGACGGCAAGCTGCTTGTCGGCAAAACCATCGCGGACGACCGCGGATGGCATGTGGGGCAGAAGGTCAAGGTCACCGCAGAAAACACGGTAGTCGACGAGCAGGCCACCGCCAAGGCGCAGGCCGATTACCAGGCCAAGGTGAAGGCGCATGCGCAGGAACTGCAGACGCAGGCCCAACAGCTGGCAGCCTCCGGCGATCTGGCCGGAGCGCAGGCCAAGGCCAAGGAAATCGAGCAATACACGGCCAAGGCCAAGAACGTCGACCCGAAGACACTGATCAAAACGAAGAAGGTCAATACCAAGAAGACATTGACCATCGGCGCGATCGTGTCGAATTCCGTGTACCGCGATTTCGCGATCATCAACGACGACCTGGCCGAACAGATCGGCAACAAGCAGACCATGTTCGTCATGCAGGCTTATGTCACCGACAGGAAGGGCTCCGACACGGCCCAGGTGAAGAAGGCCATCAAGAAGGCCGTCAAGAAGTACTACACGATCTCCGTGTTCGATCGAGACGAGTACAAATCCACCATGAGCTCGATGATCAACCAGATGCTCATGATCCTGTACGCGCTGTTGGCGCTGTCGATCATCATCGCGATCTTCGGCATCGTCAACACTTTGGCGTTGAGCGTTTCGGAACGCACCAAGGAGATAGGCCTTCTGCGTGCCATCGGCACATCCCGCGGACAGGTGCGTGGCATGCTGGGCATCGAGGCTGCGATCATCTCCGTGTTTGGCACGGTGATGGGACTTGTCGTCGGCGTCGCGGCGGGCGTGGTGATCCGCGCGGTCTACGCTTCCGAAGGATTGGAGACGTTGGCCATTCCTTGGCAGCAGCTTCTGGTGTTCCTGCTGCTTTCGATTGTGGTGGGCCTGGTTTCCAGCATCTCCCCCGCCTCCCGTGCGTTGAGGCAACCCGTGCTTGACGCCGTGGCGAGCGAGTGAGACAGTTGGAACGGAACACCGAAAGGAGGCGGCAATGCCCATTCCCCATGAGATTCCAGTAGGAGCACGCATCGTGGCGCGTACTCTGGAAGGCGTCGATCCGGTCGACCACCGCATGAAATTCCGCGATTACGTGGGACACGTGCGTTCCTGGGACGGCCAGAAGCTGGAAATGATGCGTGATGCGGCGGCGAACGGCTCGCGACCCGAACAACGCGTCACCATCCCGGCCGACGCGATCGTGACGATCAAGCCGGTGCCGGAACGCTCCATGACACGTCCACGGCCATAGCGGAAACGCCGTGGAGACAAAAGACGGACGCTGCCGATCACAGCATTTCCAGTGATTGGCAGCGTCCGTCTTTTTTATATGATTCCTACGATTCTTCTATGAAACGTCGGTTGCAAAACGTTGTCGTGGAATCGCCGTCACACGGCGGAACGCACTTCGACGATGACGTCATGATCCCCTTCGAACCGCACGATATGCTCGCCTCTGCGAGCGGATTCCAGCAGCGTGCGCCGCCAATCGTCTTCGGGAATCGCAAACCTGATCTTTTCGCACCGTTCGGCGTAATCCGGTTGCTTGACGGCTGCCTTGTAATCGCGGAACGGCTGTCCTTGCGCGAAGAAGCGGTCCATCTGCCTCACGTCGCCTTCGGTCGGTCTGACATTGGCGTCGGCCATGTCATGCAGCACATTGGCCACCAACGTCAGTCTATTGGCCATGTCGCGCAGCAGTGTTTCCACGTTGGCCGCGTCCTCCTCGACCATCGCACGCGTACGGTTCGGGTCGGTCAACGCCACACGGGTCATGTCGCGCCAGGATCCAGCGGCGAGCGCCGCCGCAATGTTGCGGTTCGGATTGGCCACCAGCTCGTTGATCATGGCGGTGGCGACGACGTGCGGCATATGCGAGATGAGCGCGGCGCACCGGTCATGCGTGGCGTCGTCGAGCACGATGAGCCGGTTACCGCATCTGTTCACGATCATGTCGGCTACGGCGAGGAATCGGCGGTATTCGGTGTTGTCGTCCACGGTGATGGCCCAGAGGGCGCCGTCGTACAGCTTGGGATCGGACGCCTCCCATCCCGACAGTTCATTGCCGGCCATAGGATGCGCGCCGACATAGCATCCGTCGAGTCCCACTGCCTTGACCTGGTCGCGGACCATGCCTTTGACGCTGCCCACGTCGGTGAGCGTGGTCGTTTCTGGATCGATGAGCGGTTTCAACGCGCCGAGGATCTGGGGCATGGCTTTGAGTGGATTGCACAATACCAGCACGTCCGGATTCGCTCCGGCGAGCGCCGCCAACGTGGGTTTGCATATGATGCCATCGGCTTCGGCCGTGGCATAGGGGCGATCGTTGTGGTTCCATGCGATCACTTCGCAGCCGGCGTTCACAAGCCGACGTGCCAGCGATCCTCCGATCAGGCCGAGTCCTACGATTGCGATGCGCGGCTTCACCACATCAGCTCCCTTCCAGCGGTTTCACTATTCTGCCAATGGTCCGGCAGATGCCTGTCATCCAGCCGCACGCCGCCTTGGGGCAGCATCCATGATGTGACAGGCGGGTTGGGTCGTTCCCTGCGCGGGTATACGGCAAGCGTCTTGGCCCAGTCTCCATGTTCCGCGATTTCCACGAGCGCGTCACGGAAACGCCGCTCCCAAGGGGCCGCATCGAGGGTCGCGATGAAGCTGTATGTGCCGGTACGCCCTTTGATGGGCCGTGAGATGAAACTGGTCATGTTGAGTCCCGCGTCGCGAATCACGTCGAGCAAGTCGGCGAGCACGCCCGGACCGGTGGCCAGTGGGATGAGGGCAAGCACTGATTCGTATTCGATATCCGATTCGGCGCGCGATTCATCGAGCAGGCGTGCGGCTTCCGCACGCGGCGCGAGCACAAGGAAGTCCGTGGCTGCGCCTTGGTAGTCCTGAACGGAGGTCCCGATGCGGGTGATATCGTACAGTTCTCCGCAGATGGCCGGTCCGAAGGCGATTTCGCCCGCTTTGAGATCCCTGCAGGCGGCCGCGTTGGATGAGGCCGGGCGTGCCGTGAGATGGCGGTCGGCGATGAACCGCTTGCATTGCGCAAGCCCGTGCGGATGGGCGGTGGCCACATGAGCCGTATCGGAATCGGACCCTTGCGCCACGTAGGCGTCGAACGATACGTTCACGCCGATGCGGGCGAATCCGACGAGGTCCCTCGCGTCGATCAGCGCATCGAGGTTGGGCACGACATAGCCTTCGACGTTGTTCTCCCATGCCACGACACCCCAACCGTCGCCACGTTGCGCGGCGTCGAGAATCTGTGGCACGTCGTCCATGGGCACCAGCTCGAAGCCGTGCGGCTCAAGACGGGCCAGCAATTCGGAGGCATCGACCGCCGCCTGATGCGTGAAAGTGCCCTGAGGGCCCAGATAGAACAGCTTTCGTGCGCTCATTGACGCCTTCGCCTCCTTGTAGGTCATCTATGCACCTTACCGCATCCTTGGGGCGTGCGACGCGTTAGTCCACCGGTTGGTCGGCCGCGTTGTCCGTTTCCTGCGATTCGTCCGACACATTTTCCGGAGCGTCGTCCGCTTCGCGTGGCGGCATCGTGAACCACCGTTTCGGCAATGCGAGCATGACCAGTGGAATCAGCACCACGCCATACAGCCAGAAATAGCCGACGTTGTTGCTGAAATACGGCAGCGACGCCGAATCGCCGAAGCCGACGGGAATCATGGCGTCTCCGCCGGGACCGTAGCCAGCCATGACGGTCCAGACCATCAGCGACGAGCCGATTAGATGCAGGGCGAGTCCCGTCACTCCGTCACGGGAGCGGGCGGACCATGTCGCGATGGCCACCAAAACGTAAGCAAGCACGAGTCCGTAGGGAATATTCGCCGACGCGCCCATGCGGTGCGCCATGGTGCCGATCATGCCGACCACGACACCGACGATCAGGTCGATCAGAAGACGGGCCCACGCCGGCAGACGATGTGACCATGGCATCAGCGTGCGATCGTCGTTTTTCCGCGGCCGCGTCTTCGATTGCGATTCCTGCATATGTTGCGTCATGTCCTCCACTATGCCTCAGGTTCCTTACAAACGTTTCCTTCGCCACGTAAAAGAAAAGAGATACGTGTGAAATGCACGTATCTCTTTGTCTCATACCCTCAGCCAAACATACGGACACCGCCGTGTCTGCGAAGCGTCAGAACAACGATTGGAATCACTTGTTGTTCTGCTGAGCGTTGTTCTGGCGACGCTGCTTGGCGCGCCACTTGTACCAGTCCTCACGGCTCAGGATGATCTTGCGCACACGGATGGATTCCGGGGTAACTTCCACGCACTCGTCCTCGTTGGCGAAGTCCAGCGACTCCTCGAGGCTCATCTTGATCGGCGGGGTCAGGGTCTCCAGCACGTCTGCGGTGGCGGAGCGCATGTTGGTCATATGCTTGGCCAGCGTGATGTTCACGTCCAGCTCGTCAGGCTTGTTGTTGATGCCGACGACCTGACCCTCATACACCGGAGACTGCGGCTCGACGAAGAAGTTGCCACGGGCCTGCAGACGCTGCATGGCGTACGGGGTGGCGATGCCCTGACGGTCACAGACCATGGAGCCGTTCTGACGGGTCACGATCTGTCCGGCCCACGGAGCGTAGCCGGCGGAGATGGAGGAGGCGATACCGGTGCCGCGAGTGGCGGACAGCAGCGCGGTGCGGAAACCAATCAGGCCACGGGACGGGACAGTGAACTGCAGACGGACCCAGCCGGTGCCGTGGTTGGTCATGTTGTCCATACGGCCCTTACGGTCGGCGAGCAGCTGGGTGACGGCGCCCATGTACTCCTCCGGCACGTCGATGGTGGTGTTCTCCATCGGCTCGTTGACCACGCCGTCGATGGTCTTGGTGACCACCTGAGGACGGCCGACGGTCAGTTCGAAGCCTTCACGGCGCATCTCCTCGGCGAGCACGGCCAGCGCGAGTTCGCCACGGCCCTGGACCTCCCAGGCGTCCGGACGGTCGGTCGGCAGCACCTTGATTGACACGTTGCCGATGAGTTCGCGGTCAAGGCGGTCCTTGATCATGCGGGCGGTGAGCTTGTGCCCCTTGCCCTCGGTGCCCGCGAGCGGGGAATCGTTGATGCCGAAGGTCATGGAGATGGCCGGATCGTCGACGTGGATGAGCGGCAGCGGCTTCGGGTCGTTCGGGTCGACGATGGTTTCGCCGATCATGATGTCGTTCACACCCGCGACGGCGACGATGTCGCCCGGACCCGCGGATTCGACCGGAGTGCGCTCCAAGCCCTGCGTACGCAGCAGTTCGGAAACGCGGAAGTTCTCGATGGAACCATCCACACGGCTCAGGCCGTAGGTCTTGCCCTTCTCCAGGGTGCCGTTGTAGATGCGGACCAGGCCAAGTCGGCCGAGGAAGTCGGAGGAGTCGATGTTGGCGACGTGCGCCTGCAACGGCGCGCCTTCCTCGTATTCCGGAGCCGGAATGTTCTTGATGATGGCCTCGAACAGCGGCTCGAGGTTGTCGTTGTCCGGCAGACCGCCGTCCTCCGGCTGGTTCTCGGACGCGTAACCGGCCTTCGCCGCGCAGTAGATGACCGGCAGGTCGAACAGGGAGTCCTCGTCGAGGTCGACGCCTTCCTCGATGACGTCCTGGGCCAAGCCGAGCAGCAGATCGGAGGATTCGCCGACGACTTCGGAGATACGCGCATCCGGACGATCGGTCTTGTTCACGCACAGGATGACCGGCAGCTTGGCCTCGAGGGCCTTGCGCAGCACGAAACGGGTCTGCGGCAGCGGGCCTTCGGACGCGTCGACAAGCAACACGACACCGTCGACCATGGAGATGCCGCGTTCCACCTCGCCACCGAAATCGGCGTGGCCAGGGGTATCGATGATGTTGAGGGTGATGCCTTCCGGATGACCGTACTTGGCCGCCAGCGGGCCGGTGTACTGCACCGCGGTGTTCTTGGCGAGGATGGTGATGCCCTTTTCACGTTCCAGATCATTGGAGTCCATCACACGATCCGGGACTTCCTCACGCTCGTTGAACACATGGGACTGGGCCAGCATCGCGTTGACCAGGGTGGTCTTACCGTGATCGACGTGTGCCACAATCGCTACATTTCGAATATCGCCGCGAACCGCCATCGAAACCTCTCTTAGTATTACTGTTCTCTTGCGTAATCGTTCGGTACGTACATGTTGTCGGTACTTGGAAAATCGACCTTACACACAAACCGAACCAATGGTAGCGGAGCGTTGCGACACCTCGCCATCCATGTTCAGGCGGTGGCCCGTTGCGCCTGTATGTTGATTGACGGATCGTTGACCTCCGAAGCCCCTCGCAACGTGGCGCAGGATTCCTCCACCACCGATGCGACCCAATTGATCTGTTCCGGTGTGAGCGGCTCGCGGAAGGTCATGCGGATGGCCGATTTCGCGACCGCCGGTTTATACCCCATAGCCAATAGCGTGCCAGGCGCCTCATGCCGACCGACGGCGCAGGCCGAACCGGATGAGCAGGCGATGCCCCGCGCGTCCAGGTCGACCAGCAACGCCTCGCCGGACAGTCCAGGAAACACGAACGACGCATGCCCCGGCAGCCGGCGTTGCGGATCCCCCGTAAGCTGCGCCCGGGGTTCGACGCGCAGCACCGCATCTATGAGACGGTCTCTGGAGGCGGCAAGACGCCGCCACGCGTCCCGCATTTTCACGTCCGCGTCACGCAGCGCGACGGCCAATGCGACGGCTCCGGCCACATTCTGCGTGCCGGACCGTAGGGAGCGTTCCTGTCCACCACCGCTCATCAACGGCTCCACAGGGACCCTGGATCGAAGCAGCAAAGCGCCCAATCCTTTCGGAGCGCCGAATTTGTGCCCGGACAGGCTCAACGCGTCCACATCCCACTCGCGCATACGGATGGGGATGAGACCGACGGCCTGCACCGCATCCACATGCAGCGGCACGCCGTATTCGTGCGCGATGCGTGCGATCTCATCGACTGGTTCCACAGTGCCCACCTCGTTGTTGGCGAGCATCGCCGACACCAGCAAGGCGCTGTTGCGCGGCTTCGCGGACATTCCTGCGGCCCCGTCGGATCCGTCAGCAAGAATCCCCTGCGCCAGTTCCTCACGCAGGGCGTCCACATCGATATGCGCCTGATGGTCGACGGGAATCTCCACCACTTCGCATCCGAACCAACGTTCCATCCAACGGGCTGATTCCAACACCGCGGGGTGCTCTATCGACGACACGATGACACGCGGACGCACCTGTTCGCCATAGGCTTCGCGCAGCAGCCGCATGCGGGCCATCGCTATGCCTTTGATCGCAAGATTGTCCGCTTCGGTACCGCCGGAGGTGAGGATCACGTCATCCGGACGCGCCCCCAGGTCCGCCGCAATCGACCCGCGTGCGGCCTCAAGCGCCCGAGCCGCGGTCTTCCCAGCGCCATGCACGCTCATCGGATTCGCGTATGCCTCGGTCAGGAACGGCATCATCGCGTTGATGACGTCGGTTCCGACCGGTTCGGCCGAAGCCGCGTCCAGATACAGATGTTCCATCAGTCCTCCGGTGCCCGTCAGTCCCAATCCAGACCAAGATCGATGCTGCTCACGCTGTGGGTGAGCGCGCCGACGGAAATCACATCCACGCCGGTGGCGGCCACCTGTGGCACACGTTCCAACGTCATGTTGCCGCTGGCTTCCACAATGGCACGTCCCGCGATGGCGTCCACTCCCCTGCGGGTGTCCTCCAGGGAGAAATTGTCGAGCATGATGGTATCGGCGCCGCCCTCGAGCGCGGCCTCGATCTGTTCCAACCGGTCCGTCTCCACTTCGATATGCGTGGTGTGCCCAACCTGTTCGCGTATGTGACGGATGGCCCCGGCCATGTCGATGCCCTGCTCGGCAAGCGCCGCGAGATGGTTGTCCTTGACCATCACGGCATCGGACAGGCCATAGCGGTGGTTATGGCCGCCACCGCAGGTGACGGCGTATTTTTCGAACGGGCGCAGGCCCGGAGTCGTCTTGCGTGTGTCGACGATGCGGGTGCGCGCATAGGTGCGCGGGGCTCGATATCCGTCCGTTCCGACGGCTTCGGCCGCGGCTTTGACGAAATCCGAGGTCATGGTGGCGATTCCGCACATGCGCTGCGTGAAATTCAGCGCCACGCGTTCCGCCGTGAGCAGGTCACGCACGGGACCAGCGACTTCAGCAAGGGTCTGTCCCGCTTCGAACCGTTCGCTGTCCTTGATATTCGCGCGCACGACGATTTCGGGATTCTGCGCGGCGAACACGGCTTCGAACACGGCGAGGCCGCTCATCACGCCTGGTTGCCTGGCCACAAGCCTCGCAGCGCCCCGAGCTTCGGCTGGAATGGTGGTTTCACAGGTGATGTCGCCGTTGGGCGCATCCTCCTCAAGCGCGGCTTCGACGGCCGCGCGAATGACCTGGCGGGTCAGCATGGCTATGGTCCTTTCGATATTTCGCCGTCACGCCATCCGATAGGCGATGGAATGCGCGATCGTCGGATTGGCGGTCGGATAATCCTGCCGCGTGTGCGCGCCACGCGATTCGCAGCGGTTGCCGGCCGCAACGGCCGCAACGTATCCGACGGTGAGCAGGTTGCGGTTCTCCCACGTGGTGACCCGTTGCGCGTATGTCGTCTGCCGTGTGGCGTTTTCCGCCGTGTCCGCAGCGTCTTTCGCGTTCGCAGCGGCAAGCGCGGCGCCAAGTTCGCGCACGCCTTGGGACAGGCTTTCGCCGTCACGGATCACGCCGACATGCTTCCACATGGTTTCTTCGATTCGTGCACGGTCCCATACCTGCGGTCGCACATCATGCGCCCGTGTCTCGGCGACCGGCATGCGCAGCTCCATCGGGCGTTGGCAGACCGGCATGCCCTCGATCGCGCTGTTGTCGAAATCCTGCGGTTGCCACACGGCATCATCGACGTCATTCGCGGCTGCGAGACCGGCGCGATATCCGTAGACCATGCCTTCGAGCAGCGAGTTCGAAGCGAGTCTGTTGGCTCCCTGAACGCCGGTTCGGGCGCATTCGCCGGCCGCGTACAGGCCTGGAATGCTGGATCGTCCGAACAGGTCGGTGCGGATGCCTCCCATCCAGTAATGGGCGGCCGGAGCCACGGGAATGGGCTCTTTGCTCCAGTCGAAGCCAAGGGATCGTGTGTACGCGTCGATGGTCGGGAAGCGGTGGCGTAGGAATTCCGCCAAATCGGGATTCTCCTTGGCCATCGGAGAGACGTCAAGCATGATCGGTTTGCCACCCTGCGCCTGCATGGTGCGGAAGTTGGCGCGAGCCACCACATCGCGCGGCGCGAGTTCGGCTTTGGGATCGATGTCGGTCATGAAACGGTGTCCATGCTCGTCGAGCAGCACCGCACCTTCGCCGCGGACGGCTTCAGAGACGAGGAAATGCTCGCCCACGGCCATGGCCGTGGGATGGAACTGGTAGAACTCCAGATCGGCCACCTGGGCTCCGGCGCGGATCGCCGCGGCCAGTCCGTCACCCGTCGCTACAGACGGATTGGTGGTGTACGGGTACAGACGTCCGGCGCCGCCGGTGGCGAGCACCACACGGTCCGCATCCACGACACGCGTCTCGACGCCGTTTTGGTCGTCCCGCACCGCCAGACGCACACCGGCAACGTGACCGTCGCGCACCAGCACGTCGTTCAGGAACGCGTGCTCGAGCACGGTGATGTTCGGATTGGCTTTTACCATGGCGGAAACGTCGAGTTCCAAGACCTTTCCGGTGGCATCCCCTCCGGCGTGCACCACACGGGAGCGGCAGTGCGCGGCTTCGAGGCCGCGCAGCACGTGGCCTTCACCATCACGGTCCACATGCCATCCGTCCCCGATGAGTTCGCGCACGCGGCGAGCGCCTTCGTCGGTCAGTATGCCGACGGCGGTGCGGTCGCACAATCCATGGCCCGCTGCCATGGTGTCGGCCGCATGCAGCGCCGGCGAATCATCATCGAAGATCGCGGTGGCCACGCCTCCCTGGGCGTGGTACGTGTTTGATTCGACGAACTCGTCCTTGCATACGAGCAGCACCTCCTGGGAATGACGTCCGCCGTTCCCGGCGATAGACGCGCGGCCGCCGTCGGCCAGTCCCTCGCCGCCGAGACGTTCGTCACCCGCCGCCGCGAGCGCCGCGCACAAGCCTGCGATGCCCGCTCCGACCACAACGATCATGGGTGCACCTCCAGCATGCGCTGCAATGCGATTTTGGCGTCGCGTGCAGTGTCCTCGTCCACGGTGATGCGGTTGACGATGTTGCCCTGTTCGATGTTCTCCAACGCCCACGCCAGATAGGCCGGATGGATGCGGTACATCGTGGAGCACGGGCAGACCACCGGGTCGAGGCAGAACACGGTTTTGTCCGGATACTGCGCGGCCAAACGGTTGACGAGGTTGATTTCCGTGCCGACAGCGATGGCGGAGCCGGCCGGAGCGTTGGCGATCTGCTTGACGATGTACGCGGTGGAGCCAGTGCCGTCCGCCGCGTTGACGACGTCCATCGAGCATTCGGGATGCACGATGACCTTGACGCCCGGATATGCCTTGCGGGCTCGTTCAATCTGATCGACGGTGAAGCGCTGATGCACCGAGCAGAAGCCCTTCCACAGGATCATCTTCGCGTCCGCGTACACGGATGGGTCCTCGGCGCCGCCAGCCGGCTTGTACGGGTTCCATACCGGCATCTGGTCAAGGCTCATGCCCATGGCGAGCGCGGTGTTGCGGCCCAGATGCTGGTCCGGGAAGAACAGCACTCGCTTGCCACGCGCGAACGCCCATTCGAGTACGGCATGCGCGTTGGATGACGTGCAGACGATGCCGCCGTGGCGTCCACAGAACGCCTTCAAGGCGGCGGACGAGTTCATGTACGTGACCGGCACGATCTGCTGCCTGCCGTCTGCGTCGGGTTTGTCGCCGCAGATCTCGCCGAGCTGCTCCCAACAATCCTCGACCTGTTCGATGTTCGCCATATCGGCCATCGAACAGCCTGCGGACAGGTTCGGCAGCGTCACGGTCTGTTCCGGAGTGGACAGGATATCGGCGGTTTCGGCCATGAAATGCACACCGCAGAACACGATGTGATCGGCGTCGGGACGTTCGGTCGCATTCTTGGCGAGCTGGAAGGAGTCCCCCACGAAATCGGCGTGCACGATGATCTCGTCGCGCTGGTAGAAGTGGCCGAGGATGAGAAGCTTGTCGCCGAGGCGGGATTTGGCCGCCTTGATACGTTCCTGCAGTTCCTCGTCGGAGGCGTCCCGGTATTCCTGGGGCAGCACCTGCTGCCGGGGAGCGTTGTTCGGCAACGGGTCGAACATGGAGGCGCCCGGCCCGTAGCTCGGCTTGGTGGTGTCGAAGTGCCATGGATCCTGCGTCAGTCCGGCGTCGCATGTGCTTTGCGCGCCCAGTCGGGCGATGATTTCGTCTACGGATGGCGATGACAGAGTAGCGGCCATACCGCACCTTCCCTTCATTTGGTTTGTTGTTGTCGTCCGTTTGCCATGGAGGTACCCCCATGGATTGATGAAATATAGATGATGGATGTCCGGCGGTTTTCGCATCCGCCGCACCCGGTTTCAGATGGTCGTCAACGCCGTCAGCGCGTCATCGCCGTCCTTCTGTTCCTTGAGGTCGGAGTGGTCGGCATCGCAATCCCACGGCGTGGGCCGCCGAAGAGCGCTTCGCACGTATCGATACACGGCGGCCGGACGGTTGCGGCCGACTCGCAGCTTCTCACCGGTGTCCTCCAATTGGCCCGACGCGAGCATCTTCCGACGGAAATTCGCCAGATCGATGGCTTCGCCGGTGACCGCCTCGTACACGTCATGCAGCTGGCTCAAGGTGAATCGTTCACCGACCAGACGCGTGACGACCTGCGGATATTCGATTTTCCCGCGCAACCGGCTCATGGCGTAGTCGATGATGGCGCGATGATCGAAGGCGAGTTCCGGCAGGTCATCGACGGGAAACCATTTGACGTTGTTTCCTTCGATGGGTTCCGTCTGCGCGTCCGATCCGCCGACCAAGGCCCAATAGACGATGGACACCATGGGCAGACCTCCATGCGAACGCGCGGGGTCGCCGAAGGTGTACAGCTGTTCGAGATACCTTGGATGCAGCGATGTGGTCGATTCCAACGCGGCATACGCCGACTGTTCCAACGAGTGGTCGGCACGCAGGTCTCCGCCGGGCAGGGCCCATTGGCCGAGGAACGGTTGACGCACACGTTTGACCAGCGGCATCCACAACGTCGATCCCGCACCGGACGGTCTGGTTTCGGCACGCCCGCCGTCATCGGACCGCGGCATCGGTCCTAAGGCGAGGATGACTACGGACACGCCGATCTGCGGCGGCTGCTTGCGCCGTTCCGAGACATTGCCCATCATCATGGAATACCCCTGTTCCAATCGCTTCCGAATATCGACAGGGCATGAGTGTATCACTTATGGTCAACTTGACCATAAGTCTCTTGCGTGTCCTGTCCGCATCCACCTGCGAAAGCGAAACACAGTGGAACTAAGGCCTCGGAAAAACAAAAAAAGCTCCCCTACGCGGGGAGCCTGGGACGGGATTTAGGCCACGATGTCGTTGGCGATTAGCTCGCGGGCCACTTCACGGTATTCCTTCGCCGTCTTGTGGTTCGGCGCGTAGATGGTAATCGGAGCGGCCGCCACCGTGGAATCGGGCAACTTGATGGAACGCGATATCACGGAATGGAACACCTTGCCTTGGAACGCTTCGTAGATGCGCTGCAGCACCTCTTCGCAATGCAGCGTCCTGGTGTACATGGTCACCAGCACGCCATACACCTCAAGGCTCGGGTTGATGCGCGACTGGACCTTCTCGATGGATTGCATGAGCAATGCGACGCCGCGCAGCGCGAAGAATTCGGCGGCCACGGGAATGATCACTCCGTCCGCCGCGGTCAGCGCATTCACCGTCAACAAGCCCAGCGACGGCTGGCAGTCGATGATGATCACGTCGTATTCGTCCTTGACCTGGCGCAGCACGCCGGCAAGCACCTGCTCGCGTCCGACTTCGGTGACCAGCTGCACTTCGGCCGCGGACAGGTCGATGTTGGCCGGCATGATATCGAGATTCTCGAAATCGGTGTGGTGGATGACGCTATGCACATCCATGCGCGGATTGAACAGCGCCGTGTACACGGTGTCCTCCACCGCGTTGGCATTGATGCCGAGCCCCACCGTGGCGGCACCCTGCGGATCGAAATCGACGATCAGCACACGTCTGCCGTATTGGCTCAACGCACCGCCGATATTGATGGAACTGGTGGTCTTGCCGACCCCGCCCTTCTGGTTGCACATGGCGATGACCCTCGCCGGACCGTGCGTCTGCAGCGGCTCCGGAGCGGGAAACGTCTCATAATCACGTCCAAGCAAATCCGTAGGCATACCGTTTACCTTACCAACATCCTCGTGTCAAAGATTTCACTGTGTTCCATGCTAACCCATCATCGCCTATGAAACCGGCAACAACACATTCCGCAACGCCTATCTCGCCCTCGGATGCGATGTCAGATACGTTTCGATGAGATTCTCCGGGCTCACGTGTGTGTAGATCTGCGTGGTGGTGACGCTGGCATGTCCGAGCAGCTCCTGCACGGTGCGCACGTCGGCTCCGCCCTGAATCAGATGGGTGGCGAAGGAATGACGCAACGTGTGCGGGTGCAGAGGCTTGTCGATGTGCGCGCGCTGCCCCGCCACGCGGATAATCTCCCACACCGACTGCCTGGACAATCGTTTGCCGCGTTTGTTGAGAAACAGCGCGCGCCGTTCGGCTGGCCCTTTCGCCTTCGCCTCAAGTTGCGGTCGTCCGCCGCGCAAATACCGCGCAATCGCCTCACACGCGTAGCCGCCGACCGGCACCAAACGTTGCTTGGAACCTTTGCCCATCAATCGGGCGACCTTCTCATCCAGGTCGACATCGTCAAGGTTTGAGCCACAGGCCTCCGAGACTCGCGCTCCGGTCGCATACAGGAACTCCAGCAGCGCCTTGTCGCGCAGCATCACCGGATCGTCCGGCTCCTCCGGCGAATCCATGCCGGACGGATAGCTCTGCGACACGGGAATCGCGTCCAGCAGTCTCGCCACCTCATCCACGGTAAGCACGTCGGGCAGGGTTTCCGCGCTCTTCGGCGCCTTGACGCATGCCGAAACATCCTCCATGACCACATGCTCGCCCAAGGCGAAGCGATGGAGCTCGTGGATGCTCGAGAGCCGACGAGCCTTGCTGCGCGCGGATTCGCCGGAATCGTCAAGAAAAGCGATGTACCGTTCCACGTCGTGCGTGCCTACCTCGCCAAGGCTGTGGATGTCCTGCGCGTCGAGCCAATCACGATACTTATGCAGATCGGCGCCGTATGCGGATACCGTGGCCTTCGCCAGTCCCCGTTCCACATCGATATGCACGAGGAACTGTGTGATCAGCCGATCGATGTCGCCCATCGAAGACCCCCCCATATATTGGCCTATGCCACTCTCATCTATCCAAGCCCATCCGAACCAAGACGGCGATTCGGCGTCTTATACGTGAGAACCCCCGGTCCGACGCGCGGACGGGGGTTCTCGAACATATAAGGCGGAACGCCGGGAGACTCAGGCTTCCTTCGGGGCGTTCACATCAGCCGGAAGAGCGGCCTTGGCCTGCTCAACGATGGCCTTGAAAGCCTCCGGATCGGAGACGGCCAGCTCGGCGAGGGCGCGACGATCCAGTTCGATGCCGGCGAGGTGCAGGCCCTGGATGAAGCGGTTGTAGGTAATGCCTTCGGCGCGGACGGCAGCGTTGATGCGCTGAATCCACAGCTTGCGGAAATCGCCCTTGCGAGCCTTGCGGTCGCGGAAGTTGTAGGTAAAGGAGTGCAGCAGCTGCTCCTTGGCCTTGCGGTAGAGACGGGAGCGCTGGCCGCGGTAGCCGGAAGCCCTCTCGAGAACGACGCGACGCTTCTTGTGGGCGTTTACTGCGCGCTTGACACGTGCCATATTTGATTCCTCAGCTTTCTTGTTAAGTCTTTGTTATATGAGCTCTCGCTATGCTCAGCGACCGAGCAGCTTCTTCATGTTCTTGCTCTGGGAAGTGGCCAGAACACCGTCGGCCTTCAGCTCGCGGCGCTTACGAGCGGACTTGTGCTCGAGGTTGTGGCGCATTGCGGAGCCAGCGTGCATCAGCTTGCCGGAACCGGTCACTCGGACGCGCTTGGAAGCGGCGGAATTAGTTTTCATCTTCGGCATTGCTGCCCTCCTTGTTTGTTACTTCGATTCGGAAGTCTTCGTTTTGTCGGACGCCACGGCTGCCTTGGCTGCGGCTGCCGCCTGTGCCTGGGCCTCCTGCTTGGCGGCCAGACGCGCGGCCTGACGGGCCTGACGTTCGGCACGGGACTGATCGCCACGACGGCGCTGCTCGGACTGGGTGTGAACCTTCTTGCCCTTCGGCGCGAGCGTCATGATGATGTTGCGGCCTTCCTGCTTCGGGGCGAATTCGACGGTGCCGTACTCCTCCACCTCGCTGGCAAGACGCCTCAGCAGCTCGACGCCGCCGATAGGACGGGACTGCTCGCGGCCGCGCAGCATGATGGTGACCTTGACCTTGTCTCCGCCGTTCAGGAAGCGCACAACGTGGCCCTTCTTGACCTCGAAGTCATGGTCGTCGATCTTCAGGCGGAAGCGGATTTCCTTGATTTCCGCGGTGCTCTGGTTGCGGCGCGCCTCACGAGCCTTGATCTTCTCGTTGTACTTGTACTTGCCGTAATCGATGAGCTTGGCGACCGGAGGCTTCGCGTTGGGCGCCACCTCGACGAGATCGAGGTTCGCTTCCTTTGCCAGGTTCAGTGCGACGGAAGTCGCGATGACTCCCACCTGCTCGCCGTTCGGGCCGATCAGACGCACCTGGGAGACGCGAATCTCGTCGTTAATACGTGGTTCGTCGCTGATGATGACTCCAATCCTCATGTTCCATGCAACGGAACGTCCCTAGATTGGCAGTATTCCAAAATCCCGAATGTCCATGAACCGCCAAGGCGCAACAAAGCGCACGCGAAAACCGCATACGCGGCCAACGTATCTCACCGTTGAATCGGTGGAAAGGCGATTGCCTGAACCCGAGACCATGAAAGGCTTCCAGGTGGGGATATCCCGCTTTCTTGATTTCTCAAGCCTTGAAGATAATACCACACACCCGGACATCGCGTGTCGTGTTTCGGGAGCCATCATTGCAGGCCGGACCTGGACGGCAGCGCCGGATAAGCCATATATGCGCCATGCCGGAAAAGCGTATGGGCGCGCACGTACACTATCTTCGCATGACCATGAATTCCAAAACATGTGTGATTTTCGGCGCAGGTGATTATTACGATGAGGTCCCCGCCGTCCCGTCCGAAGCCCTCATCATCGCCGCGGACGGCGGTTACGACCATGCCCAGGACTCCGGCATCGACGTCGACTTCCTGGTGGGCGATTTCGATTCGATCGCCGACACACGACCAACGAATAACGACCGCACCATCAAGCTACCGACGGAGAAGGACGATCCCGATCTGCTGTCCGCGATGAAGATTGGATGGCGGCATGGTGCACGCACATTCCATATATACGGTGCGCTGGGCGGACGAATCGACCACACAATCGCCAATATCCAGCTTGTGGCGCTGTTGGCCGACCATGGCGCAATCGGCTACCTGCACGGCGACGGCATGATCGTCACCGCCATCCACGACGGCGCGCTCGATTTCCCGGCGAATGACGTCGCGCCGGGACGTATGGTGTCCGTATTCTCCCACAGCGATATTTCGACCGGAGTGAGCGAGACGGGACTGAAATACGAGCTCGACCACGCTTCGATGTCCAGCGTGCGCGTCAACGGCCTGAGCAACGAGTTCCTCAGCGGCAAGCCATCTCGCATCGAGGTGGAACATGGCACGCTCATCGTCACGCTCCCCATCGAGGCTCCCCTGCCACGCGTGTCATGGTCGCACGGTTTCACCGGCGATCTGGGAGCGCTCGACACGGACGTCTCCTCCGCTCTGGCCCAACCGGATGACCGGCGATCAGGCACGCCGGCAAAAATGTGAGCGCTCACTGAAAAACGCGTCTCTTTTTCCGGGACACGCGTCGGAAACGTTGCCCTAAGTACAGGTGACGCACTACAGTGGACCATGTTGGTAAACAATGGCTTCTGTGTGCCTTGGCACACGCGTGGCCTACCCTAAAGGGAGAATTACATGACAGTTAAGATTGGTATTAACGGCTTTGGTCGTATCGGTCGTCTGGCTTTCCGCCGTATCTTCGAGCTTCAGGCCCGTGGCGGCCAGGCTGGTGACATCGAGGTCGCTGCAATCAACGATCTGACCACCCCGTCCATGCTGGCCTACCTGCTGAAGTACGACAGCACCCATGGCACCTTCCGTCATGACGATGGCACCCCGGTCGAGGTCACCTCCACCGATGACTCCATCGTGGTCGACGGCAAGGAATACAAGGTCTATGCCGAGAAGGACGCCAACAACATCCCGTGGGTCAAGAACGACGGTGTCGAGTTCGTGCTCGAGTGCACCGGCTTCTACACCTCCGCCGAGAAGTCCCAGGCCCACATCAACGCCGGCGCCAAGAAGGTCCTGATCTCCGCCCCGGCCAAGGACGATGTCACCCCGACCGTCGTGTTCGGCGTGAACCACGAGATCCTGAAGCCGTCCGACGTGATCGTGTCCGCCGGCTCCTGCACCACCAACTCCATGGCCGCCATGGTCAAGCTGCTGGATGAGAAGTGGGGCATCAAGGCTGGCTTCATGACCACCATCCACGCCTACACCGGCACCCAGATGATCCTCGACGGCCCGCGCTTCCCGAAGGCTCGCAACAACCGCGCCGCCGCTATCAACACCATTCCTCATTCCACCGGCGCCGCCAAGGCCATCGGCAAGGTCGTTCCGTCCGTGAACGGCAAGCTGCAGGGCCATGCCCAGCGCATCCAGGTTCCGGATGGATCCGTCACCGAGCTGACCACCGTCCTGAACAAGGAAGTCACCGCCGATGAGATCAACGCCGCCTTCAAGGAAGCGTTCTCCTCCACCGACTTCTACGGCTACAACGAAGACGGCATCGTGTCCTCCGATATCATCGGCGACACCCACGGTGGCGTGTTCGATCCGACCCAGACCGATGTCAACACCGTTGACGGCGTGACCATGGCTCGCACCGTCTCCTGGTACGACAACGAGTACGGCTTCACCTGCAACATGGTGCGTACCCTGCTGTACTTCGCCGAGATCTCCGAGTGAGCCATCGCGGAATAAGACCGCGTGGTTCGGCTCTGAGCCTCAACTGAAAAAGGCTTTCCACTTCGTGTGGAAAGCCTTTTTTCGTATCATCTCCATCATCCTTGTCTCCCCGCGCGGCCAAACCGCCGGAAACGGTCATACGAAGGCCTATCATGGGCGGCATGGCAAAGAAAAAACACGAGAAGGGCGCCGGATCCACACCAGCGACAGTGCAATTGGAAAAGGCCGGCATTCCATTCAAAACCTACGAGTACGCGCATTCGAACGACCATATGGATGACGGCTACGGAGTGGAGGCCGCGACCAAGCTTGGCTTCGACGAGCATCAGGTGTTCAAGACGCTGATGGCGGACACCGGTTCCGAGCGCGTGGTCGGCGTGGTGCCGGTCAGCGGCCATATGGATCTGAAGGCGCTGGCGGCGGCTGTCGGCGCGAAGAAGGCGACAATGGCCGATCCGAAGGTCGCCATGCGTGAATCAGGCTACGTCGTCGGCGGCATCTCACCGCTTGGACAGCGCACGCACCACAAAACGGTGCTCGATGAAAGCGCGCTGCAGTATGAGGAGATTCTGCTGTCCGGAGGCAAGCGCGGCTTTTCGATCGGTATCGACCCCAACGATCTGCTGAAGGTGCTTGACGCGGTCGCAGCGCCCATCGGCACCTGGTGACGGAATGTGACCGTCAGAACGATCCGCCGATTTCGGAAACGGCCGGACGGATGCGGATGCGTCCGTCCGGCCGTTCCGTCACATGCCGGTCATTTGCGCAGTTCCGCCGGTAGTACGAAGTGCATGTTCTCCTTGATGGTTTCGATGGTGCTCACATCGCGGTAGCCCATTGCATTGAGTGCGGAAATGACACCGGAGACCAGCTCATCAGGTACGGAGGCGCCTGAGGAAATGCCCACGGATTCGACGCCTTCGAACCATGCGGGATCAAGTTCCGAGGCGTCGTCCACACGATGGGCGAGGCCAGCGGCCCCGACAGCCGTTCCCGACGGGAACCGTGTCCTGAGTCCCTCCTGGGCGACTTCCACCAACCGTACGGAATTCGACGAATTCGCCGATCCGACGATGACCACGCAATCGGATTGCTCGGCGACAAGTTTGACCGCCGACTGGCGATTCGACGTGGCATAGCAGATATCGGAATTCGGCGGCATCCGCAGCCATGGGAAACGCGCCTTCAGCGCGGCGATCGTATCGGCGGTCTCATCGACGCTCAGCGTGGTCTGCGTGAGCAGCACTAATTTGGTTTCCGGCTGGAAATCCAACGAATCGACGTCGTCGGCGTGTTCGATCAGATGCACATGTTCCGGCGACTCCCCCACCACGCCGACGGCTTCGTCATGTCCCTTGTGCCCGATGTAGATGATCTCGTAGCCTTCCTTGACGAAGCGCAGCACCTCGCGATGCACCTTGCTCACCAACGGGCATGTGGCATCGACCACATGCATGCCGCGTGACGAGGCTTCGGCCTTCACCGCGGGCGAAACCCCATGCGCGGAGAACACGATGGGGATGCCGGCAGCAGCCGCGGCATCGGGAATCTCCGACAGCTCCTGCACGAACACCGCGCCCTGCGCGGCCAGATCCTCGACGACATGCCTGTTGTGCACGATCTGACGACGCACGTACACCGGCGGCAGTCCATCCACACGCGGCGCATCCGCGGATTTGAGAATCGTCCGCACCGTAAGGATCGCCCTGTCCACGCCGGCGCAGAACCCACGAGGATCCGCCAAAACGATGCGTTTGCCCATACCAGCCGCCTTTCATCCTATGCCAATCGAAATGACAACCATCAATACTAAGACATGCCGTTCGCCAAAACGGCGGAATCGAAAGATCTGAATGGAAGTGAATCGTGTGCGGCGGATTCCCAAGTCCCGAGCGTTAGCGGTAACATGGTATCGACATATCATCAACGACACTATGGAGTGATTCATGACCTGCACAACTCTGCCTCCACGCACCGGACAGCAATTTTCCATCTCACACGGCGATTACCGAGCCGTCATCACCGAACTTGGCGCCACCTTGCGCAAACTGACGTATCGCGGCGAGGACCTGATCGTCTCCCTCGGCCCGAATGACGTCGTGTCCTGCTGCCATGGCCAGATTCTTGTTCCGTTCCCGAACCGCATCGAAGCCGGCGAATACACGTTCGAGGGCAAGACCTACACACTGCCCATCGACGAGCATGAGCGCAACAACGCCATCCACGGCTACGGCTACCGCTCCTACTGGAAGCTCGTCTCGCTCGCCGAAGATGCCGTGACGCTGACCTGGCGCTCCCCCAACATGGCCGGCTATCCGTTCGACATCGTGGTGACCGCCACCTACAGCCTTGCCGACGATGGCCTGCACCTGACCGTCAGCGCCTTCAACAACGGCGATGTGGACGCACCGTGGGCCTTGGCCATCCATCCGTGGCTCGCCAACGGCCTGAACGGTTACGGCGATGAGATCGACGGCCACAACGCCAAGTGCAGCCTGACGCTGCCCGGCCGCACGCATGTCACCGTCAACGAGAACCTCATTCCGACCGGCACCGAACCGGTGGACGGCACCAAGTACGACCTGTGCAAGGACACACTGCTCACCGAGCAGCCGTTCGACGACGCCTGGACCGATCTGGAGCATGACGCGGACGGCACCGTCACCGCGGTGTTCACGCGGGCGGATGGCAAGAAAGTGCGCGTGGGCGGCGACAAGACCGTCACCTCGTTCCAGGTGTGCACCGGAACCGGCTTCCCGGCGTTCAAGCATCCGGCGGGCGTGGCGGTCGAACCGCAGACGGCGTACGCGAACGCGTTCAACACGGGCAAGGACCTCATCGTCATCAAGCCGAAGGAGACGTCGAGCACGTCACTGTTCATCGGCGCGCTCGACTGATATAATCGCACGTTGGAATAAGCCGGAGCCACACAGCGGACACCCGATTTGGCAAACGTCTCGCTTGTGTGCGATAATCCCGTAGGCTTATTAATCGCAAGTAAAGGAGTCCAATCATGGGCATGCGCGGACGTAAGCGCAAGGATCGTCGTAAGAAGGCCGCCAATCACGGCAAGCGCCCGAACGCCTGATCCCTGCCAACGCGAATAGCGTTACAGAGCATCGAGAACCCCGTAGAATCGTTATGATTCTACGGGGTTCTCCTATATCCGAAGCCGCGATCAGCGCTTCGTTCATTCGTCGCAGCAATGATCCAATGTCGCTTCAAGCCTGTCGATCAAGCTCTGCGGCGCATGTTTGGGCCGCAGATAGGCACGCAATGCCGCGATCAGCGCGCGTTCCCGCTCGTCGCAGCAGGTTTCCGGATCGAAACAGTCTCCGGAAGCCACGACATGCACGCTGGTATGCGTCACCTGTGTCACCACGCTGTTTCCACCGGCTGTGGTGGTTCTGGTCGAAGTGATGGAAATATGCCGTTCCATTGGTTCGCTCATGGTCGATCCTTCCCGGCAGTGGCATAGCCACGTTCCTTCGCGTAATTGGCGAGCTCACGCTTCAGCTGCGTTCTGGCGCGGTTGAGGCGGCTCATCACCGTACCGATTTTCACACCTTGCTCCTCGGCCACCTGGCTGTATGACTTGCCGTCGATGGCGGCATCGATGAACACCTGCCGGCGCTCCGGGGAAAGCTTGTTCAACGCGGTCATGATCTCCTCGGGCGCGTACGCGTCCAGATACTCCTCTTCGGCGGATTTGAGCTGTTCTGAGGAATGCTCGGACGCCGAATACAGGTCCCAATCGTCGTATTCGCCGGTGGAATCGTTGGCGCGTTGCGGTCGTCGCTTGGCTTTGGCGTATTGGTTGAAGTAGGCATTGCGCTCGATGGTGGTCATCCAGGCCGCGAAATTCGTCCCCTCCTTGAAGGAATCGAACGCCTTGAATCCACGCTCGAAGGTGTCCTGCACCAGATCCTGCGCGTCATCCGGATTGTTGGTCAACCTCATCGCCTGCCGGTACAACGAGTCCACAACGGGCATGGCGAGCCTCTCGAACCGCGCGCGGCGGCTCGCCATGGTTTCCGTCTGTTGTTCAGTCACACCCTCATTGTATCTTCCCCGGCGTCACACGTCGTGCACATGGATGCCGGTACAATATCTGTTCGGTATCCCGCTCGACGTCTCATGCATGAGGAGAACACGAAACATGGCTTTGACTTTGGAATCGGCCGCACGGCTGCTTGACAGGCATGGACTGCTCCGAGAAATCATCCGCGGCGAGGTCTGGACGATCGACGCGAGCGACATCGAGAATGCCGACAGGCCGTTCTCCGCGATCACCTATGACACCCGTAAGGTGGAGCCGGGCGCCCTCCTGTGCTGTAAAGGCCGTTTCAAGGCGGAATATCTGAACGATGTGGACGAGCATGGTCTTGCGGCCTATGTGGCGGAAGATGACTTCTCCGCCGCCACCCAGGCTCCGGGCCTCATCGTGGATGATGTGCGGAAGGCCATGGCTTTGCTGTCGGCTGAATTCTACGACCGTCCACAGGACCGGCTGAAGGTCATCGGCATTACCGGTACCAAGGGCAAGACCACCACCGCGTATCTCACCCAGGCCATGCTGAACGGATGCTCCGGCGGAAAATGCGCGCTGTTCTCCTCGGTGGACAACTGTCTTGACGGCCACACCTATGTCGAATCGGACCTGACCACTCCGGAATCCATGGACGCGTTCCGTATGATGCGCAAAGCCATGGATAACGGCATGGAGTACCTCGTCATGGAGGTCTCCTCCCAGGCGTACAAGGTGGACCGCGTATACGGACTCACCTTCGACGTGGCCGCCTTCCTCAATATCAGCCCTGACCACATCAGCCCGATCGAACACCCGACTTTCGAGGATTACTTCCACTGCAAACGGCAGATCGTCAGGAACTGCCGTTCCCTTGTACTCGGCGCCGACTGCGCGCATGTCGACCTCATCCGGCAGGATGCACGGCACGCGGGAGTCGACGTCACCACGTTCGCGCTCGACGGCGCGGCTGCGGCGGACGTCGTCGCAAAACCGGCGGATGCCGAACACAGCCGCTTCTCCATCGCCATCGACGGCGCGACCATCGGGGAGCTGAGTCTGACATTGGATGGCGATTTCAATTACGCGAACGCCGCCGCCGCGGTCGCCATCGCCCGTGCTGCCGGTTTCGATTTCGATTCATCGCAGGCACGGGAGGCGCTGCACGATATGGAGCCGGTGCGCATCGCGGGCCGTATGGAGCATTTCAAGGACACCCGTTCCGACACGATCGCCATCGTCGACTACGCGCACAACTACGCTTCCGTCACCGCGCTGCTCGACTATGTGGACCAGCGTTACGGCAGCAGGAACCCGGAAATCACGCTCATCACCGGTTCCGCGGGCAACAAGGCGTACGACCGCCGTTCGGAAATCGTCAAGGCCGCTCAGGACCGCATCGACCATCTCGTGCTCACCTTCGAGGACACCGACGACGAACCGGTTGAACAGGTGTGCGAGGATATGCGTGGCAGTGTCACCAATCCGCAGCTTGACGTGAAGATCATCCTCAATCGCGCCGAAGCCGTGGAGTCCACGGTGGGAGCCGATCGGAAGAACTCCCAACGACCGCATATCATCCTCATCATCGGCAAAGGCAATGAACGCTGGTTCAAAGACCACGGCAAGCATATCCCCTATGAGGGCGACGACCGTATCGTAGAGCGTGTGTTCCATCTCAAATAGCTGCTTCTTCCCAATATCCCATCCCATATCACGCCATCACAAAAAAAGGAATCCCGATCGAACATGATCACTCTTGAATCCACCGACGCGGCAGGCATCGAGCAGCAGGCCGCGGAACTCGACTTCACCCTGCCAATCGAACAGACCGACGCTTGGGCGAAATACCAGAACACCGTGGACGGCCGCAGACCATGGGGCGCGTACGTCATCAAACAGGATGGCCGAACGGTCGCCTTCATCTCGCTGATCGACTATGAGACCCACGGCTACCATTATCTGAGGTCCGTGCATGGTCCAGCATGGATTGACAAGCCATCCCGCGAATCGGAGGCCGAAGTCCGTCAGGCTCTGGTCAAGGCCGTGCACGACAAAGACAAAAGCATCGCCTTCCTGCGCATCGATTTCTGGGATTACGAAGAAACATTCCCCGTGCTTTCCACCGTCCCCTACAACGAAACGGTGGTCGTGGACCTGACAGGCGGGGATGACGAGATTCTGGCCCGCATGAAGAAGCGCGGCCGTCGTGACGTACGCAAGTCGCTTCGCGAAAGCCCGGCCATCTGCGCGGACGAAACGGATCAAGCCATCGCGGATTTCTCCGAATATTACGAGATCATGGTCGAGACGGCGCAGCGCGACGGCTTCTCCCCCGCTCCCATGCGCGATTACGTGGACATGCTTTCCAGCTTGGGTTCCGACCATGCGCGCGTGTTCGCCGCACGTATCGATGGCAAAGTGGTGGCATGGTCGATTGTCGCGCTGAATCGAAACCACGCCGTCTATTACTATGCCTGCATGCGCACGGAGGTTATGAGGCAGCTTGTCCCCGATAAACTGCTGTACACCATCTGCTGCACTTTGGGACAGCGCGGTTGCACGCAAATCGATTTGATGGGCATCGGCAACGATTTCGCGCCTTCGCTGAAGAGCCTGAACACCTTCAAGACGAAATTCGCCGAGGACACCGTGCAGACATCCGCAGGACGCGATGTTCCAATCAAGAAGGGCTTCTACCGCGCGCTGACGATGCTGCAGTCCGTCCGTCGCTCGCTCCGACACAGGAAGTGACGTCAGATAGCGGACTTTCATGACGCACGCCATCGCATGACCATGAAACGTTTGTGGGCTGGATTCCAGGATTGAACCGCACCCCGATTGTTGGACTGAAGAAATTCAGATTCAATGATCGGAGGTGCGGTTCTTTCGTATGCGCGAGGATCGAAGGAAACACTACGACGACGGGTTCCGGC
>NZ_JBKESZ010000007.1:0-115165 GCF_056355775.1 Bifidobacterium sp. LH_743 | reverse complement strand
ACGAACCGCCTACGAGCCCTTTACGCCCAATAATTCCGGATAACGCTTGCACCCTACGTATTACCGCGGCTGCTGGCACGTAGTTAGCCGGTGCTTATTCGAAAGGTACACTCACCGCACGAGGCGGCTTGCTCCCAGTCAAAAGCGGTTTACAACCCGAAGGCCGTCATCCCGCACGCGGCGTCGCTGCATCAGGCTTGCGCCCATTGTGCAATATTCCCCACTGCTGCCTCCCGTAGGAGTCTGGGCCGTATCTCAGTCCCAATGTGGCCGGTCGCCCTCTCAGGCCGGCTACCCGTCGTAGGCTCGGTGGGCCGTTACCCCGCCGACTACCTGATAGGACGCGACCCCATCCCATACCGATAGAATCTTTCCCAGAGGACCATGCGATCAACTGGAGCATCCGGCATTACCACCCGTTTCCAGGAGCTATTCCGGTGTATGGGGCAGGTCGGTCACGCATTACTCACCCGTTCGCCACTCTCACCACCAAGCAAAGCCTGATGGATCCCGTTCGACTTGCATGTGTTAAGCACGCCGCCAGCGTTCATCCTGAGCCAGAATCGAACCCTCCACAAAAAAACCTCGTGAAGAGAACCAATTGAATGACTCTCAAAATAAGAAAATTGACGATCGCCTTATAAGGAAAGGCGCATCGCACAAAAACCTCACCGCCGTTTGACCGATCCCTCGGCACCACGCGCAAGACGCGTGGCCGACGATGAACTGGCAATCATTGACTATAAAGAAGTAGTACAAATACGCTCTTGAGTTCTCAAACCACCACCACTCACCCACCTCACGACCCGGAAGCGTCCGGGCCACTCGCTGAGCGGCAGCAAGAGATAAACTTACAGCACCAGGGCGATCCACGCAAATCGATGCTTTGTAAATCCCTCGTAAACCATTGGAAATATTGAGCTCTGTCGGCGTGTCGAAATTTGACAAATCAGGAAGAAAATACCTTCCCAACGTCTACCAGCGGCGACCGCAGCGCTTTCCGCCGACTCCGGACTTGCCTCCCGCACCCCATGGACCACGTCCTTCGGCACGCAGCACACCCAGATGATGCTTCATGGCGACCAACATAATGTGCGTGTCCTCCAAACCAAGGTGACGTTCCGACTTGGTCGGGTCGAGCGCGCCCTGTCGCTTGGCGTACGCGTCCAACGTATTGACGCCGTACGGATGTTCATCATCGGGAACCGAGCCCTCATCCCAACGGCGGCTCATCGGCAACGTATCGATGATCGTGATATTGCCCGAACGGTAGCTTTCCGCATATCCGGCCACATTCAGCATGAAGAACCCATGCTCGAATCGGGCGTTGTGTGCCACATACGGCTGCTGCTCCAATCGCTGCAGCAAACCGATCTGCGCCTCCGGCCACTCGTCGAACAGGCGGAAACCGGATGCACGCTGAGCCACGTCGATGCCTGTCAGGTCACGGATCAGCGGATTGCCGAGCGTCGCGTTCCCCGCTGGGACGCCGAACGACAGACGCGACTGCCCATACGCGTCGCCCGCCTCGTAGTAACTCTGCTCATATCGGTATCCGACGGGCGCGTCAGCCGGACGCGGGGAAATCATGTTCATGTATTCGAAACCGACGTCGATGATGTACACGCGGGCCGGATCCGTGCCGGTGGTCTCGATGTCGATGCCCATGACCTGATCCACATCGCGGCCAGGCAGGTACGCGTCACGCCAATCGGACTTGCGGTACTCGGCCAGACGACGGCTCTGCGCCGATCCACCGGCCCGAGACGCATCTCCGTGCGCACCGGCGGAATCCGAACCTTGATCGAACAATGTGGAGCCACCAGGACTGGTGACACCGCTCAGATTCGCACGCGACATGGCGTAATCGCTGGCACGCTTCTGCTTCCGCTCCGCGGCGCGTCGGGCGGCACGTCCGTTGACGATGTCGGCTGTCCGGTCCTGGATGTCATCCAGCGAAATCTCTTCGGAAGCCGAACCGGAACCGGGTTGAAGCACCGGCACCGTCACGCGCTCACGTCGTTCCTCGGTGACTGTCCACAAACCCATCTCCACGCCGATACGGCGCAATACTGCGATTTCGTCACACAGCCGCCGATTCGCGTAGGCGAGCGCGCGAGGAAGCCGATAAGAGGCGATGAGCCGGTCGAAATCCATCATGAACGTGCTGTTGCATTGTGCGATGATTGGTTCGAGCCGGTCGCGAATGGCAAGATCGTCCTTAAGCAGATCATGCAATTGCCGGGCTGGCAGTTGCGGCGACGCTGCGGAGCGCAGCACGTCCAGCAGGTCGATATGCTGCCGTGCGGCGACGCCGATGCCGTTGCGCAGGTCGAGTGAAGACACCCACTGCCAATCGATCGGCTGGTTGTCGGCATTGTTCGGCATCGATGCCGACCATTGTCCGATGTCCTGTTTCGCGTCGTCAAGCCAGGAAGAATTCGTCGTCGATTCGCTCATATCTGCTCATCGTAGCCGATACCCACCATCAGCGTGCGCAAACATGCGATGGTCCGGCGTGGGCTTCCTCCCTGCGCGAACGTGGGTGCATGGGCCCGAGTGAAGACGCTCCCTACGAAACCGCGCGCGGATATATCCATGAACCGCTGTCGGCATGCGAATCACCATATAGCGCAAATGTGACGATTTTCCAGCAAAAGCCCAGACTCGACTTTCATTTTGAATCACGGAACGCGACAAAACGTTCCAAATCAATGAAAGGAAGCTGCAATGTCAGTGACACATTCCGACCAAAAGCACTCCACCGGCGACATCATCGCAGGGGAATGCGGATGCTGCCATGGAACGAACGCCAATGGAGGCACGACCATGCCGGCAACGTGTGAACCGGGCGAATCCCATGAATCATGCGGAACCAAGGACAACGGAGTCAAGGAAGGCGGACGTCTCCCGGACAATGTGGAGATCAATCCGCTGTTCGCACGGCCAAAGGAGGCCAAGGCGTTCCCGAAATTCACCATGCCGAGGGAAGGCTCCCTGCCGGAAACCGCCTATCAGGTAGTGCATGACGAAGCCATGCTGGACGGCAACGCGCGGCTCAACCTCGCCACGTTCGTCGGCACGTGGATGGACGACCATGCGAATCGTCTGTATATGGAGGCGGCCGACAAGAACATGATCGACAAGGATGAGTATCCGAAAACCGCCGAAGTGGAATCGCGTTGCTGGCACATGCTTGCCGACCTGTGGCACGCGCCCGACCCGATGAACACCATCGGCACCTCCACCATCGGCTCGTCCGAAGCGTGCATGCTGGGCGGACTGGCGCTCAAGCGCCGTTGGAAGGAGGCTCGTGAGAAGGTCGGTCTGCCCACCGACAAGCCCAATCTGGTGATGAGCAGTGCCGTGCAGGTCTGCTGGGAGAAATTCTGCAATTATTTCGATGTGGAGCCGCGCTACGTGCCGATCTCCGAAGACCACAAGGTGCTCGACGGGTATGATCTCGACAAGTACGTCGACGAGAACACCATCGGCGTGGTGGCCATCATGGGAGTGACCTACACGGGCATGTACGAGCCCGTCGAGCAGATCAGCAAGGCATTGGACCGTATCGAGGAACGCACCGGACTCGACGTGCGCATCCATGTGGACGGTGCTTCGGGAGCCATGATCGCGCCGTTCATCCAGCCTGACCTCGCTTGGGATTTCCGTGTCAAGCGCGTCTATTCCATCAGCACCTCCGGCCACAAATACGGCCTGGTCTACCCCGGCTTGGGATGGATCGTGTGGCGTGAGACCGCCGACCTGCCGGAAAGCCTGATCTTCAAGGTGAGTTATCTCGGCGGCGAAATGCCCACGTTCGCATTGAACTTCTCCCGTCCAGGAGCGCAGGTGCTGTTGCAGTACTACATGTTCCTGCGTTTGGGATTCGAAGGGTATCGAAGGGTGCAGCAGACCTCGCACGATGTGGCGAAGTACCTGTCGGGCGAGATAGCGAAGATGGACGATTTCACGCTGTGGAACGATGGTTCCGACATTCCGGTGTTCGCATGGATGCTCAAGGACAGGACGGATCGCAAATGGAACCTGTACGATCTGCAGGACCGGCTGCGTATGAAGGGCTGGCTGGTGCCGGCCTATCCGATGCCGGTGGATCTGACGCAGGTGACCGTGCAGCGCATCGTGGTGCGCAATGGCTTCAGCCACGACATGGCCGAGGCGTTCATCGGGGATCTGAAGGCATGCGTGAAGTATCTGGACGGACTTCGTTCGCCGATGCCGAGCGAGGCGCACGTGTC
Source organism: Bifidobacterium sp. LH_743 (assembly GCF_056355775.1). Taxonomy (NCBI): domain Bacteria; kingdom Bacillati; phylum Actinomycetota; class Actinomycetes; order Bifidobacteriales; family Bifidobacteriaceae; genus Bifidobacterium; species Bifidobacterium sp. LH_743. The sequence goes on along the minus strand of NZ_JBKESZ010000007.1, from coordinate 110,906 downwards.
CGGATTCCATCACTGACGTCCCTTGAGTTCGGGGAATTGAAGAAAACCATGATCATTCCCACAACGATTATGTTCACGAAAGCTGGCTGCAATGACAGTTCATATGAAAAAGCCGCTTGCCGTGGTGGCACACAACGCAAGCGCAGCTGCACATCCAGGGTCCGCTCGCTTCGGGGCGAAAGCCCGGACGGCACCGGCCGGAACGGCGAACAGCCCATCCCCCATCGCGTCCGCCGGCAGATCTGCCGATGCCGGAAATCCCAATACTACGGACATACCTGCGCATGCCGGGGTGAATGACGCGGGCGGCACGATCGCGAATTCCGCAAGCAAAACCGGCAAGGTCATGATGTCGGTCGGCCAGCTGGCCATGCTGACCGTGGTGGCGGTGGCCTCGTTGCGTTCGCTGCCGGCCATGGCCGATTACGGTCTCGCATCGATCCTGCTGTATCTCATTCCCGCGGTGGTCTTTCTGGTGCCGACCGCCTTGGTCGCAGCCGAACTGGCCACCGGCTGGAAGGGCGGCGTGTACGTATGGGTGCGTGAGGCCTTCGGCAATCGAATCGGATTCCTTGCCATCTGGCTGCAGTGGATCCAGAACGTGGTGTGGTATCCGATTCAGATCGCCTTCATCGCCGTCAGCCTGTCGTACGTGTTCGGCATGGGCGGCTTGGGCAATAACGGCGTGTATGTCGCCGCGGTGATCATCGTGCTGTATTGGGCGAGCACGCTGGTGGCGCTGCGGGGAGGCAATCTGTTCGCCAAGGTCGGTTCGGTTTCGGGGCTTATCGGAACGCTGTTCCCGGCGCTGCTGCTCATCATCTTCGGAGCGGTCTGGCTGGCTATCGGCGAACCGATGCACACCTCCCTGCATGCGTCCGCGTTGCTGCCGCCGTGGACGGGCATCGCGTCGATCGTGCTGATCGTCTCCAATGTGCTCGCCTATGCGGGCATGGAGGTCAACGCTGTGCACGCCAACGACATGGAGCATCCGGGGAGCCAGTTCCCGCGCGCCATCGCATTGGCCACCGCACTGATCCTGCTGGTGCTCGTGCTGCCGACTCTGGCCATCGCCTTCGCCGTGCCGCATCGTGAGCTGGGGCTCATTGACGGCATCAATTTGGCGTTCAAAGAGTTCTTCGACCACTTCGGCATGAGCTGGGGCACTCCGGTGATCTCGCTGCTCATCGCGTTGGGCGCGTTCTCCTCCGTGGTGGCGTGGATCGCAGGACCTTCCCGCGGTCTTTTGTCGGCCGCGCGGACCGGTCTTATGCCGCCCGCGCTGCAGAAGCGCAACGCCCATGGCGTGCAGGAGGGCATTCTGATTCCACAGGGCATCATCGTGACCGTTCTGGCGTTGCTGTTCGTGTTGATTCCCAATGGCAACACCGCATTCGCGACGCTGGTGGATATGGCGACCGCGTTGTATCTGGTGATGTACATGCTGATGTTCGCCGCGGCGATCCGGCTGCGCAGAACGCATTCCGAGGTTCGGCGCACGTATCGGGTTCCAGCGATCCGGCTGGTCGCGGGCGTCGGCTTCGTCGCTTCCGCAGCCGCGTTCGTCCTGACCTTCGTACGCCCGGCCGGCTTCACCGGCTTGAACAGCATCTCGTATGCGATTCTGGTGGCCGTTGTCGTGATTGTGCTCGGCGTGCCGCCGCTGGTGTTGTATGCATCGCGCAAGCCGGGCTGGGATCTGCGTTCGGATGCCGAACGGGAAGCCGACGCGCACGACATGCTGGTGAATCCGGAATGCTGACGAGTCTCGCATGAACGCCGGAATATGAATTCCGAATAGCATGCGCGTCAAACGTAAGGGGCGTCTCTCAAGTTCATCGCTTGAGAGACGCCCCTTACGTTTCCCTGTTTTCGTCGTGTCTGCCGCGGCCGTCTATGCGGTCACGGCCATGCGGTCACAGTTCGAAGCCGAGCTCCGCTGCGGCTTCGGTCGGCACCGGATCATCGCACCAGAAATCCTCGAGATTCTCATTGGTGGTCAGGCTTCGGATTTCGGCCTGGTCGATATACAGCTCGCCGCTTAAATGGTCGGTCTCATGCTGGAAGATGCGTGCCGGCCATCCGTGCAGATGCTCCTCATGCCGGTTGCCGTCCTCATCCTGCCAGCGGGCTGTGATGTCAAGCCAACGTTTGCGTACGGCCTGGTAACCGTCGAAGCTCAGACATCCTTCGTAGAAGCTTCGGGTTTCGGTGCCAATCGGCTCATAGCTTGGGTTGATGATGACATGGAAGGGGAATTCCGCGGCCTCGCGCGGATCGCCTTCATCATCGTCACGCACATGGTCCTCCACGACGGCCAGCGCCAGACCGAGACCGATCTGGGTGGCGGCAAGGCCCACGCCCGGCGCATCAAGCATGGTGACGCGCATGGCATCGATGAGCTTGTCAAGCGTCTTGCGGCTCAGCTGACCGTCATAGGCGACGGTCTGCTGCCGCAGCACCGGCTCACCCGCCTGCACGATCGGCAGGATCTTCTCCTTGCCGCCGATTTTGATGAGTTTCTCGACCTCGCGATTGAGCTCGAGATCCACCTTCGAATTACGTCCGAACATATGGAAGGTCTCCTTTATGGGGATTACGGGACGGTCAGGGGGTTACAGGGCGCTCACAGGGCGAGTTCGTCGGCGACGACCTTGGCGAGTCGATCGCACACTTCGTCGGCCTGCTGCTGGGTTTCGGCTTCGGCCATGACGCGGACGAGCGGCTCGGTGCCGGACGGGCGCAGCAGCACGCGGCCGGTGTCTCCCAGCAGCTTCTCCTCACGCTCCACGGCGGCCTGCACCTTGGCGTTGGTCTTGGCAGCCATCTTGTCCACGTTCGGAACGTTGATGAGCGTCTGCGGCAGCTGCGGGAAGTCGGCGGCGAGCTCCTTGAGGCTCTTGCCGGACTTCACGACCTCGTTGCACAAAGTCAGCGCGGTCAGGGTACCGTCACCGGTGGTGGCGAACTCGCGGTTGATCACGTGACCGGACTGTTCGCCGCCGAGCGAGTAATCGCCACGCAGCATCTCCTCAAGCACGTAACGGTCGCCCACGTTGGTCTGCACGGTCTTGATGCCCATGGAACGCAGTGCGAGCTTCAGGCCAAGATTGCTCATCACCGTCACGACGAGAGTGTCGTGGTTGAGCTTGCCCGCGTTCTTCTTGGCGCGCGCCAGAATGCCCATGATCTGATCGCCGTTGACCATGTTGCCGTCCTCGTCCACGGCGAGGCAACGGTCGGCGTCACCATCGAAAGCCACACCCATGACGGCGCCGGAGGCCTTGACCATGGCCTGCAGCTGCTCGGGATGCGTGGATCCGGCGTTCTTGTTGATGTTGTATCCATCCGGAGACGCGTTGATGACGGTGACGTCGGCGCCCGCACGGCGCAGCGCTTCAGGCGCAACCACGGAGGTGGCGCCGTTCGCGCAATCGGCCACGATCTTCAGACCTTTCAGCGGGGTCGGCTGGGACTTGTCCGGACCGATCGGCGCGATGGCGGAGACCAGATGGTCGATGTACAGGTTGGTCGCGGTGGCGGTGTCATGGCTGACACGGCCGACACCGGCGCCGGTAGGACGATCCCAATCCTGGCCGAGCACCGCCTCGATCTCGTCCTCCTTGGCGTCGGGCAGCTTGAAGCCGCCACGCGCGAAGAACTTGATGCCGTTGTCGGGCATCGGATTATGGGATGCGGAAATCACAGCGCCCATTTCGACGTTAAGCACGGACGTCAGATACGCGACACCAGGAGTCGGGATGATGCCGGCATCGATCACGTCGAAGCCACCCGCGGACATGCCGGCGGCCAGTGCGGAGGCGAGGAAATCGCCGGAAACTCGCGTGTCACGCCCGACCAAGGCGCGACGGCGGCTTTCGAATTCGCTTCTCTCGTCATCACCCAGCACGCGCACCGCGGCATCGCCCAAATCGAGCGCCAGCTGTGCCGTCAAATCCCTATTCGCCAATCCTCGAACGCCGTCGGTTCCGAACATACGTGGCATGAGTCTCAAACCCTCGCTATCTGCAAACGATATTTCCGTGACCTATCGTACTCACCTGTGCCGCCGAAAACGGCAGGCCACGGCGCAATCGCACATACTTCACATTTCGCCGGGCAATACGCACGGCATTAGCATGGGGATGCATTCCCTCGAACGGAACTGATATGACATGTGCCTGACCGCTGGCCGAAGCCAACGATCAGGCACATGGTCATACAACCGTGGTATGCGCCTTCACGCGCGATGCCGACGGCGGATTCCGACGATATGACGATATGGAACCGTCAGAGCGCGACGTTGAAGTCGCGCACCTTCAGCGTGCGGTGCGACGACTCGACGTTGCCGCGCACGATACGCTTCAGGGCGTTGTCGGCATCCTCATGGGACGCGAGCCAGGCATCGCCGAGCTCGACGAGCTTCGCCGGATCGGCATAGCTCGGATACAGGCCCTCGAGCAGCGCCTCGGCCATGTGGAAGGTCTTATGCTCCCAGATCCAATCGGCCGCCTCAAAGTACTTCTCGGCATACGGTTCGGCCAGGTCGGCACGCGGCGTGGCCGCGAAGCCACGGGCCACGGCTTCCAGCTGCATGTTGGTCAGATCGTCATCGTGCAGAGCCTCATTCCACGCCCATTCCTTCGCTTCGGCGGTGCCGGCCACAGCGCGCGCACCGTAGGCGAACTCACGGTTCTCGGTGGTTTCACGCTTGGCCAGTTCGGCGTCGATTCCGGCCTGGTCGATCGCGTTGATGGTGCTCAGCGCGTTGATGATGGTCCAACGGAAGTTGTTGTCGATGTCAAGGCCTTCGAATGCCACGGAGCCATCGAGTAGACCCTTCGCATTGGCCTCGAACTCCTCGTCGCCCGGCTCGCCGTAACCCAAATAGGCGGTGACGAGCTGGAACTGCTCGTCAGAGCCGGCCTTGGCCGCGCCGGCCAGCTTGAACAGTTCGGCGGCCACATGCTTCACGATCTCGGCGCGATCGGCCGGTGCCGTGTAATGCCATGCGGTGGTGCTGACCTGGGCCAACGCGTAACGGAAGGTGGTGGATTCATGTTCAGTGGCGAGCGCGGCCAGCGAGGTGTCGATGAACCGGCGTGCCGGCAGTTCGCCGTCACGGGTCATGTCCCACAGGGCGAGCCAAATCACGGAGCGTGCGAGCGCGTCGTCGAAGCGGTACAGGTTGTCAAGGGCGAAGGCGAGGCTCTTGTCGTCGAAACGAAGCTTCGTATAGGTCAAATCGTCGTCGTTCACGAGAATCAGCGACGGACGGGTTTTGCCCGCGGCCGCGTCGACGACCGTCAGCTCACCGTCCACGTCAAGTTCGAATTGATCGGTGCGCACGATCTTGCCGGTTTCCGGGTCCTCGTTGTAGAAGCCGACGGCGAGGCGGTGGGCGCGCAGGACCGGATGTTCGGCCGGTGCGGTCTGGCGGAGGGCGAGACGCTTGATGGTGCCATCCTCGTTGGTCTCCACTTCCGTGGTGATGGTGTTGATGCCGGACTGTTCGAGCCATTGGGCGCTCCAGGCCTTGAGGTCGCGGCCGGAGGTGAGTTCCAGTTCGGTAAGCAGGTCGGCGAGGGTGGCGTTGGAGTAGGCGTGCTTGTTGAGGTAGTTGTTGATGCCCTTGAAGAAGCGGTCGCGGCCGACGTAGTAGACGAGCTGCTTCAGCACGGAGGCGCCCTTGGCGTAGGTGATGCCGTCGAAGTTGACATAGGTGTCGTTGAGGTCGTTGATCGGGGCGACGATCGGGTGGGTGGTGCTCAGCTGGTCCTGGCGCAGCGCCCAGCTCTTCTCACCGGAGCTGAAGGTGGCCCAGGCGTCCTTCCATTCGGTCGCCTCGGCAGTGGCCATGGTGGAGGTGAATTCGGCGAAGGATTCGTTGAGCCACAGGTCGTTCCACCACTTCATGGTCACGTAGTCGCCGAACCACATGTGGGCGAGCTCGTGCAGCACGGTGACGACGCGGCGTTCCGCATAGGCGTCGGTGACCTTGGATTCGAACACGTACTGGTCGCGGATGGTGACCATGCCGATGTTCTCCATGGCGCCGGCGTTGTATTCCGGCACGTAGATCTGGTCGTACTTGGCGTACGGGTAGGGCACGCCCCACGTCTTGGCATAGAAGGCGAAACCCTTCTTGGTGATGTCGAACAGGTAGTCGACGTCCTTTTCGAAGGCATTGGCGAGCGCCTGACGGCAGTACATGGCCATCGGCACGGTACGGCCGTCCTCATTGGCGTATTCGGTGTGCCATTCGGCGTACGGGCCGGCGCAGATGGCGGTGAGGTAGGAGCTCATGGTCGGGGTCGGTTCGAACACCCACAGTTTGGTGGTTTCGGCCTCGTGGCTGCCGAGCGTGCCTTCCTCGGTGACGGTTTCGGTGTCCGTGACGGATGCGGTCGGCATGTTGGAGGTGACGATCCAGGACTTGGCCGCAAGCACGGAGAAGTCGAACACGGCCTTGAGATCAGGCTGGTCGAACACGGCGTAGACGCGGCGAGCGTCCGGCACTTCGAACTGGGTGTACAGGTAGACGTTGCCGTCGGACGGGTCGACGCTGCGATGCAGGCCTTCGCCGGTGTTGGAGTACTGGCACAGCGCCTTGACGGTGACCTCGTTGTGTTCCTTGAGGTTCTTCAGCTCGATGCGGCTGTCCGCGAACGCCTGTGCCGGGTCGAGGGTTTCGCCGTTGAGGGTGATTTCGCTCACGGTGTCGGCGATGAGGTCGAGGAAGCTGCTGCTGCCCGGCTTTGCATCGAAGGTGATGGTGGTTTCGGAGCCGAAGTCCTTGGCTCCACGGGTCAGGTCGAGTTTGACCGTGTAATGGATGGGCGCCGAGATGATGCTTTTACGTTCCTCGGCTTCGATACGGGTGAGGTTTGCTCCTGGCATGTCACTCCTTCTTTTTCTGGTAACAGAAGGCGGCGCGACCGATTGTGCCGGTCACGTCGCCTTCCGATTTGCGTATGGTTTACAGGTTACTTCGATGCGTTCAGGTTCATCGCATCGTCCACGTCCCGCGCGATGTCGGCCACGACGGGGACGATCATGGGCTTGCGGTGCAGTTGGCGCGCCACCCAGCTGCCGAGCGTGCGGCGCATGATCTGCTGCAGCTTGTAGGTGTCGTGGGTGCCTTGCATCATCGCGTCCTGCAGCTGCTCGACGATCTGGTGACGGACCTTGTCGAACTCGCTTTCGTCCTCCGCGACCGCGTTGAGATAGATCTTCGGTCCGGAGATGACGTCCGCGGTCTCGGTGTCGACGACCACGAAGCTGGACACGAAGCCCTCGGTGCCGAGGATGCGGCGCTTCTCAAGCTCCTCGTCGGTCAGCTCGCCGACGGAATCGCCATCGACGTACACATAGCCGCACGGCACGGAGCCGACGACCGCGGCCTGTCCATGATACAGATCGACCACATCGCCATCCTCCGCCAGAACGACGTTCTGCGGATCGACGCCGGTTTTGACGGCGATCATGCCGTTGGCCACCAGGTGGCGGTTCTCGCCGTGGATAGGCATGGCGCACTTCGGCTTGACGATGTTGTACATGTACAGCAGCTCGCCTTCGTTGCAGTGGCCGGAGACGTGCACGGCGGCGTTGTCACGGTTGACCACACGGGCGCCGAGCTGCACGAGCTTGTTGATGACCTTGTAGACGCCATGCTCGTTGCCTGGGATCAGCGAGCTGGCCAGGATGACCGTGTCGAACTCGTTGATGGTGATGTCGCGGTGGTTGCCGTCGGCGATGCGGCCGAGCGCGGCCATCGGCTCGCCCTGGGATCCGGTGCACATGTAGACGAGCTTGTCGTCCTGCACGTCGTGGGCCTGCTTCAGGTCGATGACGGTGTCCTCCGGCAGGCGCAGATAGCCCAGATCGGCGGCGATGGACATGTTGCGGACCATGGAACGGCCGACGAACACGACCTTGCGGCCGTACTTGTGAGCGGCGTCCACGACCTGCTGCACGCGGTGCACATGGCTGGAGAAGCTGGCCACGATGATCTTGCGGGTAGCCTGCGCGAACGCCTGGTCGAGTGCCGGGCCGATGGAGGTCTCCGGCTTGACGAAGCCCGGAACCTCGGCGTTGGTGGAGTCCATCATCAGCAGGTCCACGCCCTTTTCGCCAAGTTTGCCGAATTCCACCAGATCGGTGATGCGGTGGTCGAGCGGCAGCTGGTCGAGCTTGATGTCGCCGGTATCGATGAGCGAGCCGGCCGGGGTCTGCACGTATACGGCGAGAGCGTCCGGAATGGAGTGCGTGACGTTCACGAATTCCAGGTTGAACGGTCCGACCTTGAGCTTGTCGCGTCCCTTGACCTCGACGAGCGTCGGGTTGATGCGGTGTTCCTTGCACTTGGCCTCGACGAAGGCGAGGGTGAGCTTGGAGCCAATCAGAGGGATGTCCGGACGGAGCTTGAGCAGGTACGGCACACCGCCGATATGATCCTCATGGCCGTGGGTGAGCACAAGCGCCTCGACCCTGTCGAGACGGTCCTTGATGTAATGGAAGTCAGGCAGGATGAGATCCACGCCCGGCTGCTCCTCTTCCGGGAAGAGCACACCGCAGTCGATGAGCAGGATGTGGCCGTTGTATTCGATCACATTCATGTTGCGGCCGATCTCGCCCAGACCGCCCAGCGGCACGATGCGCATGGAACCCTTGCGGTACTTCGGCGGGGCGATGAGGACCTCGTCCTGCTGGGGAGCAGTGGACTGCGGCGCGGGACGCGATGGACGGCGGTTCGAGCCGTTGCCGCGACCGCGTGATCCGCCATTGCGCTGCGATCCGCCGTTGCCACGGCCGCGTGTGGAGGACTTCGTCTTCTTGGAGACGGTCTTCTCGGACTTCACAGCCTTTCCGGCCTTGGTTGCCTTGGCTGCGGTTTCGGTGCGCTTGGCAGCCTTGCTGCCGCGCCTGTGTGTTGTTGTGGTTTTGGTTTCTTCTGTTGCCATTTCCTAGTTGGATTTCTGTTGCTAATTGCCTCCGCCTGTGCGGAGACGAGGAATTTCAGTGGTGCTTGCCCCTATTCGTGATTCACAGCAGTCCCGCGGCGCGCATGCCGTTCTCGGCGCGCGCGATCTCAGCCTCGCCCGGACCAACGTTCGGCAGGCGCATTTCGGTGGAATCGAGAACGCCACGCACCTTGAGCGCGGCCTTGGCCATCACAGCCTGGAAGCCGTTGCCGTTCATCGCTTCGACGAGCGGAGCCAAACGCACGGCGATACGCTGTGCCTCGTGGATGTCGCCGCGGTCGAACGCTGCCGCCAGATCGCGCATCGGGCCTGCTGCGGCGTGCGCGATCACGGAGATGATGCCGACAGCGCCGACGGACAGGAACGGCAGGAACAGGCCGTCATCGCCCGAATACCAGGTGAGACCGGTCTCCATACGCTTGCGCACCGCTCCGGCGATGTCCCCGGTGGCGTCCTTGACGGCCTTGACGTGATCAAGATCAGCCAGACGGCAGTAGGTCTCCAACTGGATGTGCAGACCAGTGCGGCCCGGCACATCGTAAACGATAATCGGCTTGTCCGCGGAATCGTTGACCGCCTTGTAATGACGGAACACGCCTTCCTGCGACGGACGGGAATAATATGGCGCGACCACGAGCACCGCGTCGGCGCCCGCCTCCTGGGTCTGCTCCACCATGCGCACGGTATGCGCGGTGTCGTTGGAGCCCGCGCCGGAGATGACGGGCACGTCCACGACCTCCTTGACGGCCTGGACCAGCTCGACCTTCTCCTCCATATGGGTGGTCGGCGATTCGCCCGTGGTGCCATTGACCACGAGGCCATCGGCGCCATCGGCCACAAGCTGCTTGGCCAGTTTTTGCGCGGCTTCGAAATCAACGGAGCCATCGGCCCTCATCGGGGTGACCATGGCCGGAAGGATACGTCCGAACGGAGCGGGGTCGAGAAGATGCATAGTACCGTCAGTCTTAGGGCTTGTCATACGGCTAACGGTACTTCCCTCTGCGGACGCTTTCGGCTCCATGGCGCATGAGAGAACCACATTATGGAAGAGGCATCAGAAAGCTCATGGGAAGATTCATCCGCGAAAATACTTCATTGACCGCGGATAGTGGATAAGGACAAACGAAGATACGGAAAACGCGCGCGGCCAGTCAGTCAATCGGAAATATACCGACTACCGTCCGACCACGCGCGGCGAAGGCTCAGCCGACGTAGGCCTGCGGATTCTGGGCGAATTTGTCGGCGCAACCGGGGTTGCAGAAATAGTAGGTGACGCCGTTGTATTCGCGGGTCGCCGCGGCGGTGGCCGGATTGACGCTCATACCGCAGACCGGATCCTTGACGACGTTCGCCGCGGAATCGCCCTCACCTGCGGACATGCCGCCATGTTCCATGCCATGGCATCCGCCGTGGCCGCAGCAGCCGGCTTCCTTCTTGGCCTTGTGATCGCTGAACAGTCCCATGATGGTTCCTTTCTGTTTACTGGTTCGATTATCGCTCGAATCCGGTTTGCGGACCCGATACGTCTTGCTCTTCGCGGCTGCGGCGTCCGGATCGAACAGCCGCAGCCGGCTCGCGTTCGTCACCACACACAGTGACGAGAACGCCATCGCAGCGCCCGCGATCATAGGATTCAGCAACATGCCGGTGAACGGGTACAGGACACCGGCCGCGACCGCGATGCCGATGCTGTTGTAGCCGAGCGCGAAACCAAGATTCTGCGCGATGTTGCGCATGGTGGCATGCGCCAGGTCGAGTGCGTGCACGAGGCCCATAAGGGAGCCGCCCATCAGCGTCACGTCGGCGGATTGGACCGCCACGTCGGTGCCGGTGCCGATGGCGAATCCCACATCGGCGCGGGCGAGCGCGGGCGCGTCGTTGACGCCGTCGCCAACCATCGCCACCGTGTATCCTCGCGATTGCAGTTTTGCGATTTCATCCGCCTTGCGTTCCGGCCTCACGCCGGCGATCACCCGGCTTTCGTCGATGCCGACCCGGCTTGCGATGGCGCGTGCGGTGGTTTCGTTGTCTCCGGTGAGCATGACGACTGCGATGCCGCGCTTTTCGAGCAGTTCGATGGCTTGGCGCGAATCGGTTTTCGGCTCGTCGGCCACGGCCACGATGCCGGCCAAGTGGCCGTCGATGGCCACCAGCATCGGCGTCTTGCCTTGGGAGGACAGATGGTCCATGTCGGCGATGATCGCGTCGAGGTCCGCGTCATGCGCCGCTTCCGGATCGTCGGACGTAACGGATGGCATGCCGATGTCGAGGTCGTCGATCAGGTCGGTGTTGCCGACCGCGACGGCATGCCGCAGTCCGCGGAAAGTGACGTTCGCGGTGATGCCGCGGCCGGCGATCGCTTGGAAATCGGTGGTTTCGGCGATGCCCGTGGCTCCAGCGTTCCCCGCGGACGATTTGTCGACGGCGGCGACGATCGCGGCGGCAAGCGGATGTTCGGAATCGCGTTCGGCGGCGGCTACGATCGTCAACAAATCGTCCTGTGTGCGCCGCCACGCGCCGAACGGCAGCACGTCGGTGAGTGTGGGTTTTCCGGCGGTGATCGTGCCGGTCTTGTCGAGCACCACGGCATTGATCTTTCCGCATGTCTCCAATGCTTCGGCCGAGCGGACAAGCACCCCCATCCGCGCGGCGCAGCCGGTGGAGACCATCACCGACAGCGGGGTGGCAAGACCCAGCGCGCACGGACAGGCGATCAGCAGCACCGATACCGCGGCCACCAGCGCGTGCGTGACGCGAGGCTCGGGGCCGAACACGTACCACAGGGCGCACGACCAGACGGCCACAAGTACGACGACTGGCACGAACACGCCGGAAATCCGGTCTGCAAGACGTTGCACGGGGGCTTTGGAGCTTTGCGCGGCGCGGACCATGCCGATGATCTGCGACAGCACCGTGTCCTTGCCGACTTTCGTGGCGCGGTATCGCAGCGATCCGCCACCGTTGATGGTGGCGCCGGTGACGTCGCTTCCCACGGTTTTGGCGACCGGCATGGATTCGCCCGTGATCATCGATTCGTCCACGTTGGAATTTCCGGAAACAACGATGCCGTCGACCGGCAGCTTCTCGCCGGGACGAATGACGACGACGTCTCCGACACGCACGTCGTCGATGGCGATGTCGGTTTCCTTGCCGTCACGCACCACGCGGGCTGTGGTCGGCCGGAGTCCGGCCAGCGCGCGCATGGCCTCTCCGGTGCCTTTGCGGGCGCGGGCTTCGAGCAGCTGGCCGACGAGCATAAGTGTGATGACCACGCCGACCGCCTCGAAATATGGTTCCCGCGCGTTGACGGGCAGAATCTGCGGAGCGAAGGCGACCACGCAGGAATAGGCGAACGCCGCGATCGCGCCCAAGCTGACCAGCGCGTTCATTTCCGGCGCGCGATGGATGATCGCCGCGAAGCCACTGCGGAAAATCGGCAGCGCGGCATAGCCGACGATCGGCAGCATCAGCAGGAATTGCACCCAGGCCGGCATCGGATACAGCATGAGCATGGTGGAGCCGAATACCGGAATCGTGCAGATGACGGCCACAACGAGACGCGCGACAAGGGAGCGAATTTCCGTTTCCCCGGAATCGGACATTTGAACGTTTTCCCAGGAAGCCCGGCTGTCTGTTTCCAAGGAATCGGACGATACGGCTCCCCCGTCAGCCGTGATTGCGTCCGAATCGGAGGAATCGGCGGAATCGGATGTCGAGGCATCGTCAGCACCGGCATGACGACCCGGCAGGATGCGCAACGTGCCGTGCAGCATGTTCATGCCGCAGGCGAAGGGATAATCGCCCGCCTTGTCGGGGTGAAGCGTCAGCGTGGTCGTGCGGAAGGCGGGAAGCGCGAGGTCTGTGCCGAAATCGGAGAATACGACATGCGACGAGCATTCGCCGTCCTCCTTGCGGTCGAACACGAGCCGCAGCGGCATGCCGGCCTCCGCCTCAATGACGGACGGACTGTATCCACCCTTCACTTCGACGACGGCCTCCTGCACGCCGTCGCGCACCTGCGCCCGATACGCCTTGCGCGGCGCGAAGAAGAACCACAGCACTCCCGCCGTGACCAACAGCGCCACGACGAATACGATTGCGATAGGCATGTCTCACCGGCCTCCACATTCCATGATTGTTTCCCGGCCTCAACGAATACCACCACAATATACCCCACCAGGGTATATCGGCAAGGAAAGTAGGCTATGTTTGTCCATAAAGCGAAATGTTCAGCGCAGCGAGGAGAACGGCATGAACGCCACAGAACATGGATACGCGGACGACCAAAGGAAGATCGTCGCACGCCTGAATCGCATCGAAGGCCAGATACGAGGCATCCGGCAGATGACGGAGAACGGCGAATACTGCATCGATATTCTGACCCAGATCTCCGCCGCGGACAGCGCGCTGAAATCCGTGGCGCTACTGCTGCTCGACGACCATCTGCATCATTGCGTGGCCAAGGCCTCGGCGGAGGGCGGCAAAGTCGCCGACGAGAAGCTGGCTGAGGTCGGAGCCGCAATCGCACGTCTTGTCAAATGATCTTCCGTGCCGCCGGAAGTGCCACGGTCGTTCCGGCGGTACGAAAGGTACGGCGGACGAAAGCCCGCCTCGGAAATTTACGGAGGTTTACAGGTCGAGGAAGTGGTCGAGGCCGACGGTCAGCCCCGGATAGGAGCCGGTGGAGACCTTGCGCACGGCCAGCAGCACGCCCGGCATGAAGGAGATGCGGTCGAAGCTGTCGGCGCGGATGGTCAGCTGCTCGCCGGAATTGCCGAACAGCACCTCCTCATGTGCGTTGAGTCCGCGCAGGCGCACGGCGTGCACGTGGATGCCGTCCACCACCTGGCCACGTGAGCCGCCATCGGTTTCGGTGGCGTCCGGAACCGGACCAAGCCCCGCGGCCTTGCGCGCTTCGGCGATGCCCTGCGCGGTGTGGAAGGCGGTGCCGGAGGGAGCGTCCACCTTGGTCGGGTGGTGCAGTTCAATGACTTCGGCGGATTCGAAATACGGCGCCGCGACCTTCGCGAAATGGTCGGCGAGCACCGCGGAGATGGCGAAATTCGGGGCGATGAAGACGCTCTGGCCTTCACGCGGGGCTTCGGCGAGCACGGCACGCACCTGGTCGAGCTTCTCATCGGTCCAGCCGGTGGTGCCCACCACCACATCGACGCCCTGCTTGACAAGGGTGAGCACGTTGCCCAGCGATACGCTCGGCACAGTGAATTCCACGACGACGTCGGTGTTTTCGGGGGTGATTTGCGTGAGGTCGTCACCCGCGTCGAGTGCGAGGGCGAGTTCGGTGTCGGACGCGCCGTTGACGGCGTCGACCACGTGCGAGCCCATGCGGCCCTTGGCGCCGACTACGGAAACCTTGATCATTGCAGCTCCTTAATGCTTCGGGCTGTTCGCCCGTGTCATAACGTGTTCCATCTATGAATCTAAAGAGACGCTTCGACGCACTGCGCCAAGCCGGCCCGCCGAGTCGGACGGGCCAGGCAAGGCATGCGGATCGTCTAGCCGCGGCGGCGCACCAGCGCCCAGCCGAGCAATGCGAATGGAATCGAGCACAGCACGAAGATCCATGGCATCATGAGGCTGACGCTCGGTGTGGCGTGGTCGAGCACAATGCCGGTGATCATGGAGCCGAAGGACGAGCCCACAGTGCCGGCGGTGGACACCCATGACAGGCCTTCGGTGAGCGATTCCTCGGGTACCGTCTCTTTCATCACCAGATTGCCGGAGGCGAACACCGGCGAAATGGTCAGACCGGTCAGGATCTCCACCAGGCCCATGATGATCAGGTTGCCCATGCAGGCGTGGATGACCACGAATCCGATGGTCATGGCGGATAGGAACATCACCATGTGCAGCCAGCGCGAGCCTTTGAGTTCGCGTGAACCGAATGCGAGCGCGCCGATGCATGAGCCGACCGCCAGCATGGCGAGCTGCACACCGAGCACGGAGTCGAGGTGCAGCGATTTCATCACGGCGGTCATGGAGGTGTCGAACGCGGTGAAGCTCATGTTGAAGACGATGAAGACGAGCAGCAGCGGGATCACGCCGGTATAGGTGAGCACGTTGCGTTTGCCTGTTTCGCCGCTCCCCTTCAGCTGTTTGAGGCTCAGTCTGGTGGCATTCGCGTCGGCGCGGCCCGGCACGTTGGCGGCGCGCACGTCCTTGTCTTCGGCGCTGGCGGCGTCAACTTCGATGGCCCGAACCACGGGTGGTTGCGTATCTCGCAGGGCGAAGAAGATCGTGCCGCCGATGGCGCTGGCTGCCGTCGGTACGAACAGCTGCGAGACGGGATGCACGGATGCGGCGAGGAACGCGGCGAGGATCGGCCCGAAGATGAACACGATCTCGTCGATGGCGGATTCGAGCGCATAGGCGGTGCCGAGCATGTCGTTGTTACCGGTGCGGTCGAGCACATACGCCCAGCGGGTACGCACCAACGCCCCGAAGGCGAACTGGGTCAGGCCCATGATGATGGCGAGCAGGAACAGCAGTGGGATGGGCACGCGCACCAGCGCGGCGAATGCGAAGCCGAGCATGGCGACGATCTGCACGGCGAGCACGGCCTTGCCGACCTTGCGTTGGCCGAAACGGTCGAACAGTCGCGCGTACATCGGGGTGACGGCCGCGGTGGCGAGCACGTAGGCGGCGCTCATGGTGCCGGCGATCGTCCAATTGTCGTACAGGTGGTTCAGAGCGAGGATGATGCCCAGGCCCATCATCGACATCGGCAGGCGCGCCAATGCTCCAGACGCGCAGAATGCCTTTGCTCCGGGGATGGAGAACAGCACCGCGTACGGCGAACGCTGTTTGCCGGAGGGCGCGTTCTTGCCGTTGGAACCCGTCATGCTGGAAATCGTTGTGTTGGAAGGTCCGTTATCGGCGGCCATTAGGCGTCCACCCGCCCCCGGTAGATGAACATGTCGTCGAACAACGGCTCCTTGCCGTCCTCGATCGGCGTGCCGGCCGGGCGTTCCGCGATGCGTTCCAGGCCTTTGTGGTCGTAGAAGCTCACGTCGCAGTCGGAATCGGTATGCAGGTAGAACGCGTCCACGTCCCATGCGGCCAGGTATTGCTGCATGCGCTTCCACAGGCCGCCGCCCACGCCGTGCCCGCGCACGTCCGGGTTGACGACGAACAGCTCCAGCTCGCCCAGCGTGGTCTCGTTGGCCTTGCTTCCGCGTTCAAGATCAAGTTCCAGCGCGAACGAGTTCTTCACCATGTCGAGACGCTTGGATGCCTCGGGATTCGTGCGGATCAGGCGTTCGGTGGCGTCCATCTCGTCGGCGACGTCGATTTCGTCGAGCTGCGGGCGTTCGCCTGCCACGCGGATGAAGGTGACGCCGGCGAGCGTGCCATCCTGCGTGAATGCGGCGTTGGCGAACGTGGTCGGCTGCAGATAGTGCAGCACGAAGTATCTGGATATCAGCAGCGAGAACCTCGTGCCTCCAAGTGCCCCGTCCTGGGGCCAGGTGCGGTCGAACAGGTCGACCACGGCGTCCACATCCTTCCATGTGATGGGACGGTAGATGATGGTGTTCGGGTTGACGTCGGTGGTTTGGCCGGCGTGATTGGTTGCGCTGGTCGCAGCCATGATGCACTTGCTCCTTCATTGTGTTGCGTCCGGCACGTGCGCCCGCCCACACGTGCTGCGCGAGGGTAGCGGCATTCCCGCAACGCGGCCCGCGGCGCGTTTTCCCCGGGGCCAGTCTGCCGCGCATGTCGGCGCGGCGGCATCGTTGCAAGTGTATGCGGAATTCCGTAGCTCTACTCGGCAAGGATTCTGTTGTACGGCCTGCGAACGTTGTGAGAACCGGTTCGAACAGGCTTCCCCGATACTATCGGGACGTGCAGATAGCGCCGTCGTCAATCGTCGTCGGATTGTTCCGGAATGCCGTTGCGCAATTCGCCGATGATCTCGTCCCGTGTCTTGTCCGAGGCATCGAGCTGCCGGTCGGCCTCATTCGGCTCGCTCAGGTAGTAGAGACACGCGTCGATGGCGTCCAACGGCACGTGTTCCATCGCGGCGAGCAGCAGCCGGTACAGATCGAGCTGCGCGAGCTTCTCCTTGACGTCCTCCGGCTTGCGTGGTTTCGCGCCGGTCTTCCAATCGACCACGGTGTAACGTTTCGTGGCATCGGTTTTATCGAGACCGCCGAAGAACACGGCGTCGAGTTTGCCGTTGACGATGGTGCCGAGTTCCGGCATGCTGACGACGAGCTGACGTTCCGCCCACGCGGGCCGCCGTTCCGCCCATTTCGATTCGACGAGCCGGCGCTGCCAGTCGGCGAGCCGTGCGTCGTCCCGATCACGCGTCTTATCCTGCGATTGGTCTTGCGATTGGCCCGGAATCGACAGCGGCATGCCGATTCCGGCTATCAGGTCCGCACGCGACCGCACGGTTCCCTCTTCGATGCCGTCTGCCGCCGCGTCGGCCATGATGAAGCGTTCCGCCCACGCGTGGAATCGCGTGCCGAGTTGCGCCGCAGGAGAGGCGACGTGCGGGATCGGACGCACCAGGCCACGCCAGTATGCGCGCGCGTCGCGTTCGCTCATGGTGCCGGCGCGCGCTTGCAGTGAGGTGACGTTCTGGCGTCCTACCGCGAGGATCCGCTCGCCTTTGGCACGGACGGCCAAGTCGAAGACATCCTGCGCAGCGGCTTCGTCGTCTCGGGCGTCAGCCGTCACGATTTCCGGCATGAGGTTTTCGTCGGCGACAAGTCGTTTGGCGCAGTCCAGCAGGGAATTTCCCGATTGCGATTGGACGGTTTTGGACGGTTCTACGGAGGCGTGCTCAACTTCGCGAACCTGTTCCGCGGCGGAGCGCAATCCGCCGGCGATGTCCGCCGTCAGGCCGCATGGCCATGGCAGGGTGCGGTCGTCGGACACCGGTTCGAGCGGCGCGTTCCATGCGTCGCCGACCACGGCGTCCTCGAAATCGCGGGCATGCTCGCCCACGAAATATCCTTCGGGCAATTCGCAGCCGAGCGTATGCAGGGAGACGTCCGAATCGCAGCCGTCGACGCATCCAAGCCCGTCGGACGGTATCGGCGAATCGGCCAGATTCTCCGGTTCACGCGCAGCCGAAACGATGCCGTTCATCGAATCGCGCACTTCCTGCCAGAAGTTCGACGGCTCGCTCTTCCTCTTCCCCTCCACCAGACGGGAATCGCGGCTCGTCTCGTTGCAGCCGCTGTAGGTGAGCAGCGCCTCGTAACGCGCGCGGGTCAACGCCACATAGGCCAGACGGCGTTCGTCGGCGTGCAATCGGCGCCCGTACTCCTCCCGCTGCGTCAGATACAGTTGCGACGGGTCCACCCCTTCCATGTCGTCGATGGGCATGGTCCGCAGAGTGCCGAACACCTCGTCGTCGATGAGTTCCGCATCGTCCAATCCGGCGAGCGCCTCCAGCGGGTCGCCGCCGACGGTCGCGTCGTGCGGGAAGCGTGGCAGGATGTCCGCGTCGGCACGCACCGGTACCGGGACCGCGGATGGGTCCTCCAGCCATGTGTGGGCTTTCTCATGGTATTCCGGCGGTTCCCACACGCCGTCCTTCATGCCGCCTGGATGGTCCTCGTCCATCGTCACGTTCAGACGGTCGCCTTGTTCGGAAGGGAAGACGCCGTCGCGCATGCCGACCACGGCCACGGCGTCCCATTCCAGTCCTTTTGATTGGTGCACGGTCATAAGCATCACGTCGACTGGGGTGTCGGGGGCGGTGGCGTTGTCGTCGGACGCGTCGCGCAGCGAATCCACCCATGACATGAACGCGCGGAGGCTTGGCGCGCCTTGGGCGGCGATTTCCTGCAGATACGTGTCCACCAGGGACAGCATCGCGTCGAGCGGGGATGTTGCGAGTGACGCATCCCGTCCGTTGACGGCGTCGTTTTCGTCGGCTTCGCCGTGCGGATGCCGCATCCGCTCCGCAAGCAGCAGGTCGATGTCTAGGTCGAGCGCGGTGATGGCCGCGCGCACCACTTCGGGCAGCGGATGGCCGACGGCGCGTTGCACCTGTCGGATGACGTCGGCGGCGCGGAGCACGCTGGCCGCGCCCGTTTCGCTCAGCGTGCCGTCGATCAGTTTCGGCAGGTCGCCGCGCAGCAGCACGTCGATCAGGAACACGGCGTTGGGAACTTGGTCTCGGTAGGCGCGCACGGTGGCGCGAATGTCCGCGTCGGACGGTTCCGCCTTCTCCTCCACGATGCCGGCCGCGACGAGTGCGCGGTAGCGCTGCGTGGTGTTGAGTCGTTCCGCGATGCCGGCGAGCGCCTGCAGGTCGTCAGCTCCGAGAGCGAACCGTGGCGTGGCAAGCAGCCGCATGAGCGCGCCGCTGTCGGTGTGGTCGCACACCACGTGCAGCAGTGCGATGATGTCTTTGATTTCCGGCCGTTCCAGCAGTGCCGCCTGTCCGACGACGAGTGTGGTGAGTCCGGCCTGTTCGAGCGCGTCCTCGTAGGCGGGCATCTGCGCTTTGGATCTGAACAGGATCACCACGTGCGGGCGATTGTCCTTCCTGCCACCGGCTGTGTCGTCCGCGCTTGGGGTGTGCAGGGCGATCGCGTGTTTGGCGAAGCGCACTATGGCGTCGATTTCCTGGCCGAGTGTGGCGTATCCGAGCGCGCCGAGCGTTCCTTCGGGGGCGGTGTCGGTGTTGGCGAGCGCGGGGACGTCCACTTCGCGCATGAGCGAGCTGCCGGCGCGTTTCGCGGGCAGTCGCAGTGGTTTGGTCAGGTTGTTGGCCGCTTCGAGCACCATGCGCGAGTTGCGTCGGGTGACGGTGAGCGCGTATGGTCTGTCGGCTGCGTCGTGGCCGAGGTCGTGTTGCAGCATGCGGAACGCGCCCGGACTGGCGCCTCGCCATGCGTAGATCGATTGGAATGGGTCGCCGACGGCGTTGATGGCGCTGCGGCGCGCGTCGTCCACGTGGAACAGGGCGGTCAGCAGGGCGGCCTGTGTGGTGGAGGTGTCCTGGTATTCGTCGAGCAGCACGTGCGTGTAGCGTTTGCGGTAGGTGGCGCCGATGGAGGGGAATCGGGTGACGAGTTGGAATGCAGCGATGGTGAAATCGCTGAATTCCGCCATGTTGAGCGCGTGTTTTTCGGCGTTGTAGTCGGCCACGAGGTCGAGCAGGAGGTCGCGTTCGCGTGCCACGTCGGCCAATCGGGAGGCGTTGTGGACGCATAGTTGGTGGCATTGGGCGCGATACGCGCGTTTGCGTTCCTCGAAATCGGCGTCGGATTCCTTCTTCCGCTGTTTCGGCGCTTTGCCGGGTTTCGGTGCGTCGGTGGGCACGTCCTCGTCTTCCAGCGCTTTGGCGACCTGCGCCACGAACGCCTCGTCCCATTCGCGCACGCGTGCCACGGCCTCGTCGAAGCTGGAGCAGTCGCCGCCGATCATGGCGCCGGAGATGGCGTTGGACAGGGCGTACACGTTCCTTGCGATGGTGCTGAACGAGCCCAATCCGTCGCCGTCGTCGTTGAAGGACGCGATCTGGTCCATGTGCTTGTCGAGCACGGTGTGGATGAGCTGCATCGCGCCCGCCTCGCTCAATGGCTGGGTGTTCTGGTCGAAGCCGACGAGCAGTCCGTATTGGCGCACGATGGATTGGAAGAACGCGTCGTATGTGGAGACTTCCGGCTTGAGGAAGGCCGCGCGCGCGACGCTATGGCCGTCGCGCCCGCCTTGTTCCGTCTGGTTGCGTGCCACGGCCGCGGAGACTCGCGACAGCAGTTCCGAGGCGGCTTTGCGAGTGAAGGTCAGTCCCAGGATTTTTTCCGGGCTGACGCCTTGTCCGATGAGGGTGATGATGCGCCGGGTCATGGTGTAGGTTTTGCCGGAGCCGGCGCCCGCCACGACGACGACGTCCTCGTAGGATGGGGCTTGGATGACGGCGGCCTGTTCCGGACTGTCGGTGATCTTCGGTTTGGCCGCCATCGCGGCGCTTTTGTTCGTCCGCATGTTCCCGCTCATGCCACGGTCCTTTCGAATATGGTGTTCTGTTCTCCCTGGCAGGCCGGGCAGACGTCCTTGCACCGGCAGTATCCGACGTGTTCCGGGGTGGGTCGCGCGGTGATGCGGGTCGCGCGGCTGGCCGCGGCCGCGTAGAAGACGCGGGCGATCATGGACAGCGACCACACCGCCATGGTCGGACGCAAGTCGAGCAGCTGCTTCCAATGCTCCTCGCTCACCTGTTCCGGCCGTTCGGCTTCGTCAAGAGCCGATATGAAGACCTTGTCGAGTGTTTTCGCGTATTTGCGGGGCACGTAGTCGCCGGCGTTGATGCTTCCGTCGGAGAACAGCGCCTGCTGGTGATATGTCTCGTCGTAGTCGCCGTATGGCGCCGGCGATGTGTGGCCCATGACGTGGAACAGCGCGCTTTGCGTGATGTCGGGCATGGCCGCGACCGCCTGTGCGCCGCGATCGCCGCCGTTTTCCGGGAAGGCGAGGCCCAGCTGGTAGCAGACGAGCTGCAGGTCGCTGAAGATGTTGCGCCCGTTCGGCGTCTGCCCGGTTTTGTAGTCGATCAGACGCACCTGCTCCTTGCCGTCGGCGGTACGGCGGTGTTCGAGTCGGTCGATGCGTCCGGACAGGCGCACGGTGAGCCGTTCGCTCATGCCGGTTTCCGGCCATCCGCCGACGAGCGTTCCCATGATGGCGATGAGTTCGCCGCGGCTGATCGGGCTGATGCCGTCGATGGCGTTGTATGCGGCGAGGATGTCGTCGAATCCGAACCGTGCGGCGAACTGCTTTTCCGCTTCGGCGCGTTCCAGCGTGCCGACGGTGATGGTCTCGTTGTTTTTGACCGGGTATTCCATGTGGTTCGATCTGACGAAGTATGTGGCGATGTTGCGTAGCGCGTCGGCTGCCTTCGCGTCCTTGCCGAGCGCCTTGTACCGTTCCTCGGGGTCGGCGATAGCGTCGGGGTCGGCGCGCATGCCCTCGTATTGCCGGAGCATCCATTGGGTGATGCTTTCGATGTTGTCCTCGTCGCTCGTTCCGGTGTGGTTCGATGGCAGGTCGAGTCCGGCTTCGGTGGCTTTCTGGGCGACCGCATGGATGATCGAGCCGAATCCGGTGGCCGCGCTGCCCATGCGGGGGCCTGCGAAGCGGTTCTCCAGCATCCAGCACACCGGGCAGGCCCACAGGCTGTCCACTGCGGACGGCGAGAGGGTGACCACATCGGACTGCCGGTTTTCCGTGGAGGTTTCTTCCGGCCGCTCCGATCGCACGGTCGTGCCGGAAACGAACTGCCAGCGGTCGGGGTCGGCCGCGGCCACACCGTGTGAAGCCAGCAATGCCAAGGCTTCAGCCGCGTCACGAGCCTGGTCCGAACCGGCCGGTGCGGATGCCAGTGCGCCGCGTGCGGCGGCGACCAGGCCACGCGGGTCCGTCTCGAGTCCCGCGTAATCGCCGGTTCCGCCGACCATCGCGTACACGCGCTTCTCCGGATCAGCATCACGGTCGCGGTCGAACCATTCCGGCAGATAGCCGTACAGGAAGTCGGACGGCACATGGTCGTCGTTCAGGACGGCACTCACCTGCACACGCTCGTCGGCGCGGGTCAGCGCCACGAGGAAGCTCTTCTGTTCCGAGGCGAGCACCGACGCGAACTGCGCGTCCTCACGGCCGGACGATGTGACGATGTCTTCGGAAAGTCCGCCGTGCAGCATGACGTCGGCAAGCTCCTCACCGCCGAACAGGGTGTTGCGTGGGGTGAGGTTTGGCCATTGGCCCTGCTGCACGGCCGGCATGAACACCAGTTTCCAATGCCGTCCGGCCGCGCCCGCCGGCGTGGTCAATGTCACGGCCTGGTCGATCGGCGCGGTGTGGGCGAGGGAATCGGCTTCGATGGTGAGCGAACGGACCTGTTCGATGAATGCGCCGATGGTGTGCGCGGCCATCATGCCGTCGGACTCGCCGCCGGACGCGTAGCTGAACAGGCGCATCGCCGCGTCGAGCCGGTCATTGGCGGCGCGGCCTTCAGCGTTGTTGCGCAGCGCCATCCTCTGCCACGTCGTGGCTTTGCCGAACGCCCGCCAGACGCAATCGAACATGTACTGCGGTTCGCGGGACGTCAGACGCGCCTGCGACGTCATGGTGTCGTCCAACACCTTCCACAGATGCGCGAAGGCGACGGACTGCGGGTCCTTCTTTCCCAATACCGAGGCGATCGCGTCGAGCACGAGGGCCGTGTTCCCTTCCAGCAGCAGGATGTAGAGCGCGTCCACGCCGAAGGGAGGTTCGGCCGTGTCGTCGTCCTTCCCATCACCCGCGCCATCGCCCGCGATCAGACTGTCGTCGGTCATGACCGACGACATGGTCGGTTCGGCGTTCCGAGCCGATTCGCGCGCCGTGCGGAAACCGGCGACGTAATCGCTCCAATCGGAGACCAGCCGTGGAAGCAGCGCCTTGTCGGACGTCACGGATGATACGGACGATACGGCATCGGTCTCCGAACCGTCGTCTGAAGCGTCGGAGCCGCCATCCAGCACGGCGGCCAACGATCCGAGAGCGTTCATGGCCGACTCCACGACGGACAGACGTGCCGGACGTTCTCCGGCGGTGGCGATCAACGGCGAATCCATGATCAGCCGCACGCGGGAGCGGATGTACGCGCCGGCCTCACGCATGCCCATGGACGAAGCGGCGACGCCCCGCCGTTTCAATTCGGCCAGTTCGATCATGGCGAACAGTCCCTGTACGAACGGCTCGTCCTTGAGCGGCCGCGTCACACTCGAATAGCGCACCGGCACGCCGTCGGAACGCAGTCGTTCGCCGAATGCGCGCACGGTGGCGTTGTCGTGGGCGATGACGGCCATGTCGTTCCAGTCGCGGCCATGTTCGAGATGTTCGGTTTTGATCCGCCACGTCACGTCGTTGAGTTCTTCGACCGTGGAACGGTACATCGCGGCGTTCAGGCTTCCGTCGCGTTCCTTGGGTGGTTCGATCGGAGGCATTTTGCCGGGACGTTTCGGCAGCGCGTCGTCCGTTTCCTCCGCGCTGGCGATGGTGAGGCTCACACGGCTCGCCACCGCGCCGAGATCGGTGCCGTCGACGGCATGGTCCGGTTCGAGGCGCACCAGACGCGCCCCCAATCGGGTTCGGGCCGCGTTGAACAGGTATTCCGGGTATGATCCGCGGAACGTTTGCACCGCCTCGTCGGGATTGCCGACGAGCAGCAGGCGCACGCCACGGCCATGCAGCGCCGACAGGAAATCGAAGCCCGCGAGCGTGGCGTCCTGGAAATCATCGACGATGACGAGCTTTGGCAGGTCTTCCTCCTCCGCCTCGCTCACGGCCGTGGCCGCGTCGATCATGAGTCGTGAAGCGTCGAGACGGAACTGGTCCGGATAGGCGTCCCTGACGGCCTGGTCGTATTCGCCGCGCAGCGCGAAGGCGAGCCGCCATTGCACGCGCAGCCGTTCCCGATGCGCGTCGGCTGCTTCTCCCCTGCTGGCGGCACGGGCTATCAGCTCGTCCTCGAGTTCCGGTTCCGCGCCGATCTCGTTCATGCGGGCAAGCATGTCTCTGAACTGGTTCGCGAAGGCGTCGGTGGAATCGTCGGCGATCATGCCGGACCAGTCGGCCACCGCGAAGTAGGTGCGCAGCAGCGCGCAGGTGTCGCATTCGTCGCCGCGCTCCACGTGCCCGGTATGCGCAGCGAGCACACGGCGGATGATCACATCCTGCTCGGCGCCGTTGAGCAGTTTCGGCAACGGCTGTCCCGCACGCGAGCGCACGGCGGTTATCATGCGGAACGCGACGGCCGGCAATGTAGTGACCGGACGGGCCTGCGACACCGCGGACAGCTCACGGATCACGGCGTCGCCCAGCACGTCGGCCACCTGCCTGCCGGACACCGTCATCACGGCCCGTTCTCCGCCGTATCTGCGCATCGCGGCGATCAGCGTGTCGAGCGCGTATCGGGTCTTGCCGCTACGGGGTGCCCCCACAACCAGTGTCACATCGTCGAGATCATCCAAATCCATCATGACTCCCATCCTAACCTGTCGCCGTCTTGCCGGAATCCTCCGACATCGCGGCCGGAATCGTGCCGCACGTCGTCATCTTCTTTGCGGGGACTGTGGGTATGCGTCTCCATATATCATGGGTGGAAGAGTATCGCAGGGCCGATTCGTTTTGCCACGTGCCGTCAAAGACGAATGGAATCCACAGAAGGAAGAAGCATGGAAGCCTCGAGGAGCGTTCCCCCTCAAATTCCCGGTTACACGCTCGTCAGGCGTTTGGGATCCGGCTCCGAAGCCGACGTGTACCTGTACCAGCAGCTTTCGCCGTCCCGCCAGGTGGCCATCAAAATCAGCAAGGGCCGGCTCGATTCGCAGTCCGTCACACGTTTTCGCTCGGAAGCGGATCTCATGGGGCAGATCTCCTCGCATCCCAACATTCTCACCGTCTATGCGAACGGCGTGACCGCCACGGGCAGTGGCTACACCGTGTTCGAATACGCGCCGGGCGGCAATTACAAATCGTTCCTCGAACACGACAGGCTCACCGTGGACCA
Source organism: Bifidobacterium sp. LH_743 (assembly GCF_056355775.1). NCBI lineage: Bacteria > Bacillati > Actinomycetota > Actinomycetes > Bifidobacteriales > Bifidobacteriaceae > Bifidobacterium > Bifidobacterium sp. LH_743. Next base: position 85,385 of record NZ_JBKESZ010000007.1, on the reverse strand, counting down.
GATGCTCGACTTGGGCATCAGGCTGGCCAGCGCGCTGTTCACCGCGCACCGCCGAGGCATCATCCATCGTGACATCAAGCCCAGCAACATTCTCATCAGCGCGCAGGGCATGCCGTTGCTCTCCGATTTCGGCATCGCCGTATCCGTCTATGGACGTCCCGGCATCGGCTTCACCATCGCTTGGGCCGCGCCGGAAGTGCTCGCCCAGGGTGGCGGAGGCAAGGAGGCATCCGACATCTATTCGCTGGGCGCCACGCTGTTCGCCACGCTGACGGGCCGGTCTCCCTACGAGTATTTCTATGCCGATCTGCTTGGGGATTCCAAAGGCAAGGAGCGCGCGGAACGGCTCAAAACCATCATTCTCAACGATCCGCTGCCGAAGTTCAACCGGCCGGACATTCCGCCGCAGGTGGAGAGGGCGCTCCGCAAGGCCTTGGACAAGACGCCGGAGAATCGTTTCTACTCCGCGCTGGAATTCGCGCGGACCTTGCAGAACGTGCAATACGAGCTGTACGGCCACATGACGCAGACCATCATCGAAGGAGTGCCGAATTATCCGCGGCACCCGCATCGCCGGCGTGATTCCGGCAATGCCATACCGCAGCCGACGCGACGCCCGTCATGGGTGAGGCCCGTCGCGATCGGCCTGTCCGTGGCGGCGGCCCTCGTCGCGCTGATTCTGTCGTTCGCCTTCGTGGTCGCGCCGAACATGGACACGGCCTCCGACGGCAGCACCACGCAGGTGCGGAACCGAGGCGTCGGCGACCCTGCCGGGGATGATCCCGATTCCGCCATCACCGAGGGCGGCGTGCCCAGCGTGCGGGATCTTACGGGAACCTACATTCCCGACGGAGGCAAGGTGAGCTTCACGTGGGTCAACCCCTCACCGGAACAAGGCGATTCGTACGTATGGTCGCCGGTCGGCGATTCGGACAGCGACCCGAATTCGCAAGGCACCGTCACAAAATCGACGCATATCGAGATCGACCCTTCCGATGGGGCGCAGACTTGCATTCAGGTCAGTCTGGTGCGGGCGAACCGGCAGATGTCCGAAAAACCTGAGATATCCTGCGTAGCCAATCAGTGAATCGCATGGCGGCCGAACAGCCAAGCGGAACGCGAGCATAGCCGAGGAAGAGCCAGCATATGAGCAAGCATGGGAACGTCGAGAACCAGTCGTCGCAGTCGTACGAACGACGGCTGCGATTCGGATCAATGCTGCGCAGACTGCGTCCGTCCGGCGGACGCCAGTGGATCACACCAATCGTCATGCTGCTTCTGCTGCTCGGCATCGTCGCAGGAGCCGTCATCGTCAGCTCGGTGACGCAACGGCACGTGCAGCTCGACGACGGCACAGTGTGGATCACTTCGCTCAAGGACCGCAAGGCCGCCCGCTTCAACGTGAAAAACAGGGACGTCAACGCCGGCGTCGCCTCCACCACCGCACGGTTCGACGTGGCCCAGCATGACGGCGACACCGTGCTCTCCGAAGGCACGAAGGCCAGCAACATCGAAGCATCCACCGTCAGCGAGAGCGGCGGCACCACCATCAAATCCGATATCGAAACCGTCATCGGCGGTCACACCGCGGCATTCATCAATGCCAGGACCGGCAACGTGTGGGTGGGGCCGGCCGACGAGGTGAAGTCGATGAATCCCACCACCGACGTGCCGAAGATGAGACTGGGGTCGGGCGGCAGAATCGCGGTGACGCACGATGGTGTCGTGTACGGCTACCGTCCTTCTGATGGAACGGTGTTCAGCGTCGGCGGGCCGCGGGGCACGCTCGGCAAGGAAGGCACGATCAAGGGCGTGGACAACGCCGAATCGTTCACTGTGATCGGCGGAACGCCGGTCGTGGCCGACGGAGGCAGGATCTTCTGGCCGGAAGGCAGCGCGGACATCGGTTTGCGGGGCAAGACGACATTGCAGGCGCCTTCCACGGACGGCAGGCAGGACGGTTGGGTGGCCGCTTCGACGCCGCGCGGCATCGCCATGGTCGATCTGCGCAGCAGGAAGGCCGCGACGCTTCGCAATGGCGGCAAGGGCGAGGCCACACAGCCGGTGTCCACCAATGGCTGCGTGTTCGCGGCATGGGCCCAGAACGCCAACAACTACGTCAAGGTGTGCTCCGCCGGTGACGGTGGTGCGCGTTTCGAATCGCTCGAGGACGTCAACGCCACATCGCAGCTCGTGCTCCGCACTAACCATCGTCTGGTGGTGCTCAACGACGTGGTCAACGGCAATGTGTGGAATCCCCAGGAATCCACCAAAGTCATCAAAATCCAATGGAACAAGATAGAGACCAAGCAGTCGAAACAGCAGGAGCAGAACAACGACAGCGCCAACAACCAGCGCAACTTCAGCAAGAATTGTTCCTCGCAATCGGGCCAGATCAAGGCCGAGGACGATTCGTTCGGCGCGCGCGTGGGATCGGAGCAGATCCTGGACGTGCTGCGCAACGACGAGCAGACCGACTGCTCCGTGCTGCGTATCACCTCGGTGGGCGCCCCGGACGGCGCCAACATCACCGTCTCCCCCATATACGACGGCAGGTATCTGCAGCTCGACGCGTCGGCGGCCACCGCCGGCAACGTCTCCTTCAGCTATGAGATCTCCGACGGTCGTGGACAGACATCCAGCGCCACCGTGTCCCTCACGCTGGCCGACGACGATGACAAGGCGCCCGCGCAGACCGACACTCCTCCGGAAATCGATGTGGAGCAGGGAGCCACGTACACCACCAACGCCTTGGGCAGCTTCTCCGACCCTGATGGCGATCCGTTGACCCTGGTTTCGGCGACGCCGCAGAACACCGACCAGGTGACCGTGTCCACGCGGGCCGACGGCCAGCTGGTGTTCAACGCCGGCTCGATGTCTTCCGGCAGGGCGACCGTCGAAGTCCTGGTCTCAGACGGCCAGCAGACCTGCACCGGCATGCTGTATTTCTCGGTGAAGCCGGCGAACACAATGGCCGCGGTGATCGACCCAGTCGTCAAACAGACCACGCCCGACACCCGCACCACCATCGATCTCAAGCCATACGTGCACGGCACTTCCGTCGAACCCGCCCAGCTGATTTCGGTGGAGAATCCTTCCGGCGCGTCCGTCACCATGAACGCCGCCGACATGTCGATCATGTTCAGCGCGTCGAATCCCGGCACCTACTACGTGCCCTACACCATCACGCAGGGATCCATCCCGACGACCGGTCTGGCGCGCGTGGAGGTGCAGGCGGTGGCCGGCGACGCGGCCAAGCCGGTCGCGGCGAACGACGTGGCGCTGCTCGGCGCGGACAACACCGCGATTGTGGAGCCGCTGACCAATGACGTCGATCCGATGGGAGGCGTGCTGTCGGTCACCAACGTCGCCGCGGACGCGCAAAACGGCATCAAAACCGGCATCGTCAGCAACAAGCGCGTCTACATCACGGCACGGCAGGTGCCGACCAAGCCGGTGCGAATCAGGTACACCGTGGCCAACGCGGCCGGATCGTCGACCGGCGTCATCGTATTGCAGCCGCCGGCGCTGACCACGTCGAATTCGGCGCCGAAAGCGGAGAACATCACCGCTTCGGTACGCACCGACGGCGTCGTCTCCGTGGACGTCATCGACCATGTCACCTACTCCGACGGCACAACGGTGAGCCTGCAGAACGATCTGCAGTATGACAGGAGCACGTTCAGGGGACTGGTGTTCGTGTCCGGCGACACGGTGCGCTATCAGGCCACCGACCGGACCGGCTCCTTCCCCGTCACCTACACGGTGAAGGACAATCTCGGCAACGCGGCCTCCGCCACCATCACCATCAACGTGCATCGTAAGGACCCGTCGAACAAGGCCGCGCCAACCCCTTCCGACGTCGAGGCGCAGGTCGCGGCCGGACGGAAGGTGCGGATTCCGATCACCCTCACCGGCATCGACCCGGATGGCGATGACGTGCAGCTGCTTGGCTTGGGCAACAAGGCGCCGAAGCTCGGACGCATCACCGAAGTGGGCGCCACCTATCTCGTCTATGAGGCATACGCCGATTCCTCCGGCACCGACGCCTTCTCCTACGCCGTGGAGGATTGGACGGGACAGCGCGCCACCGCGCAGATCCGCGTGGGCGTGTTCAAATCCGGCAACGATTCCGGCGTGTACGCGCGCGACGACGAGATCACGCTGCGTCCGAACATCGCGGCCACCGTGCCGGTGTCGCAGAACGACATCTCCGGCGACAACACGGATCTGACGGTGTCCAGGGACGTCCAATCGCAAGGCATCGACGACGTCGAGGTCGTCGATAACATGCTGTCGTTCACCACACCGAGGCAGGACGGCACATACTACGTGGTCTACACCGTCAAGGACAAGGCCGGACTGTCCGATTCGGCCACCTTGACGGTGAACGTCGACGCCGACGCGCCCATCGACCCGCCGACCGCCTACGATTACCGTGTCCCCGCATCCGCCACCATCGACAGGAAATCGGTGGACGTGGACGTCTCGCAATGGATAGCCAACCCTTCAGGCACCGCCGACGAGCTTGAGGTGGGCGTCGACCCTTCCGCGGCCGACCATGCTCGCGTCAAGGGCGGAAAAGGCTCCACCACCATCACCGTGGATCTGACCGACGAGGTGCGGGCCGTGCCGTACACCGTCACCAACACGACGTACGGCATCACCTCCACCGCGTTCATACAGGTGCCCGCGTATGGCGTGTTCCCGCCGACCTTGCGTCCGAAGGCGCCCGTGCTGAAGGTGAACGCGCGCGAATCCATCACCATCAACATCGCCGACTACGTGCGCGTGGGCGCGGGCAAGACCGCATACGTGGACGGAGCCGATTCGGTGAGCGCCACGAAAGCGGCCGACGGCGACCTGTACGTCAACGATCAGACGCTGAAATTCACCGCGCCGAAGGACTACGCGGGCCCAGCCTCCATCACCTTCACCGCGGTGGACGGCAAACGAGGCAAGGACGACAAGGTGAAAATCGTCAATTCGGCCGTGCTCACGCTCCCCATCACCGTGATCGGACGCGAGGTGCCGCCGCCGACGTTCTCCTCCTCCACCGTCGACGTGGTGGCCGGCGAAAAAGCCACCACCATCGATCTGACGGCATTGACCCATGCGCCGTCCGGACTATACGAGGATGAGAGGCAGTACGCATACTCCGGCGGCGCGGATTCCGACAGCGTGGACGCCAAAGTGAGCTCCGCGGGCAAGCTGACCGTATCCGCCGAGAAGACGGCCGCACCCGGGACCACGCTGAACGTGCCCATCGCCATCAAATATTCGAAGGGAACCGTGAACGCCGGCGTGACCGTGCACGTCACCGCGTCCAACAGGCCGCTGGCCCGAATCGGCGAGAAGACCGTGAAGATCAAGGCTGGTTCCGGAGGCGAGGTGGATCTGCTGTCCGACGCGTACAATCCGTTCCCCGAAACCCCGCTGACCGTGACCGGATGCACGTCCGACGGCGCCTCGAAGCTGGCGGTGGACTGCCAACCAAACGGCAGGATATCCATCAAGGCGGCCTCCGACATCGGCGCGAGCACCAACAAGGTGGTCGTCACCGTGCGCGACGCCACCAGGACGAAGGAACGCGAAGTGACCGGCACCATCAGTGTCTCGGTGATGGACAGGCCGGACGCGCCCCTGCTGTCCCCCGTGTCCGGAAGCCCACAGGATGGCGCGGTGGACCTGAGCTGGACCGCCGGCTCGACGAACGGCAGTCCGATCACCGAATACCAGGTGACGTGGAACGGCGACGGTTCCGGGGAGAAATCCTGCGGGCAGAAGACCTCCTGCCTCATCGACGGGTTGAAAAACGGCAAGACCTATTCGTTCAAGGTGAAGGCCAGGAACGAGGTCGGATGGTCCAAGGAATCCAACGCTGTGGACGGAACGCCCGACAAGATTCCGACCGCGCCGACCAACGTGAAGGCCGAAGCGAACGGCAACACGATAACCGTCACCTGGAAGGCGCCGACCGGCGATTTCTCCGACATCGACAACTACGAAGTGACCTTGACCGGCAGGAACGCTCCCGCGAAGCAGCTGACGGACGCCACCCGAATCGACTTCGTCTTCGAGAACAACACGATCACGGACGGCGATTCATACACGGCGACGGTGAAAGCGCACAACAAGGTGAGTTGGAGCCAGCCATCCGAAGCCTCCGTCCCGGCCAAACCGTGGGGCAGGCCCGACGCTCCGACGGTTTCGGCGCAGCAGCAGGGAACGGACATCATAGTGACCGGACAGCTCGGGGACGCGCGTAACTCCGGATATGGCACTATCACCTTGGGATTCGCGGGGAAGACCAAAGACCTCCCCTATGGGAGGAACGATATCTATACGTACAGCTTCGCCATGGAGGATGGCTGGTACTACCGCGAGTACAAGCCGACCATCACCGTGCGGACGGACAAGTCCGGGAGCCTGTCCGCGGAAGGGGCTTCGCTGAAACCCAGTGTCAGACCCGGCACTCCGACCGATGTCACGCTGCGTCTTGACAAGAGCCAGACCGGCTGCGAGGCTTCCTGGAAGGACACTGGAAAATACAGCGGTTTCCTCGTCCAAGTGAACGGCGGTTCCGAACAGGACGTCGGCAGGGACAATCACTTCTCATACGGCATCAGTCCCTGGCAAAGCTGCGGAAAGATTCAAGTCCGCCAATATTTCCAAGACCACGATCACGTCGGTGAACCCGCGACCGGATCCGATGGCACCGTAGGCAACAAAAAGGCGGCCGAAATCACATCCATGCCGAATCTCTGGTGGGACGACAATGAAAAGAACACCCTGCATTACAGCGGGCTTGCGGTCAACGCGTACGGACAACCGTACAAGGCGACGCTCACCATCACACCCAAAGACAAAAAAGGACGTTCCTATGAGATCGGCTCCCCGCCGAACGTCATCCATGTCGACGACAAGCTGGATGTCGCCGATTCCTATTCATGGAAAATCAGCATCACATCCACGGCAGGGGAACCGAAACTGAATTCCGACTCCGATGAGCGGCAGGGCATCAACGGAACCAGAAAAACCGACCCTCCGGCATCAACGGGCGAGGACAACGCCGGAACGCAATCCCTGAACACACAGGCGGCATGGCGCGGCTCCGAACCCGTATGGTCCAAGGGCCTCGCGTACTACGCGGGACGCTGAGTCCAACAATCGCAACAATCCGCAAATCACAGCAACCAAGCATTCACATACGCAGCACAACAACAAGGAGCACCCCATGAGCGACGAATTCGACGACACCACCCAGCTGGGTTCCATCGGGCACAATCCGCGAGTCCCCTCCCAACCCTCCATGCCGACGCGGCAACCGCAACAACGAACGACGTTCCCCACCCCCAGCCTGCCACGCATTCCACAGGATGACGAAGACCCGGAAAGCACCATACTGAGCGCGCACAACGCCCAAAACCCGATCGCCGCAGAACCTGTGACGCCATCTGCGAACGATGCGCGCCGGCAGTTCACGCCGGCCGTGCCATCCAGGCAAGCCACACGACAGACCCCCATTTCTTCCATCTCCCCGACCTCCCCGGTCTTTCCCGCCGATCAGACGGTTCCGACGCGGCCGACGGTTCCAACCACTCCACGCCAGCAGCCACCACGCCAAACCGGAAACTCACCGCTCAGAGGAAAACCATCCATCAGCACGGCCATGATGCCCACACCAAACGAGGACATCGCCGAATTCCATGAGAAGTTCTCCAGACTCGTCGGCAACGTCTCCCAGGTCGTGGTCGGCAAGGAGAAGCCGATCCGCCAATGCGCCACCGCCATGGTGGTCGGAGGCCACATCCTGCTCGAAGACAACCCGGGAACCGGCAAAACCCAGCTGGCCCGAGGCCTCGCCAACTCCATCGCCATACCCTTCAAACGCATCCAATTCACCCCGGACCTGCTCCCGTCCGACGTGGTCGGCGTCACCTTCTACGACCAGAAGACAGGCGAATTCGAATACCGCGAAGGACCGATCTTCGCGTCCATCGTGCTCGCCGACGAAATCAACCGCGCCTCGCCGAAAACCCAGTCCGCACTGCTCGAAGTCATGGAGGAGCAGAAAGTCACCGTCGACGGCGTCACCCATGAAACACCCCAGCCGTTCATGGTCATCGCCACCCAGAACCCGATCGAGCAACTCGGCACCTACAAGCTTCCGGAAGCGCAGATGGACCGTTTCCTCATCAAAACCACCATCGGCTATCCAAGCCATGACGTGAGCGTCGACATCCTGAGACAGGTCAACGTCACCGACCGCGCCTCCACCGTATCCCCGGTGCTCAGCGGCGACGACGTACTGCGCATGCGCGAGATCAGCAAAAACGTGCATCTCGACGACACCATCCTCGAATACATCGTGCGATTGGTGGAAAGCACCCGGCACAACGAACGCATCCAAGTCGGATCCTCCATGCGAGGCGCGCTCGCGCTGACCCGCTGCGCACGCGTATGGGCCGCCTCCGACAACCGCGGCTACGTGGTGCCGGACGACGTCAAAGACCTCGCCGTGCCCGTCCTGGCACACCGCATCACCCTCACCGCCGAAGCCACCTTCGCGGGAACGACACCCGAGCAGATGATCGAGCAGACCCTTGAGGAAGTCCCCGCCCCGACGCTGGGCGCAAACATCTGAATCCAGCCATCCTATGGCCGAAACCGGCCGTTCCTCAGCCGAAACCCGGCATACGCTCCCACACAACCTGAAAGGTCAAGGAATGCGGCAATCGCAGACAATGCAACGCAGACGAACCCCCAAACGGTCGCTGCACCGCATCATGCATCGCATCAAACGGCTGGCCACCTCATACGTCTCCCCGCTCGGATGGGCCGTGATGGCGCTCGCCATCGCCTCGCTCGTGGCATTCGGCCTTCTCGGATGGCACGAACTGCTGGCCATGGCCGCGGTGTTCACCACCATGCTGGCCGCCGCGGTCATCCTCTCGCTCGGCAACACATCGTTCAAGGCGACCATCGACGTGTCCGAAAAACGAGTCACCGTATCGGACACCGTGCGGGTCGAAGTCCACGTGGACAATCCGGGACGCACCCCCACAGCCTCGGCGCGCGGCGACCTGCCCATCGGAGATGACCACGAACGGTTCGCCATCCCACCACTTTCCGCCGGCCAATCGCGTCAGACGAACGTGGAATTCACCGCCATCTCCCGCGCCGTACTACCCATCGGCCCCCTGTCGATCCGCAAAGGCGACCCGTTCGGACTGATCCGTCACGAAAAGAAACTCGTCGACCAGATCAACGTGTTCATCCATCCGCAGACCATCATGCTCAACACCCTGAACGCCGGCATCCCACGCGACCTGGAAGGACAGCCGAGCGGCGAAATCGTGGACGACGACCTCGACTTCTACGGACTGCGCGAATACGAGCCCGGCGACGACGTGCGCAACGTGCACTGGCTCAGCTCCGCGAAAACCGGCTCGCTGATGATCCGCCAATACGAAGCCACACGCCGCACCGACACCGCCCTGACCATCAGCGTCAATCCGGACGATTACACGGACGCCCGGGAATTCGAATTGGCCGTGTCCATCCACGCCTCCATCGGCGTGCGATGCCTGCAACAGCACCGTCCCGTAAGCACACAGGCCGGAACCGAGCATGCCAAGCCGCGCAACACCACGGAATTCCTCGACGGATGCAGCGCCATCGAACCGAACCCCGACGACAATCCCAACCTCGCCCAGGAAACGCTTGCGAACGCCCCGGACTCGACCTTCTACTTCTTCACCGTCGGCCGGAACAAGGACATCGACTCCATCAAACGCATGGCGCTCGCACTGCCCCGTTCCGCGACCTGCGTGGTGCTGCAGGCCGCGACCGACCAGCCCCGCGCCATCAAACGCTATTCCGACTTCACCCTGGCAACCGTGGGAGACCTCAACGACCTCCCCCTGATCATGGAGGTGCTGGCATGAGCACCACCAATCCAACGAAAAACGTCAATCCGATGGAATCCGCATACGCCACGAACCTCACCGAAACCGGAACCACCACCGGATCGTGGGCCGATTCCACGCATTCGGTCATCTGGATGTCCCGCAACGGCAAATCACAGACACCGACGAATTCCAACCACCCCCGCGCGGCGCAATACGCAGGACTGCTCGTATCCTCACTCCTCACGCTCGCCACGGCCAGCAACCTCATCGACGTGTACGGATCGGCCCAGGCATGGGCGGTCGCGGCGGTTCCCGCCACCCTCATCGGCTCGCTCATCGCGCTCGCCGGACTCGTTCCCACGTTGCGCCTGTGGTGGCAGATGCTGTTCATGGCCTTGGCCCAGCTGGTGGTCGGCCCCGTCATCTTCCTGAACGACACCACCGTCGCCCATGTCGTTCCGACGTTACGCACGCTGACCCGAGGCTGGATGCAGATGCTCGGCTCGTTCAAATATCTGTTGTCCATCGATCCGCCGACCGGCACGGGTGATGGCTCGCTGCTGGCAGTATGGACGATCTGCCTGTGGGCCGCGCTGCTCACCGGTATTTTCGCGGTGGCGGAGGATGGACGATTCACCATGATCGCCATCATTCCCGTCGTCGCGAATCTTGTGATCTGCGCATTGCTGGGTTCCTCGACCGGCTTCCATCGCATCGTGGTCGGCACGTTCACTGCGATCGCGTTGGTTGTCTGGATCAGCGCGCGTTGGAAATTGCTGGAATTGGGCCGCTGGACCAGCTCCGTCATCATCATGCTGCTGTCGGCCGCGCTGGCGATCGGCGGATGCCTGGCGATCGGACAGGACCGCACCATCCTGCGCGACCGCTATGAGCCCCCGTTGAGCCCATACGATTACATCAGCCCGTTGAGCGGCATGCGCTCGTACATCAAGAACCACAAGGACGACGTGCTGCTGACCGTACGGAATCTGCCGGCCGGCTCGTCGGTGCGTCTGGCGGTCATGGACCGGTTCGACGGCAATGTGTGGAATCTGTCCGAATCCACCATGGCCACGGATTCCTCCAATTACCGTCGTGTCGGCGATTCGATCAAGAACACCGTCAAAGGCAAGCGGTTCACCGCTCGATTCACCATCGACGATGGCTTGAACGATTATTGGCTGCCGTTGTCCGGCGCGGCTTCCAGCGTGAAATTCGCCGAATCATCGGACGCGGATTCGTTCTATTACAACACCGACACCATGTCGGCGATCTATCCTTCACGCACATCCGAAGGCCTGACCTACACGGAGACCGGCATCATGCCGAACGTGCCAACGGACAAGGAAATCGCCAAAGCGGATGCCTCCTCCATCAGCCAACCCAAGGCCGATGACGTGCCCGACTGCGTGGACAAGCTCGCCGCCGCGATCGCGGGCGGCCAATCCAAGGGTGGAGAAACGGCACAGGCCCTCGCCGACAAGCTCAAGGAGACCGGCTGGTTCTCGCACGGATTGGCCGGCGATTACCCGTCCAACGCCGGCCACGGCAATTACCGCATCAACCAGCTGCTCGCCGGCAACGCCATGGTCGGGGACAGCGAGCAGTATGCTTCCGCGATGGCGCTCATGGCCCGCAGCCTCGGCCTGCCAAGCCGCGTGGTGCTCGGCTTCCTGCCGAAGAACGATGAGGGCGATATCAGCAGCGACCGCACCGAGAAGCAAGGCAGGTCCACCGTCACGAAATTCACCGGCAACGACATGACGGCATGGGTCGAGGTCAAGTTGGACGGCTATGGCTGGGTGGCGTTCTATCCGACTCCGAAGGAAACGAAGATACCCGACGAGAATCAGAATCTGACCCCGCCGAATCCGCGAACCCTGGTGCGTCAGCCTCCGGTGCCGCTCACCGATCCGCTGCGAGACGACAACCAGGCCAAAGGCAAATCGTCAATCGGCGGAAGCATGGCCGACGAGACGTCGACGAACCTGTTCTGGCAGCGTTTCGGCAGAATCGCCAAAAAGGTCGCCGTCTACGGCAGTCCCGCCTGGACCGTGCTCATCGTATGCGGACTGCTGCTCGGCATCAAGGCGATCGTCTTGGCGAGGGCGCGTAGACACGGCAGCGCGTCGCAACGCGTCGCCGCGGGATGGCAGGCCATCGCGGCCCTCGCCCGGCAAAGCGGTCTTGACGTCCATGGCACACGGAACGAGCAGGCGGCATCCATCTCCAAGCAGATGGGCATCGATGCCGAAACACTGCTCGCTTTGGGCAGGCAGGCCGATTACGCGGCGTTCTCCGGGGACGAGGTCTCGCAAAACCAGGTGGAACGGTATTGGCACGACGTCATCGAAGAGCGCGAATTCATGCTCGATTCGCTGCCGATGCTCCGCAGATGCCGCACGAGACTTTCCCTCGCGGGCGTGTTCCACTTCCGTCGGATTGGGAAGAAAGGACGAAGGCTATGAGTCTCGAACGCATTGAAGCCGGTCTGAGCAGCGATATCGGATTACGCAGGAAAGACAATCAGGACAGCGCTTTCATCGGACGCGGCGTGTATGTGGTATGCGACGGCATGGGTGGCGGCAAGGGCGGCAAACGTGCGAGCTCCGCCGTCATCGAACGATTCGCGCGGCTTGCCGACCAGCCGACACGTGATCTCGACATGCTCGACAACACGTTGCTTCTCGCCCAACAGGACGTGCTGCGGCTGGGTGAGGAGCTCGGAGGCATAGCCGGCACCACCATCAGCGGCGTGCTGCTGCCGACACGCGTCGAGGACGGAGCCGGCTCCCCCGACGAGCGTTGCTACATCGTCAACGTGGGAGATTCGCGCACCTATCATATGCGTGCCGACGCAAGCGGCGACTGGATGGCGGATTCGCTGACCTGCATCACGCGCGATCATTCGGAACGGCAAAGCATCATCGATTCGGGTGAGATGACGCCCGACGAGGCGAGCCGCCGCATTCCGCGCAACATCATCACGCAGTGCGTCGGCGTTCCCGCGGGCATCCAACCGGATTGGTATGCGGCGTGCGCCGACGGCCGGTTCATCATCTGCTCAGACGGATTGCACGCGCAGATCAGCCGCGAACGGCTTGCCGGCCTCGCGGCCGCATACGCCGATCCGCAGATGGCTGCGAACATGCTGGTACGTGCCGCGTTGGATGCCGGCGGCTATGACAACATCACCGTCATCGTGGTGGATCTCCATGCCGACTCCCCTTCCGGAAGCGATTGGACCGTCAGCAAGATCGGCGATGATGAGGACCTCTACGACGTGTTGGATGGAACGCTACAGACGTTGCGGACTATTCAATAGAGTCAATAGGGATCGTTCAATAAGATTGGATATCAGGCCACGGAACAAGGAGAATATGATGGTCGATTTCGACACCGCGGTGGCGGCCGTGCAGGATCCGAACGCGGATTCCGTACTTCTGGCCAAGATCGCTTACGAGAATCCGGAATTCGGCGCGAACGTCGTCGCCAATCCGCGCGCATACCCGGGTTTGAAACGTTGGATCGCCGAATTCGGCGACGACCGCGCCCGTCAACAGCTTGCGGCGATGGGGTGGCCGGTCCCGCAGGAAGGCGTCCAGCCGCGGGAAGAAAACGCTTCCGTCGATTGGCAGCCCGTCGAGCAGCAGCCGCACATGCGGAATGCTGATCTCTCGGCCAATGATGTTTCGACCGAATACATCGACCCGTATACGAATCCCGAGAACCTGTCGGAAGTGGCCGACTATTCCTCCTCCCTGCAACAGAACGAGCAGCAGCGCGCCATGCCACAGGAAGCTCCGGCCGAGCCGGCCGAAATCACCGCGGAGCTTGCCATGACCACCACGGACCAGATGCTGATGGCGCGTATCGCCAGCGAAGTGCCGGAACTGCGCCCGTGCCTCGCCCGCAATCCGAACATCTATCCGGAACTGCTCACCTGGCTTGGACAGCTGAACGATTCGGCCATCAACGCGGCCATCCGTCTGCGCCAGTAGTGTTCCGCCGTTCCCGTTCCGTCGGACACCAATCACTGAATCCGAACCAACGGATACGAATGCGGGGTTGCCGCGGGTTTTTCCGCAGCAACCCCTTTTTCCCATCGCACGCGGACGCGCCTACCGTTCGGAGAATGCGAAGAACTGGTCTCCGATGCGCACCGTGCACGGCGCATCCAATTCCATAGGCTGACTCTCCACCTTGGTTTCGACGTCGTCGCGGATGATGTACGTGCCGTTGAGCGACCCGTAGTCCTCGATCCACAGCGTGCCGTTCCGATCAAAGCTGATCGCCGCGTGATTGCGGGAAATGGTCCGCGTCGGATCGTCCAATTTGACCGCCTTGGCACCTTCCGGCACGTTCATGGAAGGCTTGCGTCCCAACAGCACGCTCCTGTCCACGACCACCCGCTGTCCGGTCTGCTCGTTATCCAGCACGTACTCATGCTTGGGCTGCTTCATGGTGAATGCGGCGGACAGTACCGTGCCGTCCCAATCCATATCCTCATCGTCATTTCGCGCCACAAGCGCGTCCTGCAACGCCGGCATTTCCAGCACGACGGACTGAGGCCGCACTATGGCGGTGGAATCTTCCGCGCCGGAGGATGGCACGGATGCGGGCTGAGGCATCACCGTGACGTCATCGTCATACCACCCCGGTTCGGGTGGCGGTGGATAAGGCAGAAAGCTCATATCCCTATTGTAGGGATATGCGTGATTTTCACGGCGTTATATCCACCCTGCAATACAGCTAGGGAGCCTGCGATTCCGCATGTTTCCGCAACAAATATGGCGAGGGGCGGAGCCGACCAGTAACGGTCGATTCCGCCCCTCGCCATGTAGGACGATTCGTCTTTCGACTATCGCACGATCAGCGTCACAGGGTGTCACCCAGATCCATCTGACCGCCGTTGTCGTTCAGGAAGTCATCCGGATTGAAGTCGTCGCCGAGCTTCAGATCGCCGAAGTCGATGTTGGAGAAGTCCACATCGGACAGATCGGCATCGCCGAAGGAGGTGTCGGCGCCTTCCCCACCCAGACCGAAGTTCGGGTAGATGGTGTCGCGGATGGCCTTGTCGGGCTCCACCGTGGCGTTGCGGTAACGGGCGAGGCCGGTACCTGCCGGGATGAGCTTACCGATGATGACGTTCTCCTTGAGGCCCTTCAGGTCATCGACCTTCTGGTTCAGGGCGGCTTCGGTGAGCACGCGGGTGGTCTCCTGGAAGGATGCGGCGGACAGCCAGGAATCGGTGGCCAGGGAGGCCTTGGTGATGCCCAGCAGCTCCGGACGGCCGGCGGCGGGCTTGCCGCCGTTCTTCACGGCCTCCATGTTGGCGGCCTTGAAGCGTGCCTGATCCACGAGCTCGCCCGGAAGCAGGGCGGTGTCACCGGAGTCGATCACGGTGATACGACGCAGCATCTGGTGCACGATGACCTCGATGTGCTTGTCGTGGATGTCCACGCCCTGGGAGCGGTACACGGTGTGCACGCCTTCCACGATGTTCACCTGTGCGGCGCGCGGGCCGAGGATACGCAGGATCTTCTTCGGATCGACGGAGCCTTCGGTCAGCTGGGTGCCGGCTTCGACGTGCTCGCCATCCTTGACGAGCATCGGAGCACGACGGGTCACCGTGTAGACGATCGGCTCGATGGAGCTGTCGTCCGGCTTCAGGGTCACCTGGCGGCCACGCTCGGTGTCCTCCACCTTGACCACGCCCGGGAATTCGGTGATCTGGGCCTCGCCCTTCGGGGTACGGGCTTCGAAAAGCTCGGTGACACGAGGAAGACCCTGGGTGATATCGGAAGCCGAGGCAACGCCACCGGAGTGGAAGGAACGCAGCGTCAGCTGGGTACCAGGCTCACCGATGGACTGCGCGGCCACGATACCGACGGCCTCGCCGACGTCCACCAGCTTGTTGGTGGCCAGGGACCAGCCGTAGCACTTGGCGCACACGCCACGCTTGGATTCGCAGGTCAGCACGGAACGGGCCTTGACCTCTTCCACGCCGTGGGCGACAAGGTCGTTGAGCACGTCCATGGACAGGGCGTCGCCGGCCTTGTACAGCACGGTCTCACCGTCGGCCGGATCGATGACATCGGAGGCGAGCAGACGGGAGTACGGACCACCGTCGGCGGCCTTGACCAGATGCAGGTTGCCGTCGGCATCGCGTTCGCCGACCTTCATGACCAGACCACGCTTGGTGCCGCAGTCCTCCTCACGCACGATCACGTCCTGGGAGACGTCCACCAGACGACGGGTCAGGTAACCAGACTCTGCGGTACGCAGTGCGGTATCGGCCAGACCCTTACGGGCGCCGTGCTGGGAGATGAAGTATTCCAGCACGGACAGGCCCTTACGGTAGTTGGACTTGACCGGTCGAGGAATGATCTCGCCCTTCGGGTTTGCCACCAGGCCTCGCATGCCTGCGATCTGGTTGATCTGCATCATGTTTCCTCGTGCACCGGACTGCACGATGATGGCCAGGTTATTCTTGGAGTCGAAGTGCTTCTCGACGGCCTCGGAGACCTCGCTGGTGCACTTGGTCCAGAGGTCCACCAGCTCCTGACGGCGTTCCTCTTCGGTAAGCATACCGATTTCGTAGTTCTCGTTGACCTTGTCGGCTTCGCCTTCGTACTTCTCGATGTAATCGTCGAGTTCCGGCGGCTGAATAACGTCGGAGAATGCGAAGGACACACCGGACCACGGTGCACGGGTGAAGCCCAGATCCTTCAGCGCGTCCAGCGTGGCTGCCACCTGCGCGGTGGAGTAACGGGTCGCGATGTCGTCAACGATCTTGCTCAGACGCTTCTTCGGCGCCTGCTCGTTGACGAACGGGTAGTCGACCGGCAGCGTGCCGTTGAACAGGATGCGACCGTAGGAGGTGGCGAACAGGATGGAGCCGTCATGGAAACGCTCCTCCTTGACCACGTCCGGGCTGCCCGGTTCCGGATCGACGACCTTGACCTCGCCCGGCTCCCAATCCTTCGGCAGGACGAAGTCCTTCGGCAGACGGATGAGCACCTTGGCCTGCATGTCGATCTCATGCTTGTCGAGAGCCATTTCGGCCTCTTCCAGCGAGGAGAACACGCGGCCCTGTCCCTTGGCTCCGTCGATGACGGTGGTCAGGTAGTACAGACCGAGGATCATGTCCTGGGACGGCATGGTCACGGTGTGGCCGTCAGCCGGCTTCAGGATGTTGTCGGAAGCCATCATCAGGGAACGGGCTTCGGCCTGGGCTTCGGCGGACAGCGGCAGGTGGACTGCCATCTGATCGCCATCGAAGTCGGCGTTGAATGCGGCGCAGGCAAGCGGCGGCAGGTGGATGGCCTTGCCTTCCACCAGAATCGGCTCGAAGGCCTGGATGCCCAGACGGTGCAGCGTAGGCGCACGGTTCAGAAGCACCGGATGCTCGGAGATGACCTCTTCAAGCACGCCCCACACTTCGGAATCGGCACGGTCCACGAGGCGCTTGGCGCTCTTCATGTTCTGTGCGAAGCCCTGGTCCACGAGACGCTTGATGACGAACGGCTTAAACAGCTCGAGCGCCATCGGCTTCGGCAGACCGCACTGGTGCATGCGCAGGGACGGACCGACCACGATCACGGAACGGCCGGAGTAATCCACTCGCTTACCAAGCAGGTTCTGACGGAAACGACCCTGCTTGCCCTTGAGCATGTCGCTCAGGGACTTCAGCGGACGGTTGGATGCGCCGGTGACCGGACGACCACGACGACCGTTGTCGAACAGGGAGTCGACGGCTTCCTGGAGCATGCGCTTCTCGTTGTTGAGCATGATCTCCGGGGCGCCCAGCTCGATGAGTCGCTTCAGACGGTTGTTACGGTTGATCACACGACGGTAGAGGTCGTTGAGATCGGAGGTGGCGAAACGGCCACCGTCGAGCTGCACCATCGGGCGCAGGTCCGGCGGGATGACCGGAATCACGTCGAGCACCATGGCCTCCGGCTTGTTGCCGGTGGTCAGGAACGCGTTGACGACCTTCAGACGCTTCAGGGCGCGGGCCTTGCGCTGGCCGGTGCCGGTGTCGATTTCCTCGCGCAGCTGCTTGGCCGCGGCCTCGAGGTCGAAGTCCTGCAGACGCTTCTTGATGGCTTCGGCGCCCATGCAGCCTTCGAAGTAATCGCCGTAGCGATCCTCCATCTCACGCCACAGGTCGACGTCGCCTTCCATGTCGCCCGGCTTCAGGTTCTTGAAGCGGTCGAACACGGCGCTCAGACGCTGGATCTGCTCGTCGTAACGGGTACGGATGGCGGCCATCTCGCGCTCGGCGCTGTTGCGCAGCTTGGCGCGGGCGGAACCCTTGGCCTCTCCTTCGGCCTCGAGCTCGGCCAGATCGGCTTCGACCTTCTTGGCGCGATCCTCGATTTCGGCATTGCGGCGCTTCTCGAGGTTGGCGATTTCGTTGTCGAACTCCTGCTGCAGATCCGGCAGGTCCTGGTGACGCTGTTCCTCGTCCACCTTGGTGACCATGTAGGCCGCGAAGTAGATGACCTTCTCCAGATCCTTCGGAGCGATGTCCAGCAGGTAGCCCAGACGGGAAGGCACACCCTTGAAGAACCAGATGTGGGTCACCGGAGCGGCGAGCTCGATGTGGCCCATGCGCTCACGACGCACACGGCTCTTGGTGACTTCCACACCGCAGCGTTCGCAGACGATGCCCTTGAAACGCACGCGCTTGTACTTGCCGCAGGCGCATTCCCAATCGCGGGTAGGTCCGAAGATCTGCTCGCCGAACAGGCCATCTTTCTCCGGCTTCAGGGTACGGTAGTTGATGGTCTCCGGCTTCTTGACCTCGCCATAGCTCCAGTTACGGATGTCGTCGGCGGTGGCCAGTCCGATCCTCAGTTTGTCAAATTCGTTGACGTCCAGCACTCTATTGTCCTGTCTATCGATTCTTAATGCTTATCACGTTTGTCGGGGGACGGCCGCGACGCGACGCTTGTCATGCGTCGCGGCCGTCCCGTTCGATCACTGGAATTCGGGCTCCTCTGCGGCCTGCTCCTCCTTGGCCTGTGCGTCGGGACGCGCGCCAATGTTGAAGCCGAGGTCGTCGGAGGCGTTGGACGGATCGTCGTCCTCGTCCTTCATGTCGATGGCCACGCCTTCGGCGTTGAGCACTTCGACGTTCAGGGACAGGGACTGCATTTCCTTGAGCAGCACCTTGAAGGACTCCGGGATGCCTGCCGGCGGCAGGTTGTCGCCCTTCACGATGGCGCCGTAGACGCGCACACGGCCGTCGACGTCATCGGACTTGGTGGTCATCATCTCGTGCAGCGTATAGGCGGCACCGTAGGCCTCGAGGGCCCACACTTCCATCTCGCCGAAGCGCTGGCCACCGAACTGGGCCTTGCCGCCCAGCGGCTGCTGGGTGATCATGGAGTACGGGCCGGTGGAGCGGGCGTGGATCTTGTCGTCGACCAGGTGGTGCAGCTTCAGCATGTACATGTAGCCCACGGAGATCGGCTTCGGGAACGGTTCGCCGGTACGGCCGTCGAACAGGGTCGCCTTGCCGTCGGGGCCGACAAGCTTGTTGCCGTCGCGGTCCGGAAGGGTGCAGCTGAGCAGGCCCTTGATGGTTTCCGGACGGACACCATCGAACACCGGGGTTGCCACCGGGGTGCCCGGAGCGCCCTTTTCGGCACCCTTCGGCACGTACTTCTTCCATGCGGCTTCAGCATCCGGGTCGAGGGAGATGTCCCAACCGGCGTGCGCGATCCAGCCGAGGTGCAGTTCCAGCACCTGGCCGAGGTTCATTCGAGAAGGCACGCCCAACGGGTTGAGCATGATGTCGACCGGGGTGCCATCGGCGAGGAACGGCATGTCCTCTTCCGGCAGGATGCGGGAGATGACGCCCTTGTTGCCGTGGCGGCCGGAGAGCTTGTCGCCCTGGGTGATCTTACGATGCTGGGCGATGTAGACACGGATCATCTGGTTGACGCCGTTCGGCAGCTCGTCGCCGTCCTCCTCGGCATCCTCACGGGTGATCTCCTTGACCGCGATGACGGTACCGGTCTCACCGTGGGGCACGCGCAGCGAGGTGTCACGCACCTCGCGGCTCTTCTCACCGAAGATGGCGCGCAGCAGGCGCTCTTCCGGAGTCAGCTCGGTCTCGCCCTTCGGGGTGACCTTGCCGACCAGGATGTCACCGGCCTCGACCTCGGCGCCGATGCGGATGATGCCGCGCTCGTCGAGGTTGGCCACCGCGTCCTCGCCGACGTTCGGCAGGTCGCGGGTGATTTCCTCGGCGCCCAGCTTGGTCTCGCGGGCGTCGATCTCGTACTCCTCGATGTGGATGGAGCTCAGAGTGTCGTCCTGCACGAGACGCTGGGAGATAATCACGGCGTCCTCATAGTTGTAGCCGTTCCAAGGCATGAAGGCGATGAGCAGGTTCTTGCCCAGTGCCATTTCGCCCTTCTGGGTGGCCGGACCATCGGCAAGCACGGTGCCGGCTTCCACGCGTTCGCCGTCGTGGATGAGCGGGACCTGGTTGTAGCAGGTGGTCTGGTTGGAACGCTGGAACTTGGCCAGCTTGTAGGAGCTGGTGGTGCCGTCGTCGTTCATGGTGCGGATGATGTCGGCGGACACGTAGGTCACCACGCCCGGCTTCTCGGCCAGGATGACGTCGCCGGAATCGACGGCGGCGCGCCATTCGGCGCCGGTGCCCACGAGCGGACGCTCGGATTCGATCAGCGGCACGGCCTGACGCTGCATGTTGGTACCCATCAGCGCTCGGTGGCCCTCATCGTGCTCCAGGAACGGAATCAGGGATGCGCCGACGGACACCATCTGGCGCGGGGAGACGTCCATGTAATCGACGGAGCTGACCGGCACATCGACCGCTTCCTCTTCGCCGACTCGGGCGAGGGCCTGCTTCTTGACGAAGTTGCCGTTCTCGTCGAGCTCCTGGTTGGCCTGGGCGATGACGTGCTCGGCATCGCGGTCAGCGGTCATGTACTCGACCTCGTCGGTGACGTGGCCGTTGACGACCTTGCGGTACGGGGTCTCGATGAAGCCGAACGGGTTGATGCGGCCGAAGGTTGCCAGGGAGCCGATCAGACCGATGTTCGGGCCTTCAGGGGATTCGATCGGGCACATACGGCCGAAGTGAGACGGGTGCACGTCGCGCACTTCCATGGAGGCGCGGTCACGGGACAGGCCGCCGGGGCCCAGAGCGGACAGACGACGCTTGTTGGTCACACCGGCCAACGGGTTGTTCTGATCCATGAACTGGGACAGCTGGGAGGTGCCGAAGAACTCCTTGATGGTGGCGTTCACCGGACGGATGTTGATCAGGGACTGCGGGGTGATGGCCTCCGGATCCTGGGTGGTCATACGCTCGCGAACCACGCGCTCCATACGGCTCAGACCGGTACGAAGCTGGTTCTGGATCAGCTCGCCGACCTGGCGGATACGACGATTGCCGAAGTGGTCGATATCATCGACGTCCACGCGCAGGTCGACATCCTTGCCGTCGCGCTTGCCCGGGAACTTGGTATCGCCCGCATGCAGGGTGACCAGGTACTTGATGGTGGCGATGATGTCCTCACGGGACAGGCTGCGGTCGTTGATGTCCTTTTCCAGACCAAGCTTGCGGTTGATCTTGTAGCGGCCGACGCGGGCCAGATCGTAACGCTTGGTGTTGAAGTAGAAGGAATCCAGCAGGTTCTTGCCGGCTTCCGGAGTCGGAGTGTCGGCAGGACGGATCTTGCGGTACAGGTCGGTCAGGGCCTCGTCCTGGGTCTGCACGGTCTCCTTGGCGAGCGCGTCCATGACCAGCGGGTAGTCCTTGAAGGCGTCGGCGATCTCATCCTTGGTCATGCCGATGGCCATGAGGAACACGATGGCGGACTGCTTGCGCTTGCGGTCCACGCGCACGCCGAGGACGTCGCGCTTGTCGATCTCGAACTCGAGCCATGCGCCACGGCTCGGGATGATCTTCGCGCCGAAGACCTCCTTGTCGGAGGTACGGTCCTGAGTGCGGTCGAAGTACACGCCCGGGGAGCGCACGAGCTGGGACACGATCACTCGCTCGGTGCCGCCGATGATGAAGGTGCCGTGCGGGGTCTGCAGCGGGAAATCGCCCATGAACACGGTCTGGGACTTGATTTCGCCGGTGTCGCCGTTCTCGAATTCGGCGTTCACGTACAGCGGCGCGGAGTAGGTGTAGTCCTTCTCCTTGCACTCCTGCACGGTGTGGCGCGGTTCCTCGAAGTACGGATCGGAGAAGGTCAGGCTCATGGTCTGAGCGAAATTCTCGATCGGGGAGATCTCCTGGAAGACCTCGTCAAGTCCGGAGGTGTGCGGCACGGTGTTGGTGCCGTTCGCCTCGTCCTCCTCGACGCGCTTCTTCCAGCGTTCGTTGCCGATGAGCCAATCAAAGCTATCGGTCTGTACACCCAACAGGTAGGGTACATCAATGGGCTCGCGGATGGAGCCGAAGTTCACACGGTCCGACGCCTTGTGCAGATCAATGTCGTGCTGGTCGGCGCGTGCGATGATGGTGGTGGTGTTCGTCGTAGCCTCAGCCAATGGACGTTCCTTATCGCTCGCTAATCGTATCGATACGTTTCCCCGGAAGCGCTCTCATTGGCCACCATATGCCGAATACGCGGGCGCTTCTTCCTTGTCAGCGTGCCCGCTATATGACACGCATCTACGCAAAGTCAAGAGAATAGCATACCCTATAGATTTTCACTCCACGGTGATGCCGACCGGCTCCGACTTGGTTTTCGCATGCCCCTTGACCGACAGTTGGGCGGAGTACACGCCCCGGTCCACCTTCGGCAGGTCGGCCGCGTCCGCGCATTCCGTGCCGGAGCGCACGCCCGGCCATGTGATCGTCTGCTTGACCTCGTCGCCCTTGGCCAGCAAACGGTAATCCGGGTCCACCGGACACACGTTCGACTTCCAGATCACGTCCTTGCCCGATTTGATCGTCAACACCGTGCCGGATTGGGAGACGTCAATCAGGCAACCGGCTTTGCTCGTGCCGTCGTACTTCACGGAGACGGCGAAATCCATCGAATCCCCCACACCGAAACTCGATGCGGACGGCGTGACCGACAACGCGATGTCGGACGCGTCGCAATCGGGTACGTTGCTCTTCTTCTGCTGCGCGGTCGGCGATGGCACTTCCTTGCGGGAGATCGCGTACACATCGGCGTGATGGATTTCGCGATTGACCGCCACGATGCCCAGGGAAAGCGAATACAGGCAGAACACGATGAAACTCAGCACCACGACCAGAGCAACGCCTACGACGATACGGCGGCGACGATACACCGCCTGCTGTTTTTTCGTACGTTTTTTGCCGGTTCGTGGAGAGGTCTTTTGAGCCATGGCTCCCAGTCTAGCGTGCCGTGTTCCAAGCGGTTTCCGCATGCACTGCGCGCGTCACTTCGCGTCCGGGCAGGTCTGGACGGGCCCAAGCAGGCTTGAACAAGCCCAGGTGGGCTCAGGCGGGAAGCCGCACGCCTCCTCCGGGCAGGATTTCGATAAGCCCGTCCTCGTCAAGCGACGCGATGCATTTGTCGAGCTGCACATGGTCCTGCCACAGTTTTTCGACGTTTTCACGATCGAGCGTCGTCTCGTCATCCGGCAGTCCGCGCAGCGCGTTCAGCACCAGACCACGCACCTGACGATCCGTTCCTTGGAACCGTTGGCGGGGACGCGTGCGACGCTCCCCCAGCCCCGGTCTTCCGTTGCGCAGGAACGCGCATTGAGCCGCGATCGGACAGGCGTCGCACAATGGCGATTTCGCGGTGCACACGGTCGCGCCGAGTTCCATCACGGATTGGTTCCACACGACGGAAGGCCGATCGAAGCGGCGGCATTTCGCGGGACCATCGTCCGGCAGCAGCCGTTTCGCCAGCGCGCGTTCCGCCGGGCTTGCCGCTCCTCCGAGCGATTCGACACCGACGAACGCGCGGGACAGCACACGACGGATATTCGTGTCGATGACCGCGATACGTTCGCCGAAAGCGAACGACAGCACCGCACTGGCCGTGTAATCGCCGATGCCGGGCAATGCCAATAATTCGTCATAGGTACGCGGCAGCTCGTCGGCGTAATCGCATGCGACGACGTGGGCGCATTCCCGTAATCGCAACGCCCGTCTCGGATAGCCAAGCCTGCCCCACGCGGTGATCACGTCGGATTTGGGAGCTTCGGCGAGCGCGGCCGCGTCCGGCCATCGTTCCATCCATGCCGTCCAGTACGGCACGACGCGGCCCATCTGCGTCTGCTGGCTCATCACTTCGGAGACGAGCACGCCCCACGGTGTGGTGCGGCCGAATCGCCATGGCAGGTCGCGCGCGTTGTCGTGCCACCATTGCGCGAGCGCCGTTTCGATTTCGTCGGCATCGGTTTCGATGGCGATTGTCGTGGTATTGCCGCATAGGGCCGTATGCATGGTGTTCGTGTCGTTCATCGTTCCTATTCTTAGCATTTATGACGAATGAAGAGCATACCGATACCGCGCAGGGCGCAACGCCGAACGCCGAAACCGCCGCGGCGGAGGCCAAGGTCGAGAAGATGTTCGAATACGGGTACCGCAAGTCCAATTACGGGCCGGACGAGCTGGTGACCGACGCGCATGGCAATCCGATTTCCGTGGTGGATGCCATGCTGAGTGCGAAGGACGCGGCCAAGGCGGAGACCTCCACCCCGCACCTGTGCTACTACTCCCCGCGCATTCCGGGCAACACGGGTTCCGCGATCCGCCTGTGCGCCGTGACCGGCACGATCCTGCACCTGGTAGAGCCGCTGGGCTTCAATCTGCGCGACACCAAGCTGCGCCGTGCAGGGCTCGACTACCATGACATGGCGCATGTGGTGCTGCACCCGAATTTCGAGGATCTGGTGGAATCGATGCCCGATTCGCGCATCATCGCATTCACCGCGCATGCCACCAAGCTGTACACGGACATCGAATACAGGCCGACCGACATCCTGCTGTTCGGCCCGGAGCCGGGCAACATCCCCGATCCGATGGACATCATGGCCGGTCCGCATGTGGCCGAGCAGGTGCGTCTGCCGATGCGTCCGAGCCTGCGCAGCCTGAACCTCACCAACTGCGCCTCCATCGCCATCTACGAAGCCTGGCGTCAGCTGGGATTCGCGGGCGGAGCGTGATGCAGAAGCCCAGTGGGCTTCTGCATAGCTCCGCCGAGCGAGGCACGACAGTGCCGAGCGAGGAAACAACACAGCCCGGCCGAAGGCCGGTCCTTAATTGCAACCGGGGCGTGACGAGGAATCCCAGTTGGTTTCCGCACAGCCCCGCCGAGCGAGGAAATACCACAGCCGAGCCGCAAGGCTTGCTCCTAATCACAACCAGCGCATGATGAGAAAGCCCTAGCAGGACTTCCCAACACCCCCCCAATAATCGCGGTGAAAGTAACAGCATTCGTTACTTTCACCGCGATTATTGTTTTTTCACCGCGAATTTCAAAAGGTTGTCGTCGCTTTTGTCGAGACGCCAATAGTATGGTGCATGCTTTTTCCAAGAAAGCGTCCGCCTCTCTGTGGTATCTGAACGTTGTTCATGGATATGGCACCCACAGGAGGCGATTCCATCCTTCCTACAGGAATGCGCACATGTAGGTCGGAATGCAGTCGATGGCGCCATCACGACGTAGGTCCTTGGTGTAGACGAGGTACTGCCTGCCGACGCGTAAGTGGTACTTTTCGGAGAACGCATCCAGCGAAGCGTGCGTCTTGTATCCCGATGACTTGACTTCGATGGGGTTGATCTTCTTGCCGTCGGGCACGATGAAATCGATCTCGTAGTTACGGGTCGTACCCGGCTTGGGCCAAGTATGGTAGAACAGCTTGCGCCCATGGGCTGTGAGCTCCTGAGCCACGACGTTCTCGTAAATCATACCGAGGTTCACAGGCAGTTTGTCTGACAGGAGCTTTTCGTACACAATATTGTCAGTGAAGTCTGCGTCCCTGAAGGCGAGGGTCACGAACAGTCCGGTGTCCGCCAGGTACAGTTTGAACTTCCCCAAGTCGACGCTCGAGGAGAGTCCGGCATTCGGATCATCGGTACGGCGGGCGACAAGCACGGTCTTGGAGTCCGCGAGCTCCGCGATTTCTTCGAGAATGTCCTCCGCCCGGCGGCCTGCGAGCACGCTTGACACATGGTAACGTGAGGATTTCTTGGCGAGCTGGGCGGGAATCGCATCGAACAGCATAGACAGCGCGCCTGATGGACTGATTTTGTGGAAGTCCTCCTCGTACAGATCGATGATCATGCGTTTGATGTCGTCGACCGCGCGTAGGTCGTTGGTCCGTATCAGCGCGTCCACGGCCTGAGGCATGCCGCCCACAAGCATGTAAAGTCGAAAATCTCGCATGAGCCTGCGGTTGAGTTTCTCCCCCAAGGGCTTGCGCGAGGAGAAAGCCCCCTGCAGGAGCGGAACCGTAGCATCGTCGCCGCGCGCCCACAGGAACTCCTCGAAGTCCATCGGACGCATCTGCACACGCTCCTCCTCACTGGGAATGAGGATGTCCTTGGTGTTCCTGCGTATCGAGACGAGAGACCCGGTTTCGATGTAGTCGTACCTACCGTCTTTGACGAGCCGCTTGATAGCCTGCCTCGCTTTCGGACACATCTGGACCTCGTCGAACACGATCAGCGACTCCCTGTCGAACAGCCTGGCCGAATACCTCAGCTGGAGCTGCAGGAACAGGTAGTCGAGGTCGGACACGTCGTCGAACAAATCACGGATGTCACGGGAGGCCTCGGCGAAATCGACGAATATGTAACTGCGGTACTCGCGTCTGGCGAACTCCTCCACGACGGTCGACTTGCCAACGCGCCGTGCGCCCTCGACCAGCATGGCCGTCCTGCCTTGGGATCGTGATTTCCAATCGAGCAGGACATCGTACATCTTCCGTTTGAACATGGCGGCTCACACCTCGTTCCCGATTTCCACACTTTTTAAAACTTAATCTTGTCGCATTCCTGCACTTTTTAAAAGTGCATTTTACCGCATTTCTGCACTTTTTGTGAAACCAGTCGGATGGCAGTGGAAACTTTCGAGAGCCGGAACAGGCAATTCCACGATGACATCAGCAGTGGTACGATCACTAGACCAGCAAGCAGGAAAACAAGAAAGTCCGGAGGTGGAGGCCTCCGGACTTAGAGAGAGAAGAGAGAAGAAGGGATTCAATTATCGGGAACCTTACGGTTCGGGGCTTTTTGAAGCTAAGACATAGCTAACCTCCCAAACCTTCAGAAACCACCATGTTTTTCTGCGTGTTTCCTGAGAATCCGCGCTTGCACGCTCCATGTCCTCCGTACGTCCGCATCGCAGACCCTGTGCACGAATCCATGCTCCTCCCCCACCGAGCCCGCAGCCATCTCATCGCCCGCAATAACACAACGACCCCTCCGCAGAGGGGTCGAAGCAAGCACGAACGCGAATACGCGCGGCGCAATCAGCCAATCAATCAATCAATCAATCAATCGATTGGCCAATCAGTTCTTGAAGGAGTGGATCGGTGCCGGGATACGGCCTCCACGGGTCACGAAGGCCTCGCAGCTGGTCTGGTTCACCGGAATGATTGGCGCGTAGCCCATCAGACCGCCGAAGTTGGCCATTTCGCCCACGCCCTTGCCTTCCACCGGAATCACGCGCACGGCGGTGGTCTTCTGGTTGACCATGCCGATGGCCGCCTCGTCGGCGATGATGCCGGAGATGGTGGCAGCGGTGGTGTCGCCGGGGATGGCGATCATGTCGAGGCCGACGGAGCATACGCAGGTCATGGCCTCAAGCTTCTCGATCTTCAGGCAGCCGTTGTTGGCCGCGTCGATCATGTTCTTGTCTTCGGAGACCGGGATGAACGCGCCGGACAGGCCGCCCACGTAGGAGGACGCCATGATGCCGCCCTTCTTCACCTGGTCGTTGAGCATGGCGAGCGCCGCGGTGGTGCCGGGGGCGCCGACCTGTTCGAGACCGATTTTCTCCAGCACTTCGCCGACGGAATCGCCCACGGCCGGGGTTGGCGCGAGCGACAGGTCGATGATGCCGAACGGCACGCCGAGACGGCGGGAGGCTTCCTGAGCCACGAGCTGGCCGACGCGCGTGATCTTGAACGCGGTGCGCTTGATGGTTTCGCACAGGAACTCGAAGTCCTTGCCCTTGGCTTCGTCCAGTGCGCGGGAGACCACGCCCGGGCCGGAGACGCCGACGTTGATGACCGCGTCGCCTTCGGTCACGCCGTGGAAGCCGCCGGCCATGAACGGGTTGTCGTCCGGGGCGTTGCAGAACGCCACGAACTTCACGCAGCCGTAGGAGTCGTTGTCGGCGGTGGCATGCGCGATGTCCTTGACGATATGGCCGAGCAGTTCGACGGAGTTCATGTCGATGCCGGTCTTGGTGGAGCCCACGTTCACCGAGGAGCATACGATGTCGGTTTCGGACAGGGCCTGCGGCAGGGAGCGGATGAGCATTTCCTCGGCCGGGGTCATGGACTTGGACACGAGCGCGGAGTAGCCGCCGATCAGGTCGACGCCGACCTTCTTGGCCGCACGGTCAAGCGCGTGCGCGATCTTGACGAAATCCTCGGAGCTCTTGCAGGAGCTTGCGCCGACCAGCGAGATCGGGGTGACGGTGATGCGCTTGTTGACGATCGGGATGCCGTAGTCGCGTTCGATGGCCTTGCCGGTGGACACGAGGTCCTTGGCGTAGGTGGTGATCTTGTTGTAGATGTTCTCGCAGACCTCGTCGACGCTGTCGGCGGCGCAGTCCAGCAGGCTGATGCCCATGGTGATGGTGCGCACGTCGAGCTTCTCCTGCTCGATCATCTTGTTGGTCTCGTGGACCTCCATGATATTCAGCATGGTTCTTCCTTACGATTGGTACGATTCGTGGCTTCGGTTGCTTGGATGACTCACGTGAGCCGCGGATCAGACGCGGTGCATCTTGGTGAAGATCTCCTCGCGCTGGCAGCGGATGCGCACGCCGATCTCCTCGCCGAGCTTGTCGAGGTCGTCCACGACCTCGCCGAATTCCTTGTCCGTGTTGGAATAATCCACAATCATCATCATGTTGAAGAAGCCGTCGATGATGGTCTGGGAGATGTCGAGTACGTTGACCTTGTGCGCGGAAAGGTAGGTGCAGACGCGAGCGATGATGCCGACAGTGTCCTGGCCGACGACGGTGATGATTGCCTTGTTCATGGAACTCCCTAATCATGTAGGTGCGAATATCCAGTTACCGTCCCGGCGAATTGCCGGACGTGCCCTCAAGTATAGGAAAGGCACGTGCCAAAACACGTGCCTTTCCTGCCGTCCCGTTATATTTTGAGACGTTTTCCATCACCATTGGATCACGACGCGACAACGCTCATATATATTCCGTGCATATTGCATCTACTCAACATACATACCTGCGATGGTCGCACCGTAACCCCGTACGTCACTTCCAGATGGAGTTGAGCGAGCGGACGTCCGTTCCTTCGACCTTGCCGTCGGCGGTGAGACGGAATTCGCCGTCACCGTCCTTGCCTTGGAACAGCATGCTGCCCGCGGCCTCGCCGTCATTGAGGAACACCTCCACCACGCTGCGGTCGAAGAAGATCTCGACGCGGCGCACGTCGGTGATGCCGCTGTCGAAATCGACGTCGTCGACGACCGTGCCCTTCGTGACCAGTCGGGTCATACCGTTCCGGCGCTGCAGCTGCAGTTCCGTCGGTTCGCCGTTGGCCGGATTGACGCCGGTCGCGATGGTCATCAAGAAGTCGGCGTCGTCCGCGAGACGCACGTCGGCATAATACGCGTTGTTCGGTACGGCAAAGGCGGTGGCGCCATCATCCGTGCGAGACTGCAGGCTCTCGCCCAGCAACTGCTCGTACACTTCCTCGACCGGACGGCTGGCCAGGCGGCCGTCGCGCACGTGCAGCTCGCGCGGCAGCGACATCATGCCATTGGCGATGCACGGCTTCTCCACGCGCATCGCGGGGAAATCGGTGAACCAGCCGAACACGATGCGGCGACCGTCATCGGCGGCAAAGCTCTGCGTCGCGTAATAGCCGGTGCCGAAATCGCACCAATCGCTATTTTCGACCTGCAGACGTGGACCGTCGGCGGTGGCCTTGAGATCGCCCTCATACCAACGGACCTGCTGGAAACGGCCCTGCTTGTCGCGGTAGTGCATCAGAGCGCCGATGGCGACCGTCTTGCCATCGAGCTGGAACAGATCCGGGCATTCGTAGGTGCGCGACAGCTGATGTCCGAAGTCGGCGAGCACGGGTCCCTCATACCGCCAAGTCGTGTTGCGCTTGAGCGGCTTCTTGGCGGAGAAGAGCGTCATGGCCGGAACCGTATTCATATTCGGCTTATCGACGCCCGGCTTGCCCTGCGGTGAGCAGGTGAACCAGCCGTCAGTGCCTTGGGCGCTGATGCCGGGAACGGCTGAAGACACTGCATCCGCGTCGAATCGGGCGACAGGCAGGTTCGTTGCAGTCACCATATAGGCGCGTTCCGGATCGATGGCCTCGCCGGACATGCCGGTCTCCACCTTCGGATCGCGGAAGTCGAAGCCGAAATCATCGTTCACGCGCAGCGCCACCGGCGATTCGACGCTCAGATGCACGCCGTCCTCGCACAGGCAGGTGGTCTGGTATTCGGTGACGGACGATTCGTCGCCGCGGGTCTCCAGATGGCGGGTCAGATACAGGCGGATGGCGGTCGCGTCATCGCCCTTGCAGGGGTTGTCATGTTCGTCCACCGTCACCGCGGAGCCGGAGAACGCGCCTCCGACGATGCGTTCGTCGGTATGCAGCTCAGGCTGCGGTTCGAGGAAGATCGGCAGATGAGTCCAATGCACCAAGTCGCGGCTCACCGCGTGGCCCCAATGCATGTTGTCCCAGCCGAAGCCGTACGGATTGAACTGGTAGAACAGGTGGTAGCGTCCCTGGAAACGGCACAGGCCGTTCGGGTCGTTCATCCAGCGTGCGAATGGCTCGAAGTGCGCGGCGGGGCGTCCGAAACGGTCGTAGACCTGTTCCAGCGTCGGCTGCGCGTCCCATTCGGTGTCATACGGGTTCATGCTCACGAAGCGCACACCGTTGTCGAGGAGATCCTCGCATTCGGACAGATACGCGAACCGTGCGGTCAGTCCCCGCAGGTTCACTGTGATGCGTGCGTTCGTCGGCACCGGAATCGAGAAGCGATGACGACGTTCGGCCACCGGCATGGCATGGCTGGCGATCTCGTTGCCGTTCTCATTGGTGATGGCGATGCTGGCGCCGGCGTCGCCACGTTCGGCGAACACCTCAAGCAATCGGTAGTCGCCGGTTTCGATGGAGATGGAATAGTTGTCGGACATAATGGTCTCCTCTATAGCGCCACATGACCGGACATCACATGGCTACGTTTTGAGAAAAAAGGTAAAAGGGGTGAAAAGTAGGTGAAAAGTAAAAGGTATCGGAAAAGAAAACGAATACGGGAAGCCGAATCAGCCGGTCGTCACGACACGATGGAGTCGCGTTCGATGACACGGCACCGCAAAGCCATTTCGGCGCCGTCGCGATGGCCCTGCACCGCCACGCCATGATCGGATTTGAGATCCTTCACAGCCTCGTCGCCATCAAGCATGCCCACGAGCTGACGGATTGCCTCGAAACCCATTTCATAGTGAGGCAGTTCCAGCGTGGTCAGGGATGGCTTGAGCACGTCCGTGATGAACGGCTGGTTGTCGATGCTGATCACCGAGACGTCAGCGCCGATGCGCACTCCGCGTTCGCGTGCGGCCTCGTAGATGAAGGTGGCACGCACGTCGTTGAAGCAGAAGATGCCGTCCGGCTTGATCTCGTCGAGCACCCGTGCCGCCTCGTCAGCCGCGTTGGTCATTTCCAGCACGTTGACCACCAGAGCGTCATCGAACGGGATACCGGACTCCGCAAGCGCGCGCTTGTATCCTTCGAATCGAAGACCTTGCGCGATGATGTCCGCCTCGGTTCCGTAGTAGACGATACGCCGGCATCCGGCCTGAATCAGACGTTTGGTGGCATCATATCCGGCCAGTTCGTCATCGGGGTAGATCGAGGGAACCTTCCCCGCGGCGTCCTCGCTGTCCACCACTACGGTCGGACTGCCTTCCAGAGCCTCAGGAATGTCCACCTTGCGGTGGTACATCATGGCGTACAGGAATCCATCCACGTTGTATCGACGGAGGGCGGTTATCTCCTGGTTCTCAAAATCGGCGTCGTTGTTGGTGTTGGCGGTAAGCAGGATGTATCCGAGCTTGCGCGCGGCGTCCTGTGCGCCCTGGAGAATCCTTCCTGCGTACGGCGTAGTGGCGATCTCATCGGTGACGAAACCCAAGGTGTTGGATTTGCTGGTGCGCAACGAACGCGCCACGGAATTGGGCTTGTACCCCATATCCTTGGCGGTTTCGCGAATCTTCTGCGCGACCGCCTTGCTGACGCGGTTGCGGTCCTTGTTGTTCATGACCAAAGACACGGTGCATACGGAAACCCCTGTTTCCTTGGCTATGTCTTTGATGGATACCAACCGTTTCGACCTGTTCACTCGTTGCGTTGTGGACGACTGCGCCATTGTATCACCTCTCCTCCGTCTGTAGCCGAAAGGCCTAGCCTCTGGCCAAAGCCGTCTTGTTCTCCTCACGGTCGTGGATGTCCATCCCGGGCAGACGCCCGAACGAGTAGACGATCCAGATCACGCAGAACATCGGCAGGGATATGCCGAAAACCATAAGGATTCCCGGCCATTGGGCCCATACGAGCACGGTGAGGACCAGCAGTCCGGCCTGCAGAAGGCTGCACACCGGACGTGCCACGATCATCGCCAGCGTCGTGCGGACGATCCAGAGGGGACGTTCATCGTAGTTCGCGCGCACCACCCAAACCAGGGACGAGAACACCGCCAGTATGACGATGATGAGCAGCAGCACGCCGGAAATCGCGATATCGAAATCGTTGCGCGCATGCCAGTTCATCACGTAATAGTCGACGATAACCACGGCCCAGAGGACAACCAGCGGCCAACCGAAAAGATTCGCACGCTTGAACTCGCTTTTCCAGAAGCCGTGGAAGGTCTTCCATACTTCCTTGGCCCGCATTGAACGGTCCTCGGAAAGCAGCCACGTGCGGAACGTGGACTGCGCCGCCGCGAGCGAAGGAAGGAATCCCAACATCACGGCGCCCATCAGCGTGTGCGCGAGTATGGCCACGTTGACCACGAAAAGCGTGACCAGCAGACGGCAGAAGTGCTCGTAGGCCACAGAGAAACGGGCAAGCATGGCGAATCCTTTCTATTGGTTGGTTTGGTTGTCTCGGTTCGATTACCTTTTGCAGGATCGCGATTCGGACTCAGCCCTTGACGGCGCCGAGCATCACGCCCTTGTTGAAGTACTTCTGCAGGAACGGGTAGAGCACCAGCAGAGGCAGTGTGGACACGATGATGATGCCGAACTTGATCTGGTCGGCGGCCTGCTGTTGGGCGGCCGCGTTGACGTTGGTGCCGGTGCCTTGCGCCACGAGCAGCAACTGCTGCAACACCACCTGCAACGGCTGCTTGGTGTCGTCGGTGATGTAGATAAGGCCCGTCATGAAGTCGTTCCAGTGGCCGACGAAGTAGTACAGGCCGATCACAGCCAGAATCGCGGAGCTCAGCGGCAGGACGATCTTGAAGAAGTAGCCGAAGTAGCTCAGACCATCGATCTGCGCCGCATCGAACAGCTCCTCAGGAATGGAGGTGTCGAAGAAGGAGCGGGCCACGATCACGTTGTACACGGAGACCGCGCCGGGCAGGATGAACACCCACATGCTGTTGTTGATGCCGAGGCTCTTGTACAGCAAGTAGTTCGGGATCAGACCGCCGGCGATGAACATGGTCACGGTGAACAGGAACATGATCACGCGGCGCGGCTTGAATTCGCGGCGGGACAGGGCGAAGGCGCATGGAATGGTCACTGCCATGTTGAGCGCGGTGCCGACCACCGAGTAGATGATGGTGTTGAGATAGCCCTGCCAGATGCGCTGGTTGGCGAACACTTTGGCGTATCCCGCGAAGGTCACGCCCTTCGGCAGCAGCAGCACTTCGCCGCCGGCCACGGCGTTCGGGTTCGAGAACGAGGCGACGACCACGAACCACAGCGGGTAGAGCACCGCCACGACTGTCAGGAGCAGCAGCAGGTTGATGATGCCCGACACAGCCAGGTCGCCCGGCTTCTGCTTCTGGCGCACGTGCTTGTTCCAGGGAATGTCGTTCTTGTTCTGGGCAACAGCCCCAGTCGTTGCAGACATGATGGATTCCTCCTAGAAAATGCTCGTATCGGAAACGCGCTTCGCGATCGCGTTGGCGGTGATCAGGAAGACGAAGTTGACCAGGGTGTTGAACAGGCCGATTGCCGTCGAGTACGAATACTGGCCGTTGATAATACCGATTTTGTAGGTGTAGGTCGCGATGACTTCGGTGGCCGGCAGGTTTAGCGAATTCTGCATCAGGTAGATCTTGTCGAAGCCCACGTTCAGCACGGAGCCCATGTTCATGATGAGCAGGATCGCGCAGGTAGGCATGATCGTCGGGATGTCGACGTAGCGGATCAACTGCAGGCGTCCGGCGCCGTCGATCTTCGCCGCTTCGTACAGCGAGGTGTCCACGCCGGCGAGCGCGGCCAGGTAGATGATGGAGTTCCAGCCGACGTGCTGCCAGACTTCGGAGATCCAGTAGACGGCGGTGATGGCGCTGGTGGAACCCATCAGCGATTCGTCGCCGAAGAAGCGGCCGAGGATGCCGGTTCCCGGGGTAAGGAAGATGTTGAGCATGGAGACGATGACCACCACGGAGATGAAATGCGGCATGTAGGTGATCGTCTGCACGAAGCCCTTGATCTTCTTGGAACCGATCTGGTTGATGAGCAGGGCCAGGATGATCGGGAAGATGAATCCCATGACCAGCGTCCACAGGGAGATGCGGATGGTGTTGGTCATGATCTCGCCGAACAGCGGGTTATGGAAGAATTCCAGGAAGTACTTGAAGCCGACGAATTTGCCGCCGGTCAGGCCTTTGGTCGGGTCGAACTCGCGGAAGGCGAGCTGGATGCCCCACATCGGCACGTAGGCGAACAGGGCCACGAAGAACAGTGCGGGGGCGGAAAGGATCCACAGCTGCCAGTAACGGCGGAAGTGGTCGGCGATGCGATCAAGCAGGCCTGGTTTCTTGCGGTCGGGAACCGCATCCATCGCCACGGTCCGTGCAGCAACGCCTTGCGATGTTTGTGCACTCATGATGGTCTCCAATTTAGGATGGTTGCTAGGGAAAAAAGAGGCGGGGTCTGACGGCAGTTACGGGAGAGAATTGTGAACCCGCATATGCAGACCACGCCGGTATCAATTGGCTACTTGGTGTACTTGTCGTACCACTTCTGCCAAATCTTGATGTTGGCGTCGAGACCGAGGCTCGGCTCGGACACCTTCTTCACGTAGGCGTCCCATTCCTTGTCGATGCCGCCTTTCTGGAACCACTTCGCGATCTGGTTGTTCGCGTAGTTGGAGATGGCGGTGTTGTTGTTCTGCAGGGTGTTGGAATCCTCGGTGTTCGGGCGGACATAGATCGGGATGACGTCCTTGACGCCGTCGACGCGGTTGCGGGCCTCGCGGATGGCCTGATCGGAGGCGGTGACCTGATCGGCGTTGGTGTCGTTGACCATCTTCACATCGTCACGGATCCAGCCGCCGAAGCGGTCCTGCAGGGCGATGGCGCGGGTATCGGGATATTCGGCGTAGGCCTTCTTCTTGTCGATGGTGTACTGGTGGTTGCCGTCATCGGAGACGATGTCCGGAATGGAACCGAAGAATCCGGCCACGGAAAGCTTCTCGCTGTACATGGCGTTGATGACCTTGTAGATGGCGTCCTGGTTGGCGGCGTTCGGGTTGACGGTCAGACCGGAGCCGGAGTAGGCCCAGCGGCAGGCGTCCTGGGATGCGTCCCACTTCACCTGGGAGTCTGGCGTGGAGGCGTCCTTCTTCAGCGGCGGCAGGGTGACGTACTGGTCGCCCAAGCTGTTGCCGTATTCGGCGTAGTTGGACCAGCCGAAGGAAACGCCGGTGCGGGCGGTCTTGCCGTCGCTGACGGTCTGTGCGGTGTACTGGGAGTCATCGCGGGTGAGCACGTCCTTCGGGATGAGCCCCTTGGCCATGAGCTCGTGCAGGTAGGAGACGACGTCCTTGAGGGCGTCGGAGGTGTAGTAGCTCTTGACCTTGCCGTTGTCCACGTAGTAGCCCTGCTCGGAGGCGCCGCCTCCCATGAAGGAGGTGACCACGCCTTCGGAGTTCATCAGGGTCAACGGACTCCACAGGCCGAAGCCTAGGCTGCGGATGTTCATCGGGATCTCATCGGCCTTGCCGTTGCCATTCGGGTCGTCGTTCTTGAAGGCTTCGAGCACTTTTTCGAGCTCATCCCAGGTGGTCGGCATCTTGAGTCCGAGCTTGTCGAGCCAGGTCTTGTTGATGAACATGTGGGTTCCGGAGACCTCGTAGCCTTTGCCGCGGTCGGACGGCAGCATGGCGATCTTGGTTCCGTCAGTCACGTACTTCTCCGCGCCTGGCTGGGCCTTGAGGAACTTCTTGACGTTCGGCATCTTGTCCAGATGCGGCTTCAGGTCCTCGAAGTAGGTGTTGTACTTAGCCGCGTCGACCATGCTGAACAGGCTCAGGCCGATGTCCGGGAATTCGCCGGCGGCCATCTTGGCGCTCTTCTGCTGGCCCCAGGCGTTGTCGGAGACTTCCTGCCATTCGATGGTGCAGTCGCAGGCCGCTTCCAGGTCCTTGGAATACTGAGTGTCCTTCATCGGATGGTCGGTCACGTTGCGGCGAACCAGGATGTTGACGATCGGCTTGCCATTCGAATCGGTGGTGGCCTGCTTGTTGCCGCAGGCGGTCAGTGCCGTGGCCATAGTCGCGATTGCCGCGATCGACGCCAGCAGGCGAACACTCCTTCGTGCCATGATTAGGCTCCTTCTTCCTTGATGTTTCCTCCTCGCACCAATGTGAGAAACACGGGTGCGATTCCGCCAACCACTTGCTTTGTGGTTGTTTCCTTCGCGGTAGTTAACACTATAAATCGTTAATCGTTTAATGTCAAAACGTTAATCGTTTATCTCAATGGTTAGCGCTCACATTGTTTTGCACATATCGTCATTGAGAACGTGCTCATCGGCGACATATCGCCATTCCCCCGCATAACCGAAAACGAACATATCGCGACACGCCGTTAATCGTATAACGTAACATTTCCATCGCTTCCGCGCGAATAAAAAAGGTCCGTCCATCGCACGCGAAAAGCGGCGATGGACGGACCTGACATTCGTCAAAAGCGACCCGTCGTTCACTTGCGGGAGGCGCGATCCTCCTTCAGGAAGAAGGACAGCACGAACACGATCACGACCAGAACCAGACCGAACACGTAGCCGTAACGGGAGCCGGCGACGAAGCTCTCCGCCTCGGTCGCGCCGGAACCCATGCCGAGCAGACAGGTGGCCACCGCGGTGCCGATCGCGCCGCACACCTGCTGCATGGTGTTGAGGATGGTGGAGCCGTCGGCGGCAAGCTCGCGCGGCAGACCCTTCAGAGCCGCGGACTGCGCGGACTGCTGCATAAGCGGAATGCCGATCATGAACACCACATGCGCCAGCACGAAGAACGCCGGAGCGGTGGTGACGCCGATGGCGAGGAACAGCAGCGAGCCGATCACGGCCACCACCGCACCGCACCTGACCAGCGGGCGGGCGCCGACCTTGTCATACATGCGGCCGGTCGCGAAGGAGAAGATGGCGTTCACCACACCGCCCGCAAGCATCAGCATGCCGGCCGTGGAGGAATCCAGACCCAGACCACGCTGCAGCTCCTGCGGTGCGAGGAACATGAGCGCCAGCGTGCAGGCGAACGAGCAGGTGACCATCAGAGCCGGAACACGGAAGGCCTCGATGCCCAAGGCACGCAGCTCCAGCACCGGATGCTCGATGTGCAGCTGACGGTATGCGTAGAACGCGACGACCACGATGCCGATGACCAGCAGCGCGATCACCAGCGCGCTGAAGCCCATGTCCGCCACGAGGCTCACGCCCGCGACCAGGCAGCCGAAGCCGATGACCGAGGCGATGACCGAGAGGATGTCGACCTTCGGACGCGTCGTTTCGATCGGGGTGACGAAGAAGACCGCGGTGCAAACGATGGCCACGACGGCCACGACGGCGAACAGCACGAAGATGGCACGCCAGGAGAAGGCGCCAATCAGGATGCCGGCGAGGGTCGGGCCGATCACCGGCGCGAACATGATGACCAGGCCGGCCACGCCGTTGGCGGCGCCGATCATGAACGGCGGGAACACGCGCATGATCGCGGCGTACATGGTCGGCAGCACGATGCCGGTGCCGATACCCTGAATGATTCGTCCGGCCAGCACCAGCGCGAACACAGGGGCGAAGGCAGACAGCACGGAACCGATCGCGAAGCAGACCAGCGCAAACAGCACCAGCGTCTTCGCCTTGACCCACTTGAGCAGGAATCCGAC
Source organism: Bifidobacterium sp. LH_743 (assembly GCF_056355775.1). Taxonomy (NCBI): domain Bacteria; kingdom Bacillati; phylum Actinomycetota; class Actinomycetes; order Bifidobacteriales; family Bifidobacteriaceae; genus Bifidobacterium; species Bifidobacterium sp. LH_743. The sequence continues at coordinate 46,907 of NZ_JBKESZ010000007.1, read as the reverse complement.
GCACGGCAGCACCACGCCGATGGCCAGCATGTAGCCGACCACCATCCACTGCGCGGTTCCGGTGGTGATGTTGAATGCGTCGCACAGATCCGGCAACGCGATGTTCATGGACGTTTCGGACAGCATGCCCAGGAACGCGCCGATATACAGGCCGAGCATCACCTTGTGCGGATGCTCGAAACGTGGCTGATCATGTTCATGTGACTGCTGCATTGATGCGGTTTGTGACACAGTTCTCCTTGTCTTTCTTCTTGTTCTGTCTGTCGACTCCCCCGCCCGAGACCCGTGCCGGCAGACCGGCAGACCTGCGGATTTCGCAAGCCGACATACGGGCACGCAAACATGCGAAAGCCCGGACCGCCATATGCGCGTCCGGGCTTCGCTGCCTGTTCTCGGAACAAAAGAAAAAACCGCATGGCATACACCTTGATTTCGGCTATGCCATGCGGTTTTCAAAAACAGTGGTCAACGTATCACGAATGAAAATTCTTCGTAAGTCGTCCGGGCGTGTCGCGCCTACCGCACGAACCTTGCGGGCTATTCCCGTTCAAGCAATCGCTCGGGAGACAACGTCTCCTGAGTGGCCAGCACCACTCCTCCGGCCACGCCTGCAAGGCGTCCAAGAGGACTGCGCCCGATACTCAGGTTTCGCGTGGTCAATGGGCGGGCGGTCCTGTAGACGGTGGTGCGGATGGCGGTAAGCAGTTCGTCGCTTGCCTCCGCAATGAGTCCGCTGACGATCACATGTCTTGGGTTGAGGATGTTGCATAGCGTCGCCACCATGATGCCGATGGATTCTCCGGCTTCTTCCACAGCCTGTTCCGCACCGAGGTTGCCGTCGTGCAGTCGTTCGATGAGCTGTTCCACGCTGGTCGGTTCGTCCGCCATGGGTGACAGCTGCTGCATTCGTCTCAGCATGGCAGGCACGGATGCCACCGTTTCCAAACATCCCGTCTGCCCGCATGCGCAGCGTTTGCGGTTGCGTGGATCGTACGAGGTGTGGCCCACTTCACCAGCCGATCCGTCGAAACCGTGGAATATACGGCCATCCTTCATCACAATGCCACCACCGATGCCGGTGCCTATTTTGATTTCGATGATTGGTCGTTCATCCTCGGGAAGCGCCGCGGCATCACCCAATGCCCGAATATTGGTGTCGTTTTCCACGCTGACCGGGCATCCGAGGTCGTCCCTCATGTGCTGGACCGCGTTGAAGGCATCCCATCCGGGCATGATCGGCGGACGTATCGGCGCATCCTCGCGAATGTCGATCCTGGCAGGCAATGACAATACGGCATGGCGAAGCGGCAAATCGGGAGATACGCTCGACGCCATACGCCACAGGCATTCGCTTGCCCACGACAAAAAATCCTCCGGTCGTTGGTCCGCTATGGAGACCACATGCGATTCGTACGTCAGTAGTCGCATATTCATATCGGCCAGACCGAAAGTGGTATGCCGAGCCCCGACATCGGCAATCGCCATCAATCCCAATCGATCGTTGACGGTCAGACGCTCCGCGGGTCTTCCACGATCCTGCGAGATCACACCGCTCACGGCAAGAATTCCTTTGCGCAGCAGGGAATCCACGCAGGATGACACCGTGGATCGGGCCAATCCGGTTTCACGGACCAGCTCCGCCTTGCTGTTCGCTTTGCCGGACGCCACCAGCAGCGCCACCTCGCTGGGCAGCTCGCTGCCGGTGACCGCCAGCGTCCACGGTCGATCCGGAAGCGTGAAGCGCCACTGTTCTTTCGAAGACTGTTTCATTATCGACTGCCTCATCGCAATCCTCCACGAACCATTGCCATTGCTATATCCCCAATATACGTCAGATTTATGTTGAAATACGACATAAATCTGACGTTGAAGAGCATAAAACCGAATCGTATCGTGAGAATCACCTTAAGGAAACAACGGGAAGCGCAGCAGCTCCCCCACAACGTTGGTACCGACGAAGACAGCCATCATAAGAAAGGACCCACAATGGAAACTCCAAAATTCGCGGTCTCACTGATGTGCATGGACTTCTCCATCGCAGGTGAACAGGTGAGCACCCTGAGCCAGCACGCCGATTCCCTTCATCTTGACATCATGGACGGCCATTTCGCACCGAACCTCTCCTTGAGCCCGGAATGGCTCAAGTGGGTGCTGCCGCACAGCACCGTACGCAACGAGGCGCATCTGATGACCACCGATCCGGACTATTGGCTGGAACCGCTCGCCCAGGTCGGCGTGAACGTCATCTCCCCACATGTCGAAACACTGAACACCCACGCGTTCCGCACCATGAATTCAATCCGCGCCCTCGGCTGCGGCACCGGTCTTGTCGTCAATCCGCTCACGACCTTCGATTCCATCCTGCCGCTGATCGAACGCGTCGACCTGCTGACGCTGATGACCATCGACGTCGGTTTCGCCGGCCAACCGTTCATCGACGAGATGCTCGCCAAGATCGAACAGGCCGCCAAATACAAGTCCGACCACGGTCTGAACTATGAGATCCAGATCGATGGATCGTGCAGCGAGAAGACCTTCGCCAAGCTGCGCAACGCCGGCGCCGAGACCTTCATCCTCGGTAATTCCGGCCTGTTCTCCCTGGACCGCGACCTCGACAAGGCATGGGCCAAGATGCGCGCCAACTACGAACGCACCACCGGCGAAACCCTGCCTCCCGAGGACTGATTACAGTCGCGATTGCCATATCGAACCGGCAATCCCTTTCATCACCGGCTGGCATCGGCGCGTCCTCTCTCTCCTTGATACCGCATGCGTCCTGATGGCGCATGCTATCCGGACGCGCCTTTGCCATCTTCGGCACCACCACAACCCGTAATTTCTTTTAATTTTTGCAATGGAGCAGTCATGAGCAACACCACCGCCATCACCAACAACGAACCCACCGTCGCCACCGCGGGCAGCCCCGTCAATTCCGCCACGCTGAAAACGCCGGTCATCCTCGGCATCGACATCGGCGGCACCAATCTGCGCGTCGGACTGGTCGACGCACTCGGTGCCCTGGTCGACTCCCGCCGCGTCAGCTCACAGGAGGCGCTGAGCGGCGACGACCCGATGACCAAACTCGCCGACTATCTGGAAGGCTATCTCGGCGAGGTACTGGACGGCAAGTACGAGCTGAAGGCCATTTCCGTAGGATTCCCATCTGTGGTCGACGCCACTCGCACCGTGGTGCTGCAGACCACGTTCATCCCCGGGCTCAACAACGTGAACGTGCCGGAACGTCTGAGCCGATTCGGCGTGCCCGTGTTCATCGACCGTGACGTGAACATGATCATCCGTTATGACGCCAAGCGCCTGAACCTGCAACATCTCGAAGGCGTGACCTTCGGCTGCTACGTGGGCACTGGCATCGGTTGCGCGCTATCCGTGGACGGCAAGATTCTGGTCGGCCTGCACGGCGTGGCCGGCGAACTCGGCCATATCTACGAGGCCACCGGACGCACCTGCGGCTGTGGCTTGGAGGGCTGCTCCGAAACGGCTGCCTCCGGCAACGCGCTCGTCCGTGAGCTCGAAGCACATCATCCGGGCGCCTCCATCGACGACGCGTTCTCCCTATACGGCGACGAACCGTTCATCGATGATTGGCTGGAGCATCTCGCCTGGACCTTCTCGACCGTCATCAACCTGCTCGACCCGGCCAAAATCATCATCGGCGGCGGTGTGACGCAGATGAAGGACTTCCCGAAGCAGCGTCTGGAGGAGAAGATCAAGCGCATGTCCCGCAAGCCGTATCCGGCCGAGGACCTGCCAATCGTCTACACGATTCCCGGCAAGTACGACGGCGTCATCGGCGCGGCTCTGTGCGCGCTCGAACAGATCTGAGCCATGCCAGACTTCGGACGAAGCCCGTTCTTCCTTTCTTACGGGTTTCGTCCGGACCATAATAATCACAGATGATTATCCAACTCATACCCAAGCAAAACAATTCAATCCATCGTTGTAAGGACGCAACATGACCACCGATTCCCCCACCGCCCAAACGGCACGCCCCCGCAGCGCGTACAGCCCGCTTATGAAATTCTCGCTGCTTGCCATTTCGTTGCTGCTCACATCATCGAATGCGATCTCCGGCGTGATGCCGGCGCTGATCAAGCAGTTCCCCGACCAGCCACGCGCCAATGTGGAGCTACTGAGCACCGTTCCATCGTTCTCGATGATCATCATGATCATCGCCTCCGGCTTCATCGCCCGTAAGATCGGCGACAAGGCCACTGTGACCGCGGGACTGGTCATCGCGGCCGTCTTCGGCGTGATTCCCTTCTTCGTCACGAACAACTTCTGGGTGATCATGGGTTCGCGCATCGGCCTCGGCGTCGGTTTCGGCCTGATTAATTCCCTGGCCGTATCCATGATCGCCAAGTTCTTCTCCGGCGACGAGAAGGCCACACTGATGGGCTTCAGGTCCGCGTTCGAATCATTGGGCCAGTCGTTGATGACCCTGGCCGCGGGATTCCTCGTGTTGCTCAGCTGGAACAGTTCGTTCCTCGTCTATTTCCTCGCAGTGCCGATTCTGGTACTGTTCGTGCTGTTCGTTCCAAAGGAGCCGAACGATCCGAAAGCTGACGATTCCGCGCAGGCCCAAAACGGCAACGCCAAGCAGTCGGTGAATGGCCCCATCCTGCTCATCACCGTGTTTCTGATCGTCGCCGTGACCATGTACATCGGACTGACCACACGCCTGTCTTCCGTGGTGACCGGTTCCGGTTTCGGCACGATGCAGCAGGCATCCACTTTGCTGAGCGTCATGACCATCGGCGGTATGCTCATGGGCTTCGCATTCGGCCTGATCAACAAAATACTGAAGGCGCAGACGCTGACGGTCGGTCTCGTCGCATTGGGAATCGGATCTCTGATCATGTTCTTCGCGCCGAATTTCGTCGTTCTGTGCATCGACGCGCTGATTGCCGGCATCTCCTACCCCACTATGATCTCCTATACCTTCAATCAGATTTCCGAGGTCTGCCCGAAGGGTTCGGATACATTGTGCACGTCGGTGGTGCTGGTCGGCTGCAATTTCGGCGCCTTCACCGCCCCATACACACTGAAGCTGGTCGGAGGCGCCTCGCTGAGCCAGCCGTATCTGGTCTACGGCATCGTGCTGCTGGTCATCGCCGCGGGATACGCCGTGTACCATCTGGTCCGCAAGTAGGTCGAGGATAGTCCAAAAGCAGGTTGAAAACGAAAACGCGTGTTGGCGCACATCTTTTTTACGGACGTGCGCCAACACGCGTTTTCGTTATCGGGTTTTGTGATCAGGCCTCGCGGCTTGCCGCGGCCGCGGCGTATGCCGGCAGGGCGCGGGGCGCGTTGAAGCCTTCCTTTTCGAAACGGTCGGCGATCTTCTGCGCGATTTCATGACCCTGGCCCTTGTCGACCAGCGCGATGATGGAGCCGCCGAAGCCGCCGCCGGTCATGCGGGCGCCATACGCGCCATTGGCACGGGCGACCTCCACTGCGATGTCGAGTTCCGGCACGGTCACTTCGTAGTCGTCGCGCAGCGAATCGTGCGACGCGTTGAACAGCTTGCCTGCCGTGGCGATGTCGCCGGCGGCGAAGGCGTCTACGAATTCGTCCACACGGGCGATTTCCGTCACCACGTGGCGCACACGCTTCTTCATGGTCTCGTCGTCCAGCTTGGCGAGCACATCGGCGAGTGCCGCCTGCGGATCGTCCGCGGCTTTGATCGCTTCCGCGGTGACGCGCAGATTGGCGACTCCCAGCAGGGCCGCGGCGGCTTCGCAGGTGGAGCGGCGCTGCGCGTACTGGCCGTCGTTGAGCTGGTGCGGGGCTTGGGTGTCGAGTACGAGCAGTTCGAGGCCATACTTGTCGAGGTCGAATTCCTTCGGTTCGACGCTTTCCACCGCGGACAGGCCCGGCTTGCAGTCGAGTCGGATGGCGTGTCCGAGCGAGCAACGCATGGAGGCGTTCTGGTCGAGTCCGCCGGTGGAGGCGCCGGCCATGTCGTTTTCGGATTTGATGGCGGCGTTGATCAGCGTCACGCGTCCGGCGTCGGTCGAACCGTAGCCGAGACCGTACACGTCGTCTAATGCCAAGGCGGTGGAGCAGGTCATGGCTGCGGAGGAGCTTAGGCCCGAGCCGAGCGGCACACAGGAGGAGAAGGCCGCGTCGAAGCCCTGCACGGCGTCGAAGCCGGCTTCGCGCAGCGCCCAGGCCACGCCCACGGGGTAGGCGGCCCAACCTTTCACTTCCCCGGCTTCAAGTCCGTCGAGGTCAGCTTCGGCCACTTCCTCGGGATCCACGTCGGAGACCACGTTCACGTGGGTGTCGTTACGCGGCTTGAGTGCGATGAAGGTACGGTGAGGCAGCGCGATCGGCAGGCACAGGCCTGCGTTGTAGTCGGTGTGTTCGCCGATCAGGTTGACGCGTCCCGGGGCCGCCCAGATGCCGGCCGGATTCTCGCCGTAGGTGGCGCGGAACAGGTTGGTCGCGACTCTCACGCCCTCGTCATGCGAGAGCGGTTCGATGAATTCAACATCAGTCATTGGTGTTTCCTTTGCCGTTGTGCGTTTCAGCCTTCGATGTCAATCGGGCCGAGTTCGTGGAAGCGCTTGGCGATGAGCTCCGGAGTGGTGTCGGACACCCATGCGGCCATGCCGGATTCGGAGCCGGCCAGATACTTGATTTTGTTGGCGGCGCGGCGGAACGAGAAGAACTGCAGGTTGAGACGGTAGTTCTCGCGGCGCTTGTCGTGGATCGGGGCCTGGTGCCAGGCGGCGATGTACGGCAGGTCCATGCCCTTGCCGTCGCCCTTGTCGAAGAATGCATTGCCGCGCTTGAGCAGTGTGGAGTACATGACGGCCAGGTCCCAGCGTTCCTGGTCGTTGAGCTCGTCAAGGGTGAGCACGTCGCGTACCGGGGCCACATGCACCTCGAGCGGCCAACGGGCGGCTGCCGGCACATAGGCGACCCAGCTGTGGTTGCGCATGACGATGCGCTCCTCGGCTTCGATTTCGGCGTTCATGAGGTCCTTGAGCAGGTTGCCGCCGGTCTTCTCATGGTAGGCTTCGGTGTGCCGCAGCTCGGCCTCCATCTTCGGCGCGATGAACGGATAGCAGTAGACCTGACCGTGCGGATGGGCCAGGGAGACGCCGATCTCCTGACCGTGGTTCTCGAACGGGAAGATCTGTTCGACGCCTTCCATCTTGGAGATTTCGGCGGTGCGGAAGGCCCACGCCTCCACGACCGTGCGCAGGCGGGAGACCGGCAGGTCGGCCGGCAGACCGTTCTCGTCGGGATCGAAGCAGATCACTTCGCAACGTCCGGCCGCCATCTTCTTCTCCCACAGCGGGTTGCCGTCGACGTATTCCACGGCTTCGGAACGACCCGGCACGCGCACCATCGACGGGAAACGGTTTTCGAACACGACCACGTTGTAGTCGGTGTCCGGCACTTCGCCGTCCTGGTACGGGTCGCCCGGCTTGCGCGCGGCCAGCGGATTGCCCTTGGCCGTGGCGCCCGGGCCTGCGGTGATCGGGCGGTTCATGCGCGCGGTCGCCATCGGAATCCAATCGCCGGTCAGCGGATCGCGGCGCATTTCCGGAGCCGCGTACGGCACTTCCTCGCCCGCGGCGTTGAGCTGGTTGGAGAAGCGGTACGGCAGCTGGCGCGGATCCTTCAGTTCGCGAGTCTTGGCGCCGGAAACGTATTCCGGATCGTCATCAAGGTAGAAGAAGTCGCGTCCGTCCGCGAGCGTGGTCGGCGTGATGCGGATATGCTTCTTCGCATATTCCCCCGGAGTATAGTTGACGAAATCTGCCATATGTGATCATTCACCTTCCTGAACCGGCTCGGTCTGGTGCGCCAGCACGAGCTCTTTGACCAAATCCCTTGTTTTCGCCACCGAATCGGGATCCAACCCGTCATCGGTGATGACCGTATCCACCTGGTCGAAGCGAGCGAACAACGACAATGACGTGCAGCTCCACTTGGTGTGGTCGGTCAAGATTATCGTGCGGTCGGCGATGTCCATCATCGCCATATCCGTTGCGGCCTCCAGCGAATTCGGCATGAGGAAGCCGCGTGGAATGGACACAGAGTGCGTGCCCAGGAAGACGGTGTTGACGCGCAGCGACGCCACCACTTTGTCGGCGATCGGTCCAACGAGCGAGTTGGAGCGCGTGGTGACGCCGCCGGTGACGATGACTTCCACATCCTTCGATTCGAGTGCTTGCACCAGCTCCGCGACCGGAATGGAGTTGGTGAGGATGGTGATGCCCGACGATTGCTGCGATTCAAGCAGATGCTGCGCGAACACGTACGCCGTGGTGCCGCCGCCGATGGCGATCACGTCGCCGGGAGCCACGTATTTGACGGCTTCCTGCGCGATGGCATCCTTCAGACCGATGTCCATCTGCGATTTTACGGAGAACAACGGTTCGCTCAGCAGCGTGCTGGTGCTGACGGCGCCGCCGTGCACGCGCTTCAGCAGTCCCTTGTCGGCCAAGTCGGCGATATCGCGGCGGATGGTCATGGCGGAGACGCCCAGCTCTTTGGACAGCGCGGTGATGCGCACCGCGCCGCGGGTGCGCAGACGGCTCAGAATCAAATGCTGACGTTGTGACGATATCATGTGAACATTATCGCACATGTTCACTCAAAAATAAAACCGAGTTGAGCGTTTCGCCTGTTTTTCACGCAAACCCACGTCGCAATCGCCTGAAATTCAGCACAAACCACACAAAAGCGAACATGCCATGCCACCCAATCAAAGCAGCCCCAAGTCCGTCGTGCGAAACCGACGAAAACGTGCGAGAATAAGGAACCATGACATACGTTTCCGAAAACTTTTGGCACGACGCCGCGAACAAAGCCACCACCGACCTCTTCACCTTCGGCTACAAGCACATCGTCAAGCCGCATTTTGTCTTCAACCACACGCCCGACGTGGCGCACAGCCAGATGATCGAATTCTGCAAGGTCACACGCAACATTCCGCCGCTGATGTGGCTGTGCCGCGAGATGCTCGACTACACCGACCCGGTGCTGGAGACCAACGTGATGGGCGTCGACTTTGCCAATCCGTTCGGCCTGTCCGCCGGCCTCGACAAGGATTGCGAGATGCCGGTGCTGCTCGACAACGTCGGCTTCGGCTTCGAAACGGTCGGTTCCACCACCTCCCGTCCGTGCCCCGGCAATCCCCGTCCGTGGTTCCATCGTCTGCCTGAATACGATTCGATGATGGTGCACGTCGGCTTGGCCAACGAAGGTTCCGCGGTGGTGATTCCGCGTGCCGAGAACGCGTGGACGAAGGCCAAGAGCATGCAGGTTTCGGTGTCCATCGCCCGCACGAACGACGGCAAGACCGGAGATTTGGATGAGGGCATCGAGGATTACTGCATTTCGATGCGCCGCGCGGCCGGCCGCACCGCCATGGTCGAAGTGAACATCTCCTGCCCGAACACGATGGCGGGCGAACCGTTCAACGAAAACCCCGAGGCACTCGACAAGCTGTTCACCGAGCTCGACAAGATTGACCGTCCGCAGCCAACGCTCGTCAAGATGCCGTTGAACAAGACGTGGCCTGAATTCAAGGATTTGCTGGACGTACTGGCCGAGCACAATGTGCAGGGTCTGTCGATAGCGAACCTGCAGAAGGACCGCACCGGCATGAACATTCCGCGCGACTGGGAGGGCGGTCTGTCCGGTTCGCCTTGCTACGCGGCCAGCAACGAGCGTATCAGGCAGGTCTACCGCGAGTATGGCGACCGGTTCGCGATCGCCGGCATCGGCGGCGTCTTTACCCCTCAGCAGGCGTATGAGAAGATTCGCAGCGGCTCGTCGTTGGTGATGTTCATCAGCGCCCTCATGTACCGCGGTCCGCAGCAGATCACCGTATTGAAGCGCGGGCTCGCCGAACTGCTCCGGAAGGACGGTTTCGAGCATGTCAGCGAGGCAGTCGGCGTCGACGCGTAGGCCTCGCAGGGTTTGTAATCGCGATTATCAAAGCGATCAAGCGGGCGCCAAGCCGACAAAAGAGGAGTCGGCAAGGCGCCCACAAATGTTTACCCGCAAACATTACCCGCAAACATTGCCCGCAAACAGGGAAGGCCGCGATGCGATCAGCGGAAGGCGCCGCGCAGATATGGCGGCTGGTATGGGACCTTGTCGACCGGCACATCCAGCTTATACGCGGCGCGTAGCGGCCAGTACGGGTCGCGCAATGCCGCCCGACCGATCTCCACGGCATCCGCCGCACCCGATTTCAGAATCTTCTTGGCCTGCTTCGGCTTGGTGATAAGGCCCACCGCGGTGGTCGGAATACCGGCGCGCGACCGCACCTGTTCGGCGAACGGCACCTGGTAGCCGGGCTTCACCGGAATGGTCACGTCGGGGATCATTCCGCCGGTGGACACATCGATCAGATCCACGCCATGTGCCTTCAGGATCTTGGCCAGGTCGACGGTCTGGTCGAGATCCCAACCGCCTGCGGCCCAATCGGTGGCGGAGACGCGGACCAGAAGCGGCATGGTCTCCGGAATGACGGAACGGATCGCATCCACGACTTCGACCAGCATGCGGACACGGTTTTCGAACGAGCCGCCATACTCGTCATCACGCTCGTTGATGAGCGGATCAAGGAACTGGGACAGCAGATAGCCGTGAGCGGCGTGGATCTCCACCGCGTCGAAGCCGATGTCCGAGGCGCGCCAGGCGGCATCGCGGAACTGTCCGACGATGGCATGGATCTCGTCGACGCTCAGCGCGCGCGGACGGGCCAGCGTCCCATATGCGTCGGCGCTTGGGCCGACCGTCTCCCATCCTCCGTTCTCCTTCGGCACGCTCCGTCCTTCAAAACCGATCGGATGGCAGCCCGTGGAGCCTTTGCGTCCCGCATGGTTGAGCTGCACCGCCACCGCCGCTCCCGTGGCCTTCACATCGGAAACGATCCAGCGCCATGCTTCCATCTGCGCGTCGTCCCACAATCCCAGATCGCACGGCGAGATGCGGCCTTCCGGCGAGACGGCCGTCGCTTCCATGATGATCATGCCGAAGCCGCCCATCGCGCGCGACACATAATGCTGGTAGTGGAACGGCGTCGGCTTGCCGTCCTGCGCCAGCGCGGAATACGTGTCCATCGGCGGCAGCCAGATACGGTTGCGCATGGTCACGCCGCGCAACGTCATCGGGTCGAACGGCCTGATGGTCCCGTCCTTCTTGCCGTCGTTTTTCTCACCCTTGCCCATCGTCATCTCTTTCTTTGGAAAATCCCAAAACCATCGATATCGCGCCGCGTTTCCAGCAAATGGCACCAGTGGAATCGGATGGAGCCAATGGAGCGGCGCCACCTGCATTGTAAGCAGAACGCCCGCCTGTTGGGACGGGCGTTCATGGACTGTTCACTTTTCCTGTGATGCGCGCATCGCGGACACCACGGACATTACGGAACCGCGATGCGGCATGGCGTCACTGCTGACCCTGCGTAGTCTGCTGCGATTGCTGGTTCTGAGCCGATTGCTGCGACTGCTGGGACTGCTGGTTTTGCTGCGACTGCTGAATCGACTGGTTCTGCTGTTGGATGATGGTCGACTGCTGTTGCGTCGGCGTGGTCTTCTTGCCTCCTCCGATCGGCGTGACGCTACTGGAGGTCGCGGAATACTTGGACGCCGCCTGGCCGTAATCGTTGTCAATAGGCAGTTGCTTACGTTCGGCGTACGCGTTCATGAAGTCACGCCAAGCCGGAGCCGCGATGGTCGAACCATCCCAATAGCTGTGATACTGGCCGTTGATGGCGATGTTCGCGATCGGGTTCTGCACGGGATTCTGCACGTCGCCGACCAGCACGAACGTGGCGATCTGGTTCGGGATGAAGCCGCCCGTCGTCACGTACTGGTCCTCATGGGTACCGGTTTTGGCGAAGGTCTTGCGATTGTTCGCGAGCTTCGCCACCTGGCCGGCGCCATCCGCACGGACCACGCCCTGGTTCATGGCCCAGGCAAGGGTCTGGATGATTTCCGGATCGACCGCCTGATGGCAATTCGCCGACGGCACCTTCAGATCGTCGCCGTCCACCGTGGTGACCTTCTTCAACGCGATCGGATTGCACTGCACGCCGTTCGAGGCGTACACGGCGAAGATGCTTGCCATGGTCAGCGGGGAGACGTTCACGTTGCCCACCAGCATTGCCGGAACGAAGGACGACGTCTTGTCGAGCGTCTCGCCGGTGTAGGCGTCGTGGTAACCGAGTTCGGTCGCCGTGTCGGCGATCTTGCATAGGCCGATGACGGAGGCCATCGACGCCTGCGTGGTGTTATGGGATCGCGCCAAAGCGAGTGCCGGGGTCTCGGGGTTCACGGTGTTGTTGGTGATGGCGTTGGTCAGCGACCATACGTCCGTGCCGCCCTTGTACCGGTCGCACGCGAACAGGGATGTAGGGTATCTGGTCGTGGTCTGAAGATTTTCGTTGACGGAATGTCCCGCTTCCATCCATGCGACCAGGTTCACCGGCTTCCACGAGGAGCCGATGGAGAAGCCTCGGCCACCGCCGTCCACGTAGTCGACGGCGTAGTTCATGGCGTCCTTCGTCTGGTCGGTCAGGCCGGCGTCGGTCGCATCGTACGTACGGTTCAAGCCGAATCCCAGCACTTCGCCGGTGCCTGGTTTGACCGATGCCATGACGATCTCCATTCCGGAGGGGTCCTCCGGAGGAATCGTCTTCCGGGCCGTCTCGTTGAGCAGCGTGTTGGCGTCGAGGTCGAGCGTGGTGACGATTTTGAGGCCGCCCTCCTTGAGGAGCCGTTCACGGTCCTCCTGGGTCTTGCCGAATTCCTTGGAATTCAGGATCTTGTGCACGACGTAGTCGCAGAAGTATCCGGCATCGTATTCGGCGGCCATGCAGCCGGTCGAGTTGGACTGCAGGTTCAGGGTGTCCTTCAGCGGCGTATTGACGGCTTCCGTGTACTGCTTGTTCGAGATGTAGCCTTGGTCGCGCATCAGCTGGAGCACGATGTTCCGTTGCTTTTCCGATTCCTTCTGGTTCGCTTCGACGGACGGGTCGTAGGAATTCGGGTTCTTGGTGATGGCTGCGATGGTCGCGGCCTGCACCACGTTCAGTTTGTCGGCCGTGGTGCCGAAGTAGCGCTTGGCAGCTGCCTGCACGCCGTACAGGCTGTTGCCGCCGAACTGCGCGATGTTGAGATAGCCCTGCAGGATCTCGGCTTTGGAGTATTTCTTCTCCAGCTGCACCGAAATCAGCATTTCACGCATTTTGCGGGCGATGGTGTCTTCGGACGCATGGTATTGGGAGATCGGGTCGTTGTCTTGGGAAGCCTGCATGATCAGGGCGTTCTTGACATACTGCTGCGTCAGCGACGAACCGCCCTGCTGGTCGCCGCCTCTGACGTAGGTCTGGACGAACGCACGGAACACGCCCTGCACGTCCACGCCTCCGTGTTCGAAGAATCGCTTGTCCTCGCGGGCCACGACGGCCTGCTGCATGACTTTGGAGACTTTCTTCAACGGCACGACCTCGCGGTTCTGGTCCCAGAATTCCGTGATCTTCGTCTTTCCGTCGGAGGCATACATGGTGGATTTCTGCGGAAGGCTGGTCACATCGAAGTCGATGCCTTCTACCGCGAGCGATGGAACGACGGCTTTGACCACGTTATTGGCACCGAACACGGCGGGAAGGAAGAAAATACTCGTCACGATGCCGCCGCCCACGCATAGCATGATGTATGCGACTACCAGGGCGAGCACGCGTTGAACGGTCAGGGTCTTCTTCTTTTTGGGCATGACGCCCATTCTAAAGTGGCGGGTCTACTAAACGCACACGCGCCAACAGACGTCACGGGTTTCTCACAAAACCGCCGTTTTCGCAGAAAAAACTGGGAATCAACCGAAAATTATCTGTGCGAAATTATCTGCGCGATCGACGAATCAGCATGCCCGGCTGGTAGATGATGATAGACCGGCCTTCCCTGGCTATCCACCCGCGGTTGGCGAAATCCATCAACGCCTTGTTCACCGTTTCACGCGAGGAGCCGACGAGCTGCGCCATCTCCTCCTGCGTCAAATCGTGCGGAACCTTCAAACCCGCTTCGACCGGCTCGCCGAACCGCGATGCCAGGTTGAGCAGCGTTTTGGCGAGCCGTCCGGGAACGTCCATGAACACCAGATCGCAGATGCGCTCGTTGTTGCTGCGCATGCGGTGGGCCAGCACCTGCAGCATGTCCACGGCCACACGCGGATGCTCGTCGAGCCAGGCGAACAAAGCGTCGCGTTCCAGCCAGACGACGCGCGTGCCGTTGGTCATCGCCACCGCCGAAGCCGTGCGCGGCCCGCCATGCGGGTCGAACACCGGAATCTCGCCCAAAACCTCGCCGTACGCGTGGATGCTCAGCAGCTGCACGCGCCGGTCGGAGGCCTGCCGGATCAGCTTGACGCGCCCCTCCTCCAGCAAATACATGCGATGGTCGGTATCCCCTTCACGGAAGATGAAATCGCCCTTGGAATATTCGGCGTGACGCAGGTGCGGCAGCAGCTCCTCCGCCTCTTCGGGCGAAACCTGCTTGAACAACGCGGTGTGCAACAGCGTCTCACGTTCATCGTCGAAACCGTCGAAGCCATTGATTCCGTTGACTCCATTCGGGGTGACCATCGATGTGCCTCCGTTCCGACGCGCTTTCGTTGACCCATCGTCGGCGTCCATCCAATGTCTGCCAAGACGGACGCCTTCGACCATTCGGGCTTATCGGGCTATATTGTAACTCGCCTGGCGGCGTCGACCAGCCACTCAACCACCTCGTCGCGGCTCATGCCGGTCTGCGAGCGCATGGGATCGACACGTTTCACGGCGGATTTCACCGCCTTGTCGGACATTTTCTCGCGTGACACGTTCAGTACGCGTGTCATTTTCTCCGCGTCGATGTCGTAGGCGAGCGTGACGTGGTGCAGTATGGCGCCCGGACCGCCGTTCATGGGTGCGAAGCGGCGTTGCGCGGCTCCGCCGAGTTTGCCGTGTTGGGTGGCGATGTCGTTGATTCCGGCGAAGCGGACGTCGAGGCCGAGTCCGCGCAGGGCTTCGACGAGCCAGTGGTCGCAAAGTCTGTAGGATTCCTCGATGCTCATGCCGTGGGCGAAATCGAGCGGCGCATATAGCGAGTATGTGATGGTGTTGCCCGGTTCGATGAACATCGCTCCCCCGCCGGTGCATCGGCGTACGATTTGGAATCCTTCCTCGCGCGCGGTCCGCACGTTGACTTCGTCCTCAAGCGATTGGAATCTGCCGATGACCACGGCCGGAGCGGCCCATTCCCAGATGCGCAGGGTAGGTTCGCGGGTTCCTTCGGCCACTTCCCGAGCCCAGGTGACGTCGATGTCCATCTGCTCCTGCGGACTTCGCGGAATGTCGTGCACAATCCGCGGTCGCAGCGCACGCCATCGTTGCGCGTATTCGCCTTGGTTGCCATCCGCTTCGGGCCGCACGTTTTGTTGGCGTGCTTCCGATGCCTTGCTACCGGCGCGCTTCTTTCCGTACGTGCCGTTGGTCGATGCTGTGGTCGCGAAAGGACCATCATCGCCATCCGTCATGTCGTTGATCGCTCTGCGGAATGCGATGGCGATGCCTTGCGCGTCCATGCCGACGATGCGCACGTCGGTATGGTCCAGCATCGTTTTTTCGATGGCGATGGATGCTGCTTCTTCTGCCGCCGTTGGTTCGTCGGCATGTTCGACGGCGCATCGTTCCAACGTGGTTTCCATGGAACGTAGCATCCGTTGTGTCTCGTTTTCGTCGCCGTCGAGGAAGAAATCGCCATCGATATGGCATTCGACGGCGCTCGTGCCGTCCGTTCGCAACGTATGGGGAAACCGGACGGTGACTCCTATGAGTTTGCCGCCCGGCTGTTTGTAGAGTCCTCGGGCCATCAATCCTGCAGCTCTACGCCTTTGCCGTCACGATGCCATTGGGAACCCGTATGGGAGGCGAGGATCATGATGCCTTCCACCAGGCCCCAGATGCCGGAGATGGCCGGGCCGATGACAATGACCCAGCCGATGAGGGTCAGCAGCAGCTGCGCGACGGCTTTGCCGGTGTTGCCCAGGTAGAAGTTGTGCACGCCGAAGCCGCCGAGGAAGATGCCGAGCAGTCCCGCGGCCAGTTTCGACTTCTGTGAGTATCCCATGGGGACGGGCTGGCCGTAGGCGGGCTGTTGCGTGTAAGCGGACTGGTTGTAGGACGCATAACCTTGCTGGCCGTAATTCGGCTGGCCATAGGCGGGTTGGCCGTAGGATGGCTGACCGTAGGACTGCTGGCCGTATGCGCCGTTGGGATCGTAGGGCAAATCCGGAGCGGCCGGCTGCTGGGACGGCTGCGCGTACTGGCTGTAGGACGATGCGTTGGAATCGTAGGATGAAGCCGATTGGTCGGAATTCGGCTGGCCATAGGACGGCTGATTATAGGACGGCTGCTGGCCGTATGCCGATTGCCCATAATCCGGTTGGGCATATTGGTTGTAGCCGGATTGCGCATACGAGCCCGCGTTGGAATCGTAGGACGGAGCCGACGATGCGGGCTGGCCGTAAGGCGGTTGGTTGTAATTCGGTTGCGGCTGCTGGCCGGAATCGACGGGCTGGCCGTAAGGCGAGACGCCCGGCTGCGTTTCCGGACCGCGCATCTGCGCATCGCTTTGCGCGGAACCGTACGTTTGGCCAAAATCGGCCTGGGTCGCATCACTCGACGTTGGATTGTTGATTTGACCGTTGCCGTTGAAATCGGCGTTGTTATCACTCATGCCTCAACAGTATCCTAAGGTTTGCCCGTTTTTTATGCGGTTTCACCGTAAGGTGCCCCTGAAAAATCCCTGAATATGCGAAGACGCCCGCCGATTCGGGAAACCCCTTTTCGGCGGACGTCTCACAAGACGGGACGGGAACCGGAATCATCCGATTCTTTGGATGTCCAAACCGTCACATGCTGTCACATGTCGTCGCATGCCATTTCTCACATGCGCGCCAGGATGTCGCGGCCGACCTCGTCGGTGGAACGCGTGGTGGAGCCGAGCTCTTCGATGTCGGCTTCCACGGCGGTATGAATCTTCTTGGCGGCATCGTCGAAGCCGAGATGCTCGAGCAGCATGGCGGCGGACAGGATGGCTGCGGTCGGGTTGGCCTTGTTCTGTCCGGCGATGTCCGGGGCGGAACCGTGGATCGGTTCGAACATGGACGGGTATTCGTTGGACGCGTTGATGCAACCGGAGGCGGAGTATCCGACGCCACCGACCACGGCACCGGCTTCGTCGGTGATGATGTCGCCGAACAGGTTGTCGGTCAGGATCACGTCGAAGCGGGACGGGTTGGACACCAGGAAGATGGTGGTCGCGTCGATGTGCAGGTAGTCGTGGGTGACCTCCGGGTATTCCGCGGCCACCTTGTCGACGACGCGCTGCCACATGTCGCCGGCGTTGACGAGCACGTTCTTCTTGTGCACGAGGGTCACGTGCTTCCTGCGCTTCATGGCCAGCTGGAAGGCGTAGCGCACCACGCGCTCCACACCGTAGGCGGTGTTGATGGACACTTCGGTGGCCACCTCGTTCGGGGTGCCACGGCGGACGGCTCCGCCGGCGCCGCAGTACAGGCCTTCGGTGCCTTCACGCACGACGACGAAGTCGATGTCGCCTGGGTTGGCGAGCGGCGAGGTGACGCCCTTGTACAGCTTGGACGGACGCAGGTTCACGTACTGGTCCAGGTCGAAGCGGAGCTTGAGCAGCAGGCCGCGTTCCAGAATGCCGGCCTTGATGCGCGGGTCGCCAACGGCGCCCAGCAGGATGGCGTCGGTCTTCTTGATGCGCTCCTCTTCCTCTTCCGGAAGGATCGCGCCGTCACGCAGGTAACGCTCGGCACCCAGGTCGAAATGCTCGTACTCGAATTCGGCGACGCCTTCTGCCGCCTTCTCCAGAGCCTTCTGGGCCCACGGAGTCACTTCCTTGCCAATGCCATCGCCCGGAATGACGGCGATGGTGTACTTCTTTGCAGAATCACTCATAGCACGCGACTCTAGTCAGTGATTCATCTATCGGACCAAAACAGCTCAGCAAATGGACAGCCCATTTTGCCCACACACTTCGGCCCCATTCTCGCAACGTCATCAATGCGCATGTGGGCGCCGCGAATCAAACGTCCGCGACGCCCACATGCGCATGAATCATGTCAGGCTCAATCAATCCAAGGAGTGGATTCCTTGGTGATCGATCCGAAGTCGGTATTCGGGAACTTGCCCGGCTGCCGGACCACAGCTTCGAACATGGCCAGTCCGTTGAGCCCGGCGTCGGTATCAGCGTACACACCGGTCGTCGTTGCAGACCCCGTGCCGGAACCAGCCGTTACAGACGGCGGCTTGGCCACAGTTCCCGCCTTCGTCCACAGCGCGTACACAGTGCCGTCACGGTCAATCGGCATCAGCGATCTGCCGTCCTCGTCGAACGAGAGGACGCTGGTGGCGAACGCATCGTTGCGGACGGTGCTCCAGCCTTGGAATTCATAGCCGTCAAGCACCGGAACGTTCATCTGATCCTTTGTCGGGGAAATCAACGGATCGCCGTCGTAGACCTTCTGGGCCGCATACAGTTTACCGGCATCTTTTCCATCTGGCGCGGCACCGCCGTTGAGGTCGAATGTGATGGTCCACTGGTGTGCGGTGCGTGCCCACTGGGCATACAGGGTCACATCCGCAGTCACCTGCGTGCTGAAATCGTATGCGGTGCCGCCGGTCGGTTCGACGCTCCATCCGGTGAGCTTGTACTCGTCGCGGGTGGGCGCGGGATCCGGCGCCACGGCCTGGCCTCCATTATCCACGGTCTGCGACGGAACGTCCGTTCCGCCTTGGGAATCGAAGGTCACGGTCCAGGTCTTCACCCACTTGGCGTACAGGGTCAGATCGCCGGTCACCGCGGAGTCGGGCGCATAGTCGTTCTGGCGTGCCGTGTCGGTGGTCCAGCCGGCCAGACGATAGCCGTCGCGGGTAGGTGCGGGGTCCGGAATCGTAAGCCGTTCACCGTTTTTGACGAACAGCGTCATGCTTTGCAACGCAGTCGGCGGATAACCCGCACCGTCGCTAAGGTTCAGCGTCACGGTACGGTAGGTTTCGCCGACATCCGACCACTTGGCGTACAGGGTCAGGTCGCCGGTCACCGGCGTGCCGAACCCGTATGGCTTGGTGCCGGCCTCGTCGGTGGTCCAACCGACAAACTCCTTACCGTCAAGAGTCGGATCGCTTGGTTTCGCCACCGTCTGTTCATACTGCACGCTTGCCGAGGCAACGGATGTTCCGCCGTTCGTATTGAAGGTCACGGTGTATGTGTTCGGCGTCCACTGCGCGTACAGCGTCACGTCCTTGGTCACCGGCGTGCTGAAATCGTAAGCAGTGCCATCGGACTTGCTCGCGCTCCACCCTGTGAACGTGTATCCTTCGCGGGTCGGCGCAGCCGGTATCGAGGCTGCTTCGCCATCGCCAACGAGCTGCGTTTCGACCGCGCTGCCGCCGGTCGTGTCGAACGTGACTTTGTGAGCTTCGGCCCACTGCGCGTACAGCGTCACTGGAGCGTTGACCGGAGTGCCGAACATGTACGGCTTGGTGCCGGCCGCGTCGGTGGTCCAGCGCACGAACTTGTAGCCGTCTTTCGTCGGCGCGGCCGGTTCGCTCGCCGTACCGCCCACTTTCACGGTCTGCGCGCCCACCGACGAACCGCCTTGCGTGTTAAAGGTCACGCCGGTTGCAGCCACCGGATGCGCGTATATGGTCGGATCGCCACTCAGAATCCAGAATTCCGCGGTACCCTCATCCGGATTTCCGGCCGGCACGTTGATCACGGATTCGGGAATCTGACGGTCGTTGTCGTCGCAGTCCTTGCCCGTCCATGACGAACCGCCGTTACGGATGATGAACCAAGGATCGCGTACGCCCTTGCCGGTCTGTGACAGCTTGTATTCCGCCACTTCGCCGAAGTCGTCGTGCCCGTTGAACGGCGTGGCCACGCCGCTGGTACTTTCCTTGTACCAGCTCCACAGATCCCAGCCCTTCCAGGTGTCGGACTCCATATCGTAGTCCTGGTATCTGCCATCGGCACGGTAATAGTGCAGTTTGATGGTCAGCGTTTTCGGGTTCTTGATGTCGTTCGGCTGCGGCGTGGCGGCCGGTGACGCCTTCTCTGGAGACCTGTCGGAAGCGGTTTGCGGCTGGTTGCCGTCCACCCATGCCTCAATGGCGCCGTCAACGTACGCGTTGGCGAATTTGTCGAGTTTCCACGTGCTCGCCGAGTAACTGTCCTCGGTTCCCACGGATGCGGCCGTGGCCGTTTCGCCATCGACGATGCGGAATCTCACCTGGCTTTGAGCACCATCCACATAGCCTTGCGCGATCTTGCCGAAACCGTTGCCAGTCGCGCCGAACGGAAGATACGTGGACTTCGTCTGATCATCCGTCCACACCTGCACACCGGTGGCGTGTTCGCCGACGGAATCGGTCGGCTTGAAGTTGACGGTCACCTTGGTCTGACCGGCATGCTGACTGGCGTATGTGCGCGCGTATGGCACGCCACGGTTCACGGTGCCGTCGCATACGTTGACCATGGTGTCGCCGACCTGCGACTGATACCACCCGTTACCGTCCGGACGGTCCGTGTCCGCACCTTCGGCGAAGTAGAACTTCGCCGCCGCGAGATTCGCACCTTCCGGCAGATTGGCGCTGTACCAGCCATGCGCATCGGTGGAATCCGCGGCATCCACGGCCTTCATCGATATGCGCTGTTCCGTGCCGTCGGCCTTCTGATAGTGCAGTTCCGGCACGGCGACATCATCCCGCTTCGGCTTGTAATACACGGTCAGCGTCTTGTCGCCGATCAGCGTGCTGTTCGGCGAATCACTGTATTGCGGCTCATACTGTCCCTTGCCGGAATCGCTTTCCGCCGCGGCGCCTTGATACAGTGCGATTGCGCTGCGCTTGCCGATGGTGGTTTTGATATGTCCGTCGGACACTGTCACCGTCTTCGAACAGTCGCGTGACGCATACACATCGCAATACTTTCCATCGGGCAGTTTCGTCGTGTAATCCACGTCATGATCCTGCAAGGTGTTGTTGATGGCCATGAAACCTTTCGCCGTCGAGGAACCGTCGGCGGCCCTGTCGAATGCGATGTTGTTGTCGCCACGTTCCTGCCAATTCGTCACTTTCGTGCCGTTGACGGCGTTGTGGAAGCGAATCATGCCTCGGATCGACGTCCAACGCTGCTGGCAGTTCCAGTCACCGTAGGTCATCTGCGTCGGATCCTTCGATGTGGCGCATGCCTCGTTCATGTCCACGTACGGCACTTTGGTGTCGGACGTGTCCTTCACTCCATCGTCGTATTGCGTGGATTTGTCGAAGTAGTAGTCGGATAGAATCTTCGGATGTCCGTAGTCGTAACCGAGCATGAACGCGTTCGCAAGCTCATAGCGGGCGCCGGATGTGGGGCTCAGCGTTTCAGAGCCGCGGGCGCTGTCCCAGTTCGCCACGAACACTGTGGCGTCGTCGGAGCGTTTCAGCAAATCGGAGGTGATGTATTTCAAGTCGGTGATGGAGCCGTTGAAGTCCTTGAGCAGCGAATACGCGTAGGAGAATTGGGTCACTTCGCCATTCTTCTCGTACCGTTCGGGAGCGAATTTGCTTGATTCACCCTGATGGTAGATCACTTCCTGCGACCACGGGAACGACTGGCCATTGATGTCGGCCTTGTCCATGAATTTGCGTTTGATGGCTGCGATGTCGTCCGGATCCATATGCTTGGCGGAGTCGATGCGGAAGCCACGCACGCCATCCTGCCACAACCGGTTCAGATAATCGGCCTGTATGTTCTGCACGCGTCCGTTGCCCGTATTGATGTCCCACATGGTGGACAGTCTGCAGTTCCATACCTCGTCGGCGTTGGTGTAGTCGGAGATATTGTCGGAGACGTTGGACTTGCAGGTGTGGAAGTCCCCGCTTGGCAGACCGTACTGGTGGTTGTTGCCGCTTTCCTGGTACTGGTAGAGGCCTTGCGTGCCGCCTTCCGCATACGGGTCCATGCTTGGATAGCGCCCGTAGGATCCGTTGTATGCGGTGCCGTCCACGCCATATTGGTCATCCACCCAGGACACGTCATGACCGGTGGTGTGGTTGAGCACCACGTCGGCTATCACGTCCACACCGGCCGCGTTGCACTGTTTGATCATGTTTTTCAGCTCATCCTCGGTACCGAAGCGCGAGTTGAGCTTGTAGCTGACCGGCTGGTAGACGGTCCACCATTGTGTGCCCTGCACGGATTCCTGTGGCGGGGAAATCTGCACGTATTTCACGCCTTCCGGCCCGTATGTGTTCGTGCATTCCTCGGCCACGGTCTTCCAATTCTGCTGGAATGCGATCACTGTCACGTCGGTCGCCGCCGGTTGTGTGGCGTACGCGACGGCTTGCGAGCCAAGCCCCGCGCAGGAAAGCGCCAGTCCGATCGCAGCGGCCGTGATGCGGCGTGCAGTATGGTGCACATGCTGGTTCATCGTCAGTTCCTTTCCTTACGACGCAGCGCTATGACCAGGCACAGCGCGCCGACGAGCAACGCAATCAGTCCGGCCCGCATGCAGGTTCCATCGCCTTTGCCGCCGGTGGAAGGTAGTTTGACCGCTGTGTACTTGTTGGTCAGCTGATACTGCCATGATTCGTCAGTCGTGGTTGCATCCGCCGTTGCGCTGCTTTGCGGTTTCGCCACGTCTTTGCCGCCGGTGAGCGATATCGGTTTGTAGCCGTCCACGGCCTCCTCGGTCACGGAATAATGGATCTCCTTGCCCTTGTAGTACTTGGGCAGGTTCTCGAACGTATAGACCCATTCGTCGGAAGAGGTATTCGTCGCGCCCGAACCGGATGATTCGCCCGTTTCGGAGGATTTCGCACTGCCGGTTACGGCATTTGCGGCAGTGAGCACCGCGCAGCTGACCCCCACCGGATTCTTGGCGTTCGCATTAGTCGGGGCCGAGCACATGCTGTTGTTCTGCGGTACCGGCCATCCCGGCAACGGCTCGTTGGCCTTGTTGTTCCAGATGCTGGACAGCACCCAGACGGTCAGGCTTGCCGGTCTGCCGTTATCGCTGTTAGCATTGTCATCCCATTGCTTGGTGACGCTCAGCGTGGTCGTTTCCGGCGTGTGCGTGTTCGTCACTTGGAAGTCCTTCTCCTTGTCGGTGGAGGAATCCGTCGGCTTGAGCACGCATCCTTTGCCTTCGGCCCCAGCGGCGCCGGTCCCATCTGTGGCGCATCCGCTTATCGTGTAACCGTCCACGTTCTCCTCGGTGACGGTGTACGTGTACGGCTTACCGTAAATGTTCAGTTTGGGCAGCCCTTCGAAGACCCAGGACTGTTGGTCGCCGGACACGTTCACATCCTGCACGATCATCTGTTCGGTTTTGTCTTCGAAGCCTTGGGTCAGGTCCGTCGGATCCTTCGGCTGCTCACTGGTGCCCCACACGTGGAAGGTGAGCTTCCGCGGCCGTTTTCCGTCGTTGTCGGAGTTGTCTTCCCAGGTTTTGGTCACCTTGGCGCTGATGGCGTCCGGCTCGCGCACGTTCAGCACCGTGTATTCGGCGCCGTCCTGATACGGTCGCTTGGTAATCGACACTCGGTAGGAGCCATCCTTAAGCGCTTGTGCGGTCTCCTCGTCCACGGTGTAGTTGTAGCGCTCTCCGTTCGCATCGTATCGAGGTAGATCGGTCCACGTATACGTCCACGAGCTGGAATTGCCTACCTCGACCGTGTACTGTTTGTCGGTCAGCTCCTTGGCATTGCGCAGCAGATGAAAAGTGACTGTTTCCGGGCGTCTTGAATAGTTCGAGTCGGACCAGACTTTGCGCACACGCACCATGGTGGTGGCGATGCGGTCCTCCACGCGTATGGTGCGGTCGCTTTGCAGCACGCCGTCGATGTATACCTGACCTTCTCTTACGGTGAATTTGAGCGGTTTGACCGCCTCGTATCCGGTCGGGGCCTTGGTTTCGGCAAGCGTGTAGACACCATCCTCGAGCATGAACCGCTTCGGCGTTCCGCCGCTGGTCCACGCGATCGGGTCGATGGCTTTGCCTTCGAATGTGCTGCCGGTCAGGCTGAATTCGGCTCCGGCGAGTTCGGCCCCGCCGCCTACCGCGGTTTTGGAGAAGAAGATGCCGTTGGTGTCGGGCTTATCCACCATGGTGAGCGTCCCGTCCGTCTGGGTCTTGCCATCCATAGTGATTTTGCCGTTGATGTCGACGCTGAACGTGATGTCATCGGCCTTCGTGTAGCCTGCCGGCGGATCGGTCTCGGACAGCGTGTAGGTGCCCGGCTGCAAATCGAGCTGCTGCGACTGCCCCTGTTTGGTGGTCCATGTGATTGAATTGATGGATTTGCCGTCAAGCGTGCGTCCTGTGACGCTCATGCTTGCGCCCGCAATGTTGGTGATGCCGTCCGTCAGGCTGTTCTTGGCGATGGTGACGCGATGCGGTTGGTACGCGTCGACCATAGTGATCAGGCTGTCGTCCGCTACGACGTAGCTGCCGTCGGACTGCCGTATCCGGACCTGCAACTTGCCATCGGTGCCGGTATCCACGCGGAAGACGATGTCATCGGCCTTCGCATACCCCGCAGGAGCCTTGGTTTCCGTCAACGTGTAGATGCCCGGTTCCAGTGTGAAGCTCTGCTGGCTGCCGTCGGAAATCCATGTTTGGGCGGTGAAGGTTTCCGTCGTATCGTCCAACGTTCCGGTGAGCCTCATCGTCGCGCCGACGAGTTCTTGCCCCCCAAGGCTCTGCTTGGAGAACCACACCTTCTCGTTGTTGGGATGGTGGGTGTTGGTCAGGGTGATGTTGTCGTGGTCCTTGTCGACGCCGTCTGTGGTGACGGTGTAACCGGACGGCACATCCTCCTGCACGCCATAGGTGATCTTCATGCCGTTTTCGTAGACGGGCAGATTGGTGAATGCGTTGTCATTGCTCCAATTATTGGCTGCGTTCAACGTGGCTGACCGGTTGGTTTTCACACCGTTTTTCACCAGATACACGGTGATGGAGTCCGGTCGGCTTCCATCCTGGTTATCGGCGTCGTTCCACACCTTGTTCACGCCGAGGCTGGTAGTTTCCGGCGTATGCGTGTTGGTGCAGGTCATGACCATGCCGCTGCCGTCGGCCGCGGAGGCCGGATCGGTGCATTGCGCTGTGTATCCATCGATCGTGGTGGCTTCCACGGCTTTGTATTCGGCCTGCTTGCCGTCCACCATGACCGGCAGGTCGAACCAATATGCGGCGGAATCACCGGCGTTGACGTTGACGTCTCGGCTCTGGCCGTCCACCTTCGTATAATCGGCTTCTTCCGCAAGCTTGCGGTACAGGTCGAAGGTCACGGTGCGGCGTTTGCCGTCCTGGTCATCGTTGTCGTTCCACACCTTGTTCACGGTGAGATTCGTGGTTTTCGGCGCGTCCAAGGCCTGTATCTGGCCGATGCCGTTCTTGTCGGTCACGTTATGGCCGTTGACCGTCACGACGCCGTCGGCGCCCACGGTGATAGTGATCGGGCTCATGGTTTGGTATCCGTCAGGGGCTGCGGTTTCCTCCAGCCAGTAGCGTCCAGGCAGCAGTTCGAATGTCTGTTTCCCGGTGCTTCCGGTAGTCCAAATCAGTGCGGTACCAGTGGAATCTTTGCTGACGCCCTGCATTGATGCAGTCCAATTCGACCAGGCTTCCGGTGCTTCGGACGACCCCCATTTGGATAGCTTCAACGAGGCGCCCGCCACCGGAACGTTGATATCGGCCGCATCCAATTTGGCGATGCTGACCTTGGTCTTCTTCTTGTGGTTGTTGTTGACATACCACAGGTAGTTGCCCAACGTGGCGTTGTTGGCCACGGCCACGGTCAAAGAGCCCGAGTCGCCTTTATTATCGGAGATGACCAGATTGTCGTATTTGCCATTGTATGTTTTCGAGTCCGCAATCCACGCATCATTGCCGGGGAAGACCACATACAGCGGCTTGGCTTTCTCGTACGCGCTGTCGGTGGTGTCGGCTTTTTCTCCCGGGGCCGTAAGTTCCGTGACTTTGTAGATGTGGTCCGCATTCAGCTGCACCTGGCTGGAATAGCCGGTCGTGCCAGTGGTGAGGTTGTTCATCACGGTGTTGCCCACAGTGCCGGAGCAGGTCTTCCTGCCTGCGGTTTCAGCTGCCGTGCTGCACTTGGTCAGGTCCACGTCCACTTCCTGCACTTCGAACATTGCATTGGCGCCCGGCCGACCGGTATCGCCATCAATGTACTTGTAGATTTGCAGGGTGTTGCTGTCGAACGTCATGCCGCCTTGGGCCGTTTTCACCGTTCCGGTGATAGTGGAGCCAGCACTGCCCTTGCTTGCATCCACGCCTTCAAGCAGAATCTCGTTGTGGACGGTTTCTCCTTGAATCTTCTCTCCGGCTTTGAGCTGCACGGTCGCCTTGTATGTGATGGTGACAGCCCGCTTGTCCGGAATGGAGAAGACCAGTTTCTTGGAGTTCGGCTCATATGACCATGTCGCGCCATTGATCTGCTTTCCCGAGGCGGAGTCGGCGATGAGGATGCTGTCCATACGCAGATCGAGTGCGCTGCTCAACGTATCGGTCAAGGTCAGAGCTTTGCCGTTGTTCAGCGTCTGTGCGCCCGGATTAATCTTCACCGTATAGTTGACGTTCGGCGCCGTGGATTTGTTGTACGTTCCCCGCTTGCTCACCAGCTTCGGCGTGTCCATGCCGAGCTTGTAGGACTGGTCTGTCTGATCATTGCCGTCTACGCTGATATGCGCTTTGTTGGTGTATTCGTGGTAGCCTTCCTGCGCTTTCAACGCGTCGACGCGCGTGTCATAGACAATTTGCAGGCCTTTTGAAGTGGTGGCCTGCTTGAATGCGGCCGTGCCCGGCGATATGGTGAACGTCACTGTGCCGTCGCCGTTGTCCTTGGCCGATACACCACTCAATGTGGTGGTTTTGGCATTGGGGCTCACCGCTTTGACGGAACCGGGTACGAACATGGTGTTCTCAGGCAATGTATCGCTGATTGTCACCGATTGGGCTTTTTCCGGCAGATCGTGCACGGTCAGCAGCCAACGCAGCACTCCGGCTGCGTTGGCGGTCTGGCCGTATCCGTATTCGTCATACCATTGGTTCACGGCCATCTTCTTCAGATTGTCACCTTGGTGAGTATGGCTTGCCGTTGCCGTCTTATGTTTCGATTCGGCGGTGTTGTACACCGTTTCGGCGGTCACACCATCCTTGACGGTGGACTGGTAGGCCACGTACACGGTCTGGTTGGCATCGAGATGCTTGAATGTGATAGTGAAGCCATGGTCCGTGGACATAATCGAATAGGCACTGGCATCAATGCGCTGCGTCATCGCCTCGTCCGCATACGCGACGATGCTGTTTTGCACCAGACTCTGCTGGAATCCAGCGGATGAGCCGTCCCCCCTTCTGATCGAGGGTATCTTTGAGATCCACGTTGTTCATCGCGGTCAATGCGGTCAGCGAGGTCACCCATGTGAGGTTCTTGCTCTCGGATCCCGGGGAGGTGCACTTCTTGACAAGCTTCACTACGTCCTTGCCGACGTCCGCCGTGCCGGTGGCGCCTTTGCTGGGGTGATCTTTCGGCGTGACCGTCACATCGTTGGTGTAGGTCCTATGTTCGCCACTGTCGGCATTGGGCGCGTTCGTCACTTCGGTGGTGTAGGTGATGGCGAAGGAGTCGAAGCCGGACGGCAACTTATATGCGCCGTTCACCAGATCCTTCCAGGAAAGTTTAATGGACCACTGGTCGTTGTACGAATCGCTTTTGAATGCGCCCGGAGCGTTTGTGGGGCACTGTGTCTTCCAATCATTGGCTTTTCTGCAGGTCAGAATCACATCGCCAGATGGCTCTTCCAGCCCGTTGCCCAACGCGTCCTTGATGCCGGCTCCGGAAATGTCGGTGTCGGTGCCGTTGGTGATGTTGATGGTCCATTGGATACCTGGAACGTCCTTCTTGTTGTTCGGGTCGCCTGGTTGCGGATCGGACTTTGCTATCGTCGTTTGGGTGCCGCCTTTGGTCACCGACCAGTCCTTGTAGGTGACCCAGATGGCGTTTTCGGTCTTTTTGTGGTCCGTGTTGTCATCGCTGTGGTATTCCACGGAGTTCTTCAGTCCGGGCACTTGCGAGCAATCGCCCGCCTGCTTGCAGGCCGCCACGAGAGTGGCGCGGTCAGCGGTCACGGTGTAGCGCACATACAGCGTTTCGCCATCCTCCATGGACCCAATTGTGGCGTTGAATCCGGCGTTATCCGCCGCCGACGTGGCACTCCACGTCCCGCTATACGGCTGCTTGCAATCCGCGTCGGTACAGATACGGATGCTGTTCAGATTGTACTTCATCAGCTCGCCCATGGTGTCGTTCAATTGCACGTTCTGGTTGGTGCCAACGGAATTGACCTTGATGACGAATTCCCACTTCGAGGGGTCCGAGGTGGAGATGGCCGCGGATTTGGAAGCGTTCACTTCATGCTTCGGATTCACTTTCAGCGTCACGTCGCCGTAGCCTGGATATGAGAACGTCTTGTCTCCGCCGTTGTTGCCGCCGGTTTTGTCGGAGTTGATGGTGCCTTTGACCGTCACGTACGCGGTGACGTTCGATCCCGCGTCCTCGCCGCGGGTGTACGTGGCCACCATGCGATTGCCGTTGATCACATAATGCCCGACCACATCGCCCGATTCGTTGATGATGTCGTACTGTTGCCCAGATTGGAAGGTCAGATTCTCGGGCAGATCGTAGACGAAGGTATCGCCCGATTTGACGGTGATGTTGTTCGGCACGCTCCAATGCAGCTGCATGTTGATTTCATCGCCATAGTCGACGGTGGTGCCGGAGATGAACGGTTTTTCTTGGCCGCCGGACACGATGGTCAGCTTGGAGGAATCCTTGTCCACCCAGCCGAGCTCGCCGATGTTGTATTCCGCGGCTTGCGCATGTACGGGCCCAATCAATACGCACGCCAGCATGGTAGCAAATGTCACCAGCATGGCGGCAAACGTTTTCACGCAGCGTCTCGTCGTTGACTCCTTGCGCTTATGCATAATCCCTCACTTCATGATTAAGCACAATCTCAGGTTGGCGGCAGTCACTACCCTATCCCGGCTGCCGCCACTGTCATGCAAGCACGGTGTCACGACGTCAATATTGACTTATGAAACAGTGCTTCACACCATTGAGACACTGGAAAGCGCAGTATAAAACGTTTGACGTTAGGGTGCCCCCAAAAGGGGATTCGCGAAACGCCGAAGGGTGTTTGCAATGTTTCATGAAAATTTTCTGAAACGAAAGCCCGTTGCTGCAAACGATTGCAACAACGGGCTTTCACCATTCACGATTCTTCACCCCCGGGAAATCCCTCGAAGAATCCCCCGAAGAGAATCCCCCGGACCGTTCAGCTGCTGATGCCCATCATTGACAGGCACCAGGCGTTCTCATACGAGACCTCCTCCCACTGCTTGTATCGTCCGGACGTGCCACCATGCCCGGCCTCCACCTCGATCTTCGCTACGGCGTCCACGCCGGCATGCTGCAGTCGGGCCAGCCATTTCATCGGCTCCACGTATAGCACGCGAGTGTCGTTCATCGACGTGGTGATGAAGATCTTCGGAAAAACGGCCACCCTCTTGTCACTCTTGCTGTTCGGAGCGTTCTCGTACGGCGTGTACGACTTCATATACGCGTACACGTCCGCATTGTGCAACGGATCTCCCCATTCGTCCCATTCGGTGACGGTCAGCGGCAACGACGGATCGAGAATCGAGGTCAACGCGTCCACGAACGGCACGTCCGCCTCCACGCCCGCATAGCATTCCGGAGCCATGTTGGCAATCGCGCCCATGAGCAGACCGCCCGCGGAGCCGCCGTTCGCCACCGTGCGCCGCGGCGAGGCCAGTCCGGCCCGCTGCAATGCGCGCGTGGCATCGATGAAGTCCTCGAACGAATGCTTCTTGTTGAGCAGATGCCCCTGCTCGTACCAGGCGCGGCCCATCTCGCCGCCGCCGCGGATGTGCGGCACGGCGTAGAGCACGCCGCGGTCGAGCATGCTGATGCGCGACACCGCGAATCCCGGATCGGAGCTGATCTCGTACGCGCCGTAGCCGGTGATGAACATGGCGGAATCGCAGGTCGGCACATCGCGCCGCCATACCAGCGAGACGGGAATGCGTTCGCCGTCACGTGCGGTGGCCCAGACGCGCCGCTCCATGTAATCACGCGGATCGAAGCCACCGAGCACCGTGGCGCGTTTCAGCAGCCGGTCCTCGCCGGTGGCCGGATTGTAATCATGCAATTCGCCCGGCCGCGTATAGCTGGCGAACGAATATCGCATGCGCGGCGCATCGTACGAAGGGTTGCCTCCCACGCCGATCGAATACAGACGCCGTGTCTCCCCCGGCATTCTGTCGGCGGTGGCGCCGTCGGACGAGGTCATCGCCTTGCGGGAGATTCCGTGGACGGCCGACCCTTCGCCTTGGGCGGCGGCGAGCGCGTCGAGTTTGCCCCAGACTTCGGCACGTTCCTCGTTGATCTCGTCCACGGATTCGTCGACGTCCCAATCGCCTTCCAGCGCATGCGGCACGAGTTCGGTGAATCGCCATGGACGTCCGGCCAGGAAGTCCTCCGCGGCGGCGGTTTTGGTCATCACTGCGACGTGCGGCAGGCTTTCCGCACGGTATTGCAGCGCCACGAAATGCCGGTGGATCGATATGCCTTCGATGCCTAAGCCGTGCGCGCCCTGCAGAATGGCGGGATTGCGGGGATTCGAGTATGGCGTGCCGATCGGCATGGAGGATGCGCCCGGCTCCACGTCGTCGCCGTGCTCGCATCCGTACGGGGATCCGACGGCCACGCACACGCCTTCGCCCAGTCGGTATGGCGGTTCGTGTGTCCGCATGTCGATCACGTCGATTTCGAAATTCGGATTCAGCGCGTTGTGGTAGACCACGGCGAGTGGAATGTCCTCGCCGTTTTCGTCCGCGCCTTCGAAGCAGGAGAAGCTCACGTCGTATTCCACGTCGGTTTCGCGCGGGATGAAGGCCTGGAACTCCCCTTCCGGGGTGTCGGTGGGCAGCAGCAGCACTTCGGTGGTGGTTTTCGATCCGGTGCCGATCACGATGTTGCGTTCATCGAAGGACAGTCCGATACCCACCCAGAAGCGTTCGTCCGCTTCGCGATAGACTTCCACGTCATCGGCCACGGGGGTGCCGACGCGGTGGCGCATCACCGCGTACGGACGCCATGCGTCGTCCAGCAGCACGTAGAACACCCACTGCGCGTCCGGTGTGAAGCAGGCGCCGCCGATGCCGTCGAACCGTTCCGGCAGTTCCTTGCCGGTTTCCAGGTCGCGGATGCGGAAGTCGTAACGTTCGTCGCCGCTTGTGTCGGTGCCGTACAGCATCCAGCGGCCGTCCTTGGAGATGTCCATGCCGCCGATGCGGAAGAAATCGTGGCCCTGCGCCTCGGCGTTCGTGTCGAACACCACCTGTTCGCCGTCGAGCGGCACGCCGGCCTCCACCGTCGGCGGATCCCAATCGTCCTCGTCGTGGATCGGCACGCGGCATTGCGTGGCGTATTGCCGTCCCTGCATGGTGCGGGTGAAGTACCAGTAGCCGTCCATGCGCGTCGGCACGGACATGTCGGTTTCCTGCACATGCGATTTGAATTCCTCGAACAGCGTCTTCCGCAGTGATTTGAGCGGTGCCATACGCTGCTCGCAGTAGCGGTTCTGCGCCGCCACGTAGTCTTGTACGTCCTGCGATTCCTTGTCACGCAGCCATTCGTATTGGTCGATGAAGGTGTCGCCGTGGAAGGTGCGCTCCTTCGGCACCCGTTTCGCGCGCGGAATCGCGCCGAACCCATCCTGCTCCGATGCGGACGGGTCGTTCATGCCCCGAAATTCACTCATGCACGCGATTATACCGGCCTGCTATACCGGCCCGCATCGTACGTTTTCGTCGTTTCCGGCAGGCGAATCGTCATCTATCGGCGGACGGCCGCCAATCTTTGCGAATCGCCGTCAATCGTCGACGACCAGTCATTAATCGTCGAAACGTACGGAACGCAGGTACGGCAGCATCGTTTTCATGATGTTCGATCCGGTCGTTCCCATGAACACCGGCACGTCGGTGACCGGCGTCGGCTGCGTGGACGCACGGCCGGCGACGGAACCGAGCGTTCCCCCGACTTCCCGCGGCGACAGCTGACGGATGGCGATTGCCAGCACGCGTCCCGGATACCGTCGTGCGATCGTGGCGTACGTGGTCGGATCCTTCTGCCCGTCGTCGCCGATCAGAATGAACTTCATGTCCGGAAAATCCGCCATCAGCTGTTCGGCGAATTCAAGCTTGTGCTGCACGCCCGACGGGATGAACGTCTTCGGACGCGGGTCGAGGTCGCGCAGCAGCAAAGGCCCTTCCGGAAAACCATGGTTCGTGATGAGATGCCGAATCGAGCTTTCCACATTCCACGGCGAAGTGGACAGGTAGAAGAACGGGGCGTCCGGGAACATGTCCGCGATGCGGGTGAACAGCAGGTTCATGCTGGGCACCGGCACCTTCTTGCGGGGGTTGAGCAGCAGCAGATTATACGCGGCCTTCACCAAGCTCGGCGCCTGCGTGACCATGATGGTGTCGTCCACGTCCGAGATCACGCCCACCTTGGTGCCGCTTGGAATGGTGAACAGATTGGCGTTCACCGGCTTGCGGCTACGCACTTTGTACGACACGTTGTGGATGCCCGGTTCGAGCGAATGCTCGGCGACGAGGTCGAGGTATCCGGCATCGTCGGACGCCACGAATTCGCTGGAGGTGTCGGGATGGCTGTCAACCGCGTCATACACTTCGGACGCGCCAACCTGCACGGTTTCGATAGGCACGTCGTCGATCGCGAGACGCACCTTGGTATGCGGCGACGGCACCATCAGCATGCCGCGGATACCGCGCGACAGCCGCCCCGCCTGCCTTTTGAACGGCCCGTACACGGTACGGCAGATCAGGCGGGAGTAATGCTCAGTACCGTAGCCGACGTACGGCTCCACGCGCGGATACCAGTCCAAGGCGTGCACCAGCGCGGTGGAGAATTTCAGCCAGATGCCAAACGTGCCGGTGACGGCGTGACGGAACAGCCTGGTCAGCAGCGGCTTCGCTTCGATCCGCTCATGTTTGGAGGCCGTATCGAAGGTGGTGGCTACCTTGCGTGCGGGAATCGGCACGGTGGGCATATCGTCGGACGACGCATCATTCCATCCATCCGTCCGCTGCGAATCGATGTGCCGATCGCGCTGCGGCGGAAACTGCGGCAACGGCTGAATTTCATTCATACGCACACTATAGGAGTCACGTTCGAACAAACGATTACGCCACAGCGAAATTTCGGAAAGCGGAATTTCGGAAATGCCGGCGGACGGACCGTCAATCCGCGATTACCGTTTTCAGAGTGCGCCAATTCAGAGTGCGCCAGCCGAGACTATTGGACTCTACTGGGCCACGATTTTGGCGTACTCGTCGGCGGTGAGCAGATCCGGTTCGTCATCCTCGAGTTCGATTTTGAAGATCCAGCCCTCGCCGTACGGATCTCCGGTGACGATGCTCGGATCGTCGGCGGCCTCGTTGTTGACGTAACGAATCGTGCCCGCGACCGGGGAGACCAGTGCTGTGACGGCTTTGGACGACTCGAATTCCGCCACTTCGTCGCCTGCCTCGACCTGGGTGCCGACCTCGGGAAGGTCGATATACACCAGTTCGCCGAACTGTCCGACGGCATATTCGGTGACGCCCACCATGGCGGGTTCGACGGATGCGTCCACCCACACGTGTTCGTCGGAGTATTCGAGGTGCTCGGGCACGTCGAGATTCAGCTTGGTGTCGTTATCTTCGCTCATGCCGCCATTGTACGGCAATCGCACGAACCTTACGGCAACCGCACGGCGCACTACGGCAGATCGTGGCCGAGCCACTCCTCGATCATGTAACGCGCAATCGTGGCCTTGCCCGGAGCCTCCATGCGGCCCGAAACCAGCTCATTCATATACTCGTCGCGCGTCACCCACCGTGCCATGAGCGTCTCCTCACCGTCCACGCGCACGTCCGTATTGACCGCCACGCCCTTGAACGCCATCATGAGCGATGCAGGGAACGGCCACGGCTGCGATCCGAGATACTTGAGCTCGCCGACCTCGATGCCGACCTCCTCCTTGGCTTCACGCCGACATGCATGCTCCAGGTTCTCGCCGGCCTCCACGAATCCAGCCGACACCGAATACAGGCCGCTATTCCCCCAGGCGCTGTTGTGCTGCAACAGCAGGCGGTCGTCATGGTCGACGATTGCCGTGATGACGGCCGGTTCGACTCTTGGGAAGAGCAGACGATTGCCGTCCGCTTCGCTTGTGCAGCGCTGCGCCCATCCGCCGAGCGCAGGCTTGATGGGGGCGCCGCAGGTCGGGCAGTGGCGTTGTCTCGCATGCCATACGCTCAGGGAGATCGCGGACGTGGCCTGGCCGGCTTCACGTGCGCTGGCGTGCGGTGCGAATCCACGCAGATCCACCCAATCGAATCGCGTCGCGGCGTTTTCCAGCAGCGATTTCGTGGTTTTCTCCTGCGATTGGCTCGGCCGCACTTCGGCGAACGCATCGTCCGCACCGCCGCCGCGCGTCGTTTCGGCCATCGCGGAGGATTCGGATGCGGGCTGCACTCGCGTCACATCCACGGCGACCACATGGCCACCCAATCGTCCGCCGTAGGTGCCGAGGAACATGGCGAGCGCCGTCGGATGCGATTCGAGTTCCGCGGAAACGTAGGCGCCCGGGAGCTGTGCGAGGCGCATGTTCACGTTGGCATAGTCGGCGATCGCGCCTTGGCCGTGCGGTACCGCCACTTTGCCGTCCTTGACGAGGATGACTTTCGTGGCCGGTTCCGCCAGCACCTTGACGAACAGGTCGGGTTCGCCGCGTCGCGCCACTTCGTAATCGATGTCGCCTTGGGCGAGCGGCAGGAACGGCAGCGCCTGCGTCAACGCCAATGGTGAGAACATGCTCATGGTCGATTTGCTTCTTTCGTTACGATGAATTTCACTGTGGTTTGTATATAGAGGTATATCCGGCGAGGAATATCCGACGTCAGCCGACCCGTTTCACCAGTTCCAGCAACGCCGCGGCCACTTGGCCGGGGTGCTCGTACGCGCTGAAATGGCCGCAATCGTCGATCACCGTTATCGACACGTCGGCCTTCGCCATCGCGTCGGCGACCGGCTTCATCACGGCCGGCGGGCTGGACGGATCCTTGTCGCCGCAGATCACGGCGGCCGGCACTTCGATTTCCGGCAGCACGTCGTTGAGGTCGGGCCGTCCCGCCGCCATGCGCTCGCGCCATGCGATGCCCGCCGCCGGCTGCTCGTTGATCCACGTCTCGAACTGCCTGCAGTACGCTTCCGACCGCTTCACCGTGGAATCGGCGTCCGACGGCACTGCGAATCCCATCACCGGCTCATGCGTGCCGGTCGTCTCGCATTCCTCGGCGATGGCAACGCGCTTCACACGCATCTGCGCGGAATCCGCGTCACCCTTCGTGTCGCACAAGGCGAGCGCGGCCACCGCTTCCGGATGCAGCCGCTGGATGTCGAGGATCAGATAGCCGCCCATCGACAGGCCCACCCAGATTGCCTTGTCGTAGCCGGCCTTATGCAGGAGGTCCACGTATGCGTCCGCCATGCGGTCAAGTCCGTACGGGAACGCGCCGTCCGAAGCCTTGCCGCCGCTGTCCTTGTCCGACGGAATCGGCCCTTCGCCCGCTCCGGGCATGTCGGGAGCCCATATCGCGAATTGTTTCACGCCTTGTTTTGCGGCGACCTTCCGCAATTCCTCGGCGCACTTGTCCCACATGCGGTGGTCGACCGGGAAGCCGTGCACCAGCACGACCGGCGTGCCTTCGCCATCGCAATACACATTGTTCTTCAGTTCAATCGCCATGCGTTCCGCTCTCCTTCTCCGTATTTCTCTTTGCGTGTCCTGTTCGTTCCGCTCAGCCTAATCGCTCTGCGCGTTCCCGCTTTCCGGCTTTGCTTCCCTGTCACTTGCCCGTCCAGGCGAGCGCTTGGCGCACGATCGTGCCGTAGCCGTTGCTCATCTGTCCTACGAACGTGTCAAGCATGTCGCTGTCTGGATCGACCCATTCCACGTCGAGCGTCTCGTCCTGTGGCTTGCAATCGCCGGCGATCGGTACCACGTAGCACAGCGCGATCGCGTGCTGTCGCGGATCGTAGTAATCGGACAGGCCGGGCGTCGGATAGAATTCGGCTACGGTGAACGGCTGCAGGCTGACCGGCAGTTGCGGCAGGGCGATGTCTCCCAGGTCCTTCGCCACATTGCGTGCCACCGCTTCACGCAGCGATTCGTGGTACAGCACGCGGCCGGCGATCAGCGTGCGTTCGATGCCACCGTCGTCGCTGACGCGCAGCAGCGAGCCGACTTGTGCCACCCTGCCGAGGTCGTCGGTGCGCACCGGTACCACCACGACGTATGGAATCGGCATTTCGCGGCGCATGCGTCTGATTTCGTCGGATGAGAGCCATCCCGGAGGATTGCCCATTCCGCGGATGAAATCCTCCGGTGTTATGTCGTCGAATTCCCCGCGATGGCGGTTGGCGTCGAAATCGCCCTCGTCGGGCACTTCATCATTCATCACTGGCATGGTTCCATTATCGCGCACGGTATGTGAATTTCACTCGATTTCGATTCCTCCGGTAGCGCAATCGAATATGGCATTGCGTCGGCGCAGCGCGCGGCTATATACTTTTCGCGGGCGGGGATTCCGGTCACGAGCCGGCCGGGCATATCGGATATGCCGGCATATGCGGCGTCGATAAAAAACGGAAAATCGAAACACGTCGAGATGTCGGAACGTTGAAAAGAACGTCGGGACGTCGAAGGAAACGTCAGAAAGCAGGAACGGATATGGCAACGCATGCAGTCACTTCGAAGGATTTCAACCAGGTCGTCGAATCGAACGATCTGGTGTTCGTCGATTTCTGGGCGACTTGGTGCGGTCCGTGCCGCGCGTTCGGCCCGACGTTCGAGAAGGCGAGTGAGGAGCATCCGGACGTCTACTTCGCCAAGGTGGACATCGATCAGAATCCCGATCTGGCCTCCGCAGCCAAGGTGCAGGCGGTGCCGACGCTGATGGTCGTCAAGAACCAGCAGATTGTGTTCCAGCAGGCTGGCGCGTTGCGCGCCTCCGATCTGGACTCCCTTATCGAGCAGGCCAAGGCGCTCGACATGAGCGCTTCGGACAACGGCTCCGATACCCCCTCCGGTGTTTCCGCGGAATGACAACGTTTTCGTCGCCCAGCGATCGAATTCCTCGGAGTGCGCTAGACTGTATGTAGTTGCGCGTTTTCCGGCGGAGCCCATGCGGCCGCGCGCACGCGTTCGAGAAGCGCTTGAATCCGCCGAGGAATTGTAAGCGATGTAGGAGCAGAATGGCTAACCATAAAAGACATGCCCAACCGGCCACTTTGTCTCTGCCGAGCAAGTCCCAGCTGGTGAAGATTGCCGCAACGGTCGCGGCAGTAGGGCTGTTGGCCACCGGTGGCTTCGTGTCCCATAACCTGTACGCCACAGCGGATGCGAGTAAGGAGAAGCCCCAATCGGTTTCCGCGTATTCCGTTTCCGATGCCAACGAGGCTTCCCGCGGCAACGCGCGTGAGGCGCTGAAGGGCAACACCTCGTATGTCACGGTGAAAATCAACGGCAAGACCCGCGTGGTCCCCGGCACCGATTTCACCGATGTGAAGTCCGTGCTGGATGCCGGTGACATCACTTTGGATCCGGAAGACACCGTCTCGCCGGCTCTGACTACGAAAGTCAATGAGAAGACCGTCATCACCATCAATCGTGCGGGCGCGTCCGTCGCCGTGACGGACACTGCGATTCCGTTCAACACGGTGAAGAAGGAAACCTCCTCCCTGCCGAAGGGTCAGGAGAAGGTCGAGACCGAAGGCCAAGAAGGCGTGATGGAGACCACGAATCTCGTCACCAAGTCTGGCAGCACGGTCGTTTCCTCCAATATGATCAGCTCGTTCGTGAAGAAAGCCCCGACCGACAAGGTGATTCTCGTGGGCACCGGTTCCACCACGCCGTCCACAGCCGCCGCGACCATCGGCACCACCGTCCCCGCCGGCGAGATGCAGCAGTGGGCTCACGATTACCTGCTGTCCAACGGCTACACCGAAGAGGACTTCACCGCGACCGTGTACATCATCTCGCACGAATCCGGCTGGAACGTGTCGGCCACCAATCCGAGCTCCGGCGCATACGGTCTGCCGCAGGCGCTTCCGGGATCGAAGATGGTCAGCGCGGGTGCCGATTGGGCCACCAACTACCAGACCCAGCTCAAGTGGTTCTGGGGTTACTGCGCCCAGCGCTACGGCTCCATCCAAGGCGCCTATTCGTACTGGCTTGCACACAAATGCTACTGACGCTGCCAAACCTTCACTGAGCGTGCGGCCCTCAATCGCCCACGCCCCACCCAAAAGCCTCGCCCCGCGCGAGGCTTTTTCTTTGTCCCGTTTTTCTTGTCCGTTTTTCTTGTCCGTTTTTCTTGTCCGTTTTTCTTGTCCGTTTTTCTTGTCCGTTTTTCTTGTCCGTTTTTCTTGTCCGTTTTTCCTGTCCGTTCTTCCTGTCCGTCCGTTCTTCCTGTCCGTTCTCCCCTGCTCCCTTATTTCTCTTTTTCTCTCCCCGCGTTCCGTCTCTCCTCTCTCCACTCCTTCACTTTCCACTTCTCCCTTCCTACGTTTGCGGATTAAACTCTTCCCGTGCGGATTTATGCAATGCCGTGCGGATTTTTCAGCACGCATGCGGATATTCAATAGTCTTTGCGGATTATTACGGAAGTTTGCGGTTTTTCGAAAGCCCTTTGCGGATTTATCGACGCACATGCGGATTATCGGCAACTTTTGCGGATTATTTTCATCAGTTTCAGTCGCAAATCGATTAAACCGAAAAGCAAAAGCCCGGAATTCCAACGTTTCTCAATTTCACAATTATTAAAATATGCGATTTTCATCCGCACGGACATCAAAAAATCCGCACGCGGATTGAATAATCCGCAAAGGCACCAAGTAATCCGCAGAGACAATAGTAAATCCGCACTACGGCTAAAGAATCCGCACAATCGTCGGAATAATCCGCACAACATTCAAGAAATCCGCATGGCACCCGATAAATCCGCACGGACGATGAATAATCCGCAAACCAGCACGAAAATCAACATGAAAAACTAATACAGGATTGCAGGTAGGTCTGCAGAAAAGCTACGTAGATAGTAGCCGCACAGAAGCGATGACTACAGATACGCAGCACAACACAACATACAACAGGATGCACACACGAAGTCGCCCATACGCACAACGCGGCACACGCACACGCAATACACGGCACACGCACACGCAATGCACGTGGGACACGCACACACTTATCCACATAACGGATTTGGGTACGTCATTTATCCACTTTTCCACAGATTTTCGTATTCGGGTGGCGCAAACCGGCCGCCATCGTCTACATTTGCCGGCATGTACGCGCAAACACCTCAGGACATGGCCCGCACGCTTTTCGAAGCGCAGTTCACCGAGCTGCAACGTGCTCGGGCAATCCGCAAGAAATATCGCACTGACGTGGTACTTGGTCTCACTTCCGCCATAAGAGTGCTGCTGATCGACATGCCCGCACTTTACGACAAAGTGAAGCTGCTCGACTATCTGCACATCGTGGTGGAAGAGGCACGATTCCGCTCTTCGCTGGATGGCGTGAAATTCCATGCATACACCGCGACGCTTCCTCCGGACCGGGCGCCTGAACAACTGAATCGGACAGTTCAATCAGACCGAGCAGCTCAAGCAGATCAGACAATCCAAGCAGCTCGGACAGCCCAAATAGCCCAGGAAGTCCAAGTAGGCCAAGCAAACCAGACAGCCCAAGCAGTCCAAGCAGCTCAAGCAGGGCCGACAGTCCAAACAACTCAGATAGCCCAAGCAGCCAAAGCGAACCAGGCAACTCAACTAAGCCAGACGGCTCAACCAAGCCAGGCAAACCAACCAGACCGAACGGCTCATCCAAGCCGAGCAGACCGAGCAGCTCAAGCAGATCAGACAATCCAAGCAGACCATCCAATCCAAGCAGCTCATCCAAGCCAAACAAACCAGACAGCTCAGTCAAATCAAACAAACCAGACAGCTCAGCCAAATCAAACAAACCAGACAGTCCAGGCAGACCAAATAACTTACCAAAGTCAAAGAGCAGTTCAGCAAAACAACCACACAGTAGATCGCGCCGACCAATCCAAACGGACACAGTCAAAACCGCAGGACGAACAACGCGAACAATACGAACAACACAAACAAAGCATGCAAAGCGAACAGCACGAACAGGACATACAAATCACGCAACACGCACAACGCACAAAGCGCACGAAGCGAGTCCGCAAAACACCGCCGTTCGCCTCCTTCGAGAAAAGCAAGTACGCTCCCGTTTTCGTGGAGCCGCATATTTTCACGGTGCATCCGCTCCTGCTATGGGCGCAGATGGCCGCGTACCTCACACTTGAGG
This sequence comes from Bifidobacterium sp. LH_743, assembly GCF_056355775.1. Lineage (NCBI taxonomy): Bacteria > Bacillati > Actinomycetota > Actinomycetes > Bifidobacteriales > Bifidobacteriaceae > Bifidobacterium > Bifidobacterium sp. LH_743. The sequence goes on along the minus strand of NZ_JBKESZ010000007.1, from coordinate 6,231 downwards.
AGCTGGTGGTGCTTGGCGACGCGATGATGCGCCGCAATTATTATCATGTGCACGTCTCCCCCGAAAATTTCACCACGCTGCTCGACGAGCTTCCTTCCACATTCCCGCATCGCCGGAAATGCGAGTCAGCCGCGAAACTACTTGCCGAAAATACCGATTCATGCATGGAGACCCGTCTGCGATTCCGCATGCACCGCGCCGGCTATGGCCCGTTCGTGGTCAATCATCGGCTTACGTTGAATACTTCGGACGGCAGGACGGCTTTTCTTGATATCGCGATTCCGGATTTGAAAATAGCGATCGAATATTCCGGCAAATTCCATGCCAATAATTGGGAGAGCGACGAGGCACGACGCACGGCATTGGCTTCGGCCGGATGGCAGGTACTTTCCGTCAACGCCGAGACCTTGCGCGATCGCGGCAAATTCAAGGATTTTCTTTTGCAGCTTTCGATGACGATTGCAAGGCAACGCAATATTCTGCGGCAGGACGTGTGACGCGCGTAGAGACCGCGAAAAAGGAAATCACAGGAAACGAGGCTATAGGAAAGAGAAAGACCATAGGAACGCGCAAATATGCGAGGATGCGTCCGATTGAAAAATCACCGCAAAAAGTCACGTCCGTCGCGCAAATACGAAAGGACGCCGTCCGCATTTGCGGATGACGTCCTTTCGTAGAATGGTTCTTCGGATGGAATCCTCAGGCTTCAGTAGTTTCAGCGGTTTTAGCGGCCTCGGCGGATTCGGCATCGTCCTTAGGCTTACGCGGGTGCTTCTGGTGCGATCCGGGCTTCGGCCCGCGCTTGCCGACCGTGCCACTCTTGGCGGTCTCCACATCGAACACGATCGCCTGATCGTCCGAATAGTAGATGCCATCCAGCGCATAGAACGCGATTCGCGTGGGATCGTCCAGTTCGGGGAATTCGAAGAATTTCTGCGTGGCGACGAGCAGGTCGATGTTGCGCAGCGTCACCGCGGACGCCTCTCCCGGCCGTTTGGTGGCGAAACGAATCGCGTACTCGTCCTTCTTATCGCACTTCTGGATCGCGAATTTCTTCTCGTCGTAGTTCACCAGCACCTTGACGTATTCCGGGAATCCCAGCACTGAGCTGACGTTCTTGGAGAAACGCACGGATTCGAGCATGATCGTCATGGTCAATTTGCCGCCGGAACTCTCGCCAACTTCTTTGAAACCGTCCAGAATAGACATATAAAACCTTCCTTACGGAAAAACAACTACCGAAAATAAGTGTACATCATATTTCAATTTAATAATTATCGTTTCGACCGCAACATAATTGGCATGCAGCGCAATTTAAAAGGGTGCGACAACGATTTACGATTCACATAAATCGATTGGCACACCCTTAAATATCCGCTGACGTATCGGCGAACGTTGTGCGATTAATTAGTTTGGGGTTTGGTATTGGAATCCGTTCCGCTGATGGAGCCAGCAGGAGTCTGCGGGGTTCCAGAGGCGTTTTGATTGTCATTAGTATCTTTATTTGCATTATCAGGAGAAGGCTGCTCAGACGTGTCGTCAGACTTCTTTTGTTCACCAGTTCCAGTACCACCAGCGTTATTGTGATTCTCCCAGCCATTGCCATACTGGTACCCGTACGAATACTGACCATTCTGCGAATCATTCTGCGAGTCGCTCTGCGAATTCGTCTGCGCCGCTGCCGCCTGGGCCGCCTGAATGGAGGCGTTCACCGCGTCCGTGGCCGTGGAAATCGCCTTCACCGCGTTCTGCATAGCCTGGACATCGGAGCTCTTGCCGTCGATCAGCTTCTGCGCGGCATCAATCGCCTGGGAAAGCGCGTCACGCGTAGCATCGTCCGCGACCTGTCCGTTGGAGTTGTCAAGCAACGTGCTGGCGGTGGAGATGGCCTGATCCAATGCGCCGCGCGCGTTCTTGGTTTCCAGCGCCTTCTTGCTGGTTTCGACCGTCTTCACGGCCGAGGCGACGGCATCGGCCCGCTTCTGCATATCGCCGCTGTGCTTGTCCATATTGCTCGCCCTGGATTCCAGCACGGTCTGGGCGAGCGACGCGGAGCATTCGGTGGTGATGTTGCTGGAGGCAAGCTGCTCACCTTGTTCCACGCTCTTATTCAGTTTCGTCAGCGCATTTCCGTCAGAGACTTGGTCTTTGGTGAGCTTTTGCAGGCCGGACGCCTTCTGCATCGCACTCTCCAAGGCCTTGCTCGCCTTGGTATATTTGCTCTGCGCCTTTTCGCACATGGCGATCGCGTCACGCTTGCCCTGGCTCTTGTCTTCGTTCTTGGAGCGCACGACGAACACGCCTGCCACGACGAGCGCGATCACCACCACCGCGATAATGACGCCCAGCGCTATTTTTTTGATCGGCAACGGCTTCTTCGGCGGCACGGGAACGGTTTTCAGCGGATCGTGTTCGGGATCATCCTCGGCGATCTTTTCCAGATCGGCCATTTCGCCGCCGTCCTCGATGGCGGAACGCGACGGCTCTGCCGCTCCTTCGAATGTCAGCGATCCGGCCGGCACGACTGTGGTCTTCTCCGTGTCGGAATCGTCCTGCGGCTGTACGACGGCCCCGGACAGGCCAAGAGCGTCCTCGTCTATCTTCGGGAAGCTCAGCGAAGGAATATTCCAATCGTCATCGAACGCATTGTTGCGCAACAAATCAACCGGATCGTCTTCCATTTTCGGAAAACCATTATCCTCAACTGCCATATTCTCCCCATTTCATGGCCAGTACACTTCGCATTCCGCCGCCAACGCCATATGATCATCATCGTCGGCACATACCAGACTCATGATAGCAACATTGTCAGAAACTTGGCATGGTTTTCTGGCAGAGCGTGACGCGATGCGATCATGCCCACGCTCCGGCAACCCCTTATTCCCATTTGCGCAAACGGCAACTTTTTTGCAGAACGACCCATCGTCCAGCGCAAGACTTGGAAAACCGGGTCTCGCATGAAGGAAACGACGACGAAGGTATTACGATAGGGTGTTTGCGATTCCACATTTATGCAAACATTTTCATGAAACGAAACAAGTTTTCAGCAACAATTTTCATTGATTTTCCGCCACTTTTCACAATTTCGTTCCTTATCGCAGATGTAAAATGGAAAATATACGTTTGCAATAGTGCAAACGCTATCAAAGAAGATGGGACCCCTTCACGGGGAGCCATGGAGTAAGGAACAAGGAGCTATGAGGCACCGGAAACCAACCCCAGCCTGGCAGAAGCTAGGTCTGAAGATCAGCAAGAAGGTGGTCGTCGGCGTCACAGCCGCAGCGACCGCCCTCGGCGGACTGGCGATCGCCAGCACCGCTGCGCAGGCCAGCACTGGCCGTGACAGCTATGCCGACACCACCGGCAATCCGACGTTCGAGGCGGCCCGCGAGAAGTACGGCCTGACCAAGAACATGAAGAACGGCGCCATCCTGCATGCGTGGATGTGGTCGTTCAACACCATCACGGAGCATATGGATGAGATCGCCGAAGCCGGCTACACCTCCATCCAGACCGAGCCGATGAGCAAGATCAAGGAAGTCGCTTCCAACGGCAGGAAGTTCACCGAGAACTGGTATTACGTGTATCAGCCGGCCAACACCTCCATCGGCAATTTCGTGGTCGGCACCGAAGCTGATCTGAAGAAGATGACCGCATCCGCACACGCCCATGGCATTCGTATCATCGTGGATGTGGTGGCCAACCATTTCACCGCCGACTGGAACGCCATCGACTCCGATTGGCAGAATCCCGAATATTTCCATGACAAGAACGCCTGCAACGGCAGGAACATCAACTATTCCAACCGTTGGGAGGTGACCCATTGCCAGCTGCTGGGCCTGTGGGATCTGAACACCGCCAACAAGACGGTGGAAAGCCGCATGCACGACTTCCTAAAGACCGCTGTGGATGACGGCGTCGATGGATTCCGCTTCGATGCCGGCAAGCACGTCGAGCTTCCTGGCGAATTCGACAACTCCACGTATTGGGACGTTATTCTGCAGAACGGCTCGCAGTACCAGTACGGCGAGGTGCTGCAGGGCGATCCCGGCTTGGATTACAAGGCTTACGCAGCACTGTATGCCAAGTACGGCAAGGGCGGCGGTGGTGCCACCGCTTCCGATTATGGCAAGGCGATTCGTTCCGCCTTGTGGAGCAAGAATCTCAACGCAGGCAACCTGAACAGCCTGCAAGGCGCCGGCATTGCTGATGACCATCTGGTCACCTGGGTCGAATCGCACGACAACTATGCCAACGAAGACAAGGAATCCACATATCTGTCGTCCAAGCAGATCCGCTTCGGCTGGGCCATCGTCGGCGCACGCAAGGGCGGCGCTCCCCTGTTCTTCAACCGTCCGCAAGATTCGGGCGGCGACAAGCCGCAGTTCGCCGAAACCAGCAAGCTGGGCGACACGGGTGACAACCAGTGGAAGGACCCGGAAGTCGTGGCGGTCAACCAATTCCGCAACGCCATGGATGGCGAGGACGAGTATCTACGCAACTGCGGTGCGAACCAGAACAACAACCCCTGCCTCATGGTGGAGCGCTACACCACCGACAAGAAGTCGGATGATGATGGCGTGAGCATCGCCAACATGGGCGGCGACCAGGATCTGGCCGGTACCCCGACCAAGCTTGACGACGGCACGTATACCGATCAGGTGAACGGCGGCAAGATCGTGGTCAAGAACGGCAAGATCGAATCCGGCACCGCCAAGGGCAACGCCGTGAGCGTCTACTTCACCAAGGGTGTGAAGGAATCCGTCTCCGCCACCGCCAGCAAGAGCTTCTCCTCCGACACCATGAAGGTAACGCTGAGCGCCCGCAACGCCAAGAACCTCAGCTATAAGCTGAGCAACGGCAAGAACGGTTCCTTCGTCGACGGCGACAGCCTCACCATTGGCGAGGGCATGAACGAGGGCGATTCCGTGACGCTGACCGTCACCGGCACCGGTGCCAAATCCGGCAAGGCGCTGGAATACACAGCCACGTATACGAAGGTCGCGTTCAAGCAACGCGTCGTGTACGCGAAGAAACCTGCCAATTGGCAGAATCTGTACGTGTACGCGTACCGCGATGACCCGTCCGCCGACGAGCAACTTGAAAACGCCGCTTGGCCCGGCGAGGCCATGACCGCCATCTCTGATGGCGATTCCTGCGGGCAGACCGCCGGCACGTATCGTTACGAGCTTCCGGATTGGGGAGATACCACCTACCGTGTGATCTTCACTGACGGCAAGACTGGCACGTCCACGAAGTATCCCGCCGATTCCGACACCGACATCGATGCGGCCGGACTGGAGTCCACCGGAACGCAGATCTGGAACGGAGACACTTCACAGCCGTCCAGCAGCACGTGGAGCGATCTTGCCTGCAGCACCTCCAAGGTGACGAAGGTGACGATCTCCGGAGACACGTCCATGGATCTGTCCTCGACGCAGACCCTGCAGCTCAAGGCATCGGTGACCACCGATCCGGCAGGCGGCTCCGCCTCCGTGAGCTGGAGCTCTTCCGACACCAATCTCGCCACTGTGGATTCCACCGGCAAGGTGACCGGCCTCAAGGCCGGAACCGTGAAGATCACGGCCAAGGCCGGCGGCAAGAGCGCCACCGTGACGCTGACGCTGACTGGTGTCAGGCCGCAGCCTCCGGTGGCAAAGAACACGATCTACGCCACCAAGCCTGCCGGCTGGAGCAAGATGTACGCGTACGTGTACACCGGCGATGGCGCCACCGCGGCGAGCAACGCCAAGTGGCCGGGCGTGGAGATGTCCAAGGCGGACAACTGCGACCAAACCGGCTACAAGTACGTTGTTCCGGACAGCCTCGCCAAGGACGCGAAGGTGATCTTCACCGACGGCGGCAGCCAGCAGTATCCGGGATCCCGCCAGCCGGGCCTGGACTACAACGGCGGCATCGTCAAATGGGACGGCTCCAGTGCCGCTTTGGCCGCGCTCGAGTGCAGCGTCACGGTCCCGGTCACGTCCGTGTCCATCTCGGGCGGCGGCGTGAAGGACGGCAAGCTCTCCCTGAAGGCCGGCGCGTCCGCGCAATTGACCGCGACGGTCCTGCCGGAGAACGCGACCGACAAGAAGGTCACGTGGACGAGCTCGGACAGCTCGGTCGCGAACGTGATGGGCACGGGCGTGGTGACCGCGGGCCGGAAGGCCGGCACCGCCACGGTCACCGCCTCGGCGGGCGGCAGGAGCGCGTCCGTGCGGGTGTCCGTCA